>NZ_PCQI01000020.1:0-99649 GCF_002980075.1 Pseudomonas sp. MYb13 | reverse complement strand
GGCCAATATTTCGATCAAGAAAGCGGGCTGCACTACAACCGCCATCGCTACTACAATCCGGATGTTGGTCGTTACCTGACGCCGGACCCGGTGAAGTTGGCGGGTGGGATCAATGCTTACCAGTACGTGCCCAATCCTATGGGATGGGTTGATCCGCTAGGATTGAGCCCCTGTCCAGGTGGCGACAAGTGCAAGCCGACTAGCGATGCAGAAGATTTAGGAACGAAGGCAAACGCCAATGATGGGGAGCCATTTCTCCCAATGCCCTCAAATATCCCGCCTAAAATGGGATATCACATCGAAACCTACGCCAATAAACCCGTCAAACCCCAAGAAACCGTGCGAAAGTGGGATGAATTCCTAGGGCCAGGTCCTCACACCAACACCAACCCACGAACCGGAACACCCGATCGTGACAGGATAGTCTCTAGTGACGCTAAAAGAAGCATCCGTTACGGCTCGCACGAAATGAACAGCAAACCAAGCAGACATCACTATCATGAGGAGACTTGGACTCTTGAGCTTAAAACCAACACCATGAATGTGGACAACACCGTCGTTAGAGTTCCACTACCGAAGAAGTGAAATGAAAATACGAATTACCGAAGTAATATCCACTGCAGACACTTTATTAGTCAGCTTTCGCTCATCCATCGGAAGTGGCACCGCGTCATGGCTAGGGGTCCCTCCCAACATCGGTGATGATCAGGATGTAGAGCTCGACTTGGATGAAATTTTTTCTTGGGGGATAAACGTTACGCCATCCTTCGATACGACTTCACAGATCACCCATGTAAACGGCACTTATCAAATAACAGCTGAATTGATTGAAGTGACGGACGAGGACTGCGCCGTGTTAAAACTTGGTGATTCAATACTCCTTATTGAACTCGATGGACCAATCATTCATGAATCCGGTTACGTCGACGTGCGAGCAACCAGAGTCATCTTACACCCAACATATATTTAGTCCCTGCCCGCGAGATACCATTGAAAAGTAAAGCCTAGGGCCCAGGCACGTGCAGCTCAATGGCCACCCACACCAACTCCACACATATCAATGTGTGCCCCATAAGAAAAATGGCCCGCACTTCACATTTGAAGGAAACGGAAAACCCGTGATCCTATTACCATCCTCCTTGAATAGCTCTTAGAGCACAATGAATAACGACACCACTACCAACGCCATCAAATCTCGCATCAACCAATATTGAGAAAGCTCAGAAAATAGCAATCTATGAAACAATAGAGAAAGAAGTCCCATTACTCATTGTTCGAGCGACGGCGACCTGCTTTGCAAGCTACTGCCCATACGAAACCGACGTGGAAAGCTTCTACGAGCTGAACCAACTTTAAATCTAGCCGACCATCTTGATATACAAAAAGCCATTCGACCGAAACCAATTCCGAGCGTAAGAATGATAGTTTCTCTTACGACCCACATGGCTTGTTGAACAATAAACCCTTTAAAACCTTACCTCATTTAGTTATGCGGGCAATGACTAAGACTACCCCGACCAAAACGAGAATTTCGCAATAGTAACAGTCGAAAGAATTGATATAACTTTCTTGCAAAAGAGATGCCCCAGCGCAGACACATGCTCACCGACAGAAAAATCGCCCCAGACGGGCAACGCTAGCACGGTGCAAATCCCTCTTTTAGAAATGCTGATCTCGAAATATTTAAGCCCCGTAAGACAGTAACGGCGTTATTGAGCGACCCTTGGGTAGGGTAAAGGGGCTATGTCATTCCAAGAAGATTTCGCAGCGATGCACTGTCAACGATGACGTAACCTAGGGATTGCGCGGTACTGCATTCAACCTTTGATAATGAATGTCCTGCTTAACGAGCAATCAGCCCTCACCCCCACGCCACCACCAACAACCCCACCCCCAACACCAGACACAACGGCGAATAAAAATACGTATCCAACCTCGCAAATCTCGACCCACCTACCTTCTTGAAGAACCCCACCAATTCCGAATCCCCAATCGCCCTGGCAAACATCAGCACGGCAATCGCGCTGATTCCCCATTGCAACGCCCCATGGGACACTGCCGAGAAGTACAACCCGGCCCGCAGGCACACCAGCAGCGCAATGGCCACCAGCCCCATTGCCACGAGGAAGGTCCCCAGCGCGGAGGGTTTGAACGCGGGCCTTGGGCCGCTGGCGAATTCGCCGGGCAGTTGGGGGATGGCAGCAAGGCTGCCGAGTTTGCCGCCGGCGGCCCAATACAGGTGGACCATGCTGATGCAGGTAAAAACGCCGACAATCCATCGTGCGACAACGAAGCTCATGGCTGGCTCTCCCTGAAAAGGTGCGGATCAGGATAGTCGCCCTGAGATTTTTTGCAGGCATTTCGTCGGCGGCTGATGGTAAAGTGCCGCCCCATGAAACTTGCCCGTGCCGACCGCTCGCTCATTGCCTGGATGCTCTACAGCTGCGTCCTGTTCAATGTGTTCGCCTGCAGTATCGGACATGGGCAGATGGTCGGCATGCAGCTCAATGGCATCGGCGGTCAGTTTTGTACGGTGGACCCGCGCACCCAGGCGCCCAAGCCGTCCAATTCCACTGAAGAGAACCTGCCCACGCTGTCCAAGGCATTTGGTTGCCCGCTGTGTTCCACGGGTGGCACGGGCCCGGCGCTGAGTTCCAGCCTGAATGTGGCGGTGTTGCCGCAACCCCACGCCCCACCACCCGCCATTGTCCTGGCTGCCGACATCCCTGCCCGCTTCACCTGGCCCACGGCGCACCCGCGCGCTCCGCCTGCCTTCGCCTGATCCCTGCGCTTTCCGATCTGCACTGAGCACCGTTTCCGCAAGGAAGTACGGGCGGCTGTGCGTTGTTTTCAAGCCAAGTTTTTCAGGATTCAACCATGAAACATCTACCCCTGTTGGCGGGCGCGTTCGTCTGCCTGCCTGTCTGCGCCTGGGCCCTTGAGTTAGCCCCGACAACCATTGATGGCGACCAAGCGGCCGAACCCGGCCTGACCCTGGACCAATCCAGCGGCATGGCGTCGCGATTGGGCCTGAGCGTGCGGGAAACCCCCGCGTCGGTGGCCATCGCCAATCGCAATGACATCGAGCGCCACGGTGCCAAGACCTTCCGCGATGCGGCCAATACCCTGCCCGGGGTCAACGCCAGCGCACCGCCAGGGTTTGGCGGGTTTGTCTCCTACCGTGGCTTTACGAGCAGCCAGATCACCCAGATGTTCAACGGTATCAACGTCGCCACTGGCCTGGCTCGGCCAGTGGATGCATGGATCTATGACCGGGTGGAATTGGTGGGCGGCCCCTCCTCCCTGATCAACGGTGCAGGTTCGGTGGGCGGTTCGCTCAACTACGTGACCAAGCTGGCCACCCGCGAGGAACAGGCTGCCGAAGGCCAACTCACCTATGGCAGCTATGACACCGCTGGCATGGCCTTCGGTGTCAATCATGCCCTGACTGAACCTGGCGCCGACGTGCAGCATTACGCACGCCTGGATGTAAGCCGCAACACCAACCACAGCTACATCGACCGCGACCAGCGCGAGGCGTGGAGCCTGGCGTTTTCCCTGCTCAGTGACCTTACACCGAACCTGTCCCACACCCTGGCGCTGGAGTACCATGACGAGCATGAAGACAGTCCCTACTGGGGCACGCCGGTGCTCAACCCCAAGGCGGGCGAACTGAAGATCGACAAGCACAACCGCTTCAACAACTACAACGTCGCCGACGGCCGCTACGAGCAACGGACGATCTGGGCGCGCTCGATCATTGACTACCGAATCAACGACAGCACCACGCTGAAAAACACCCTCTACCACCTCGACAGCCAGCGCGATTACCGCAACCTGGAAACCTACCAATACAACGCCGACAACAGCGCAGTGAACCGCTCGACGGCCTACCAAGTGCGCCATCAGGGCGAGCAGAACGGCAACCAGTTCGAGCTGCGCCATGACGACAGCCTCTTTGGCCTGTCGACCACCTGGTCCGGCGGTTTCGAATACAAGGTCAACAGCACCACCAACACCCCGCTGAATGTGCCAGGCAACAGCACGGTGGATCCAGGCAACTTCGACCCCGGGCACTTCTACGACATCCCTCGAACCCGGGAAAGCTTCAGCAAGGACAAGACCAGCGAAGTCACCACCAAGGCCTTGTTCGTGGAAAACCGCCTGGGCCTCACGGATAAACTCTCGCTGCTCACCGGCCTGCGGTATGACGCCATCGACCTGGACGTGACCAACCACCGCGTCGTCACGGCCACCAACCCACGCCACTTCAAGCGCAGCTGGGAACCGGTGACCGGCCGCGTGGGCCTGACCTATCAGTTCATCCCGTCGGCCAATGTGTATGTGCAGTACAGCACCGCCGCCGAGCAACCGAATACCACCACGCAAGTGTTTGATGTCTCGACGGGCAAACAGTGGGAAGTGGGCAGCAAGTTTGATTACCTGGACGGCCGTGGCTCCGCCACCGTTGCCGCCTACAAGATCGAGCGCAAGGACTTTGCCGTCACTGACCCGCAAGACCCGACCAACAGCATCCCGGTCGGCGCGCAGTCATCCAGGGGTATCGAGTTGGCCAGTTCGTTGCGCATCACGCCAAGGCTGTTGGCAGAAGGTAACTTCGCCTGGGTCGACGCCGAATACGAAGACTTCAATGAGAAAATCGCCAGTGGCGCGGTGGTCTCGCGCAAGGGCAATACACCGACCAATGTGCCCAAGCGCGTGGGCAACCTGTGGCTGACGTATGATTTCGCCGAGGACTGGCAAGGTGGGGTCGATGCGCGGTATGTGGCCGAGGTGTATGCGGACAATGCCAACACCCAGACGGTGCCGGCCTACACGCTGTTCGGGACGTTCCTGCGCTACAAGGTGGACTCGCACACCTCGGTGACGGGCCGGGTGCGCAACTTGACGAATGAGGTGTATGCCGAGTTTGCTCACGTATCGCCGGCGTATTACCTGGGCTCGCCACGCACCTTTGAGGTAGCGGTACAAACCCGGTTCTGACATTCAAATACACCTTCCTGTGGGAGCTGGATTGCCTGCTCCCACAGGGAGGACCCGACTGGCAGTGAGATCAGTGCCTAATTCAGGCTGGCTTCAACCTTCTGCGCCACGTCATCGGTTAACCAAGCCTTCCACACGTCCGGATGCTCCTTGAGAAACGCTTGGGCCACCTCACGTGGCGCGGTGTGATTTTCGCTCATGGTCGCCAAGGCTTTATTCAACGGTTCAATGGGAAACTCGACCTTCTCAAAGAACTGGGCAATCTGCGGATGTTCCTTCTGGAACGGCGCAGAGACGCCAATACTCAACTTGGACGCCAACGACCGTGTCGGCTTCGGATCAGGATTATCCGCGTCCGTCAGGGTTTTCCAGGCCTCGGCGTCAAACGGCGGCTCTTCCAACTGGATGAGTTTGTAGCGCCCCATCAGGGGCGTCGGCGACCAGTAGTAGAACAACACCGGTTTGCCTCGGCGGATCGACGAGGCGATCTCGGCATCCAGTGCCGCACCCGAGCCGCTGCGAAAGTTCACGTAGTCGCCGTCCAAGCCATACGCCTTGAGCTTTTGCTTGTTGACGACTTCCGAGGTCCAGCCGATGGGGCTGTTGAGGAAGCGTCCCTTGCCCGGGGATTCCGGGTCCTTGAACACGTCTTTATAACGCGCCAGGTCCTTCACGCTCTTGAGTTCGGGTGCCAGAGGCTTGATGCCTTTGGCGGGGTCACCCTTGACCACGTATTCCGGCACCCACCAGCCTTCGGTCGCGCCCTTGACCGTATCGCCCAGGCCCACCACCTTGCCTTCGGCCTCGGCCTTGACCCACACCGGGCTGCGGCCGGCCCACTCTTCACCGATGACCTGGATGTCGTTCTTCGCCAGGGCGGTTTCCAGCGTGATGGTCGTGCCTGGCAAGGTATCGGTAGGCAGGTCGTAGCCCTTCTCGACAATGACCCGCAGCACTTCGGTGATCAGGCTGCCGCTTTCCCAGTTCAGGTCGGCAAAATGTACCGGTGCCTCGGCGGCGGTAGCCGGCAACGTCGCCACCGAAAGCCCCAGGGTCGCCAGGGACGCAGCCAACAGTGTTCTCAATCCTTTCATGCCTTCGCACCTCGCGATATCGCAGCCAATGTCGGACGGCTTTGCTGCGTATGCGCGAAGCCTCTGAATAGTTAAGTCAACTCAACTGTAGTAGAGGTTCCGGGAGATAGCGGGTGTTCGCGTTTTTTGCTGATTACTCACTGGCCTTGAATGTTACCAGCTCACCCTTGCGCCATTTGGCGGCCTTGCCGGTGACGGCCTTGAGGGTTTTGGTCAAGCCTTCCTGCAGTTGCTCATTGGCGGCGAACACCAGCATTACGCTGTGGCCTTCCTTGAACACAATGCCCTGGCCTTCGGTCGAGGAGACGAAGGCATAGTCGCCCAGGCCATACACGGTCAACTTGATGTCGCGAAACTTCAATTCGAACTTGCCGCCTTCTCGGCTAGGCAACACCGCCGCGCGGAAGTGGTCGCCGACTTTAAGCTCCAGCCGGGGCTTGTCATCCACCACCAGGGCCGCTTCGGTGTCGATTTCTGCGATGTAGATGCCTTCCGGCGTCTGCTCGGTAATGTAAACGAAACGGGATTGAAACTGTTTGACTAACTTTGCGCGCAAATCACCCAGCACGAACAACGCGTGCATATCCAGATTACTGACTGCCAAGGAAACGCCCCCACTTCGAAAAGAGCGCCGTCCGCCAGAGCGGGCAGCACAAAAAAACGGCCATCACGGCACGATCACACAACGCATTCTTGAAAAAAACTGAAGACAATCCCGCTGTCGCGCCAAAAGACTAGTACAGCCATACGCGATGGACCTTGTGCAAGGTCATCAGGCACTACAGGAGATCACAGGTTCAACGGCGCGAGAATACGGGCCGACCAACTTCAGAGAATAACCCAATTAAAAATGCAGTTTCCGACACGCAAACACAAATAGACACGCTGTCATGGAACCGAGCGCTGGCCGCCGACGACAATACTAAAACAGCAGCGCGGATCAAAACCAGCCAAAACGCTGCAACCCCATCACATCCGGATCGATCAAAAGGAGCAGGCCTTGCAACGATCACCCTACCGCGCGATGTCTTCGCTGCCCCACCCCGCCTGTCAGGACGAAGCCCAATACTACCGCCTGAATGGCGTTGAGGGGTACTCGGATTCAGTCCTTTATCAAGTCGTACCGGCCGGCAGGAACTTCTACCACATACGCGAAGTGCTCAGTGGCCGAATAAAAGGCTTTCGTAGCGACCCTGTCAAGGCCTGCGAACTGGCCAAGAAACTTGAAGCCCTGTTGTACCCCACCCATGGAGCAATCGTTTCGTCTGCCGGATAACTTAACTGCGCCGCCGACCCGCAACAACTGCCATACTGGCCCGTCCACTGAAGTTTGTGCCCTGCGGGCCAAGTTTCACCAGTGCAGTTATCTCCAAGGGAAGGCTCTACGTGACGGAATTTGATATCGGCGAATTTTTCATCCATGGCGACGCAAGGGAAGTAGACGGTGAATTCCAAGCAGTGATCGTAATGCGGGCCAAGCCACCGCTGACCACGGTGACCACACATCAGGTGGAAAAAGACCGTTGGTTCAAAACCGTAGACGCCGCTGCCATCGCAGCGAAGGACGCCGCCAAGGCATTGAAGTCCGCCGTGGATGCCGGAGCCCTGAATTCCTGACAATCCGATAGAACTCTCCTGCGCCACAACCCTCCCATGCATAACGACCCCACCTGCATGGAGAACGATATGGATGCGCCAATTCCTACCCTCGAAACCCTGTTTGAACAATTGGGCCTGGATTCAACCCCGGACGCCATCGACGCCTTTATCGTCGCCCACCCCTTGCCTGAAGATGTGAAGCTGATCGACGCCCCCTTCTGGTCCGCGCAACAAGCGAGCTTTCTCAAGGAAGAACTGCGCGATGACGCCGAATGGGCGATTGCCGTGGATGAGTTGAACCAACGTCTGCATCAAGCGAACTGAGCCAACCTCAATGCAGGCTGTCTGACTGTTCCAGGCGCAACAAGGCTTGCCAGGCAGCCCTGCACTCCTCTGCCTCATCGCGACTGGCGAACGCCGTGCCGCGCTGCTCACCGTTGAGCAACACCACCCAGCACGCCTTCTGACCCAGCGCACGCAGGGTTGGGGGTACGCCACTGCCAATCATCACGGCAACATCGACTTTGTTTTGCATGGAGCTTCTCCGCAGCATTAGTTAGCTGGCTAACAATGTTGGCCATGCTACGGTTTTACTCCCGTCGGAAAAAGCTATCCCCGGAATAGCTTCATTGCATAAATAGCAATAATCCCCTAGCGCACGCCTTTGGCAGCCTCTGGCTTATAGCCCAGCCGCAGGCCACCCCAATGCCGACCCTTGACCATGATCGGCACCGACAGGTCGTGCATCAACTCCCCGGTGTCGCGTGTGTAGGTTTGCAGCAACACCGCCTGTTGATGGCTACCACAGCGGATCCCCGTACGGTCTTCGAACTTGCGTTTGGTCCGATTCTGCACGGCATCCACCTGCGCATCGCCGGTCAATGCCTGGGAAAACGCCTTGTTGTGAGTCGGCACATACCCTTGGGGCGTGCAGGCAATTGCGAACACCAGCCCTTCATGCCGTGACAACAGCGCCTCCTGGATCGCCGGCAGCACCTGGTCGGTGTAGCCGTCAAAGCGAGTGTGGTACTTGCTCGGGTGGGTATTGGCGATAGGCGTATAGCTGCGGTCGAAGAGGTCATCCAGGCTGATGCGGTTCTGCTGCACATCGGCTTCGAATTGCGCGGCAATCCGGCTCGCACCTTCACGGGCCAAGTCATAGATACGCTGGTGATAGTCATCCAGCCCGACTTCCGCCAGGCGTTCGCTGATGGTTTCGGCCTGGCCCTCCATCTGCACGGCGGCGTCGGCGAGCTGGCGGGTTTGCTGGTCGCTGACGGCCAGGTCACTGCGCATCTGTTCCACGGCATGGAACAGGCTGTCGAGCTGGGTGCGGTTGGTGTCGGTGCCTTGGGCGATTGCATTGACCTGGCCTTCCACATCCGCAGCCAGGCTGGCGATACTGTGCAACTGCTCGCCGGCATGCTCCACCTGCTCGACACCGGTGTGCAGGTCGGCCGAGAGCTGGCGAATCTGCTCCACCACCTGGGCGGTGCGCTGCTGAATGTCCGCCACCATCACCCCAACTTCATCGGTGGCCGTGGCCGTACGGCCCGCCAACCCACGCACTTCATCCGCGACCACGGCAAACCCGCGCCCATGCTCACCGGCACGCGCCGCTTCAATGGCCGCGTTGAGTGCCAGCAGGTTGGTCTGGCTGGCGATCGACTGGATCACCAGCGTCACCCGCTGGATTTCCTCGCTGCGCTGGCTCAACGCTTCGATCAGTTCGCGGCTGGCATTGGCGCGCTGGCTGAGCTGGTGCATGCGGGTGATCGATTGGGCCAGCACGTCGCGGCCTTCGGTGCTGCGCTGATGGGCCTGGCTGGCCGCTTGCAAAGCCTCACGGCTGAGTTGAGAAGTGATCTTTTCGGTGCCGATCATCACTTCGGCACTGCTGACAATCTGCTTGGCGGCGCTCAACTGCGACTGCAACCTGGCCGCCAGTTGCTTGACCGAATAGGCCACGCCGGCTGCGGACAAGGCGTTATGGCTGGTGGTATAGGACAGGTCGCGAGTCAACTCGCCAATGCCATCGACGGCGTCGAAAGCGGCAATGACAGGTGTGCGATTTTTCAAGCGAGGCAGCCAGATCACCAGCAAGGCCAGTGGCAGGCAGAGGTACAACGGCAGGCTGGCAAACGCCAGGCCCAGCAGGACCAGCACCAGGGCGGCGCTCTGCAGAAGCGGCGTAAGCCAGCCGGGCAGCCCGCGCACCACCGGCTGCGGTGGCACTGCTGCGCCCATCAGAGATCCGTCTCCAGCCATCTTCGTTACCCCACTGCTTGTCGTTATTGTCACTGCATTAAACGCCACTATCGGGCCATTATCCATGGGCCTTTAGTGGGGTGACTTGCAGTAGATCAATACACCGGGGTGTAACGGGTCTTTCCCTGGGGAGCCGCGTGGCAGCCCCCCAGCTTCACCGCATCAGGCTTGGCGCTGGTGCTTGTCGATCTGCTCGTGGCGCTCTTGCGCTTCGATGCAGTACTTGGTGGTCGGGCTGATCAGCAGGCGCTTGAGGCCAATAGGCTCGCCGCTGTCATCGCACCAGCCAAAGGAATCTTCCTTGATGCGCTCCAGGGCGCGCTCAAGTTGCGGCAGCATGCGCTGGTCGCGGTCGATGGCATTCACCAGCCAGGTACGCTCTTCTTCCACGGAAGCGGCGTCAGCCGGGTCGGCCGGGGTATCCAGGCTTTCAATGGCGATGCGGTTCTGTTCAATGCGCTCGTGGTGTTCCACTTTCATGTCTTGCAGCAACTGCTCGAAAAAAGCGTGCTGTTCGGCATTCATGTAGTCATCCGCCGGCATGGCCAGCAACTTTTCCTTTGTCATTGATTTCTCTATAAAAAATACGTGCATTAAGGCGAATAAGGGAGCGTTCCGGAAGGCCTGTGCAGGTCTCGGAAAGGCGCCGTCCATTTCAAGCGCCACCCGGCACTCAATTTACGAGGGGCGGCAGTCTAAGGCCGACTTGAGGGCTCAGCAACTGAAATGACAGGCATTTTTCCCAGATAACCCCCAAAAGCACCAGGACGGGCTCGGCGAATGGTCATCGGAGTGCGTTTATAGCAAGAAATTCAGTGTTGTGGAGCTATATAGGAGACAAACGGTTGAATGCAACAGCCAGCTTGCCGGCGATGCGGATCCTTCGGTCCGTTCAGGAGGACCTTGTGGATGCCATCGCCGGCAAGCCGGCACCTGCAGGAAGACGCTTCAGCGCTTGAGCTTGCGCTTGTTGCGGTACTGATCGATGACAACCGCCACCACGATGATCAGGCCCTTGATGATGTCCTGGATGTACGCGTCCACCCCGACGAAGGTAAACCCGCTGGCCATCACCCCGAGGATCAGCGCGCCGATCACAGTGCCGGTAATGCGCCCTACCCCGCCCGCCAGGCTGGTACCGCCGATCACCGCCGCGGCAATCGCATCCAGCTCATAGGACATGCCCATGCCAGCCTGGCCGGTGGCGGCGCGTGCCGAGGCGACCACGCCCGCCAGGCCCGCGAGCAAGCCCGCGATGCTGTAGACAATGATCAAGTGGCGCTTGACGTTGATCCCCGAGGTGCGCGCCGCCTGCATGTTGCCGCCGATGGCGTAGGTGTACTTGCCGTACTTGGTATAGCGCAGGGCAATGTGGAAGATGACCGCCACCACCAGGAAAATGATCACCGGCATCGCGCCATGGCCGATGGCCGTGTACGAGTCCGACAGCATGCTCACCGGCTGGCCTTCGGTGTAGTAACGCGCCAGGCCACGGGCGGACACCATCATGCCCAACGTCGCAATAAACGGCGGGATGCCGGTGACAGCGATGATGCTGCCATTGATCGCGCCCGCCAGCAGCCCCACGCCAAGCCCCATCGCCACCGGGATCCAAACGGGCAAGTCGGTCAGGCTGGGGAACACCGCCCGGGAAAAATCGGAGGTTTGCGCCAAGCTGGCGGCAATCATCGCCGACAGTGCCAGCACCGAGCCGGAGGACAGGTCGATACCGGTGGTGATGATCACCTGGGTCACGCCAATGGCGAGCAGACCGATGATCGACACCTGCAGGATCATCAGCACCAGGCGCTGGGAATTCATCAGGAAACTCTGGTCACGCACGATCCAGCCGAACAATTCAAACACCAGGCCGATACCGATCAGCACCAGGAAGATACTCAGTTCGGTGGGCATGCGTCGACGACTCTTGGTTGGCACCGTCGCGGGTTTGTTATCCGTTATTGCGTTCATAGCCAATCACCTTTTTATTCTGTACGTCAGTGGACTGCGGTCATCCCGGAGGCCAACTGCATGACTTTTTCCTGGGTCGCATCGCTGCGGTCCAGGGTGCCCATCAGTTCGCCCTCGTGCATCACCATGACGCGGTCGCTCATGCCCAGCACTTCAGGCAACTCGGAGGAAATCATGATCACCGCCATGCCTTCGCTGGCCAGGAACGAGATCAAGCGATAGATCTCGGCCTTGGCGCCCACGTCGATGCCTCGTGTGGGTTCATCGAGGATCAGCAGGCGCGGGTTGGTCATCAGCCAGCGTGCCAGCAACGCCTTCTGCTGGTTACCGCCGGACAAGGTGTCGATGCACTGTTCAAGGGACGGGGTTTTCACCCGCAGCTTCTTGCACATGTCCTCGCACAGGGCGCGCAGGGCTTTCTGCTGGATAAAGCCGTTGTCCGAGTAATGCGGCAGCACGGCCATTTCCATGTTTTCCAAGACCGACAGGCACGGGAACAGGCCGCTGAGCTTGCGGTCCTCGGTGAGCAGGGCGAAGCCCTTCTCGATGGCCATGTGCGGGTCACTGATGCGCACCGCTTTGCCGTCCAGTTCAATCTGCCCGCCATCGCTTGGGGTGATGCCGAAAATGGTTTCTGCCACGTTGGTGCGGCCCGAGCCCATCAAGCCGGCGATGCCAAGGATTTCGCCGGCATGCAGGTCGAAGGAGACCCCCTTGAAGACACCGTCCAGGCGCAGGTCGCGGACCGACAGCAGCAGGTCGCCGATGGGCGTCTCGCGCACCGGGAACAGCTGGCTCAGCTCACGGCCGACCATCATCGAGATCAGGCTGTCGCTGTTCATGCTGTCGGCGCGTTGCAGGCCGATGTAGTGACCGTCGCGGAACACCGCCACTTCATCGGCGATGGCGAACACTTCGTTCATTTTATGCGTGATGTAGACGATGCCTTTGCCCTGGGACTTGAGGTCGGCAATGATCGAAAACAGGTGGGCTACCTCCTTCTCGGTAATCGCCGATGTCGGTTCATCCATGATCAGGATGTCGGAATCGTAGGACACGGCCTTGGCAATCTCGACCATCTGCCGCTCGGCGATGCTCAAGTTGCCCACGTGTTCCTCGGGGTCCAGGTTGATACGCAGGCGTGCCAGCAACTCAGCTGTGCAGCGATGCATTTCGCGGTGGTTGACCATGTGCAGGCTGTTGAGCTGCTCGCGGCCGATCCAGATATTCTCGGCGATGCTCATATGGGGCATCAGGTTGAGTTCCTGGTGGATCATCGCGATCCCGGCCTTCTGGGCCGCCAGGGGTGTTTCAAACACGATTGGCTTGCCGCGCAGGCGAATTTCCCCGGCGTCAGGCTGGTAGATGCCGGCGATGATTTTCATCAACGTCGATTTGCCCGCGCCGTTCTCGCCCATCAGCGCCAGCACCGTGCCGGGGCGCACCCGCAGTTGCACGTCGGCCAGGGCCACGACGCCGGGAAAGCCTTTGCTGATGTTGACGATTTCCAGCAGGTAGGGTTCGTCCAGCGGCACCGACTGGATACCGGGGGGCTGCGACACAGCGGCTTGAGCGAGCATAGCGAGGTACTCCATCGGCAAGGCGGGCACGACCGCCCTGCCGGCTTATTGTTGTTATGTAGGGGCTACTTGAAGTCTTTGACGTTGTCCGGGGTGATCAACTGGAACGGAATCACCACGTTCTGCTCGATGGGCTCGTTCTTGGCCATCTTGCGTGCCGTTTCCACCGACTTGTCCGCCTGGCCCTTGGCATCCTGGAAGGCCGACACGGTCATGTCGCCCTTGGTGATCGCGTTCAGGCCGTCCGGCGTGCCGTCGACACCCGCGATCAGCACGCCCTTCTTGCCCGCCGATTTCAGCGCCATGGCCGCACCGATTGCCATCTCATCGTTGTTCGAGAGCACTGCCTGGAAGTCGCGGCCCTGGGTCAGCCAGTCGTTGACCAGGGTCATGCCCTTGTCACGCAGCCAGATCCCGGTCTGCTCCTGTTCGATCTTGATGCCCGGGTATTTGGCCAGGACTTCCTTCACGCCCTTGGTACGGTTGGTGGTGGAGTTATTCGCCAGGTCACCCAGCAGGATCACGATGTTGCCCTTGCCGCCGAGCTTCTCGGCGATGTACTGCATCTGCAGCTTGCCGGCCTCGACATCGTCGGAGGTCACCGCCGCTACGCCTGGGGCCAACGTCGGGCTGTCAGGGCGGCGGTTGACGAACACCAACGGGATTTTCGCCGCCGTGGCGGCCTTGATGATGTTGCCGGTCGAAGCCGTGTCCACCGGGTTGACGATAATGGCGTCGACTTTCTGGCTGATAAAGTTCTCGACCTGGCTCAACTGCTTCACCACATCGGCGCGGGCGTCTTCGAACTGCAGCTGCACGCCGTCGCCCTTGGGATAGGACTTGGCTTGCTTGTCCATGTCTTCGCGCAGGTAGGTGAGGAAGGTGTCATCGAAGGCGGACATACTCACGCCTATCTTGAGATCGGCAGCCGAAGCAACACCGCTGGCGAGCAGCATGGACAAGGCCAGCGCGGTAAAACGGATCGGGGTCTTCATGAACGGTCTGTCTCCACTTTCTTGTTGGTTTTGTTGGACGTTGCGTTGATCAGAGCGGGTGTTGCGAGGTGGGCAGTCGAACCACCGGTGCACCGGGAATGCAGCAGACCAGCGCGCCTTTGTTTTCGACGCACAGCACATTAAGGAAAGAGAAGTAGAACGGCCGGGCGCGGGGCAGGCCGCGTGGCGTGTGGGCAGGGCGTAAAACTCGCAGTACAGCGTTGAAGATTTTCATCTGACGGTACCTGGTTGTTTTTGATCTTGTTTTTGTTGAGTCGCGCGAATCGAGTCCGAACGTACTTTATGCAACCTGGAAAAGACTTTATTGGAAAATAATTTCCATATCAACCTGTTTTAGAATTTTATTCTATTTTTGTTGAAACCACCTGCTGGCGCTCGGCGCTCAGGCGTGCGGCGTCCAATATACGGGTGGTTTCCAGCGCGTCATAGGCATCCACCGGCAACGGTCCCTGCCCTTGCACAGCCATTTGCAATTGCCGATAGAACTGCGTCCAGCAGCCCTTCTCGGAAGGCACCCGCTCGCGCTCAGGGCCCTGTTCGAACCAGCCCCAACGCCGGTGTTCCTCGGCCCCCCAATGCTCACCTTCTGTCTTTGGCGACTTGCCAGCGATCAGGGCTTCTTCCTGGCCGTCCAGGCCTTCGACGGTGTAGCAGCCCGAGGTACCACTGACTCGGAACCGCGGCGCCTGGCTGTTTTGCAAGGCGTTGCCCCACAGGTGAGAAATGACACCGTTGGCATGGGTCAGGGAGACAAAGAAACCGTGGTCCACCGTGGGGTGCTCGGCGCTGTATTGCAGTTGGGCGAACACGCGATCCACCGGGCCGAACAACTGCAGGGCCTGATCGACCAGGTGGCTGCCCAGGTCACGTAGCCAACCCCCACCGCTGGTGTTGCCCAGGGCTGTCGGGCTGTAGCGTTCCACGCGGGATTCGAAACGGGTAATGGTGCCGAGGGCGCCGGCATCGATGAGCTTGCGCAGGGTCAGGTAGTCCGAGTCCCAGCGCCGGTTCTGGTAGACGCTGAGCAATGAGCCCTGGCGTTCGGCCGCAGTGATCAGCGCTTGAGCCTGCTCGGCGTTGGCGGCAAAGGGTTTGTCGCTGACCACCGTGACGCCATGTTCGATGGCTTCCAGCACCAACGCCGGACGGCCCTTGAGGGTGGTGGAGATGACCAGGGCGTCGACGCCGGCTTCGACGATCTGGCCAATGGAGTCGAAGGCCTTGAGGCCGGGGTGGTCAGTCGCCAGTTGCTGGCGGCGTTCCGGTGAGCGGGTGACCACGCCGACAAAAGTGGCGCCTGGCAGGGTGGCAATCAGCGGCGCATGAAAGAAGCGCCCGCCGTGGCCGTAGCCAACCAATCCGATTCGCATGAGTAAATACCTTCTTGAATTGGAAACCGGATCAACCGTGAGAGCTGGCTTGCCTGCGATGGCGGTGTATCAGGCGCTACATTTCCAACTGAAAGACCGCTATCGCAGGCAAGCCAACTCCCACATTTTCTTGAGCGAGTTTCTTCAATGGTCTAGCCGTAGAAGTGCGGACGATCCGGCAGGCTCACCCTCACAATCTGCTCACTGCCCTGTGCTTCAATGCACGCATCCGCCGCCACCGCCGCCGCAAAACCATCCCACGCCGAAGGCCCGCCAACCTGCCCGGCGCGTACGCTGTCGATGAACGCCTGCAACTCGACGTCGTAGGCGCCGATAAAACGATCCTTCCAGTCCATCAGGATCGCATTGGACAACTTGGCGCCACTGCGCAGTTGCACCTGGGACGGTTCCGGCAGCTTGGCGATACCGGTCTCCCCCACCACTTCGCACTGGATGTCGTAGCCGTACTGGCAGTTCACAAACACTTCCACATCGATGCGCGTGCCCTTGGCGGTTTCCAGCAGCACGATCTGCGGGTCACGCAGGTGGGCCAGTGCCTTGCTGGATTTGCGCGGGAACACCACTTGCACCGACACGTAGTCATCGTCGAGCAACCAACGCAGCACATCCAACTCGTGGATCAAGGTATCGGTGATCGCCATGTCAGTCTTGTAGTTCTCGCCCACCGTCGGGTTGCGATGCGCACAGTGCAGCATCAACGGCTCGCCGATCTGGCCGCTGTCGATCACAGCCTTGAGTGCGCGATAACCTTCGTCGTACGGGCGCATGAAGCCGACCTGCACCAGGCGCTTGCCGTAGGCCACTTCGGCATCGACGATCTTGCGGCACCCTTCGGCGGTGACCGCCAGCGGTTTTTCGCAGAACACCGGCTTGCCGGCGGCGATGGCCGCGAGCACGAACGCTTCGTGGCTCGGGCCCCAGGAGGTCACGAGTATCGCTTCCACTTGCGGCGAGTTGATCAACGCATGGCCATCGGGGTACACCTCGGCGTCCAGCTTCAAGTCCGCCACCACGTTGGCGGCTTGCTCAAGGTTGATGTCAGTCACCGCCACCACCTGGCTGTTGAGCAGTGTTTGGCTGCAACGACGAATATGGTCCCGGCCAATGGCGCCTGTACCAATCACTCCAAGCTTCAAAGACATACAAAACTCCTCTTGTTATTAGTACTGCCGGGCCTTCGCCAGGTGTTCATTGAGTTTTTTCGCAGCGGCATTCGTGCGCTCGCTGGTGGATACCTGCGCCACGCCTACACGCCACCACGACAGGTAGCCATGGATCATGGTCTTGGGCAGCACCTTGATATCGATCAGCGTCGACACCGTTTGAGTCCGCGCATCCGCCAGCGCTGCTTCAAGTTGTTCCACGGTGCTGACCTTGTAGGTCTTGCAGCCATAGGCCGCGGCGCTCATGGCGAAATCCACCGGCACCAGGCCGCCGTCGAGCTTGCCGCTCTCAGGGTTGCGGTAGCGGAATTCGGTGCCGAAGCTGTCCATGCCGTTGCCGATCTGCAGGTTGTTGATGCAACCGAAGGCCATGTTGTCGAGCAGCACCACGTTGATCTTGCGCCGCTCCTGGATCGAGGTGGCCAGCTCCGAGTGCAGCATCATGTAGGAGCCGTCGCCGACCAGTGCGTAGACCTCCTTGGTCGGTTCAGCGAGTTTCACGCCCAATGCGGCATTGATCTCGTAGCCCATGCATGAATAGCCATACTCGACGTGATAGGTATTCACGCCCTTGCTGCGCCAGGCACGTTGCAGGTCGCCCGGCAGGCTGCCGGCAGCGGCGACGATGATGGCGTCGTCGGCGAGCGCCTGGTTCAGCACGCCCAGCACGCGGCTCTGGGTCAGGCACGAACCGGTCAACTCGATGAATTCACGCAGCACCGCACGGTCCAGGTGATCATCGACCTCGGGGACAAACCCGTCTGCGGCATATTCCACGTTATGCACGCGGTCCACTTCGGCCTCCAGCTGCGCCTTGGCCTCAACGATCTGCCCGCCCCAGCCGGAACGGTAATCCCCCAAGGCATCGGCGAGCGCTTCCAAGGCCACCTGCGCGTCGGCCAGCACCTGCACGCCGTCGAGTTTCAGGGCGTCGCACGGGCTGATGTTGAGGTTGAGAAACGTCACCTCGGCATGTTTGAACAGCGACTTGGACGAGGTGGTGAAGTCGGTGTAGCGCGTGCCGACACCAATGATCAGGTCGGCCTCGGGTGCCAGCAAGTTCGCCGCCAGGCAACCGGTTTCACCGATCCCGCCGACGTTCAGCGGATGACTGGAGACCACGGCGCTCTTGCCCGCCTGGGTCTCGGCGAAGGGAATCTCGAAACGCTCGGCAAAAGCTTGCAGTGCGGCATTGGCGCCGGCGTACTTCACGCCGCCACCGCAGATGATCAGCGGCTTGCGCTTGCCCCGAAAAGCCGCCAAGGCATCGCCGATCATTGCAGTGGTTGCTGGGCGACGCTCGATGCGGTGCACGCGTTTGTGCAGGAAGTAATCCGGATAGTCCCAGGCCTCGGCCTGCACATCCTGGGGCAACGCCAGGGTTACGGCGCCGGTTTCGGCCGGGTCGGTGAGCACGCGCATGGCGTGGATCGCGGCGGTCATCAACTGCTCGGGGCGGTTGATGCGGTCCCAGTATTTGCTCACGGAGCGGAAGGCATCGTTGGTGCTGATGCTCAGGTCGTGGAACTGTTCGATCTGTTGCAACACCGGGTCGGGCTGCCGGCTGGCATACACATCGCCAGGCAACAGCAGCAACGGGATGCGGTTGGCCGTGGCGGTCGCCGCAGCAGTCAGCATGTTGGCGGCGCCTGGGCCTACGGAGGCGGTGCACGCGTAGATCTTGCGGCGCAGGTGCTGCTTGGCGAAACCGATGGCCGCGTGGGCCATGCCCTGCTCGTTACGCCCCTGGTGCACCACCAGGTCACCGCTGTCCTGCTCCAGGGCCTGGCCCAGGCCCAGCACATTGCCGTGGCCGAAAATCGTGAACACCCCGGCGACGAACTTGCTCTGCACGCCATCGACTTCGATGTATTGGTTATCCAGGAACTTCACCAGGGCCTGGGCCATGGTCAATCTTGTTGTACTCATGTTCGCACCTTGAATGAATGCACATCTGTCGATCAACAGTGATCCCACAGTTTGTCCGGTGTCAGGTCCGGGATTTTTGCAGGTGGGCAATGCTCGCGCCCAACGCTTGCTGGATGTCAGCCAGGCCATGCACGCTCTCGGCAAACGGCTCGAACGACAGGTAGCCGCCGTAACCGGTGCTGAGCAGCGTGTCGATCTGCGCCGCGTTGCCGAGGATATCGCCCTCGCCCACCAGCACGCGGTGGCCGTCGCGAATCGAATGCAGCGGCGCCTCGGCATCTTCCACGCCGGAGATGTGCACCAGGCCGGTCAGTTCCGGGAAAAACTCATGCTCGCTGGCCAGGTGATGATGAAAGGTGTCGTGCACCAGGCGGAACACATCCAGGCCGCCGATGGACTTGATCGCATCCACCGCCACGCGCTTGCGCCGCAGGGCACATGCTTCAAAGCCCAGGGGTTCGATGAAACCGAGAATCCCGTACTCGCGCAGGATCAGCGCCAACTCGCTCAAGGCCGTGCGCAGACCGGCGGCGCGTTGGGCTTCGTTGCGCGTGTCGCCCGGCTCATTGAGCGGGCACATCACCAGGCCCTGGGCGCCGCACTCGCGGGCGTAGGTTGCCAGCTGGATCGCCTGGGCACGGCGTTCGTCGCTCCACACATCAAAGGGGTACAGCGCGTTGATCGACAACACGGTGATGCCCTGCACCGCGCACAGTTCGCGTACGCGGCTGGCCGGGGTGCCAAATTCTATTTGTTTGTCCGCCAGGTCGTTGCGGATCTCGATGGCATCGCACTTGAGCGTCACGGCCAAGTCGATGAAATCCGGCAGGGACAAATGGGGTGCGACCATGCGGTTGAGGGCGAAACGTAGAGGCGACTTCATTGTTATTGTTCTCCGTCCAGAACCGCTGATCAGAGGTCCAGCAGCCAGCTGTGCTGCGGGTCGTTGTGGAAATGCCAGGCACGCTTGGGGCCGGCCATGACGTTGAGATAGTAGGACTCGTAGCCATACGGCACGCTGACGGGGTGATACCCCTTGGGCACCACCACCAGGTCGCTGTTTTCCACGGCCATGGCCTGGTCGATACTGCGGTCGTCGGTGTACACCCGCTGGAACACGAAGCCCTGGGGCGGATTGATCTGGTGGTAATAGGTCTCTTCAAGGAAGCTCTGGTGCGGCAGGTCATCGGTGTCGTGCTTGTGCGGCGGGTAGCTCGACGAATGCCCGGACGGCGTGCGCACCTCCACCACCAGCAGCGAATGGGCCGGCTCGCTGTCAGGCAGGATGTCGCACACGTAGCGGGTGTTGGCCCCTTTGCCACGCACGCTGCGCTTGCAGTTTTCCGGACGGATCAGCCGTGGCTCGTAGCCCTCGCCGCCGGGCGCGGCGCACACGGCGATCTGCACATCGCTCAAGGCAGTCACCTGCGCATCGGTGCCAGGTGGCAGATAGGCGGCAAAGGGAGATTTCTCTTCAAACACCGATTGGCGATCCCCCAGGTTCTGCCAGTTGAAGCCTTCACCCTCGATGTTCACCCGACCACTGAGCAACACCAGGCACAGCTCCTGGTCACCGGCGCTGACCGGCAGGGTTTCGCCAAGGCTCAGGCGGTAGGCGGCAAAGCCCACGTACTCAAGACGGCCTTCTTCCAGGGCGACCATGGTTTTTCCGCGTTTGCTGCTCTTGACCAACAAGCTCATTGTCCGGCCCTCTCATTCAGAAGCGCACGCAAGGTGTCGTAGCCTTTTTTCGCATAGATATAGCTTGGGGCAACGGCCGGGTCCTGCTCGGCTTCCACCACCAGCCAGCCTTCGTACTGGGCGGCCAGCAGCACATCGAGCAGTTCGGCGAAGTCGATGTCGCCATCGCCGGGCACGGTGAAGGTGCCGTTGACGATGCAGTCAGGGAAACTCCACATCTGGTTGCGTGCCAGTTGTACCACCGGCTTGCGCACGTCCTTGAAGTGCACGTGGCAGATACGCCCGATATGTTTGCGCAGCACGTCGAGGGGTTCCCCGCCGCCCATGTAGCAGTGGCCGGAATCGAACAGCAGGCCGACTTCCGGGCCCGTGCGTTGCATCAATTGGTCGATGTCTTCCGGGGACTCGACGTAGGCCCCCATGTGGTGGTGATACGCCAGGCGCACGCCTTGGGACAGGGTGAACCGCGCCAGTTCGGTGAGTTTGTCGGCATAGTCCTGCCAGGCGTGCTCGCTGTGGAAGCGCGGGCGCTCGATCAGGCGGACGCGCGCCCCCTGGATCGAATCGGCCACCTCGCCATACACCAGCACCGTGGCACCGTTCTGTTTCAGCAACTCGACATGCGCGCCGATGGCTTCGATTTCCTCAGCCACCGAGCGGCGTGCCAGCCGGCTGGAGTACCAACCAGAGACCAGCGCCAGGTCGTAGGGGCGCAACACATCGCCGACGCCCTTGGCATCCTTGGGGAATTTACCGTTGAGTTCGAAGCCTTCGTAGCCGATCTCCTTGCCTTCGCTCAGGGCGGTGCTCAGGGGCGTTTCACCACCCAGGGCCGGCAAGTCGTCGTTGCTCCAGGAGATCGGGTTGATGCCAATTCGGATTGCGGGCATGGCTGCACCTTTATTATTTTCAGGTATCACTGAGATCTGCTTTATGTGGGCGCTGGCTTGCCTGCGATGGCACCCACTCGGTGTCTCTGATGGACCGAGTCGCCTGCATCGCAGGCACGCCAGCTCCCACATTGGGTCGCATTTAAAATTGGGGCCTGTGTTCAGTCTCTGGCGTGGCGCCAAGCGCTGATGAGCTGTTCGAACGTAGCCTGCACCTGCTGGGTCAGGGTCTCGTCATCAATCTCACCGGCCATCCACGCGCGACTTGGCTCCTGGAAGATCGTACGGCCTACGGCAAAGCCTCGGCAGGTCGTGCTCAGGCGGGCTTGCTGGAAACCATCGGCAAGGCATTCGGCCGAGGCATTCAGGCCCAGCAACACCACGCCTCGGCAGTACGGGTCGCGCTCCTGGATCAGTTCGTCGAGCTTCTTCCAGTCGTCGGCCGATTGCGCCTCGATCTTCCACCACGCCGGGTAGATGCCCAGGTTGTAGAGGCGCTTGAGACTGCGATAGAGCACGTCGGGGTAAGTGGACGGGTGATCCTTGGGCGGGATGACTTCCAGCAACAGTTCATGGCCGCTGACCATCGACGCCTCGTACACCGCCTTGAGTTGCGCTTCCTGCTCCAGGCGCAACAACGGTTCGTCGTCGGGATGGAATTGCACCAGGCACTTGATGATCTGTTCCTGGGGCCAGGCAATCAGGTTGCTGCCCACCGAGCGGCCATGTTCGAACGCCAGGGGCCGCGAGTTCTGCACTTCAACCGGGCGCGCGATCCACCAGCCGCGCCCGCTGGCGGCGTTTAGCGCGTCCTGGCCGAAACGTTGGTCGGCCAGCAGGCCGACGTCGGCTTCCACGCCCTGCTCGGCGAGTTTTTTCTCGACGCGTTCGATGGCTTTTATGAACAGTTGCTTGGCATCGCTGATGCGCGCCGGGTCCTGGCCGCCCTTCTGCGCCAGGTCCACCAGTTGCCAGCGGTGATCGAAAGCAAACACGAACAGCTGCTTCCAGGCCTTGCGCGGCACCGTCACGCGGTGCAGGCGTTGCAGGGTCGCGTCCTGGTCCGGCCGAGTGATCGGCACCGGGCTGTTGAACAGGTAGTCGAGCTCCGCGGGCGTCGGCATGGCCGGCGCACACGCGTGGCGAGAAACAACCAGGCCGCCACAGGCATTGGCCAACTGGCTGCAGCGTTCGTCACTGGCGTCGTTGATCCAGCCGCTGAGGAACCCCGACATGAACGCGTCGCCGGCACCCAGCACATTGAGCACTTCAACGCGCACACCGGGGTAGATGGCGCCGTCTTCCAGGCGTGCGGGGATGGCGCCGTGGATCACGGTGCAACCTTGGGGGCCGAGCTTGACAACCAGGGTCGCCGAGGTCAGTTCGCGCACCTTGCGCAAGGCGGTGAGCAGATCTTCACTGCCCCCCGCGATCAGGAATTCTTCTTCGGTTCCGACGATCAGGTCGAAGCGCGGCAGGATTTTCTGTACATGCTGGCTGACATTCTGGTCGGCGACAAAACGGGTTTCGCCATCGGCCTTGCCTGCCAGGCCCCACAGCACTGGGCGGTAATCAATATCCAGTACGCGCTTGACGTTGTGCTTGGCGGCGTAATCCAGCGCCTGGATGCTGGCCTTGTACACACCGTCGGTGGAGAAATGCGTGCCGGTGATCAGCAGGGCTTTGCTGGAAGCGATGAAGGCTTCATTGATGTCTTCAGCACGCAGGGCCATGTCGGCGCAGTTTTCGCGGTAGAACACCAGGGGGAAGGTCTCGCGGTCCTTGAGGCCGAGCAACACCAGGGCGGTGAGGCGTTCCGGGTCGACCTTGATGCCGCTGGTATCGCAGCCTTCACGGGCCAGGGACTCCACCAGGAAACGCCCCATGTGGTCGTCGCCGACACGGCTCAGCATCGCCGACTTGAGCCCAAGCCTCGCGGTGCCAAAGGCGATGTTGGCGGAGGACCCGCCCAGGTACTTGGCAAAGCTGGACACGTCCTCAAGCCGTGCACCCACTTGCTGTGCATAGAGGTCGACGCCCAGGCGCCCGAGGCAAATCAGATCCAATTGACGCCCACTGGCAAAACGAGTCTGGCCCATGCTGGCTCCTGTTATTTTTATCAGCCTGCGTTGTGCCGCCGTGGCGACGGCAAACGCTCTTGGTGGGAGCAGACTAGAACGTCCGGCGACACCAATCAATATTTATTCCAGATATTTTTTCATTGGAATATTTTTTCCATTAAGCTCGTGCAAGGGCGTCGCAACCACAGTGCATCGTTTCAGCAGGCCACGCCGGCCGTGATGCCGAGGTATTTTTTTGCGCCTACCCTGTAGACTTGCGCCACCCATCAGCGCAACAGACAAAAACGCCAGAAGGATTGCCCATGTCCCGCACCGATCCCGAGACCACCCTGGAAGACTCTATCGCCAGCCCTCCGATCAATGCCGAGCGCCTGTTGCAGCTGATCACCGACGAATACGAGAGCCTGCCGCGCCAACTCAAGCGCATCGCCAGCTACATGAGCCAGCAGAGCGACCGGATCATGGTCGACCGCATCAGCGACATCGCCCGCGAGTGCGAAGTGCACCCGTCGGCCATCGTGCGCTTCTCCCAGCGCTTCGGTTTCAGTGGCTTCAGTGAAATGCAGGCGCTGTTTCGCGAGGCCTACACCCACAAGACCACGCCGGTACAGAACTACCAGCAGCGCATCCGCAGCATGATCGCCAACAAGTCGCAGAAGGCCAGCGGCGGCGACCTGGCGCGCGAATGCGTGAATGCCACGCTGTCGGGCATCGAGCGCCTGGGGCTGGAGCTGGATGACACCGCCTTCGAGAAAGCCGTGGACCTGGTGGTCAATGCCGACAATATCTACGTGGTCGGCGTGCGCCGCTCCTTTGCAGTGGCCGATTACCTGGTCTACAACCTGCAGCACACCAACAAGCGCATCCACCTGATCTCGGGCCTGGGCGGCAGCTACCGCGAGCAGATGCGCAGCGTGCGCGCCAATGACCTGGTGATTGCGATCAGCTTTACGCCCTACGGCAAAGAGACCCAGCACTGCCTGCGCATTGCCCAGCACCACCAGGCCAAGACGCTGATCATCACCGACAGCAACCTGTCGCCGCTGGCCAAGCGGGCTAACGCGGTGCTGTTGGTGAACGAGGGGTCGTCGTTTGCCTTCCGTTCGTTGAGCGCCACGTTGTGCCTGTGCCAGGCGTTGTTCATTGCCGTGGCGTATCGGTTGGAGTTGAAGGTGGATGAGATTCATGAGCAGGTGGGGTTTGATGATTGAGCTTGGGCCTCTGAAGGCCCTCCTGCGGGAGCGGCTTGCTCGCGAAAGCGGTCTGGGAGCGACTGGTTAGCCGACTGATACAGCGCATTCGCGAGCAAGCCCGCTGCCACATTTATTGCTCAGCGTCAGGGGTTGGGGTGGCGCATCAGAAGGTACGCGGAGGGGATGACAAATAGGGACAACAGCGGCGCCGTGAGCATCCCGCCAATCATCGGGGCGGCGATGCGGCTCATGACTTCGCTGCCAGTGCCGCCGTCCAGCAGGATCGGCAGCAGGCCGGCGATGATGACGGCCACCGTCATGGCCTTTGGGCGCACGCGCATGACCGCGCCTTGCATGATCGCGGCCGGCAAGTCGCCATCGTTGCGCTCGGCCCAGGCACTTTTCAAGTAGAGCAGCATGATCACGCCGAACTCCGCCGACACCCCTGCCAGCGCGATAAAGCCCACACCCGTGGCCACCGACAGGTTGAAGCCCATCCAGTCAAGCAACCATACCCCGCCCGTCAGCGCGAACGGCAAGGTTGCCAGGATCAGCAACGCTTCATCCACCCGGCGAAAGGTCAGGTACAACAGCACGAAGATGATCAGCAAGGTGGCCGGCACTACCAGCTTGAGGCGCTGGTTGGCACGCTCCAGGAACTCGAACTGCCCTGAATAGCTGAGGCTCATGCCCGGTTGCAGCTGGACCTGCTGATTGATCGCGGCACGCAGGTCCTTCACCACGGAGGCCAGGTCGCGGTCACGCACGTCGATGTAGACCCAACCCGACGGGCGTGCGTTTTCGCTCTTGAGCATAGGTGGGCCATCGGTCACCTTGACCTTGGCCACCGTGCCCAGGGTGATCTGGCTGCCCGACGGCGTATAGATCGGTACATTACCCAAGGCCGTCACCGAATCGCGCCATTCCTTCGGGTAACGCAGGCTGATCGGAAAACGCGCCAGCCCTTCTACGGTTTCACCGATGGTTTCCCCGCCGATGGCGCCGGACACGATCGACTGCACATCAGCGATGTTCAGCCCGTAGTGCGCGGCAGCTGCGCGGTCGATATCGACGTCAATGTAGCGCCCTCCGGTGAGGCGTTCCGCCAAGGCAGAACTGACACCCGCCACGCCCTTCGCGACCTTTTCCACGGCCTGGGTGACCGTATCGATCTGCATCAGGCTGGTGCCGGCCACTTTCACCCCGATCGGGCTTTTGACGCCCGTAGCCAGCATATCGATGCGGTTGCGGATCGGCGGGATCCAGATGTTCGTCAGGCCGGGCACCTGCACCACGCGGTCGAGTTCCTTGACCAGCTTGTCCGGGGTCATGCCGGGGCGCCATTGCTCGCGGGGCTTGAATTCAATCGTGGTCTCGAACATCTCCAGCGGCGCCGGGTCGGTGGCCGTTTCGGCGCGACCGGCCTTGCCGAATACGTGGGCGACTTCCGGCACCGTCTTGATCAGGCGGTCAGTGCGTTGCAGCAACTCCCCGGCTGTTTGCGTCGACAAGCCCGGCAGCGCCGAGGGCATGTACAGCAAGTCGCCTTCGTCCAGCGGCGGCAGGAATTCCCCGCCCAGTTTCGAGAGGGGCCACAACGCACTGGCGACCACCACCAGCGCCACCAGCAGCGTCACACGTGGCCAACGCAACACGGCCTCCAGCGCCGGTTGGTAAAGCCTGATCAGGCCTCGATTGAGCGGGTTACGCTGCTCGTCGGGGATGCGCCCGCGAATCCAGTAGCCCATCAGCACCGGGATCAAGGTCACCGACAAGCCGGCGGCGGCCGCCATGGCGTAGGTCTTGGTATAGGCCAGCGGGCCGAAGAGCCGGCCTTCCTGGGCCTGCAGGGTAAACACCGGGATAAACGACAAGGTGATGATCAACAGGCAGAAAAACAGCGCCGGGCCGACCTCCACCGCCGCGTCGGTGATGACTTTCCAATGGTCTTCACCCTTGAGCTCGCGGCCCGGATGGGCGTGATGCCAGGCTTCGATTTTCTTGTGGGCGTTTTCGATCATCACCACCGCCGCGTCCACCATCGCGCCGATGGCAATCGCAATACCGCCCAGCGACATGATGTTGGCGTTGATGCCCTGCAAGCGCATGATAATAAACGCGATCAGCACCCCCACCGGCAGCGAGATGATCGCCACCAGTGATGAGCGCAGGTGCCAAAGGAAAACCCCGCACACCAGCGCCACCACCAGGAACTCTTCCAGCAATTTATGGCTGAGGTTGTCCACGGCGCGGTCGATGAGTTTACTGCGGTCGTAGGTAGTAACGATCTCCACACCGGGCGGCAGGCTGTTTTTCAGCTGCTTGAGCTTGCTCTTGACCGCGGCGATGGCTTCCCTCGCATTTTTGCCACTGCGCAGGATCACTACGCCACCCACCGCCTCGCCTTCACCGTCGAGTTCGCTGATGCCCCGGCGCAGGTCCGGGCCCAGTTGAATGGTTGCCACATCGCCCAGAGTGACCGGCACATTGTTGGCATCCAGTCGCAGGGGGATCCCACGAAAATCCTGCAGCGACGTGAGGTAGCCGGAAGCCCGCACCATGTACTCGGACTCCCCCATGTTCAGGACCGAACCGCCGGTTTCCTGGTTGGCCTTGCCGATGGCGTCCACCACCTGCGACTGGGTAATGCCACGACTGGCCAGCGCCAACGGATCGAGCTGCACCTGGTACTGCTTGACCTGGCCACCGATGGTCGCGACTTCCGCCACGTTGGGCAGGGTCTTGAGTTCGAACTTGAGGAACCAGTCCTGCAACGCGCGTAACTGCGCCAGATCGTGCCGGCCGCTACGGTCTACCAATGCGTACTGGTAGATCCAGCCCACGCCGGTGGCGTCCGGCCCCAGCGCCGGCTTGGCCGATGCCGGCAGCCGAGCCTGCAACTGACTGAGGTATTCCAGCACCCGCGAGCGCGCCCAATACAGGTCGGTGCCTTCGTCGAACAGCACGTACACATAGCTGTCGCCGAAGAACGAAAACCCACGCACAGTCTTGGCCCCCGGTACCGAAAGCATGGTGGTGGTCATTGGGTAGGTGACCTGGTTTTCCACGATCTGCGGTGCCTGGCCGGGATACGGTGTGCGGATAATCACCTGCACATCCGAGAGGTCCGGCAGCGCGTCGACCGGCGTATTCTGCACCGCCCACAGACCCCAGGCGGTGATAAACAGCGTAGCGAGCAAGACCAGGAAGCGGTTGGCCACCGACCAGCGAATCAACAGGGCGATCATGGCTGGTCTCCCGGCTGCATGCTCATTTCAGAAGGGCCGGACGATCGAGCGGAAACCCCGCGCAAACTGGCTTCAGAATCCAGCAGGAATTGACCCGACGCGACCACCTGCTGGCCCTCCTGCAGGCCACTGCGGATGGTCGTCTGGTCCTGGCTTTGCGCACCGACTTCAACGTCCACCGGACGGTAATGCCCGCCCTCCTCCGCCAGCATCACCACGACGCGCTTGCCCGTGCGGATCAGCGCTTCGCTGGGCACTTGCAGCACGGGTTGCACGGTGGATTGCGCCAGGCGCACCTGGGCTGTCATGCCGGGGCGCAACGTGCCGTCGGGATTGGGCAGTTCAACGCGCACCTGGATCGTGCGGCTGTCACTGGCAATGGCCGGTAAAATCGCACTGACAGTGCCCTTGAAGGTCTGGCCCGCGAGCCCCGCAAAGCGACTTTCAACCGCCTGCCCAACGGTCAGCGCCGCACCTTGGTCCTGCGGCACCGCGACTTGCAACCACACGCGATCCAGGCCATTGATGCGCGCCAGGGTCTGCACCGCCGCCACGGTCATGCCTTCGCGCACCTCCAGGGTCTGCACCGCACCGCCTATTGGACTGGTGACGGTCACCACCGATTGCGCACGCCCGCTTCGCTCGATCTGGGCGATCAATCCGGAGGGCATTCCGCTGAGGCGCAAGCGCTGCCGAGCTGCTGCCAACAAGCGGGCGTCGGCGCTGCGGCGCAGGGCCAGGAACTCTTCCTGAGCTGCCGCCCATTCGGGTATCAACAGGTCCACCAAGGGCGCACCCGACTTGAGCACATCCCCCGGCGCGCGGTCATGAACGCGCTCGACAAAACCACTTGCACGCGCCTGCACCACGGCGACGTCACGGTCGTTGAAGGCAAGAATGCCAGGCACCTCCAGTGTGGACGCCATCACGCCACGGGTGACCGTCGCCAGGCGCACGCCGAGGTTCTGCGCCACACGCGGGTCGATCTGCACGGCGGTATTATCCGAAGCGCTATCGGCATAACGTGGTACCAACTGCATGTCCATGAACGGCGACTTGCCGGGCTTGTCGAACTGCTGCTGCGGGTACATCGGGTCGTACCAGTACAGCGCCGGTTTTTCCGCCGTGGCCGGCACCGACACCGACACCGGTGCCTGCCCCAGCCAGTACCCTGCGCCAAGGCCCGCCCCCAACAGCACAACCGCGAGTGATCGATTAATCATGGGCGGGTTCTCCATAGGCGAAATACAGCTGCGCGCCGACCAGGGCACGCTGCTCGATGGCATCGATCTGTTTGAAGCGGGCCTCGACCAGTTCACGCCGGGCGCTGACTACGTTGAGCAAGTCACCCTTGCCCGCCCGGTAACCGGCCAGGCTCAGCGCGACTTTCTCTTCGGCCAGTGGCACCAGGCTGTCCTGGCTGCGCAGTACGGCGCGGTCCAGGCGCTGGTATTGCGCCAAGTCGTCATCCAGCTGCTGGGCATGCTCCCGGACGGTCGCTTCGCGCTCGGCCTCCAGTTGATCCAGTTCGGCCTGCCGGGCGGCGATCCCGGGGTTTTGCCGGCGGCCAGGGAAGATCGGCAGGTCGAGACTCAATTGCAGGCTGACCATGTCGCCGTACTCACGGCCACGGTGCTGATAGTCCACCTCCCAGCTCCAGTCCGAGGTCTTTTGCGCACGGGCTTCGCGCAACCGCGCCTCGGCCTGGCGGGTCCGCGGCGCAAAGGCTTGGAGCTCCGGGTGAAGGTGCAGGTTGTAACGCGCGTCCACAGGCCAGCTGGGAAACTGGCCGCTGGGTGTTTCGCTGGCGGCTGGGCCGATCCAGCGCTTGAGCGCCGCACGGGCCTGGGCGCGCTGCTGGACCAACTCGTCTTCGCGCCCGGCCAGCTCGGCGGCTTCCTGCCTGGGAATGACGCTATCCGAGGGCTGGCCGCGCCCCCCGGCCAACTGCGCGCGCACGCTGTCTTGCAGCAGGCGGTTCTGCTGGTAGAAATCCCTGAACAAGGCGTCCTTGCGCTCCACCGCATACGCACGAATCCAGGCCTGGGCTGTGGCCTGGCGCACATTCAGGCGTTCGATACGCCCCTCGGCCGCCGTGCGTTCCACCGTCGCAACCGCCAACTCGACGCGGGCCCGGCGCTTGTCGCGGCTGGGCACCTGTTGCTGGATACCGATCATTTGTTCAGTCATGTCATCGCCATTCAACGTGCCGCGATTGGGCCCGCCAATGGGAAAATTCTGCAGGCCTACCAGCAGCTTGGGATCGGGCAGTTCACCTGCAGGTATCGCCGCCTGGGTCGCGGCCTGTAGCCTGGCCGACTCAGCCGCAAGCGACGGCGCGTTGGTGTGCGCAAGGCGCAAGGCGTCGTCCAGGGTCAGCGCACGCGCCAACGCCGGCCACGCCAGCACGCCCACCACCAGGGCGCGCATGTAGAGGGCATTCATGTTGAAGATTCCTGTTCCGTTGCGCTGTGCGGCGCTTTAGGCGGCCCACAGCAAAGCCATCCCGCACAGGGGATGTGTCTTCAGGTGCAACAGGAATCAGGCACGGGGCGGGCGCCAGACGCCGGACGGCGTGCGGTCAGGGATGAAGTCCGATGAGGTGCTGACGAGCAGCGGATGAGCGAGGGTCAAGGGAGCCTTGAGTACCGGTATGGACAGTTGCAGCAGGCTACCGGTCTTGCATTCCTGGCCGGGCTTGCAGGCCTTGCCGTGGTCAACGCCGTCCTGGCAGCAGTCGGGGGCCATGTCGGTCATCATCTGCATGTCCGACATCTTCATGGGGCAGGGCTCGGTGCTCGACGGCACGCCCGCCATCCCGGTCAGGGGAAGCGTGAGGCTCAACAGCAGGACCAGGATCAAACGCAAGAGGCGGCTCATAGGGCGCGAGTCTAGCCAAGCGCGGGTTAAGCCGCTATTAACAATTGGGCCAGTGCACGGCCGTGATAACGGATCTGAGCCAGGGTCAGCGCGGTGTAGCCGATGATCACTGCTGGCGGCAAGGTCACTCCGTGGCAGAACTTGCCCAGCGGCTGCAGCGTCAACCCCACTTCAGCCGCGCGGGTACAGAAGTCGCCCTCCTCCACACCTACCGGTAGCCACAGCACAAAATGCAGTCCGGCCTGCTGGCCGCTGACCGTACAGTGTCCACCCAAGCACTCCAGTAACGTATCGCGGCGGGCCTGGTACGCCTGGCGCGAGGCGCGCAAGTGACGCACAAAGGCGCCACTGCGCATGAACTCCACCAGCCCCAATTGATCACTCGCGCCCACCGAATGCCCAGTGAGTTGCAGGGTACGCAGCAACGACCGTCGCAACACCTTGGGCACCACCATGAAGCCCACGCGCAAACCGGGGAACAAGTTCTTGTTGAAGCTGCCGCAGTAGATCACCCGGTCGCCCGAATCCAGGGACTTGAGCGCAGCCAACGGCGCGATGTTGTAGTTGTATTCGCTGTCGTAATCGTCTTCGACCACCCAGGCATCGGCGCGGGACGCCCAATCCAGCAGCGCCAGGCGACGGGACACCGACAGGGTCATGCCCAGAGGTGCCTGGTGCGCCGGCGTGACATAGGCCAAGCGTGCGGTCTGGGGAAGTTGCGAGGTGTCGAGGCCCTCGGCAGTGACAGGTATGCCGTGCACATTTGCGCCTGCCAGGGCGAACAAGCGCCGCGCCGGCAGGTACCCCGGGTCTTCCACACAGGCCACGTCGCCCGGGCTGAGCACGCTGCGCGCAATCAGGTCGAGTGCATGGCGAATGCCGGTGGTGACGATCACTTCATCAGCCTCACACTGCATGCCACGATAGCTGCGCAGGTAGTCGGCAATCTGCGCGCGCAACGCGGGCAGGCCGGCCGGGTGGGCCGCTTCCAGCACGCCCGGCCCTACGTTCAATAACCCACGGGACAAGCAGCGAGCCCAGGTTTTAAGATCAAACAGGCTGGCATCCGGGCGGCGCGCGACGAAGGGCACATGACTCTGCACACCGGCATCCGGCAGGTCGGGTTCCACCGCGCGCCGGGGCGTTCCCCTGGCCACCGGAGCGGCAATGAACTGCTCGGGAATCACCGCGCATACCCGTGTGCCGGAGCCGGCCACGCGTTGCACATAGCCTTCGCTGTGCAGCCGGTCGAACGCCGCTTCCAACGTGCCACGGGACACCCTCCAGCGCTCGGCCAGGCTGCGCGTGGACGGCAAGCGGCTGCCGGCCGGTAATTGGCGAGCAAGTATCGCCCCGCGCAGGGCGTCGTAGGCCCCCTGCTGCTTGCCTGCGTCCAGCGTATCGGGGCGCGGCAGGTCCAGGGCGGATGCGGTTTTTCCTCGGCTCATAGTGGTCCTATCGAACAAGGCATAAATGGCACTGAGGATTAAACCACAATACCGCTAGAGTTCGGGCTCTACTCTCTGCATCGAGGCTTCCCATGACTCAACGCGCCCTCTCCACCGGGTTCTGGCTGGTGCTGCTGACCGTGCTCATTGCGCTGCCGCGCATCACCCTGGACCTACACCTGCCGGCCCTGCCCTCTATGGCTGACGACTTCCAGACCAGCGACAGCCAACTGCAACTGACCCTGACACTGTATGCCCTCGGCTCGGCGATTTCCCTGCTGGTCAGTGGCCCGCTCACTGACCGGTTTGGCCGCCGCCCGGTGCTGCTGAGCGGGCTGTTTCTGTATGTTGTCGCCACAGCGGCGTGCGCCCTGGCAAGCAGCATCACCGTGCTGATTGTTGCCCGCCTGTTCCAGGCGTTGGGCGGTTGCTGCACCACCGTGATCGGCCGCGTGATTGTGCGCGACTACTTCGACCGCGACGAACAGGCGCGTTTGCTGGGCTTGATCTCCATGGCCATGGCGGTGTCGCCCATGGCTGCGCCGGTGCTCGGCAGCCTGATGCTGCCGCTGATCAATTGGCGAGGGTTGTTTGTGCTGCTCGGGGTGATGGGGGCGCTGCTGTACCTGACGGTGTATCGCCGCCTTCCGGAAACCCGTGCGGCGCAAGTCGCCGGCGCTCCAGCGAGCGGGCTGTTGCGCATCTACGGCCAATTACTGCGTGACCGGTATTTCCTGCGTTACGCCCTGGCCATCGGCTGCGTATACAGCACCTACTTTCCGTTTATCAGTGAGTCATCGGCGTTGCTGCAAAGGGGCTTCCACCTGACGGCCACCGCATATGCCCTGGTGTTCGCCGCCACCATCAGTGGCTACATGCTCGGCGCGAACCTGTTTCGACGCTTGGTACGACGCATCGAACCCGATCGGTTGATCGCTGCTGGGATAGGCCTGAACGTGCTGGGCAGTATCGGTCTCGCGCTGGCCGCCACTGCGCTGCCAGGGGAATGGCTGGCGATTGTGCTGCCGATGGTTGTGATCATGGTGTCGGTGGGGATGACGATTCCAGCCTGCCAGTTGTCGGTGCTGCAGCCCTACGGAGCGATTGCCGGAACCGCGTCGGGACTGTTCTTTTTCACCCAAATGCTGCTGACGGCAGTAAGCAGTTGGGTCACAGGATTATTGTCCGACGGCACAAGCGCCGCGTTGATAATCATGACGGTCGTCGCCAGCCTCTTGCTGGTGACAACCTGGCTGACCCTACACAAAACCAAATGTGGGAGCGGGCTTGCCTGCGAAAGTGTCGTATCAGCCAACTCATGAGTCACCGATACACACCCTTCGCAAACAAGCCCGCCCCCACATTTTTTTAACGATCAGGACCTGCAATCAATGCATGAAAATCGCAATCAGAATGATCACCGGAATAGGCACACCGAGGAACCAAAGCAGTAATGAGCGCATGATGTTCTCCTTGAATAATTAACGTACGAAGTGTTCGGTTTCGACATACACCACGGCATCGCGACGGCGACCGCCGAAGGTGGCGGCGAAGCTGGCGAAGAACGCACCGATCAACAGCGCGACAAAGGTCCACAGCGAGGTATACGCAGCGACTTTGGCGGCGGTGTCAGCGGCTTGCTTGGCTTTCAGCTTGGCGTCTTCAACGGCTTTGCGGGCATCGCCATAGACCTTGTCGATACGCGCTTCAGCGTCGGCCTGGCTGAGGTTGGTGCGCTGGCTGATCAACTGGGCCAGGTAGGCACGGTCCTCAGGGGCAAGTTGGCCGTCATTGCTCAAGGTGCGGGTCAAGATACGTGCAACCACGCCATGGGCAGCGTCATCACTGACGGCTACCGGGCGATCATCACGAAACAGGCTGTCGACGTAGTAGTCGAAGTCACCGCCATTGACGCCCTTGGCTGCACTGCCGGCAGCTTGCGTCATACCGCTGGCGGCGCCCGCCGCAACGCTGGCACCGGCCTTGACACCACCGGTGACGACACTGCTGACCGAACCCACCACCAGCACCGCGGTGATCAATGTGGCCACGGCCCAGGCCAGGAAGCCATGGGCGGTATCACGGAAGTACACTTCATCACCGTGCATGTTGGCCCATTTGACGCGCAACCGGCCGGCGATATAGCCGCCCAAGCCGGACGCAACGATCTGCGTGAACGCCAGCCAGACAATCGTGGAAATGCCAAGCCCCTTGGCACTGATACCACTGTCGGCCCACGGCGATACCGCCGAAAAGCCCAGGCCAAAGCCCAGCAGTACCAGGATCAGTGACAACGCAGCCGCGGCGGCAGCCCCGGCGAAAATTGCGCCCCAGGAAACCCCGGAGAGCGCGCTCGATTCTTGCAGCGTGGATGAGGATGTGATCATTGTTGTTTTGCTCCAGGCAGAAAAATGGTGTTACAAGTCTCAAAAGGGACAGTGCAGGCACCATGCCAGTCGGCAAACAATTTAAAACCTATATATATCAGTAACTTAATTAAATTGAACTAACCTGAACCATGCAACTTGCAAGAAATGACCGCATCAGACGGGCGTTATGCAATCTCCTGCGGGGCATTGCCAATGCGGGAAGTGGCTGGCCTGCAACAGCGATGTGTCCGTGACTCCTTCATTGCTTGGTACTGCGCCATCGCAGGCAAGCCAGCGCCCACACGATGCGGGATGTGCCGATGAAATCTGTGTCAGTTTTGCCAACATGAAGTTTTATTTAGGAAGCGTTCAGCCATTTCTTGGCAAAATACCCGCACTTCTAGTGTGAATCGCTCACCAGGTAATCCTATGACCCGTATTTTGACCATCGAGGATGACGCCGTAACGGCCCGCGAGATCGTCGCCGAGCTGAGTAGCCATGGACTGGATGTAGATTGGGTAGACAACGGTCGCGAAGGCCTGGTCCGCGCCGTGAGTGGTGATTACGATCTAATCACCCTCGACCGCATGCTGCCGGAGCTGGACGGCCTGGCCATCGTCACGACGTTGCGTACCATCGGTGTATCGACGCCGATCCTGATGATCAGCGCCCTCTCCGACGTCGACGAACGCGTGCGTGGCCTGCGCGCCGGCGGTGATGATTACCTCACCAAGCCGTTCGCCTCGGATGAAATGGCCGCCCGCGTCGAAGTGCTGCTGCGACGCAAAAGCACGGTCAAGGAATTCGAAACCTCGCTGCGCGTGGCCGACCTGGAGCTGAACCTGATCAGTCGCGAAGCCAGTCGCGCCGAACAGCCCCTGAGCCTGTTGCCCACCGAATACAAATTGCTCGAATTCCTGATGCGCAACACCGGGCAGATCCTGTCGCGGATGATGATTTTCGAAGAAGTGTGGGGCTATCACTTCGACCCGGGTACCAACCTGATCGACGTGCACATCGGTCGCCTGCGCAAGAAGATCGACCCCCCGGGCCTCACGCCGCTGATCCGCACGGTACGAGGTTCCGGTTATGTCATTGCTGAACCCCTCTAAGGGCTGGCGCTCCTCCAGCAGCCGGTTGCTGGCGCTGTACAGTTCGTTGTTCGTGGCCTGGAGCTGCATCCTGATGGGGGTGCTGTATTACGAGGTGTCGGGCTACCTGGGCGATCTGTCGCGCCATTCCCTGATGCAGCGCCAGCACTTGTTCCAGCGCTTCGATGGCGAAGAACTGGTGGAAGCCCTGACCACCAGCATGACCTTCGACATGAAGGGCGTGGACGCCTACGGCCTGTTCGACGAGCAATTCCGTCCGCTGAGTGGACCGATCCGCACGATCCCGCCAGACCTGCCCCTGGACGGCAAGATCCACGCCCTGGTCAATTGCGTCAACTCCGACGACCCCAAGCTGCCCAAGGACAGCTGCGACGCCGTGGCCACCCACACCGAGGACGGCCGCTGGCTGGTGCTGGTGCGCGCCAACGGCTCGTTGTTTGGCGTAACCCGCATCATCTGGCATGCATTGCTGTGGGCGCTGTCGCTGACGATCATTCCCGGCGCCGCCGGCTGGCACTTGCTGCGCCGCCGTCCGCTGCGACGCATCCGTGGGATCCAGGCCAGCGCCGAAGCCATCGTCGCCGGTGACCTCACGCACCGCCTGCCACTGTCCAATCGGCGTGACGAACTGGACATGCTTGCCGCCATCGTCAACGCCATGCTCGACCGCATCGAGAAGTTGATGAACGAGGTCAAGGGCGTGTGCGACAACATCGCCCACGACCTGCGCACCCCGCTGACCCGCCTGCGTGCGCAGTTGTACCGCATCAAGCAGGAGGCTGAGGCAGAGTCGGACTACGCGGTGAAACTGGACGACGCGATTGCCGAGACCGACACCCTGATGGCGCGCTTTCGCGGGCTGTTGCGTATCTCCGAACTGGAAGACCACCAGCGCCGCTCAGGCTTCCTGGTGATGGACCCGTTGCCGCTGTTGCGCGAGCTGCATGACTTCTACCTGCCGCTTGCAGAAGAAGGCGAGCTGCAACTGAAGCTTGAAACCCCGGAATCCCTGCCCTGGATCACCGGCGACCGCGCTCTGCTGTTCGAAGCCCTGGCCAACCTGCTGAGCAATTCGATCAAGTTTTCCCCGCCGGGCGGCGAAGTGATTCTGCGCGGGGTCAATGACGCCGGCAGCACGCGTATCGAAGTTCACGACTCCGGGCCGGGCATACCGGCGGCGGAACGTGATGCGGTGTTCCAACGCTTCTATCGCGTGGATGAAAGCGACCAGCAAGGCGGCTTCGGGTTGGGCCTGTCGATTGTGGCGGCGATCATCAACTTGCACGGGTTCAAGCTGGAGGTGGGGAGCAGCGAGCAAGGGGGCGCGCGCCTGACCCTGGAGTGCCGCCAACAGCTCATGCCCGAAGCCTGAAAAGCAACCCGGTCAAATAATGTGGGAGCGGGCTTGCTCGCGAAAGCGGCGTGTCAGTGACCGAACCATCGGCTGATCCACCGCATTCGCGGGCAAGCCCGCTCACTCATTTGAGCTGTATTGCCCAGCAGATGGCTTCAGGCCGGGAAATTGCCCCGCAACGCGTCCAACCCACCGCTGTAGACACCGGCAAACAATGCCTCCACCGCCGCATCCGTCGTCCCCGCTGCCGGTGTGAACACACCGGACCAGGTCACTTTCGCCGACGCCTCGCCCAACGCTTCAACCTGCAACGTCGCCAGGTACGCACTCACTGGAAACGGCGACTGCTCAATGGTGTAGCTGTAAGTACGGCCCACGTTATCAAAGCTCTGCAAACGCTCTACCACCACACCGCCATCTGCGGTTTGCAGGTGGCGCACACGGCCACCTTCGCTTGGCTCGCTTTTGACAATTAACGGTAGCCAGTCCGGCAGGCTGTTGAAGCCGCCGACCAATTGCCAGACCTGATCGGCTGATACCGGGATTTCAATTACAGAAGACGCAGTTGCCACGATAAGTACTCCAGAAAATGAACAACGATTCAGATCGCCATGCTGTCGACAACACCACCGTCGACACGCAACGCGGCACCTGTGGTTGCAGAAGACAGGGGTGAAGCAATGTACGCCACCAGGTTGGCGACTTCATCCACATTCGCCGCCCGCTGGATGATCGACGTCGGCCGTGCATTACGCACAAACACATCCGCCTCGTCCCGCGCACTGCGCCCGGACTTGTGTGTCGCGTCCTTGAGCATCTGCTCAAGCCCGTCGGTAAACGTGGGGCCCGGCAGCACAGCGTTGACCGTCACCCCGGTACCCGCGAGTCGCTTGGCCAGGCCATGGGACACCGCCAGGTTGGCACTTTTGGTCACCCCGTAATTGATCATGTCCGCCGGCGTCGCCACGCCGGACTCCGACGACAGGAAGATCACCCGCCCCCAGCCCTGCCCGACCATGCCCGGCACGTAATGGCGCGCCAAGCGCACACCGGAGATCACATTGACCTCATAGAAGCGTGTCCATTCGCTGTCCGGTGCCTCGAAGAAATCCACATCATTGAAGATGCCCAGGTTGTTGACCAGGATGTCGGCGCGCGGTTCGGCGGCGAACAGTTTTTCTGCACCCTCGGCCGTGCCGAGGTCTGCCACCAGACCACGCAGGTCCGCGCCCGGGACGGCCTGGCGAATGCTTGCCAGCGCGTCATCCACCTTGCCGGCTTCACGACCGATCACCACCACGGTGGCGCCGGATTCCGCGAGGGCCTGGCTGATGCCCAGGCCAATGCCAGCGGTGCTACCGCTGACGATGGCGACTTTACCGCTCACATCAATTTTCATCGGTTGAACTCCTGAAGTTAAAGCGGCAGTGGTGCACGGTCCGAAACCAATCGGGCATCGCGCAGGGCCTGCCAGAAGGCTGCCGGGATGTTCTGCGACAACGCCGCCACGTCTTCGGCAATCCGCCCCGGGCGACTGGCACCTGGAATCACCGCAGCCACGGCCGGATGGGCCAGGGAGAATTGCAGCGCCGCCGCTTTCACGCTCACGCCAAACGTTTGGGCAATTGCCTTGATCTGCTCGACCTTGCTGATGATCGCCGGGCTGGCGGGCTGGTATTCGAAGTGCGCGCCACCCGCCAGGATGCCGGAGCTGTAGGGGCCACCGACGACGATCTCGACGTTCTGCGCCAGGGCTGTGTCCATCAGGCGTTGCAGGGCGCGATCATGGTCCAGCAGAGTGTAGCGGCCGGCCAGCAAAAAGCCGTCGGGCTGTGCTTCGGCCAGGTCCAGGGTCAGCTCGCAGGGCTCGACGCGGTTGACACCCAGGCCCCAGGCCTTGATCACGCCCTCTTCACGCAAGCGGGTCAGGACTTTGAACGCACCGGTGCGGGCCTGGTTGAAGTACTCCAGCCACGAGTCGCCGTAGAAGTCCTGGGCGATGTCATGGATCCACACGATGTCGAGGCGATCGGTTTTCAAACGGGTCAGGCTGTCTTCAATGGAGCGCATCGTCGCATCGGCGCTGTAGTCGTTGACCATTTTGTTCGGACGACCGTGTTCGAACACGCCGCTTTTTTCGCCGAGGTCGCGGGGGCTTGCTTCGACTTCGTCGAGAATCACCCGGCCGACCTTGGTGCTGAGCACGAAGTCATCGCGGTTGTACTGCGACAGCGCGTGGCCCAGGCGAATTTCCGACAGGCCCGAACCGTAGAACGGCGCGGTGTCGAAGTAACGCACACCGCCGTTCCAGGCGGCCTCGACGGTGGCCAGGGCTTCGTCTTCGGGAATGGCGCGGAACATGTTGCCCAGGGGCGCGGTGCCAAAGCCCAGTACGCCGGGCAGTTTGTCTTTCAAGCTCATGCAGGGATCCTCAATCGGTTCTGGGTCGCTGTGACCGTTGAGCAGATCCTAGATTGCACAGATCGGACCGTCCAAGACATACTGCGACCAACTTGAGTCCCTGCAGGTCTTACATGATTGATCTCCGCCAACTGCGCTACTTCGAAGTGGTCGCTGAAGAAGAACACGTCGGTCGCGCCGCCGAGCGCTTGCACATCTCTCAATCTCCGCTGAGCCGACAGATTGCGCAGCTTGAAGAACGCTTGGGGCTGACGCTGTTCGAGCGCAGCCAGCAACGCATCCGCCTGACCCGTGACGGCCAGACCTTCCTGGCTGAAACCAAGGCGCTGCTGACCCACGCCAATCGCCTCGAATCCCTCGGCAAGCGCCTGGGTCGCGGCGAAGAAGGCGGCCTGTGCATCGGCTATATCGAAAACGCCATGCACGCCGGCGTTCTGCCCAACGCCTTGCGCGTCTTGAGGGACGACCGCCCCACCGTGCATATCAAGCTGTATAACCTGCCGTCCCTTGATCAACTCGAAGGCCTGCGCCAACGCAGCCTCGACATTGCCCTGGTCGGTGAACCGCCCGCCGCCGATGACCCCGACCTGATCGCACGGCAAGTGCTGGATGACCCGATGTTGCTGGCCTTGCCGGAGCATCATCCATTGGCCAGGCAACGCGAACTGTCGCCAGAACAGCTGGCCGACCAGGAATGGATCGGCGTGCAGCGCAAACCCGGCGCCAACCCCGCCGACGACTTTGTCGCCGCCTGCATCCGCGCCGGTTTCACCCCGCAGATCCCGATGGAAGCCAGCGAGCCATTTACCGCACTGGGGCTGGTCGCCTCGGGATTGGGCGTAGCCATGGTGCAAAAAGGCCTGAGCCGCAATGCACCGCCCGGCGTGGTGCTGCGTGAACTGCCGTGGTTGAACTACACCATTCCGCTCTGGGCGGCGTGGCATCGGGTCAACCTGCGGCCGCTGGTGGAAACCTTTCGCAAGGTACTCACCGAACCTGGGCGTTGATGGAGACCCAAAGGTGGGTGCAGGCAAGCCCGGCTCCCACATAGGCCCACACAGTCAGAGTGGGGTGAATCAGTTAGATCAATTCCCGCAGGCGATACCACAGCATCCCCAACGCCAGCAGCGGCGAACGCAGCACCTTGCCACCGGGAAACGTCATGTGCGGCACCTGGCTGAAAATATCCAGCCCGGCGCTGTGACCGGCGTGAATACCCTCGGCCAGCAGCCTCGCGCACCAGTGCGTCACGTTCAGCCCATGCCCGGAATAGCCCTGGGCGTAGAACACATTCGGGTACTGCTTCAAGCGACCCACCTGAGGAAAGCGGTTGGCGGTGATGCCGATCCTTCCGCCCCACTGGAACTCGATGGCGGTCGTGGCCAACTCCGGGAACACCTTGAGCATTTTCGGCTGCATATAGGCGGCGATGTCTGCCGGGTCGCGTCCGGAGTAATGGCAGGCACCGCCGAACAGCAGGCGTCGGTCAGCAGACAACCGGTAGTAATCCAGCCCGACCTTCTGGTCGCACAGTGCCAGGTTCTGCGGGATCAACCGCTTGGCAACATCCTCCGATAATGGCTCGGTGGCGATGATGTAGCTGCCGGCCGGAAGCACCTTGCCGCTCAAGCGCGGCTCCAGGTCCTCCAGGTGCGCATTGCAGGCCAGCACCAGGCTGGCCGCACGCACCGTGCCACCTGCGCAGCGTACCTGTACGGTGTCGCCGTGGAGCAGTTCCAGCACTTCGGTGTGTTCGAAAATCCGCACCCCGAGGGACTCGGCCAGCCGCGCTTCACCCAGCACCAGGTTCAACGGGTGCAAATGCCCTGAGCCCATGTCCACCAGGCCACCGGCATACACCGAGGAGCCCACCACCTGTTGCATGTCCTCGGGGCCGACCAGACGGGTTTCATGGGCATACCCCAGTTGCGCCAGGTGCGCCTGCTCGTCCTTGAACGCTGCGAACTGTGCCGGCGTGTTGGCCAGCTCGCAAAAGCCCCAGCGCAGGTCGCAGTCGATGGAGTGCTCGCGAATGCGCTCGCCCACCAGCGCCACCGACTCGATGCCGGCGCGTTCCAGGTAGCGCACGCCCTCCTCGCCCACGTAGTTGGCGAACCCCGACACGTCGTGGCCGATGCCACGAATCAGCTGACCGCCATTGCGGCCGCTGGCGCCCCAGCCGATGCGCCGGGCCTCCAGCAGGATCACCGAAAGCCCGCGCTGGGCCAATTCGATGGCGGTATTGACGCCGGTGAACCCGCCACCGATCACACACACGTCGGCGGTCAGGTCGGCGCCCAGTGCCGGGCGCTCGACCAGGGCGTTGGCCGTGGCCCGGTAGTAGGACCGGGCGTGGTCAGTCGACTGAATCATTTATTGGTCTTCACTTTGCTCCAGGCGCGAGTCATCAGGCGCATGGTTGCCGGGGTCGGCGTGGTGGAAATATAGAGTTTGTCGAGCACCGCCTGCGGTGGGTAGACCTCCGGGTTGTTCACCAGCTCCGGGTCCATGAAGGCCTTGGCCGCCGGGTTGGCGTTGGCATAACCCACCGAGGCGCTGACCTTGGCGATCACTTCAGGGTCGAGCAGGAAGTTGATAAAGGCGTGGGCTTGCTTCGGGTTGCTCGCGTCGGCAGGAATCGCCAGCAGGTCGAACCACAGGTTCGAGCCTTCCTTGGGAATCGAGTAGGCGATGTTCACGCCGTTCTTGGCTTCCTTGGCGCGATTGGCCGCCTGGAACACGTCGCCGGAATAACCGAAGGCCACGCAGATATCACCGTTGGCCAGGTCCGAGATGTACTTGGAGGAATGGAAGTAGGTGATGTACGGGCGCAGCGTCAGGAGCTTGGCCTCGGCCTGTTTGTAGTCTTCGGGATTCTCGCTGCGCGGGTCCTTGCCCATGTAGTTGAGGATCGCCGGGAACAGCTCATCCGCCGAATCGAGGAAGGCCACGCCGCACTGGTTGAGCTTCTTGATGTTCTCGGGTTCGAACAGCACCGCCCATGAGTCGATATGGTCGATGCCAAGCACCTGCTTGACCTTGTCGACGTTGTAGCCGATGCCATTGGTGCCCCACAGGTACGGCACCGAGTGCGCGTTACCCGGGTCGTTTTTCTCCAGCAGCGCGAGCAGCTTGGGGTCGAGGTTCTTGAAGTTGGGCAACTGCGCGCGGTCAAGCTTGAGGAACGCACCGGCCTTCACCTGGCGCGCCAGGAAGTGGTTGGACGGCACCACCACGTCGTAGCCGGTGCGCCCGGCGAGCAACTTGCCCTCCAGGGTTTCGTTGGAGTCGAACACGTCGTAGATCGGCTTGATCCCGGTCTTGGCCTGGAAGTCGGCCAGAGTGGTTTCACCGATGTAGTCGGTCCAGTTGTAGATGCTGACCGTCGGTGCCGCCTGGCTGGCACTGCTGAACACGGCGACCAGGGCCAGCGGGAGAAGCTTTTTCACAAGACGCATATCGACACCCCTTTATTGGTTTTTTAGACGCTCAACAGCAGGAACTCACGCTCCCAGGAACTGATCACCCGCTTGAAGTTCTCGTGCTCGGCGCGTTTGACCGCGACGTAGCCGCGCACGAATTTGTCGCCCAGGTACTGCTTGACTGTGTCGCAGTCCTCCATGCGTGCCAGCGCATCTTCGAGGGTGAACGGCAGGCGCAGGTTGCGACGCTCGTAGGCACGCCCTTCGACCGGCGCACTCGGTTCGATCTGCTCGACCATGCCCAGGTAGCCACACAACAGACTAGCGGCAATGGCCAGGTATGGATTGGCATCGGCGCCAGGCAAGCGGTTTTCCACGCGCATCGCCTCGGGGCTGGAAGTGGGCACCCGCAGGCCGACGGTGCGGTTTTCTTCGCCCCACTCGACGTTCACCGGGGCCGAAGTGTCCGGCAGGAAGCGGCGGAACGAGTTCACGTTGGGCGCAAACATCGGCAGCAGCTTGGGGATGTACTTCTGCAGGCCACCGATATGGTGCAGGAACAGCGGGCTCTTGTTGCCCTGGGCATCGACGAACACCGGTTTGCCGGTGGCGATATCCACCACGCTCTGGTGCAGGTGCATCGCACTGCCCGGCTCGTCGGCGACCGGCTTGGCCATGAAGGTGGCAGCCACGTTGTGCTTGAGCGCGGCCTCGCGCAGGGTGCGCTTGAACACGGTGATCTGGTCGGCCAGGTCGAGCGCGTCGCCATGGCGAAAGTTGATTTCCATCTGCGCCGGGCCGTCTTCGTGGATCAGCGTGTCGAGGTCCAGGCCTTGTGCTTCGCACCAGTCGTAGACGTCTTCGAACAGTGGGTCGAATTCGTTGGCGGCGTCGATGGAAAACGACTGGCGACCGGTCTCGGCGCGGCCGGAGCGGCCAATCGGGGTTTTCAGCGGCAGGTCCGGGTCTTCGCAGCGCTGGGTCAGGTAGAACTCCATTTCCGGCGCGACGATCGGTTGCCAACCCTTGTCGGTGTAGAGTTGCAGGACTTTCTTCAGCACGTTGCGCGGCGACAGTTCGATGGGGTTGCCCTGTTTGTCGAAGGTGTCGTGGATGACGATCGCGGTAGGCTCGATGGCCCACGGCACCACATAGGTGGCGTTGGACACCGGGCGGCAGATCATGTCGATGTCAGCCGGGTCGAGCAGGTCGTAGTAGATATCGTCGTCGACGAAGTCCCCGGTTACCGTTTGCAGCAACACACTTTCCGGCAGGCGCATGCCTCGCTCATGCAGGAACTTGTTGGTGGGCGCAATCTTGCCGCGTGCGATGCCAGTCAAATCACTGATCACGCATTCGACTTCGGTAATCTTGTGTTCTTTCAGCCAGGCGGACAGCTGATCGAAGGGGGCGTTCATAAGGACCTCGTCATGGGTTGGGTGCATGCGCCGGCTTGTACTCCTGGCGCATTGAGGTCTATCTTGATGCGGCCGCACGGCGGCATCTATCCACTTTGCACCCACCGCAACGCACCAATAGAGTGCGCCCAGGTCAACCATGACACAGGCTACAGCTTTGCGCGTACAGGCCTTCACCACCGGTGATGTGGCCGCCCAATGCAGTGCAACACCCGGCTGGGTGCAGCAGTACCAGCAGATGTCTCCCGGGCATTTTGCCGGGCAGATCCGCTACCTCGACCTGCAAGGCGTGGAGGTGTACGAGGAGTGCATGAACACCCGCGTAGAGCAGCATTTCAATGCCCCGCCAGGCTCGCTGGCGTTCTGTTTCGACGGCAGCGACAACGCGCTGTACATGCTCAATGGCGAAAGCCGCAACACCTGGATCACGCCGGAAAACTACCGTGAAGTGGCGGTGGTGTTCGGGCCGCAGTTCGTGCAGCGCCACGGGCTGGACGTGACAAAACTCGAAGGCTTGTTCATGGCGCCGCTGACGTGCCAGCAGAATGCGCTGTTCAGCCGTTGGTTGAGTGGCACCCTCACGCGCTTGTCCGCCGAGATCGACCCTGCCAGCCGTGACGCCCTCACCCAGCAACTGCTCGACGATTGCCTGTTCATCCTCGACAACGCCTGCGTGTGCCTGGACCGCCACTCCTTGCAGCGGCGCAGCGAAGAACGCCGGCTGATGGCGCGCATTGGCGAATGGGCGGCGGATGCGCCGGACGAGACCGTCAACCTGCTGGAGCTGGCGCGGATTGCCGGCGTACCGCTGCGTCAGTTGCAACAGGGGTTCAAGACCTACACCGGGATGAGCCCGGCGCAATGGTTGCGGTTGCGCCGGTTGAACGGCGCACGACGGGAGTTGTTGGGCTCACCGGATTGCACCGTCGCCGAGGTGGCGATGAATTGGTCGTTCTGGCACCTGGGACGGTTTTCCCATAGCTATCGTGCCCTGTTCAAGGAACTGCCGAGCGAGACCCTCAGGCGCCACGCCTGACCAACACGCCCCCCCTAGACGCTGGCTTGCAGGCTCCTACGCAAGTCCCAAGCCGCGAATCATTCTCGAAACCTTGTAAAAATGCACACTTATGCCTAGCTTATGCGCCCCCCGCCCTGCGCTTTAAGGCCCTGCCCCCATGGTTTTGCGTTTTCGTCCCGTCGTCACCTCACGTTTCGCCCTCGGCCTGCTGCTCAGCGGTGGCATCGGCAGCAGCCTGGCGGCTGAAATCGAACTGCCGGCGGTCAAGGTCCAGGGCCAGGATGAGTCCGGCTACCGCAGTGAAACCGCCTCGGTGGGCGGTTTCGATGACGCGCCGCTGCTGGACACCCCGGCCTCGATCACCGTGATCAACGCCACCCTGATCAAGGACCAGCAGGCGCGCCTGCTCAGTGAAGTGCTGCGCAACGACGCCTCGGTGGGCGACAGCTATGCCCCTATCGGCTACTACGAAAACTTCGTGGTGCGCGGCTTTTCGCTGAATGCCGCGAGCAGCTACAAGATCAATGGGCGCACCATCACTGGCGAGCAAAATGTCGCGCTGGAAAACAAGCAGCAGGTGGAAGTGCTCAAGGGCCTGGCGGGCCTGCAGAGCGGGATCTCCGAGCCGAGCGGCGTGATCAACTACGTCACCAAGCGCCCGGAAGATGTGCGCTCGGTGACCGTCTCCACCGACGATCGCGGCAGCGGTTATATCGCCACCGACGTCGGCGGCTGGTTTGGCAGTGAGCAACAGTTCGGCCTGCGCGCCAACGTGGCCCATGAGGACCTCAATTCCTATGTGGAGCACGCCAATGGGCAGCGTGATTTCGTGTCCCTGGCCTTTGACTGGAACATCAGCCCCGACGCCGTCTTGCAACTGGATGCCGAGTACCAGGACAAGCAGCAACGCTCGGTGCCCGGCTACCAGTTGCTGGGCGGCACTGAAGTGCCACACGGTGCTTCGCCGAAAAAGCTGCTGGGACACCAGACCGGTTCGAGGCAGGTGGGCATTGATTCGCTGAACCTCAACGGCAAGTTCGAATACCGTTTCAGCGACCAGTGGAAAGGCAGCGTGAGCGCGGCGCGCAGCAAGGTGGTGATTGATGACTACAGTTCGTTTGCGTGGGGATGCTATGGGTCGGCCAGTTGCAGTTCATCGAGCGTGCCGAATTACTTCAGCCCTGAAGGCAATTACGACGTCTACGACTACCGCAGCCCCGACGATACCCGCCGCGATGACGAAGTGCAGGCGGCCATGACCGGGTTGTTCGACACCGGCGGCATCGGCCATGAATTGACCTTCGGCACCAGTGCCTTGCGCCGCGTGATCGACAAGCGCAAATCGGTGAACGAGTTCATCGGCACCGCCAATATCGATGAAGATGTACCAAGCTTCACCCCTACCGACAAACCACTGAACGACAGCCACCGCAACCTCGACAGTCGCCAGTACGGCGTGTTCGTCACGGACCGCATCCGCTTCAACGAGCAATGGCAAACCATCCTCGGCGGGCGCGAAGTGCGCCTGGATGAAAAAGCGTTCGACAGCGGTACGGGGAGTCAGGTACGCCACACCCAGCAATACGTGTTCCTACCGCAGGCATCGTTGATCTATCAACCCGTCGAGAACATCTCGCTCTACACCAGCTACAGCAAAGGCGTGTCCCTGGGCGGCACTGCGCCGTGGTTCGCGAGCAACGCGGATGAGACCCTGGCGCCCACCACCTCACGGCAAATCGAAGCCGGCGTAAAATACGACTGGCGCCGTATCAGCTTTGCCGCCGCGGTGTTCCAGACCCGCCAGGCCTACCAGTACGCCAAGCCCGATGGCGCAGGCTTCACCTATGTGCAACAGGGCGAGCAAAAGAACACCGGACTGGAATTGTCGGCCAACGGCTGGGCCACCGAGCGCCTGCAAATCGCAACCAGCGTGGCGGCGATTCGCGCGCGGGTCACCGGCAGCGGCACGCCTGACTACGAGGGTCACCAGGCGATCAACGTGCCCACACTGCGCGCCAGTGTCTACGCCGACTATGCCCTGCCCTGGGTCAACGGCCTGGCAGTGCTGGGCGGCGTGCAATACAGCGCCAAGAAATACGCCAACCGCACCGGCAATGTGGAAGTGGGGGATTACGCGGTGGTGAATGTGGGCAGCCGCTACACCACCCAGGTCGACGGCTATGAAACGGTCTTTCGCCTGAGCGTCGACAACCTGTTCGACAAGCGCTACTGGCGCGACGCGGGCGAGTACATGGGCGATGACTACCTGTTCCAGGGCGCGCCGCTGACGGCGCGCCTGAGTGCTTCGGTCAACTTCTGAACACCCGCGGCGCTGCCAGCCACAGCGCCGCCAGGCCGCAAGTCAAAAGGCTCCAGCCAAGGTCCTGCGCCCAGGCGACCACGGTCAGCCCGGCGCCAATCACCAGATAGTAGAGCAAGCCAAATACCGCCGCGGCGGTGCCCAGGCGATCTTGATAAGCCACCAGCGCCGCCCCCAGCACGTTGGGGATCGCCATGCCGAACGCCAGCACCACCAGCAGCATCGGCCATACGAACAACCAGCTGTCCTGCAGCAGCAGCACTGAAAGACCGCCCAACAGCGCCACCCCGGCAGCGGCCAGCACCAACTGCTCGCCATTCAGGCCACGCTTGAGCAAGGCCTTGTTCAGCCATGCCCCAAGCCCCGACCCAAGCGCCAGCAGCACACCGCTGTAGCCGAATTCGGCAGCAGACAACCCCAGCCGCGTGAAGATAAACGGCCCCACGCTGTAGTAGCCAAACAGCGCAATATTGAACGCCGCCACCAGGCCGACGGAGCGCCAGACCTCGGCGTCCCTGAGCATCAGGCCCACGGTTTGCCCCAGGGGTGATGTCGGCAAGGACGCCGGCCGCGTCTCGGGCAACGCCCACACGCAGGCGGCCCACAATACCGCAGCCATCACCAGCAGGCCCGCGAGCATGCCGCGATAGCCGGCGTACTGCACCAGGGTCGCGCCACTGAACAGGCCAAGTGCCGGGCTGGCAGCCAGGACAATGCCCATCACGGAAAACACCTGGCCCAACTGTGCGCCGTGGAAGCGGTCGCGCAAGAGCGTCTGCGTAGCGACCGAACCGACCGCCGCACCGAAGGCCGCAATGGCCTGGGCCAGCAGCAAGCCGTTGAACGTGCTCACACTCAAGGCCAGCAGCGTGGCAGCAACATACAACCCCAGCCCGGCCAACATCACCGGGCGTCGGCCCCAGCGATCACACAACCGGCCCCATACCACCACGCCCAGCGCAAACGCCAGGAAGTACACCGACAGGGTTTGCCCGGCGCGTTCAGGCCCGACCGCGAAGGCCTGGCCGATATCGCCCAGGGCCGGGCTATAGAGGGTTTGGGCCAGTTGCGGGAACATCAGCAACGCCACGGCCAGCACCAGCAAGTTTTTCGATGTCATGCACAAGACCTTCACGGGAACACAAGCGCAAGGATTCTAAGCAGCACGGCCTGGGGTATTATCCAAACTTCGACAACTTACCCATGAAATCGGACAAACCCATGGCTTGGCTCGCCGCCGACGCATCGTTCGACCCGGACAGCTACCAGGCGCCCGTCATTGGCATCGCCGCCCTGCTCGGCGACCACGACTCCGGCCTGCACCACCACCGGCGCGGTCAACTGTTGTTTACCCAGCAGGGCTGCACCCGCATTACCCTGGACAATCAACTGTGCCTGTTGCCGCCGACCCGCGCGGCGTGGATACCGTGCGGCGTGCATCACCGCGCGGTGATGAGCAAGGCCGTCGATTATCGCTCGGTGTACCTTAGCCCGGCCGTCGCAGCCCAATTGCCGAACCAGGTGCGGGTGATCGAAGTGGGCGTTTTACTGCGGGCGGTGCTGGAACCGATGGCCATGGCGCCCTTCGAGACCGATTGGCACACCGGCCGATACGCGCAGTTGCTGGCATTGTGCCTGGAAGAAATACAGGGTGCGGCCGAGCAACCGATGCTCCTGCCCTTGCCACGGGACAAGCGCCTGGCGCCATTGCTGGCCAACCTGGAACGATTGCCGCCCACGCTGCAGGACCTGGAAAAGCAGATCGGCGCCAGTGCCAAGACCATCGGCCGGATCTTCCTGCGGGAAACCGGCCTGGGGTATCAGCAATGGCGCCAGCAGTGGCGCTTGATGCGTGTCATCGAGCTGCTCGCCACTGGGCGCAACCTCGGGTACTGCGCCTTTGAACTGGGGTTTGCCAGCGACAGCGCGTTGATCGCCTTCTTCAAGGGCATGACCGGCACCACGCCGCGCGGCTATTTCAAAGCAGGCTGAGGCCTTATTTAGGCATCTTGCGGAAACCCACGGCGAGGCGGTTCCAGCTGTTGATGGTGGCGATTGCCACGCTGAGGTCAACCTGCTCCTGGGGGCTGAACTCGGCCGCCAGTGCGTTGAAGTCCTCATCTGGAGCGTGGGTCTGGCTGAGCAGGGTCAGGCTTTCGGCCCACGCCAGGGCAGCGCGCTCACGCGGGGTGAAAAACGGCGTTTCACGCCAGGCCGACACGGTGTACAAGCGGCGCTCGGTCTCGCCCCCCTTGCGTGCATCGGCGGTATGCATGTCGAGGCAGAAAGCGCAGCCGTTGATCTGCGAAACGCGCAGGCGCACCAACTCCAGCAGCGGCAGTTCGATAGACAGTTTGCCGACCGCGGCTTCGAGGGCGAGCATGGCTTTCATGGCGTCTGGGGAGGCGGTGTAGAAATCGGTACGGGTGTGCATGATGAAGCTCCAGAACGGTGGGGATTGGTGGCTAGATTAGTCACCCGACGCGGTGCGAGGAATATCCAATTCTGGGGAAGATCAGGTAGCCAATGTGTCAACCGGGCAAGGGAATCACACGCAATGGCCGCACTGACTTGTAGGAAAAACTCGAATAGATCTCCTTGACGCAAGGCAGCGTCTGCAGCACCTCGCGCGCAAACTCGCCAAACGATTCCAGGTCCTTCGCCACCACTTCCAGCAAAAAGTCATAGCGCCCCGAGACGTTATGGCACGCCACCACTTCCGGTATCTCCAGCAGGCGCTGTTCGAAGGCCCGGGCGATGTCCTGGGTGTGGCTCTCCATCATGATGCTGACAAACGCGGTCACCCCATACCCCAGGGCCTTGGGCGAGAGGATCGCCTGGTAACCGCTGATGACGCCGCTCTCTTCGAGGTTGCGTACCCGACGCCAGCACGGTGAGGTGGTCAGGGAGACGCGATCGGCCAGTTCGGCCACCGTCAGACGGGCATTGGCTTGCAACGCGTTTAAAAGGGCTTTGTCGGTACGATCCAGGGTGATGGGCATGGCTTGCCTCTGATTGTTGTTTTTAGCGGGTTTTCATCCCCATACGCGGGAATTGACGGCAAATATTGCAAGGTTCATCTCTGGTTATGAGCATAGCATTGTAGGAAATAAGGAGCGCCCGACATGAACAATAAACACCAGGCATTCGGCTTTTCCACCCGCGCCATCCACCACGGCTATGACCCCAAGGACCATCACGGCGCGCTCGTTCCGCCGATCTACCTGTCCGCCACCTTCGCCTTCCCCACCGCCGAATACGGCGCGGCGTGTTTTGCCGGCGAAGCCAGCGGACACTTCTATACGCGCATCTCCAACCCGACCCTGGCGCTGCTCGAATCGCGCATGGCGACCCTGGAAAACGGTGAGGCGGCGGTGGCATTCAGCTCCGGCATGGGGGCGATTGCCGCAACGTTCTGGACCCTGCTGCGCCCCGGGGATGAGGTGATTGTCAGCCAGACCCTGTATGGCTGCACCTTTGCCCTGCTGCACCATGGCATCGGCGAATTCGGTATCAAGGTACGCCACGTCGACCTCACGGACCTGGCAGCCCTGCGAGCGGCGCTCTGTCCCGCCACCCGCATGATCTATTGCGAAACCCCGGCCAATCCCAACCTGCAACTGGTGGATATCGCCGCCGTGGCGGCCATCGCCCACCAGCAGCCCAACGTCACCGTGGTGGTCGACAACACCTACTGCACCCCGTACCTGCAACGCCCCCTCGACCTCGGCGCCGATGTGGTAGTGCATTCGGCCACCAAGTACCTCAGCGGCCACGGTGACATCACCGCGGGCATCGCCGTGAGCAACCAGGCCCTGGCCCAGCGTATCCGCCTGCAAGGCCTCAAGGACCTGACTGGCGCCGTGATGTCGCCACAGGACGCCTCACTGTTAATGCGCGGCCTTAAGACCCTGGCCCTGCGCATGGACCGCCATTGCAGCAACGCGCAGGCCGTGGCCGAAGCCTTGCAGGCGCACCCGGCAGTCGAGCGGGTGACTTACCCGGGGCTGCGCTCTTTCCCGCAATACGAACTGGCGACACGGCAGATGAAAATGCCGGGCGGCATGATTGCCTTCGAACTCAAGGGCGGGATCGAAACCGGCCGGCGCTTCATGAACGCACTCAAGCTGTTCACGCGTGCGGTCAGCCTGGGGGATGCCGAGTCACTGGCCCAGCACCCGGCGAGCATGACCCATTCCACCTACACCCCGGAGGAGCGCGCGCGGCACGGGATCAGCGAGGGCCTGGTGCGTTTGTCGGTGGGGCTGGAGGACGTTGCCGACCTGCTGGCGGACGTCCAACAGGCACTGGCCCAGTGCACGCGCGCGGTGCAGCGCCCGTCCAAGCTTGTGAGTTTTTAATCGGTTTTTTCAGATTGGATCCCCTTCCCGCCGCCAGGCTGTACTAGCATAGGTTGCGGCGGGAAGGACTATCACGGCAGGTTATTCGCATTGGCTAGCACCTTAATCCCCGCCGCTATAACGCCGAATACCTGCATCTGAAATTCATGGACGAACTGATGAACTCACACCTGTTCCCACATATAGGCAAGGTCATCGCCAGCACCGGCAGTCGCCATTTCCCACGCATGCTGCATGACCTCATCCTGACCCAACTGGCAGTGGACGCCACCCATATCACGCAATTGCAAGTGAGTGCCGACGGGCAGACCCGGCGCAAGATCAGCCCGGTCTATACCGATTCGGTCGCGACCCTGGGCGAAGCACAACCCGCCGCACAATTGCACCTTACCCGCCGCAGGGACGACGTGCGCTACGTACTGTCGGTGTATCGCTCACACCAGTCCGACAGTTTCTCGCCACAGGAACGCAGCATGCTGCAGGACTTCTCGACCTTGCTGCTGCCCATGGTCGAAAAGCACATCGCCGCGATCCAGCCTTGTCGCCAGGACAGCGCGCCGATGACACCGGAGAACCAGGGCATCGAAACCCTGCGCCGGCGCATTGAAGAACGGTTGGTGCAGTCGGGGCTGACCCTGTCCAACCGTGAGCTTGAGGTGTGCGTGGGCTTGCTGGCCGGGCGTACCGCACCGGAGTTGGCAGAGCAGTTGGCGTTGAAGGTCAACACCATCGAGAGCTACCTCAAGCGTGCGGCGATCAAGCTGGGGATCAGTGGACGGCATTCCTTGCTGCGGTGGATGTATGCCACCGAGGACACCACGGGACTGTAAGGCAGCGCAGACCTGATGTGGGCGCTGGCTTGCCAGCGCCCACAGTGTGATCTCCATCGGTCCTGCAGGATCAGTCGCGCGCCAGTGCCTCGATTGGATCAAGCCGCGCCGCATTGCGCGCCGGCACAAAGCCGAACACAATGCCAATCAGCGTCGAACACGCGAACGCCGTGATGATCGAGCCCAGGGAAAACACCATCTCCCATTCCTTCACGAACAACGAAAACAGAAAGCCCAGGGCGTAGGACAGCGAGATCCCGATCAGCCCGCCGATCAGGCACACCATCACCGCCTCCACCAGGAACTGCTGGCGAATGTCCGACTGGCGAGCGCCCACCGCCATGCGAATACCGATCTCACGGGTACGCTCGGTGACCGACACCAACATGATATTCATCACACCGATGCCGCCTACCAGCAGCGAAATCACTGCGATCAACGACAGCAGCAGCGCCAGCGAGCGACTGGTTTTCTGCACGGTCTGCATGATGCTGTCGAGGTTGTTGGTAAAGAAGTCCTTGGTGCCATGGCGCTGCAGCATGAGTTTATTCACGTTGTCCTCCACCACTTTGCTCGGCTGGCCGTCCTTGATGCGCACGGTGATGCTGTCCAGGTGGCGCTGCCCGAGCAAGCGCCCCGCCGCCGTCTCGTACGGCACCCACACGTTCAGCGCCTTGCTGGCGGCGAACATGTTTTTATTGTCGGCCGTCACCCCGATCACCGTGCAGGGCAAATTGCCCACCAGGATCACCTGGCCCAGCGGGTCGACATTGGGCCCGAACAAACGATGGCGGGTATTGTGGTCGATCACCACCACCTGGGCCTGGCGCCGCGCGTCGCTTTCGCTGAAGGCGATCCCGGCTTCGAGCTTGAGGCCCTTGACCTTGAAATAGCGGTCGCTCACTCCGTTGACCTGGGCATCCAGGTCGATATTGCCAAAGCGCAGCAACAGGTTGCGGCCCACCACCGGCGTGGCGCTGTCGACGTAATACAGTTGGTTCAACGCGTCCACATCCGACGGCATCAACGTCTCGATCGCCGATGCACGGCTGTCACCAAAACTGGTGCCGGAAAAGATATCGATGGTGTTGCTGCCAATCGCCTGGATGTCCTTGAGCACATAGCGCTTGGCGCCTTCACCGATGGCCGAGATCGATACCACCGAGGTGATACCGATGACGATGCCGAGCATGGTCAGCAAGGTGCGCATGCGATGGGACACCAGTGCGACCCAGGCCATGTTGAACGCCTCCTTGAACAACCCCAGGCTCGCCACCAAGCGCCGGGCGCCGCTGCGCTTGGGTTCTATCGGGGTTTCGCTGGGCAGCTCCAGGCCAACACTGGCATTGGCCTTGTCGCTGACAATCTCGCCATCACTCACCTCGACAATGCGCTGGGCATTCGCCGCGACCTTGGGGTCGTGCGTGACGATAATGACCGTATGCCCAGCGGCGTGCAGCTCGGCAAGGATGCGCATCACCTCCTTGCCGCTGTGGGTGTCGAGGGCGCCGGTGGGTTCGTCGGCCAGGATCACTTCGCCGCCGTTCATCAACGCACGGGCGATACTCACCCGTTGCTGCTGCCCACCCGAGAGCTGGCTGGGACGATGGGTGGTGTGGCCTGCCAGGCCCAGGCGCGCAAGCAGGTCCCGCGCGCGACTGTGGCGGGTGGTTTCCGGTGTACCGGCATAGATCGCCGGCATTTCCACGTTGTGCAAGGCGCTCAGGTGCGCCAGCAAGTGGTAGCGCTGGAAGATAAAGCCAAAGTAGTCACGGCGCAGTTCGGCCAGCTGTTCGTCGCCCAACGAGCGGGTTTCGATGCCATTGATCTTGTAGCTGCCGGCCGTGGCGTAATCCAGGCCGCCAAGGATGTTCATCAGGGTGGATTTGCCGGACCCCGAGGCACCGATGATTGCCACCATTTCCCCGGCATGAATCGTCAAGTCGATGCCCTTGAGCGCGATGAATTCACGCTCGCCGGCCATGAAGCTTCGGGTGATGCCCTTGAGTTCCAACAGTGGCTGGGTCATCCGTCAGTTCCCCGCCACGGCCGGCGTGGCATCGCCGATGATCACTTTTTCACCTTCGGCCAGGCCGTCGAGGATCTGCACCTTGACGTTGTTATTGATGCCGGTCTTCACATCCCGCAAGACCGCCTTGCCCTTGGCATCCAGCACGCGCAGCGGGTAGCTGCCATCGTTGTTGCGTGCACCGAGCGCCGCCACCGGCACCATCAGCGTTGCCTGCGCAGTGTCGAGCACGATACGCACCTGGGCGGTCATGGCGATGCGCAGGCGGTGGTCGGGGTTGGGCACATCGAACAGCGCGTTGTAGAACACCGCGGTGTTCTGCTTCGGCGTGCCGGCGGTCTGGGTTTCCAGGAAATTCTGCGGCGCCGGTTCGGTGCCGCGCAGCTTGGCGTAGTAGCGTTTGTCCGCCTCGCCGAGGATGGTGAAGTACACCTGCTGGCCGGGGCTGATATGAATCACATCCGCCTCGGAGACCTGCGCCTTGACGGTCATGGTGTCCAGGTCCGCCAGCTTGAGTAGCACCGGCGCCAGCTGGTTGGCGATCACGGTCTGGCCTTCCTGGGTGACGATGCCCACCACATCGCCGTCGATGGGCGCGACGATGCGGGTATAAGCCAGGTTGACCTTGGCAGTGTCAATCTGGATATGTGCGCTCTTGATCTGCGCGTCCAGGGACAACAGGTTGGCCTGTTGCACCTGGAAGGTGGACTCGGCGTCTTCGAAATCCTGGCGCGACACTGATTCGTCATCCTGCAGGCCTTTGTAGCGCTCATACACTGACTTGGCTTGTTTGAGCTGGGCCGCTGTGGCGCGGCGCTGGGCCTGCAGGTTTTCTTCGTCTACCTGGGCTTTGCGCAGGGTATTTTGCAGGATCAATGGGTCGATCTCGGCGAGCCATTGGCCTTTCTTGACCTTGTCGCCGACCTTGACCTTGAGGGACTTCAATTGCCCGGAGACTTGGGCGCCGACGTCGACTTGCTTGATGCCTTCGAGCAAGCCGGTGGCCAGGACGGCGTTTTCGATGTCACCGCGTTCAGTGGTGGCGGTGAGGTATTGCGGCGCGTCGGCGGGGGCTTGGACCGTGTAGATGATCAGGCCTATGGCGACGGCCAGTGATGCGAGCATTCCTAGTTTGCGTAATCGTGACTTTTCCATGGGTGACCTTTGATCGTGTCCATATCCGTTATTTAGGTAACGGCCGCTTATGGTTCGGCCCTTACGGCGGGAGTGGTGTGGCGCCAAAGCGGGTTGGTGCGTGGGCGCTGGTTTGCCTGCGATGCAGACACCTCAGTTCATCAGGCACACCCAGGGGATGCCATCGCAGGCAAGCCAGCTCCCACATTTGACCGCGTTGGACGCTGAGTAAACGGTCGGCGCCAAGGCCGCCGCGCTCTGCTTCGGCTTTGGCTGTTGACCCTCGGCGCCCCGTAAAACCACGCTGGCCGAACGCAGGCTTGGGAGCGCGGCTAACCCGGCAGGACGCGGGGTTAGCCGCGCGCCAAGGCTTGCGTTCGGGCATGCCGAGCCTAGGCGAGACACCGAGTGGTGGGGCGAAGGCCTTTTGGTTACTTTTAGGCCTTTCCAGAAGTGACCCGCTGTAGGAGCGGAACCATGAGTCGCCGTTACCGCAGAAACGGATAGGTACGCCCACCAAAACCTCAAGACACCACCTCCCCAACCACCACCCCACCCAACCACCACCGCGCCAGCCCACCTACATTCGGCACCTTGAGCAACGTGAAGTGATTCCCCCCGCCATACCACACCTGCAACCCACTCCCCTGCCGCCGCCATCCCTCGATCATCCCCACCTGCTCCCGCTGGTTCCCCGCCGCATCCAGCGCCGGGTCCTGAGCCAGTACCAAGCGCACCACGCCGTTGAAACGCTGGAGCGGCCGATACACCGTGCGCAAAGCCGTCGCATACGTACGCGCCGGCCCATCCATCGCACCCACCGAAGAACGCCCCGGCAACAACCCGACACCGACCATGCCTGCGTGCAGCAGTTGCCGTTGCACCCCTTCATCACGCCCGGCAAAATCGAGCAGATCGATCCCCAGCGATTTACCCGCCGACAACTGCATCGCCTCGATCAACCGCACCAACGCTGCCGTCGTGGTGTAAACCTTTCCGCCCCCCCCAGGCGCCTCGCTGTCGATCACCGTCAACGACGCCACCTCCCGCCCGGCCGCCTGCAACCGCAGCGCCATCTCCAGCGCAACCCAGCCACCAAACGAATGCCCGACCAAATGCACCGGCCCTTGCGGACATTCCTGCTCCAGCGCCGCCAAGTAACACCGCGCTGCCGCTTCCACCTGGCTATGGGGCACGGCCTCACCATCGAGCCCACGTGGCTGCATGCCAAACAGCGGCCAATCGCGCCCCAGCGCCTCACCCAACCCCACGAACCCGGTGACGCTGTCGCCTGCTCCCGGCACACAGAACACCGGCGCATACCCCGCCCGGCCGCTCTGAATGCGCAGCAAGGGTTGATGCGGCGCCTGACCCACTGGCTCGCTCGTCGCCAAGCCCTCGTTGAGTGCCTGGCCCAACGCCTGGATATGCGGCGCCTGCATCATGCTCTGGTGGTCTCCCGGCACCTGCACCTGGCGCAATTGACCTGGCGCCAGGGCTTCGTTCCAGCCCAGGGATTCACTGCGCCGTGACAACTCGGTCGGGCGCTCGCATGCGCTGAACAGGTGCACCGCAACCGGCAACGGGAACAGGCTGTAGTGCGCCAACGCGTGCCCATGGCCGACTTCGCGCTCGATGTAGTTCAAGAGGTCCGCATCCGTAGCCGCCGCCATTTGCGCGTGCAGCACACCTTCATCGCGACAACGTTGCAGCAGGCGCGCAAAGTCCAACTGTTGAATGTCAGCCTCCATCTGCCCAAGGCTCGCCAGTTCATCTACACCTCCCTGTGCCTTCCAATACGCCGTGCACTGCAACAGCAGGTGCCGCTTGAGTGCCTGCGGCCCGCTCCAACGCGCCTTGCCCTGGTCGGTCATGCGCGGCACGTAGCTGTCGATCAAGCCGAGGAATGCCACGGGTTCATCCAGTCCCAGCAGTTGCATCGCCACTTCATAGGCCAGCACCCCGCCAAACGACCAACCGGCGACCCGGTAAGGGCCGTGGGGTTGAATGCCGCGAATCAACCCGACCAGGCGCGCCGCCAGGCCTTCCATGGTGTTCAGGTGCGGCTCGCCCAGCGCGACGCCCGGCAGGCCGTAGATCGGGTAGTCACCGGGCAGATGCTGGCCCAGCGCCGGGAAATACACGTCCATGCCGCTGAATTCATGGACCAGGAACAACGGCGCTTGCGAGCCACCGCTGCGCACCGTGACCACCGAGGCATCGCGCACCGGCGCAGCCGTACGCTGGCGCAGCATCGTGGCCACCGAGGCGACGCTGGCGTGCTGGAACAACTCGGCCAGCGATACCGCCAACCCCGCCTCCTCCATCAGGCTGACCAGCCGGATCGCCAGCAAGGAATGCCCACCCAGTTCAAAGAAACTGTCATGCCGACCGACCTGCTCCAGCTTCAGCACCTCGGCCCACAGCGCTGCCAGCCTCTGCTCGAGTGCATCGACCGGCGCCTCGAAATCGCGGCGGTTCAAGGCTTCCAGGGCGGGCACCGGCAGGGCTTTGCGGTCGACCTTGCCGTTGGCCGTCAACGGCAGATGCGCCAGCGGGACAAAGGCTGACGGCAGCATGTACTCCGGCAGTTGGTCCTGCAGGTAGGCGCGCACGCTGTCGATGGCGACGGGCTCATCGGCCCAGGTGAAGTACGCCACCAGGCGCTTGTCCCCCGGTGCGTCCTCGCGGGCCAGCACCACCACCTCCTGGATACCGGCAAACGTTGCCAGGCGCGCTTCGATCTCGCCCAGTTCGATGCGGAAACCACGGACCTTCACTTGGTCGTCATTGCGCCCGATGCATTCCAGCAGGCCGTCCGCCGTCCAGCGGCCAAGGTCGCCGGTGCGGTACATCAAGGCACCTGCGTCGAGCGGGTCCTGCACGAATTTTTCCGCATTGAGGTCCGGGCGATTCAAGTACCCCTTGGCCACCCCGTCCCCACCGATGCAGATTTCACCGGTGACCCCCAATGGCACCGGCTGCAAGTGCGCATCCAGCACATGGACCTGTGTGTTGGAGATCGGCCGGCCGATCGGCACGCTGTCGGCCGCCTCTGCAAGTGACCGGACTTCGTAGGTGGTGGCGTACGTGGTGGTTTCGGTCGGCCCGTAGCAATGCACCAGGCGCAATGCCGGCGCACGTGCCAACAGGCTGCGGAACGCCGCCGGGTCGGCACGCTCGCCGCCGCACAGCAGGATGCGCAAGCCGGCCAGGGCCTGGGGGATCAGCTGCACGTACTGATTGAACAGCGCCGTGGTGACGAACAGCACTGTCACGTCCGCCAACGCCAAGCCAAAGGCGGCCGGGTCGAGCAAGGTGGCGGGGTCGATCACCTGCACCTGGCCGCCGTTGAGCAATGGGCCCCACACGTCCATGGTGCTCGCGTCGAACGCCGGGTTGGAGGCGAAGGCCACGCGGTCGCTCGCGTCGAAATCGGCGTAGCCGTTGTTGAGCACCAGGCGCGTGATGCCACGATGGGGCACCCGCACGCCCTTGGGTGTGCCGGTGGAGCCAGAGGTGTACATGATGTACGCCACGCTGTCAGAAGGCTGCGACAGGTCCGGGTTGTGGCTCGGTTGCGGGTCAAGGACCAGGGTGTCCAGGTCCAGGCGCTGCGCCGGATAGTCTATGGTCGCGTCGCTGCGGGTGAGCAGCCAGACCGCACCGCTGTCCTGCAGCATGAAGCCCTGGCGCTCGGCGGGGGCCTTGATATCCAGCGGTACATACGCGGCTGCACATTTGAGCACGGCCAACTGGCTGACCAGCAGGTCCAGCGAACGCGGCAGCAGGATCGCCACATGATCGGCTGCCCGCACCCCAAGGCCAATCAGGTGATGAGCCAGGCGATTGGCGCGGGTATTCAGTTCGCCATAACTCAAGGATTGCTCGCCATGCAGCGCCGCCAATGCAGCGGGGCGTGCCTGGGCCTGGGCTTCAAACAGGCGTTGCACCGTGTGTTCGCGCGGGAATGGTCGCGCGGTGGCATTGAACGCCAACAGTTGCTGGCGTTCGGCAACAGGCAGGATCGGCACATGGCCGATGGCAGTCGTACCGCCCAGCTCCAGCGCCTGTACCACCTGTTCCACGGCGACCCGCAGGTAGTCGCACAGGCGGCGGGCGCCCTGCCCCACGGCCTTGAGGGAAAACCCCTCGCCCAGGTCATCCACACTCAAGGACAAGCCGTAGTTGCTGTGTTCCTCGGCCTTGAGCAACTGGATACCCTGCCACGCCTCGGCCGCCGCCTGCGGCGCACTGTGACGAAAGTTGAACAGCGTGTTGAACAGCGGCGTCGCCGCCGGCACGCCACTGCAGCGCTGGGCCAACGCCAACGGTGCCTGCTCATGGCTGAGCAAATGGGTGAGCCGCGTGTGAGTGGTGCGCAAGGCGTCGCGCACTGAGTGTTGACCCAGGTCGACCCGCAGCGGCAGCGTGTTGATGAATACACCCATGGCGCGCTCGGCCCCTTCGCCGCCTTGCAGCCGGCCAAGCATCACGGTGCCGAACACGGCGTGCTCGCGCCCGGTGACTTTACCGAGTACCTGCGCCCAGGCGAGGTGCATCAGGCTGGCGGCACTGACCCCGGAGTGACGGGCCTGGGTGCGCAGGCGTTGACTCAATGCCGGGTCGAGGGCCACCTCTATGTGTTCATCGCGACCGAGGGACTCGACGTGAGTCGGCTCATCGATCTCGCCCAGCATCTCGCGGAAGAACGCCTCGTGGTCGTCAACGCCCAGGCGGGTCTGGGCTACGTAGTTGCGGTACGGGACCGCCGCACCCAACGTGTGTTGCGTGCCCGACAGGAACGCTGCCATTTCGTGTTGCAGGATTTCCAGGGCGACGTGGTCCATCACCAGGTGGTGGAACAGCAAGGTGGCACTGCCTTCGGTGTGCACCAGGCGCATCAACGGAGCCTGGGACAGGTCGAGCCGTGGCGGCACCGGCCCGTGCTCGACACGCAGCGAGGCCTCGCGCCACACCACCTGCACCGGCTCTTCCAGGCCGTCCCAATGGAACGACGAACGCAAGATATCGTGACGCTGGATCACCGCCTGCAAGGCCAGGGCAAATGCCTCCATCCGCTCGGGGCTGTCGAACGCAAACTGCGCGCGCAGCACATAGTCGTCACCCGACTGCACCGCACGGTGGTGATAAAGCATGCCGGCCTGCAACGGCGCCAGCGGGTAGATATCCTGCACATTCGCCGCACCACCCGGGATACAGGCGACGATGCGCGCGATGGCCGGCTGATCCAACTGGATCAGCGGCAACATGTCCGGGGTGATCGCGGTGCAACCGGGCGCAATGCGATTGGCGGGCACCGCCACTTCACGACTACTGCCCAGTGCTGCCGCCAAGGCCGACAAGGTCGGTTGGCCGAACAACACCTTCACGTCCGCCGACAACCCAAGGCGGCGCATGCGCCCCATCAGGCTCACCGCGAGCAACGAGTGGCCACCCAGCTCGAAAAAGTTGTCGTGACGGCCCACGCGCTCAACACCCAGCAGTTCGGCCCACAGGCTGGCCAGGGCAATCTCGGTATCACCCTGGGGCGCTTCGTACTCACGCATCACCACCGAATCCAGGCCCGGCGCGGGCAGTGCCTTGCGGTCGAGTTTGCCGTTGGGGCTCAAGGGCAACGTGTCCAGATGCACGAAGATGGCAGGCACCATGAATTCCGGCAGGTGCTGCAACAAGTGAGCGCGCAAGGCGTCGATGTCGCTCATAGCGCCGGTGTAGTAGGCGATCAAACGATTGTCGCGGGCGATCACAGCGGCTTCATTGACCGGCGCATAGTCGGTGAGGCGTGCCTGGATCTCTCCCAGCTCGATACGCAAGCCACGGATCTTGACCTGATCGTCATTGCGCCCCAGGTACTCAAGCGTGCCGTCGGGCAGGTAGCGGCCGACGTCACCGGTGCGGTACAGGCGGCCGTCGGTGAACGGGTCCTTGAGGAAGCGCTCGGCGGTCAGCTCCGGACGGTTGAGGTAACCGCGCGCCACTTGCACGCCGCCGATGAACAATTCGCCCACCACCCCCAAAGGCACCGGCTGCAGCTGTGAGTCGAGCACGTACATGCGCGTGTTGGCGATGGGGTTGCCAATGGGTGTGTTGTCGGGCGTCACCGGGCCGGCGCAGTCCCAGGCCGTCACATCGACGGCGGCTTCGGTCGGGCCATACAGGTTATGCAACTGGCTTCCCGGCAGTTGCTGCTTGAAGCGCCGCACCAGGCTGCCCGGCAAGGCTTCGCCGCTGCACATCACACGCACCAGCCCGGCGGCCTGGACCACGTCGCCATGGGCGAGGAACACGTCCAGCATCGACGGCACGAAATGCAGCGTGGTGATCTGTTCGGCCTCGATCACTTCGCACAGGTACGCCGGGTCTTTATGACCGCCCGGACGCGCCATCACCAGGCAGGCGCCGGTGAACAGCGGCCAGAAAAACTCCCATACCGACACGTCGAAACTGAACGGGGTTTTCTGTAGCACCCGGTCATGGGCTCGCAGGCCATACGCGTCCTGCATCCACAGCAAGCGGTTGACTACGCCGGGGTGGTCGTTGATCACGCCCTTGGGCTGGCCGGTGGACCCTGAGGTGTAGATCACGTAGGCGCTGACGGCAGCCACTTGAGGGTTGTCGACGGCGTGGTGCTGCCAGGTCGGCTGGTCGAGGTCGACCACCGCCACGTCCCCGAGCAATGCGCGTGTCGCGCCCTGGGCCAGTACCGCCACGGGCGCGCTGTCCTCCAGCATGTAGGCGATACGTTCCAGCGGATACGCCGGGTCCAGCGGTACATAGGCAGCACCGGCCTTGAGGATCGCGTACAGGCCGACGACCATCTCCAGGCCACGTTCGACGCAAATCGCCACCCGTGAATCCGGCTGTACGCCGATGTCCAGCAGGTGGTGGGCCAGCTGGTTGGCCTGCGCATTCAGCTGCGCGTAGGTCAACTGCTGCTCGCCGGCCTTGACCGCCACCGCCTCCGGCGTGCGCACCACCTGCGCTTCGAACAGACCGTGCAGGGTCTGGTCCAGGTCGTAGGCCACCTCGGTGGCATTGAAGTCGAACAGCAGGTGCTGGCGCTCGCGCTCATCCACCAGCGGCACATGTTCCAGCACCGCCTGGTCGTTATCGACCATGGCCCGCAATACGCGGGTGAAGTAGCCGACGTAGCGCTGCACTGTCGACTCATCGAACAGCGCCACCGCGTACTCCAACGCACCGATGAGGGTGCCCTGCACTTCTCCCAGGTCCAGGGACAGGTCGAACTTGGCAAAGTGACTGTGCTCGACGATGCCTTCCAAGGCCAGGTCGCCCAGGGCCAGGGTCGGCGCGCTGCTGTCCTGCCAGGTGAACAGGGTCTGGAACAGCGGGCTGTGGGACAGGCTGCGCGGTGGCCGGGTGACCTCCACCACGTGTTCGAACGGCAGGTCCTGATGGGCCTGGGCCTCCACGGACTGGGCCTTGACCCGCGCCAGCAGCGCCTCGGTGCTCAGCTCGCCGGAGGTGTCGATGCGCACCGCCAGGGTGTTGACGAACAGGCCGATCAGCCCTTCCACCTCGCTGCGCGTGCGATTGGCAACGGGTGTGCCGATCACCACCTCCGGCTGCCCCGACAACCGCGCAAGCAATGATGCCCAGGCGCTCATCAAGGTCATGTACAGCGTGGTGCCGTGGCGTTGGCTCAACGCCTTGAGCCCGGCAGTGAGACGCTCGTCCAGGCGCACGTCGACGCTGCTGCCGGCGTAGTCCTGCTGCGCCGGTCGCGGCCGGTCGGTGGGCAACGTGAGCAAGGCCGGCGCACCCGCCAGCGCTTGCTGCCAGTAGGTGCTCTGGCGGAGCAGCACTTCACCGCTGAGCCACAGGCGCTGCCACACGGCGAAGTCGCCATATTGGATCGGCAGCGGCGGCAACGGGTCTGCCTGGCCGTGGCTGAACGCCTGGTACAGCGCCATCAGTTCACGGGTGAGCACCCCCATGGACCAGCCATCGGAGACAATGTGGTGCAGGGTCAACAGCAGCACATGGTGATCGTCGGCCATGACCACCAGGCGTCCGCGCAGCAATGGACCACGCTCCAGGTCGAAGGGCGCCGAGGCTTCGCCATGGATCAACGCGTCCAGCGCCTGCTGGGGTTGCGGGTGGCGGCGCAGGTCCTGGACTTGCAGGGGCAACACGTCTTCGGCGGGCACGATCACGACTTGGGCGTCATCGCCATGCTGGGCAAAGCGGCTGCGCAGGGTTTCGTGCCGCGCGACGATGCGGGCCAGGGCCCGTTGCAGCGCCTCGACATGCAACTGCCCACGCAGGCGCAGGCCAATCGGGATGTTGTAGGCGGTGTTGGCGCCTTCCATCAGCGCCAGGAACCACAAGCGCTGTTGGGCAAAAGACAGCGGCACCCGTTGATCACGATTGACGGGGAGGATATCCGGCAACGTGCTGCGACCGGAATGGGCCAGCACCTCGGCCACGGCGGCCAGTTCAGCATTGGCAAACAAGTCACTGAGCAGCAACTCGACGCCAAGGCGCTGACGGACTTGCGAGGCCATGCGCATCGCCAGCAACGAGTGCCCGCCCAACTCGAAGAAATGATCGCGACGCCCCACCTGCTCGACTTGCAGCACATCGGCCCAGATCTGCGCCAGCACGCTTTCGATTTCACCTTCGGGTTCCACGTAATCGCGGGTGAACACCGCGGCCATGTCCGGCGCCGGCAGGGCCTTGCGGTCGAGTTTGCCGTTGGCGGTCAGGGGCAGCGCGTCCAGTTTTACGTAGGCGACCGGCACCATGTAGTCCGGCAGGTGCGCGACCAGGTGGGCGCGCAGGTCACCCACGGCCAATGGGTCGAGCGAGTGGTTTTCAGTGAAATACGCCACCAACCGCTCTTCACGCACCAGCACCACGGCTTCCTGGATACCTGCCAGTTGGTTGAGCTGGGTTTCGATTTCGCCCAGCTCGATGCGCATGCCGCGAATCTTCACTTGGTCGTCATTGCGGCCCAGGTACTCCAGGTTGCCCTCCGGTAGCCAGCGTGCCAGGTCGCCGGTGCGGTACATGCGCCCGGCGTTGAAGGGGTCTTGCAGGAAGCGTTCGGCGGTCAATTCCGGGCGGTTGAGGTAGCCGCGCGCTACGCCCTTGCCGCCCACGTACAGCTCCCCCGCCACCCCCAGGGGTACCGGCCGCTGCTGCTCATCCAGCAGGTACACGGTGGCATTGGCGATGGGTTTGCCGATGTGCAACGGCTGGCCGGCCTCGACCTTGCCGGAAGTGGCGACTACGGTGGCTTCGGTGGGGCCATAGTTGTTGATCAGGTCAAAGCGCTGCGCCCGGCCGAACTGGCGCAGGCGATCACCGCCGATCAACAAGGTGCGCAGGGTCGGGTGTTCGACCTGCTGGCTGAAAGCGTACTCGGCCACCGGCGTCGGCAGGAAGCACACGTCCAATGGCTGCGCGCACCACCAGGCCAGCAACGCGTCGACATCCTCGGCGCCGTCATGGGCCGGTGGCAGGTGCAGGGTCGCGCCCACGCACAGCGCGGGCCAGACCTCCCAGGCCATCGCGTCAAACCCGAACCCGGCGACACTGGCAGTGTGGCGTCCGGCACACAGGTCAAAGGCGCTGCAATGCCAGTCCACCAGGTTGGTGACGGTGTGGTGTTCCACCATCACGCCCTTGGGCAGGCCGGTGGAGCCGGAGGTGTAGATCACATAAGCAAGGTTGGACGGGGTGACCGCGGCCTTGGGGTTGCCCGCCGAGTGGTGCTGCCAGGTGAAGCGGTCGAGGTTGATCACTGGCACTTCAAGGGCCGGCAGGCGCTCCAGCAAGGCCTGCTGGGTCAACACCGCCACCGGGGCGCTGTCGCTGAGCAGGTAGTTGAGGCGTTCGGCCGGGTGGGACGGGTCTACCGGCACGTAGCAGGCGCCGGCCTTGAGAATCGCCAACAGGCCGGCCAGGGTATCCAGGCCACGGCGGGCGACGATCGCGACGCGGTCGTCGGGCTTGACGCCCAGCGCGAGCAGGTGATGGGCCAGCAGGTTGGCTTGTTGATTGAGTTCGGCATAGGTCAGCTGGCGGTCCTGATGCACGGCGGCCACGGCGTCGGGCGTGAGCGCCGACTGGGCTTCGATACGTCCGTGCAGCGTGGTGCCTTGGGGGAAATCCGCCTGGGTCGCGTTGAAGTGTTCCAACAGCAATTGCTGTTCGGCAGCAGGCACCACCGACAGCTGATCGAGGGCGGTGCCCGGCGCCTGCTCCAGGGCTGCCACCAGGTTGTCCAGCGCGGTTTGCAGGTAGGCGCAAACGCGCTGTGGATCGACCTGGGTGGTGGCCAGCAGACGCAGGACAAAACCTTCGCCCAAGTCGTCGACACTCAGGGTCAGTGGGTAGTTGGTGCGCTCATCCGAACGCAGTGTCTCGATGCCCTGCCACGCCGCCACGGCTTCGCTGCTGTTACCGGTGCCGCTGTGGCGATAGTTGAGTAACGCACTGAACAACGGCGTCGGCGCCACCACCCCGCTGCAGCGTTGCGCCAGGGCCAGCGGCGCGTGTTCGTGGCGCAACAGCCCTGTGAGGCGCGCGTGGGTGGCCTTGACCGCGCTGCGCAGGTCGTCGCTGCCCACGTCCACGCGAAACGGCAAGGTGTTGATGAAGATCCCCAAGGCGCGGTCCGTGGCGTGTCCGCCTTGCAGGCGGCCCATCAGCACGGTGCCGAACACGACCTGGGACTTGCCCGCCAGCGCACTCAGCACCTGGGCCCAACCCAGGTGAAACAGGCTGGCGACGCTGACCCCGAGCAGGCGGGCCTGGGCGCGCAGGCGCTGGTTGAGCGCATCCGACAGCGGCCAGTCGAGTTCATTGATCCCACGGCCATCGCCCTGCACGTCCTGCAACCCGAAGGGCAAGGTCGGCTCGACCACATCGCCGAGCATCTGCTGGAAAAACGCCTCATGCTGCTGTTCGCTGACACCCAGGCGCGCCTGCGCCACGTAGTTTCGAAACGGCACCGCATGGCCCAGTTGCCCGGCGTGGCCGTGCAGAAACGCCTGCATTTCATGGCGCACCACTTCCAGGGCGCTGTGGTCCAGGGCCATGTGATGGAACAGCAGCATGGCGACAATGCGCTGCTGCACCGGATCTTTTGCCCAGGCCAGGCGCAGCAGCGGCGCCTGGGTCACGTCCAAGCGGTAATGGCGAGCGTCGAAACGTGCGTGCAACTGGGCGGCGATATCGCCGTCGGCCGGGTCCAGCTCAAGCGCCTGCACCGGCAGGCGTGCCGTGCGCCACACCACTTGCGAGGGCTGCTGCAACCCCTCCCAGACCACGCCGGTGCGCAGGATGTCGTGGCGGTCCATCACCCCTTGCAACGCAAGGGCAAACGCTTGGAAACGCTCGACACTGTCGAAGGCGAACTGCGACTGCATCACATAGGGGTCGCCTTGTTCGGTGCTGGCGTGGTGGAACAGAATGCCTTCCTGCAGCGGCGCCAGCGGGTAAATGTCCTGGATATTCGCCACCCCGCCTTCGACGGTGGCGACGATCCGGTCAACTTCCTCCTGGCTCAGATCAGACAGGGTCAGCATGGCCGGGGTGATATGATGTGCATCGGCCGGGATGCCATTGGCCGGCACCTCGTAGCCTGCCGAATACTCGCCGGCCTTGATCAGCTCGATCAACGCCGGCTTGTGTTCCCGCAAGGCGGCGAGGATCAACGGGTCGCTCAGGGCGTGTTTGTTGCCTTGCACCGACAACTGCTCACCCTTCAGCGTGAGCTGTACGTCCTTGGTCTTCAGCGTCGCCAGCAGTTCGAAAATGCTCACAGGACGATCTCCATTCGTTCGGTAATTGCGGCGTAGCCGGCCAGGGTCGGCTGCTCGAACAACGCGCGCACATCGGCTTCCATGCCTTCCTGGCGCAAGCGCCCGATCAAGCTCACGGCGAGCAGCGAGTGCCCGCCCAGTTCAAAGAAATTGTCCTGGCGCCCTACCCGCTCCACGTTGAGCAATTCGGCCCAGAGCTGCGCCAGCAGGATTTCGGTGGCGCCCACCGGGGCTTCGTAGTCGCGCAGGGTCAGGGCCTCGTTGCCCGGCGCCGGCAGCGCCTTGCGGTCGAGCTTGCCGTTGGGGCTCAACGGCAACGCGTCCAGGTGCACGAACAACGCGGGCACCATGAAGTCCGGCAGGTGCTGCAGCAGATGCTCGCGCAGGTCGGCTGACCGAACGCCGGTGTAGTACGCAACCAGCCGCTCTTCGCGGGCCACCACGGCGGCCTCGTTGACCTGGGGATGCTCAAGCAGTCGCGCCTGGATCTCGCCCAGTTCGATACGCAGGCCACGGATTTTCACTTGGTCATCGTTGCGGCCCAGGTACTCGATATTGCCGTCGGGCAAGTACCGCCCCAGGTCCCCGGTGCGATACATTCGGCCGCCGGTGAACGGGTCCTTGAGGAAGCGCTCGGCGGTCAGCTCCGGACGGTTGAGGTAACCGCGCGCTACTTGCACGCCGCCGATGAACAACTCGCCCACCACCCCCAACGGCACCGGCTGCAGCTGTGAATCGAGCACGTACAGGCGCGTGTTGGCGATGGGTTTGCCGATCGGTGTGTTGTCCGGTACGTCCGGACGCGCGCAGTTCCACGCGGTCACGTCCACCGCGGCTTCCGTCGGCCCATACAGGTTGTACAGGCCGATCCCCGGCAACTGCTGCTTGAAGCGCCGCACCAGGCTGCCCGGCAAGGCTTCGCCGCTGCACATCACACGCACCAGCCCGGCGGCCTGGCCCACATCGCCATGGGCGAGGAACACGTCCAGCATCGACGGCACAAAGTGCAGCGTGGTGACCTGTTCAGCCGCGATCACTTCGCACAAGTACGCTGGGTCTTTGTGCCCGCCAGGGCGCGCCATCACCAACCGCGCGCCGATGAACAGCGGCCAGAAGAATTCCCATACCGACACGTCGAAGCTGAATGGGGTTTTCTGCAACACCGTGTCGTCGGCCTTGAGGCCGTAGGCGTCCTGCATCCACAGCAGGCGGTTGACCACACCGGGATGCTCGTTGATCACGCCCTTGGGCTGGCCGGTGGAACCGGAGGTGTAGATCACGTAGGCGCTGACGGCAGCCACTTGAGGGTTGTCGACGGCGTGGTGCTGCCAGGTCGGCTGGTCGAGGTCGACCACCGTCACGTCCCCGAGCAATGCGCGTGTGGCGCCCTGGGCCAGTACCGCCACGGGCGCGCTGTCCTCCAGCATGTAGGCGATACGTTCCAGCGGATACGCCGGGTCCAGCGGTACATAGGCAGCACCGGCCTTGAGGATCGCGTACAGGCCGACGACCATCTCCAGGCCACGTTCGACGCAGATCGCCACCCGCGAATCCGGCTGCACGCCGACTTCCAGCAGGTGGTGCGCCAACTGGTTGGCCCGCTCATTCAGCTGCGCGTAGGTCAACTGCTGCTCGCCTGCCTTGACCGCCACCGCCTCCGGTGTGCGCGCCACCTGCGCTTCGAACAGACCGTGCAAGGTCTGGTCGAGGTCGTAGGCCACTTCCGTGGCGTTGAAGTCGGACAGCAGTTGCTGGCGCTCCTGGGGCGCCAGCACGGGCAGGCGATTGACCGCCAACTGCGGCGCCTGCTCCAGCGCCTCGACCAGCCCTTGCAACGTCACCTGCAGATAAGCGCATATGCGTTGCGCCCCTATCGACGTCGAGGTCATGGCGGTGAGGCGGAAACCATCGCCCTGATCGTCCACATTCAACGTCAACGGGTAGTTGGTGCGCTCCTCGCTGGCCAGGGTATGGATGCCCTCCCAGGCCTGCGACAGCGGCGCGTGCTGGCTGTCGCTGTGACGGTAGTTGAGCATCGCGCTGAACAACGGCTGCGGCGCGGCGACACCGCTGCAACGTTGGGCCAGCGCCAGGGACGCATGTTCGTGACCGAGCAACGCGGTCAACCGTGCATGGGTCTGCTTGACCGCCACGCGCACGCCGCTGCCGTCGATATCCACGCGCAATGGCAAGGTGTTGATGAACATGCCCAGGGCACGGTCACTGCCTTTACCGCCTTGCATGCGCCCCAACAGCACGGTGCCAAACACCACGCTTTGCTGCCCGGAGGTGCTGGCCAGGACGCGCGCCCAGGCCAAGTGGAACAGGCTCGCGGCGCTGACGCCCAGCAAGCGTGCCTGGGTGCGCAGGCGCTGATTGAGGGGCGTAGCCAGATTCAGCTGGACCTCTTCGATGGCGTGGCCGTCGCCGCGCACATCCTGCAGGCCAAACGGCAAGGTCGGCTCATTGATGTCGCCGAGCATCCCACGGAAGAACTGTTCATGCGCCTGTTCGCTGACGCCCAACCGTGCCTGCGCCACGTAATTGCGGTACGGCGTGGCGTCAGCCGTGGGCTGTGGCCGCCCGAGCAGACTGGCCTGCATCTCGTGACGGACACCGTCGAGCGCGGTGTGGTCGAGGGCGATATGGTGGAACAACAGGATCGCGACCACGCGCTGGTTGGCCGGGTCCGCCGCGTACACCAGGCGTACCAGCGGTGCCTGGTGCATGGGTACGCGGTAGTGGCGTGGGTCGAAACGCTGGTACAGGTGGTCGAGGACATCAGCCTGCACCACCAACTCAGCCTTGCGCCACACCACTTGCAGCGGTTGGGCCAGGCCCTCCCAGACCACCGCGGTGCGCAGGATATCGTGGCGATCGATCACCTGTTGCAGGGCCTGGGCGAAGGCATTCAGGCGTTCGAGGCTGTCGAACGCCAGGTGCGATTGGAGCAGGTAGGGATCGCCCTGCCCTGCGCTGACATGGTGGTAGAGAATGCCTTCCTGCAACGGCGCCAGCGGGTAGATGTCCTGCACATTGGCCGCGCCACCGGGCACCTGGGCGACGACGTGATCAATCGTCGATTGATCGAGTTCAACCAGCGTCAACAGGTCTGGCGTAATGCGTTGGCAGTCGGCGGGAACGCGGTTGGGCGGCACCTGCACATCGTGGCCATTGCCAACGGCGGCGGCCAGTGCGGCCAGGGTCGGCTGGCTGAACAGCACGCGCACATCGGCCCTGAGGCCGACCTGGCGCATGCGTTCGATCAGGCTGACGGCCAGCAACGAATGGCCACCCAGCTCGAAGAAGTGGTCATGGCGCCCCACCTGCTCGACGTTCAGCACCTCGGCCCAGATCCGGGCCAGGGTCGTTTCAACCTCGCCCAGCGGGGCTTCGTATTCACGCGTCAACCATGCCGTTTGGTCGGGCTCCGGCAAGGCATTGCGATCCAGCTTGCCGTTGGCCGTCAGCGGCAATGCGTGCACCTTCACATAGGCGACAGGCACCAGGGCCTCGGGCAATCGGGCCTGCAGTTGCGTGCGCAGGGTATCGATGTCCAGCGGTTGCTGTTCTGTGAACCAGGCGATCAGGCGGCCTTCGCGCACCAGCACCACGGCTTCGCCGACGCCGTCCAGGGCAGCCAGGCGATTTTCGATTTCCCCCAGTTCGACCCGCACGCCACGCACTTTCACCTGGTCGTCGTTACGGCCCAGGTACTCGAGGTTGCCATCGGGCAACCAGCGCGCCAGGTCGCCGGTGCGGTACATACGCCCGGCGTTGAAGGGGTCTTGCAGGAAGCGTTCGGCGCTCAGGTCCGGTCGGTTCAGGTAACCCCGCGCCACACCGCTGCCGCCGACATACAACTCGCCCGCCACCCCCACCGGCACCGGCCGCAAGTGCGCGTCCAGCAGGTACACGCTGGCATTCGCGACAGGCCGGCCGATGTGCAACACCTGCCCGGCGCGCACGCGGCCCGACGTGGCAACCACCGTGGCTTCGGTGGGGCCATAGTTGTTGATCACCGCAAAGCGCCGCTCCTGGGTGAACTGGCGCAGGCGGTCACCGCCAATCAACAAGATGCGCAACGTGGGGTGTTGCAGGCTCTGGCTGAAGGCGTATTCGGCCACCGGTGTCGGCAGGAAGCTGACGTCCAGCGGCTGTGCCAACCACCACGCCAGCAGCTCATCGATGTTTTCATTGCCGACGTTGGCGGGTGGCAGGTGCACGGTGGCGCCCACGCACAGGGCCGGCCACACCTCCCAGGCCATCGCGTCGAACCCGACACCGGCGACGCTGCTGGTATGGCCCGTGGCATCCAGGCCAAAAGCCTCGCAGTGCCAGTGCACCAGGTTTTCCACGGTGCGGTGTTCCACCATCACGCCCTTGGGCTGGCCGGTGGAGCCAGAGGTGTAGATTACGTAGGCCAGGTGCGCCGGGGTCAGGGCCTTGAGCCGTGGGTTGCTGACCGGGTACTGCTGCAGGCTCGGGTCATGCAGGTCCACGCTGGTGACAGCGCCCAACAGCTCCCGGGTACTGGCTTCGGCCAACACCGCCACGGGTGCGCTGTCGTCCAGCAAGTAGGCGATACGCTCGGCGGGATAAGCGGGGTCGATGGGCACGTAACCGGCGCCGGCCTTGAGGATGCCCAGCAAGCCCACCAGCATCTGCGGGCCGCGACGGCAGCAGATAGCGACACGATCATCCGGCTGTACGCCCTGTTGCAGCAGACGATGGGCCAACTGGTTGGCGCGCATGTTGAGCTGCTGGTACGTCAGCGATTCACCGTCTTGCCACACGGCAATGGCGTGGGGTTGGCGCTCGGCCTGCACCTCGAAGGCGCCGTGGACGGTGCTGCCCTGGGGGAAATCGGTGCGGGTGGCGTTGAACGTGCGCAGCAGGGTATCAAGCTCCGTCGTCGGCAGAATCCCCCGTTGATTGAGAGCGGTGTTCGGCGCGCTTTCCAAGGTGGCGACCAATTGCTCAATGGCGTTGTGCATATAGCCGCACAGGCGCTGGGCGCCAATCTGCGGCAGCGCCAACACCGTCAGGGCGAAGCCTTCACCCAAATCATCCACGCTCAAGGTCAGCGGGTAGTTACTGCGCTCTTCACCGCCGAGCAATTGCACGCCTTCCCAGATGCCATCGCCATCGCGGGCCATTTCGCCAGGGTTGCTGTGCCGGTAGTTGAGCAATGCACTGAACAACGGCGATGCGCTTGCAACGCCACTGCAGCGCTGGGCCAGTGCCAGGGACGCGTGTTCGTGGCCGAGCAAGGCACTCAAGCGCCCGTGGGTTGCCTTCACCGCAGCCGCAGCCGTCGCCGCCACGTCGACCCGCAGCGGCAGGGTGTTGATGAACATGCCCAGCGCGCGGTCCGCACCGTCACCGGCCTGCAGGCGGCCCATCAATACGGTGCCGAACACCACGTCGTCACGCCCGGACACCAGCCCCAACACCTGTGCCCAGGCCAGGTGCATCAGGCTCGCCGCACTGACACCCAAGTGCCGTGCCTGCTGGCGTACCCGCTGGGCCAGCGCAGCGTCCACCGGCTGTTCGGCCTCTTCGATGTCGCGCCCATCGCCCTGCACGTCCTGTACCCCGAACGGCAAGGTCGGCTCATCCACGTCGGCGAGCATGTCGCGGAAGAAGGCCTCGTGTTCCTCCACGCTGACACCCAGGCGCGCCTGGGCGACGTAGTTGCGAAACGGGGTTGCCTCGGGCAAGTCCTGCGCGCGGTTGAACATGAACGCGCGCATCTCCTGGCCCACCACTTCCATGGCGGTGTGGTCCAGCCCCAGGTGGTGGAACAACAGGATCGCCGCGACCCGATTGTGCGCCGGGTCATGGGCATACACCATGCGCAACAACGGCGCCTGGGTGATATCCAGGCGGTAGTGGCGAGCATCAAAACGCGCATGCAGTTGGTCGATGATGCCGCCATCCGCAGGGTCCAGGACGACCTCCTGAACCCTCAATTGCGCTTCGCGCCACACCACTTGCACCGGGCTGTCCAGGCCTTCCCAGACTACCCCGGTACGCAGGATATCGTGGCGCGCGACTACCTGTTGCAGCGCGCCCATGAAAGCCTGCAGACGTGCCAGGCTGTCGAATGCCAGGCGTGATTGCAACAGGTACGGATCACCCTGCTCGGCGCTGATGTGGTGGTACAGGATACCTTCCTGCAAGGGGGCCAACGGGTAGATGTCCTGCACATTCGCCGCACCGCCCGGTACGTTCGCGACGATACGTTCGATGGCCGCCTGGTCGAGCTGCACCAACGTCAGCATCGACGGCGTGATGCGCGTGCACCCCGCGGGAATGCCATTGGCCGGCACCACGACTTCCCGGCCGCTGCCCACTGCGGCTGCCAACGCCGCCAGGCTTGGCTGGCTGAACAAGACGCGTACGTCACAGCTCAGGCCGACTTGGCGCATGCGCTCGATCAGGCTGACCGCCAGCAGCGAATGCCCGCCCAGTTCGAAGAAATGATCGTGACGCCCGACCCGCTCGAGCTTGAGCACGTCCTGCCAGATCTGCGCCAGCCGGATTTCCACCTCGCCTTCCGGTGCTTCGAAACCACGGCTGAGCAAAGCCCCCTGGTCCGGCACCGGCAGGCCCTTGCGGTCGAGCTTGCCGTTGGCGGTGAGTGGCAACAGCTCCAGCCACACATAAGCCGACGGCACCATGTAGTCCGGCAACTGGCCCTGCAGATGGGTACGCAGCGCCTCGATACCCAACGCCGCACTGGCGGTGTAGTAGGCGACCAGGCGTTTGTCGCCGGGTTCGTCTTCCCGGACCAGCACCACGGTGTCTTTCACGCCTGGGAAATTTGCCAGGCAGGTTTCGATCTCGCCGGGTTCGATACGGAAGCCCCGCACCTTCACTTGCAAGTCATTGCGGCCTCGGTACAGCAAAGTGCCATCGGCCTGCCAGCAGGCCAAGTCACCACTGCGGTACAGCACGCCTTCACCGAAGGGGTTGGGAATGAATTTCTCGGCGGTCAGCTGCGCCTGGTTCAGGTACCCCTTGGCCACGCCCGCGCCGCCGATGTACAACTCGCCCACCACGCCCAGCGGCACCGGTTGCTGGCGTGCATCCAGCACGTAGGCCTGGGCGTTGGCGATTGGCCGGCCGATAGGGATCCCGCCCTCACCCACGTGGGTGATCTCGAAGGTGGTGGAAAACGTGGTGGCTTCGGTGGGCCCATAACCGTTGAGCAAGTGCTGGGGCTTGCCGTGTTCGAGTACCCGGCCAATCACTTGCGGGTCGAGCACGTCACCGCCGACGATCAGGTAGCGCAACTGACCGAATACCGGCATCAGCGCGTCGGCGTACTGGTGGAACAGCCCGGCAGTCATCCACAGCACGCTGACGGATTGCTCCTGCAGCAACGCTGCAAAGGCGGCCTGGGACAACAGCACTGCGTGGTCGACCACCACCACACAACCGCCATTGAGCAACGGCGCCCACACATCGAGGGTGCTGGCGTCGAACGCCGGGTTGGAGGCGAACGCCACGCGGTCTTGCGCGTTGAACTCGGCATAGCCGTTATTGAGCACCAGGCGCGAGATGGCGCGATGGGGCACTTGCACACCCTTGGGCGCCCCGGTGGAACCGGAGGTGTAGAGAATGTAGGCGACGCTTTCGGCAGACTGGGGCAGCTGCGGGTTGCGCGGCGACAGGGCTTCCAGGTTCAGGTCGACCAACGTGTCGAGCACCCGGTGTGCGCCACTGTCTTGCACGATAAACGCCTGGCGCTCGACCGGCGCGTTGACGTCCAGCGGCACATACACCGCGGCGCACTTGAGGATCGCCAACTGGCAGATCAGCAGGTCGAGCGAACGCGGCAGCGCAATCGCGACGCTTTCGCCCGGTTGCACCCCCTGGTTGAGCAAGTGATGGGCCAGCCGGTTGGCGCGACGGTTGAGGTCGCGGTAACTCAAGGACAAGGCGCCATGCACGGCCGCCACCGCTTCCGGACGGGCCAGCGCCTGGGCCTCGAACAGCTGATGCACGGTCAGGTTCGATGGGTATTCGCGGGCGGTAGCATTGAAGTCCACCAGCAGTTGATGACGTTCGGACGCCGGCAGGATCGAGATGGCCTGCAAGGGTGTGGTGGGCGCCTGCTGCAACGCCATCACCAAGTGGCGCAGCGCGGTGAGCATGTAGTCGCCTATGCGCTGGACGTCCAGGGTCGCCACGCCTTGTACGGTCAGGGCAAAGCCTGTGCCCAGGTCATCGACGTTGAGCACCAGCGGGTAGTTGCTGCGCTCTTCGGAGCTGAGGATCTGGATGCCGGCAGCCGCGAACGGACTGTCCCCCGGCGCCTGCCCCGGTGCACTGTGGCGATAGTTGAGCAAGGTGCTGAACAACGGCAGCGAACCCGGCACGCCACTGCAACGCTGGGCCAGGGACAACGACGCGTGCTCATGCCCGAGCAACTGCGCCAGGCGTGCGTGGGTGGCGCGCACACCGGCTTGCACACCGACGGTGCCCAGGCTGACGCGCAGCGGCAAGGTGTTGATGAACATCCCCAGCGCCCGGTCGGCCCCCTCGCCGCCCTGCATGCGCCCCAGCAACACAGTGCCGAACACCACGGCCTGTTGGCCGGACACCTGCCCCAGCACTTGTGCCCAGGCCAGGTGCACCAGGCTCGCCGTGCTCACCCCCAGTTGCCGCGCCTGTTCGCGCAGGCCCAGGCTCAGTGCCGGTTCCAGTGGCAAGTGGGCGTCGACAATGCCGCTGCCGTCGCCATTCACGTCCTGCAAACCGAAGGCCAGGGTCGGCTCGTCGATATCGCCGAGCATTTCGCTGAAGAACGCTTCGTGCTGTGCCTGGCTGACCCCAAGCCGCGCCTGGGCCACGTAGTTGCGGTACTGCACGGCGGCAGGCAGTTGTGCGCCGTTGCCGGACAGGCTCGCGCTCATTTCTTCCACCAGCACCTGCAAGGCGGTGTGGTCCAGCAGGATGTGGTGCAACAGCAGGATACCGACGAAGCGGCCCTGTTCCTCGGTGTAGGCGAAACGCATCAGTGAGGCACGCGCCAGGTCGAGGCGGAAGTGGCGGGGATCGAAACGTTGCTGCAATTGGGCAAAAGGTTCGTCGATACGCTCGACGGCCAGCGCGGCCTGGCGCAATACCACCTGCACCGGCTCGTTGAGGCCTTCCCAGAGGATCGCGGTGCGCAGGATGTCGTTGCGCGCGATCACGCTGTGCAGTGCCTGGATAAACGCGTCCACCGCCGCCTGGTCGTTGAAACTGAACTGCACCTGCAACACGTAGGGATCACCCTCGGTGGTTGCCAGGTGATGGTACAGAATACCGGCCTGCAACGGTGCCAGGCCGTAGATGTCCTGCACATTGCTGATGCCGCCGGGCACGCTCTGGATGATGTGGTCGAGGGCGGCCTGGTCGAGTTCCACCAGCGGCAGCATGTCCGGGGTAATGTGGGCCGTGGCGTGGGTGATCAGGTTGGCCGGGACCTGCACCTCTTGCTGCCCGCCCACCGCCGCCGCCAGTGCCGCCAGGGTCGGCTGGCCGAACAGCACACGCACGTCGGCGCTGAGGTCGACCTGGCGCATGCGTTCGATCAGCTTGACCGCCAACAGGGAATGGCCGCCCAACTCGAAGAAGTTGTCGTCACGCCCCACATGGTCGAGCTTGAGCAGGTCTTGCCAGATCGCGGCAATGGCTGTTTCAACTGCCCCTTGCGGGGCTTCGTAGCCCCGACGAGCCAAGGCATCGGTGTCCGGTGCGGGGAGTGCCTTGCGGTCAAGCTTGCCGTTGGTGGTCAACGGGAATTTTTCCAGTAGCACAAAGGCACTGGGCACCATGTGTTCGGCCAGGCTGAGCAGCAGGTGGTCGCGCAAGTCGGCGGCACGCAACTCGCCGTCGGCAATCACGTAGGCCACCAGGCGCTTGTCACCCGGCTCGTCTTCACGGGCAATCACCACCGCGTCACGCACGCCATCGGCGGTGGCCAGGCGCGCCTCGATCTCGCCCAGTTCGATGCGGAAACCGCGGACCTTCACCTGGTCATCGTTGCGGCCCAGGTACTCGACGCTGCCGTCGGCAAGCAGGCGCCCGAGGTCGCCGGTCTTGTACATGCGCAAGCCCGTGGCGGGGTCGGCCAGGAAGCGCTCGGCGGTCAGCGCATCTCGGTTGAGGTAACCCCGTGCCACACCGGCACCGCCCACGTACAACTCGCCGACCACCCCCAGCGGCAGCGGCTCGCGGCGCGCATCGAGCACATACAGTTGCAAGTCGGGAATACGTACGCCAATCGGGCTGGCGCCAACCCGTTGCGCATCCGCCGCTTCCAGCGCGCGATAGGTCACATGCACGGTGGTTTCGGTGATGCCGTACATGTTCACCAGTTGCGTACCGGCGTTGATTGCTCGGGCGTACCACGGCTTGAGCATGCCCGGCTCCAGCGCTTCGCCGCCGAAGATCACCTGGCGCAGCGAATGGGCCTGCGGGTTCTGGCCTTGTGCTGCGATCAATTGGCGGAACGCGCTGGGCGTTTGGTTGAGGATGCTCACACCCGCTTCGCACAACAGCGTGTAGCACTCGTCCGGCGAGCGGCTCACCCACTGCGGCACGATCAGTAACTGGCCGCCGTGCATCAGCGCACCCCAGATTTCCCACACCGAGAAGTCGAAGGCGAAGGAGTGGAACAAGGCCCAGACGTCTTGGCGGTTGAACCCGAACCAATGCGCGGTGGCCGTGAACAAGCGGGCGACCTGGCGGTGTTCGATCATCACGCCCTTGGGTTGGCCGGTGGAGCCTGAGGTGTAGATCACGTAGGCCAGGTGCGCCGGGCTGACGTTGGTGCGTGGGTTGACAATGGATTCGCCGCGCAGACCGTTGAGGTCGACCTGTGGCAGGTCGCCCACCAGGTGGCGGGTATTGGCTTGCACCAGCACGGCCACGGGCTCGCTGTCGGCCAGGGTGTAGGCGATGCGCTCCAGCGGGTAGGCCGGGTCGATCGGCACGTAGCCCGCGCCAGCCTTGAGGATGCCCAGCAAGCCGATGATCATCTCCGGGCCGCGCTCCACGCAGATCGCCACGCGGTCATCCGGGCGAATGCCCTGGGCCAGCAGGCGGTGGGCGACCTGGTTGGCGCGCTCGTTGAGTTGACGGTAGGTCACGCGCTGGTTATCGAAGCGCAGGGCAACGGCATCGGGCTGGGCGGCGGCGTGGGTTTCGACTTGCTGATGGATCAAGGCGGTGTCGGCGTAGTGCGCGGGGCTTTCGTTGAGGCGGTGCAAGAGGGTGTGACGTTCGGTGTCGGGCAGGATATTCAGGCCGCTGAGCGGCATGTCCGGTCGCTGTTCAAGCGCCTCGGCCAGGCTTTCCAGGGCGGTGTGCAGGTAGGTGGCGACACGTTCGGCACCGATGGATGCGTCGACCATTACCGTTAGCGCGAAATCTTCACCCAAGTCGTCGACGTTGATCGTCAATGGGTAGTTGGTGCGCTCCTCGGCGCTGAGTACGCGGATGCCCTCGGCCACCTCGATCACCTCGGCCATGTCCGTGGCGGCGCTGTGGCGGTAGTTGAGCATCGCGCTGAACAGCGGCGTCGGTGCTGCTACACCACTGCAGCGCTGGGCCAGCGCCAGTGACGCATGTTCGTGATTGAGCAAGGTGGTCAGGCGTTCATGGGTAGCCCTGACACCGGCACGCACGCCCTGCTCGCCCACATCGACGCGCAAGGGCAAGGTGTTGATGAACATGCCCAAGGCCCGTTCACCGCCCTCGCCCGCGCCCATGCGGCCGAGCATCACCGTGCCGAACACCACCGCATCACGCCCGGAGACCACCCCCAGGACGCGGGCCAGCGCCAGGTGCATCATGCTCGCCACGCTCACGCCAAGGGGGCGTGCGAGGGTGCGCAGGCGGCGGCTCAGTGCGCTGTCGACCGGGATACGTGCCTCGTCGATGCCGAGTCCATCGCCCTGTACATCCTGCAAACCGAAAGGCAGCGTCGGCTCATCGATATCCGCCAGCATCTCGCGGAAGAAAGCCTCATGGGCCTGTTCGCTGACGCCATGGCGCACCTGTGCGATATAGCTGCGAAACGCCACCGGCTCAGCGGCCAGGGCCTGCTCGCCGGCCAGGTACAGCTGGATTTCATGGCGCACCACATCCAGGGCAGTATGGTCGAGGATGGTGTGGTGAAACAGCAGCGTCGCCGCCACACGCCCCGTGACTGAATCTTGCGCAAACACCAGGCGCAGCAGCGGTGCCTGCCCCAGGTCCATGCGGTAGGTGCGGGCATCGAAATCCACGGCTTCGCACGCCAGGCTCGCCTTGCGCCATACCACTTGCAGCGGTTCGTCGAGACGCTCCCAGACCATCGACGTGCGCAGGATATCGTGGCGATCAATCACCCACTGCAACGCTTCGGCAAAGGCGTGCAAACGCGCAGGGCTATCGAACTCGAACTGCGCGTGCAGCACGTATGGGTCGCCCTGCTCCGCCGACAGATGGTGGTAGAGCATGCCTTCCTGAAGCGGCGCCAGCGGGTAGATGTCCTGCACATTCGCAGCGCCCCCAGGGATGGCGGCGACGATACGGTCGATGGCCGCCTGGTCGAGGTTGACCAGGGGCAGCATGTCCGGCGTGATCCGGTAGGCCGGGCTCAGCCAGTCACCGCCATGCTCGGCGACCAACTCCAGCAGTCGCGGCTTGTGGGCGATCAATTGATCCCACAGCGCATCATCCAGCGCCTCGTCGTCACCCAGGATGATCAGGTCGCCTTCTTCCAGTTGCAGACGGATCGCATGGGTGGAAATCGCTGCCAATAATTCGCTGAACTGCATGGGGTAACCTGCCTGGTAAGTCACGGTGAAGGAGAAAGTCCGTTTTCAGCTGCCGCTTGGATCGGGTGCTGGCGCCCCCAAAAAACGCGGGCACAGCCGGGGCCTGGAGAGGCTTCCGGCAGGCTTGGAAAATTAAGGGATTTGGCAGGCGGGGGGTGACATGGGAAGCGGGGACAAGGGGAATCTGGGTTGGTTCAATCTCAGTGTGAATACCGTATTGCCGTGCTGAGCTGACTCACTACAGGTTCAGTCGCGGGTCAATTTCAGGTGACGGGCGTACCACGGCCGTCTCGGCACGCGCTTGAATAGGCCCTGCAACAGCGTTTCGTCTTCACCGAAAGTAATGCGCAGCGCCAGCTTCATGGTCTCCGGGTCCATTTCCATCGACCGGCCCATCTGCAAGCCCGGCGTGGTGCTGCAGCCATGGGTATCCGGGCCCAGCCAGGGGTCGCCGACCTCCACCCAGCGGCCCGGTGCGAACCAGGCCACACCATTGACTTCCATACGGCTGACTTCGCCCGGATTGAAACGCTCATGGGCGCGGAACCAGTCTTCGATACGGTCATCGATCCAGCCATGGAAGTGCCAGAACACCGGGTTGACGTGGGAGGAGAACGGGTCGCCAAGGAAGTCGTTCTCCGCGGCGTACCAGCGTGGGGCGAAGTCGGAGGGGTCGCGGGCCATGGGCACGGGTGCGCCATTGGACGGGTCGCGCGGCACCGAAGCCCAGCGCATGTGCAGCCAGTCGTGCAGGCCCAGTTCCATTTCGGAGCCCAACTGCCCCAGGGTGAATTTGGCCAGGTAGCGCGGGTCGCGGTATTGGGACTCCCACACCTGGAAGTTGCTGTGATACGTCTCGGCAGCCTTGATGTCGCTGACCCACTGGGTGTACTCGCTGTCATCCGGCGCCAACCAGGTGGGCGGCAGCGCGAAACCGTCGTGGTTGTCGAAGTAGCGCAGAAAGCCCAGGCGATCACGCTCCAGGTCCGGCTGCGGCTCGGGGAAGCGCGGCCATGAAGGCAGGTGCTGCATGGAACGCGCCGTACCGAGCATGTGCCGATGCATAAAGAAGAAGTCGATCCCCGAGCCGTTGCGGTCCTTGCGTTTGCCCCGGGCGTCGCGCTCCTGTCCACGCGGGCCAGGCTGCCAGCCGATACCGCGCAAGGCGTCGCGTTTTTCTTCGGAGAGTTTGTGCCACTGGTCGCGGGTGGCGTGCCACAGCTGGTGAAACAGCCGGTGCTCAGGGGCGACCAGCCAGGCCAGCAGGGTCGGGTTGAGCCCGATACGCTGGCGGGCCTCGGGGAACCCCTGTTTATGGGCGATGAAGCGACTATCGCGTTCAACCAGCGCCAGCGGTCGATCCAGGTCGAGGATCTGACCGCTCAGGGTGCTGCTGCCGGCGTTGGCGAAGTCGGCCCAGACCTGGTCAAGGGTCATCTTGAACTCATAGGCCGGCGTGCCATCGGCCGAATCACGGTCGATGAGGCGCCAGTAGAGCACCGCGCTTTCCCCTGTCAGCAGATCGCCCAGCACGCGGTAACGCGGTTCGCCCTCGGCGCGCAAGTTGACGGCGGTGTCCAGGTAGCCGCGCAGGCCACGTCCACGGGGGGCGATGTCGAGCAGCAGCGCCAGGCCTTCCAGCGGCAAGCCCTTGAGACCGGCGTCGCGGCCTTCCAGGCGCAGGTCCCAGACCCCACGCAGCGTGTTCGCCAGGTGCTGGCCGGCGGTGTCCGCCAGGTCCACCGTGGCTTCGCCGGGGATGATGGGAAATTCTTCTTCGCGCGTCAACTCGCGATGGGCATAGAAGGCGGCGGGCACAGCGGCGCCTGTCAGTGCCAGGCCTGCGATGAACCCACGTCGAGAGATGGTCATTGTCTACCTTAGGAAACGGCTTTATCAGAGCTAGAACGTTTGCCCGCCGGGGAAATTTACCGGCGCGCCCTCGCCGCCTAAATTTCCCCGGCCATCACTCGTCCTTCCCTGATAGCGAAGGCCTCAACTGACTGAGATGGCAATGACAAAACCACGTTCGAAAAAGGCGCTGTATATCGGCTTGCCGCTGGCACTGGCCATCGGGGCCGGGGCCGGTTTCCTGGTCTGGAATCACTGGTTCAAGGGCAATGCCGGTTACCCGCTGGCAGTGATCAAGCAAGCCAATGAAATGCAGGATCGGCTGCTGTCGTTCGACAGCCATATCACCGTGCCCGTGGATTTCGGCACTGCCGGCAACGAGGCCGACAAGGACGGTGAAGGCCAGTTCGACCTGGCCAAGGCGGCACGCGGGCGTTTGTCCGGTGCGGCGCTGACGATTTTCGGCTGGCCGGAAATCTGGAACGGCCCCAACGCCCCGCACAAGCCCACCGACGGCTTTGTCGAGGCTGCGCGCAACGAACAGGAAGTGCGCTACAAGATCATCAGCGGCATGGTGCGCGACTACCCCAACCAGGTCGCCATCGCCTACACCCCGGACGATTTCCGGCGCCTGCACGGCGAAGGCAAGTTCGCGATCTTCATCAGCATGCTCAACGCCTACCCGCTGGGCAACGACTTGAACCTGCTGGACCTGTGGGCCGCGCGCGGCATGCGCATGTTCGGTTTCAGCTATGTGGGCAACAACGCCTGGTCAGATTCATCGCGGCCCCTGCCGTTTTTCAATGACTCCACCGACGCCCTCGACGGCTTGTCGGACATTGGCAAGCAAGCGGTGCATCGCCTCAATGACCTGGGCGTCATCATCGACGTGTCGCAAATGTCGACCAAGGCCCTGGAGCAAGTGGCGCAATTGAGCCGCACACCCATGGTGGCGTCGCACTCGGCGCCGCGCGCGTCGGTCGATATCCCGCGCAACCTCAGCGACAAAGAACTGCAACTGATCAAGAACAGCGGCGGCGTGGTGCAGATCGTGGGCTTCTCCGCCTACCTGCGCCCGCTGAGCCAGCCGACCCAGGACAAGCTCAACGCCCTGCGCGCACGCTTCGACCTGCCACCGCTGCCCAACCTGGCCGTGGCGTTGATGCCGGGCGACGCAATCATTGCCGCCTGGCCGGAACACAAGTTCGGCGAGTACGCCAGCGCGCTGTACGGCATCCTCGATGAAGAACCCAAGGCCACCCTCAAGGACCTGGGGGGTGCCATCGACTACACCGTGCGCAAGATCGGCATCGACCATGTCGGCCTAGCTTCCGACTTCAACGATGGCGGCGGCGTCCAGGGCTGGAACAACGTCGGCGAAATACGCAACGTCACTGCCGAACTGATCCAGCGCGGCTATTCCGAAGCCGATATCGCCAAGCTGTGGGGAGGTAATTTCCTGCGGGTGTGGGACCAAGTACAAAAAGCCGCCAAGCCCTTGGCCAATCGCTAATCACCTAGAAGCCAGTCCATGACCGACCGCCGTACGTTTCTCAAGCAAGCGGGTGTATTTGCCGCCAGCCTGCCACTGGGTGCCGCCCTGCTCCCACAGGCACTCGCCGCCACTGCAGCAGATGACCCATGGACGGGGCTCAAGCAACTGTTCAACCAGGACCCCAATTACCTGCACTTTTCGAACTTCCTGGTGGCTACCCATCCCAAGCCGGTGCGCGACGCCATCGAGCGTTACCGCGCACAGATCGACCGCAACCCAGGGCTGGCCATGGACTGGGACTTGCAGGAAGCCTGGAAGCGTGAAGGCCAGGTACGCGAGTGGGCCGGCCGCTACCTGAAGGCCACACCGCCGCAGATCGCCCTCACCGGCAGCACTTCCGAAGGGCTGGCGATGATTTACGGCGGGATCAAGGTACGCCCTGACCAGGAGATCCTCACCACCGTCCACGAACACTATGCCACCGCGTTCAGCCTGGATTTTCGCGTACGCAAGGAGCAGACCCAGGTCCGCAAGATTCGCCTGTTCGAGAATGCCAACCGCGTATCCGTCGACGAGGTGCTGGGCAACATCCAGCGCAATATCCGCCCCAACACCCGCGTGCTGGGCATGACCTGGGTGCAGTCCGGCAGCGGCGTGAAACTGCCCATCGGCGAGATCGGCAAGCTGGTGGACGAACACAACCGCCACCGCGACGACAGGGACCGCCTCCTCTACGTGGTCGACGGCGTGCATGGCTTCGGCGTGGAAAACCTCTATTTCCCGGACATGCATTGCGACTTTTTCATCGCCGGCACCCACAAGTGGATGTTCGGCCCACGCGGTACCGGACTGGTGTGCGCCCGCGATCCGGACAACAAATACGTGACCCCCATGGTGCCGACCTTCTCCGAAGACAAGGACTTCGCCACCATCATGACCCCGGGCGGCTACCACGCCTTCGAGCATCGCTGGGCGGCGGACGAGGCCTTCAAGCTGCATTTGCAGCTGGGCAAGGCGCAGGTGCAGGCGCGCATCCATGCGCTGAATACCGAATTGAAAGATCAACTGCTGACGCACCCGAAGATCGAACTGGTTACCCCACGCAGCCCCGAGCTGTCGGCCGGCTTTACCTTCTTCCGGGTCAAGGGCCAGGACAGCGATGCCGTGGCGGCCTACATGATGAAAAACCGTGTGGTCATCGACGCGGTGGACCGTGATGTCGGCCCGGTGATCCGCACCGCACCCGGCCTGCTCAATGATTCCGATGAGATCCAGCGTTTCATGACCGTGCTGGGCCAGCGGGTGTAACGCACACTTTTTCCACGTTGAATGAGAGGACTCCATGAACAAACCCCTCACGGCACTGGCACTCACCGCCCTGTGCGGTGCCTTGTTGCCAAGCCTGGCCCAGGCCGCCGCGCCACAACCCGGCAAGGTGTTCAAGGACTGCAAGGACTGCCCGGAAATGGTGGTGCTGCCCGCTGGCACCTTCACCATGGGCACGCCGGAAGATGAAGTCGGCCGCGAACCGGATGAAGGCCCGATGCACGACGTGACCTTCGCCAAGCCATTCGCCATGAGCCGCTTCCACATCACCGCTGGCGAATGGGACAGCTATGTCCGCCAGACCGGCGTGAAGATCGCCGATGGCGACACGCGCCCCGGCCGCGAGTGCATCGCCAGCAAGCCGCGCTATCCCCAGGGCCCGCGCCAGCCGGCGGTGTGCATGGACATGGACGACATCAAGCACTACGTGGCCTGGCTGTCGAAGAAAACCGGCCAGCAATACCACATGGTCAGCGAAGCCCAACGTGAATATGCCGCGCGCGCAGGCTCAACCGGGCCGTTCCCCTTCCCGTTCGATGAAGGCAAGGGCTACAGCATCGCCAAGCATGCCAACACCTATGGTCCAGACGATGGGTACAGCTACTCGTCGCCGGTCGGCAGCTACCCACCGAACGCCTTCGGCCTGTACGACATGCATGGCAACGTCTACGAACGGGTGGCTGACTGCGAACACCCCAACTACATCGGCGCGCCCACCGACGGCAGTGCGTGGATGGAGCCGAACTGCGAGGGCTACATGATTCGCGGCAATGACTGGGGCGAAGCGCCGGTGTTCTCGCGCTCGGGCAACCGCAACACCATCTACCCGCAAACGCGGGGGGATTGGATTGGGTTCAGGGTAGTGCGCGACCTGTAGTAACGCAGGAAGCCTCCATGGGAGCGGGCTTGCTCGCGAATGCAGTGTGACAGTCACCGGATAAGTCGACTGATGCACCGCATTCGCGAACAAGCCCGCTCCCACCTTGTTTAGCCGTGGCTGCTTTAGAAGCCCTTTTGTGCCAACAACGCCAACCCTTCGTGCAACGCCGGGAACAGGCTGTTGTTGAAGTTGTTCCAGCGCAACTCGAGGATGGTGTCTTCAGGCGAGATCTCGGTCTTGAGCACGTCGTGGAACACTTCGCCCGAATCGATGCCGTTATCCACGTAGTGGAACGAGGCGCCAGTGAGGTACAGCGGCTCCGATGGCGTCGTGGCCTTGGTCGCCCAATCCGTCACAGTCAGCCCGCGTGCGCCATACAGGGCGTTCCAGGTTGCATAGGCGCCCCGGCGCTCGTAAGGCGACTCGATGCGGGTAATGCCCGGGTGGATGTTCATGATGCGGCGGGCAAACGGCGCCCCGGGGCGTACCAGCTCATCGAGGATCACCAGCAGACCGTCCAGCACCACGATATCGGCCTTCAATTCCACCAACGTGTCGTGCAGGCGGCGTTCGAAATCCTGCTTGCCGGCGATGTGTTCCGCACTGCCCCGTGGCAGGCGACGATAGGTAGACGGCACGCTCAACAGCAAATCATTGACCAGGCGCCCCTGCACCCGCAGATCGGCTGGGTACAGCCACTGGCGCCCCGGCTGGTAGGCAAAACCGTAGTCACTGACCAATTGCTGGTCCCGCGGGTTCTGCTCGTCATCGTCGTACACCACCCCCACCAGGTTGTAGGCCTCGCCCAGCGGCGTGTCATTCAGCGCCCCGGCCAGGGATTCCAGCACTGACATCATGTAGCGCTCGTGGTCCTTGTAGGCCACCGGCTGCCCGGCCTTGTCGGCGGCGGCATTGCGCAGGGACCACACGTACACCAGATTCTTTTTCGTCATTGTTTCGCTCTCGCTGGATAGATCAGGCACGCGCCAATACGCGTGCGCCTACACCACAAGAACGAACCAGCCCTCGTGCAATTTATCCGCCCCCGCCCCCGCCGGGCACGCCGAGCTAAATAGTCGCGCCAATCCTTCGTTTGTCATGGGTAAGGGTCTGTGTGCCCAGCCCCCTCTTTTTCATTTTCCGGGAAGTATTTATGACCGACCCCAAGCGCGGCGCCTTCAACGGTTTGCTCGCATTGCTCAGGCCCTTTCGCACCCTCGTGATCGTTTCCGTCGCCCTGGGCATGGCCGGCGGCCTGGCCATCACGTTGTTGCTGGCGACCATCAACAACGCCCTGCACTCCTCCACCGGGATGACGCAGGGGGTGATCCTGACATTTGCGGCGCTGTGCGTGCTGGCGCTGACCAGTTCGATCGTGTCGGATATCGGCACCAACTACGTGGGCCAGCGGATCATTGCAGCACTGCGCAAGGAGCTCGGCGAGAAGGTTCTGTCGGCCCCCATCGAACAGATTGAGCAGTATCGCTCCCACCGGCTGATTCCGGTGCTGACCCACGACGTCGACACCATCAGTGACTTTTCCTTCGCGTTCACCCCACTGGCCATCGCAACGACCGTGACCCTCGGCTGCCTGGGCTACCTGGCGTACTTGTCGGTGCCGATGTTCCTGATGATGATCGTCGCCATCGTCATTGGCAGCAGCGTGCAATTCATTGCCGGGCACAAGGGGATTCGCGGCTTCGACCAGGCCCGCGACCTGGAAGACGAGTTGCAACGCTACTACTCTGCAATCGCTTCGGGGGCCAAGGAGTTGCGCATCCACCGGCCCCGCCGCTATCGCATGAACACTCACCGCATCCAGGAAACCGCTGACCGGATCAGCGATATCCAGGTGCGCTCGGTGAACATCTACATCGTCGCCAAGACCTTTGGCTCGATGCTGTTCTTCGTGGTCATCGGCCTGGCCCTTGCCATGCAGGCCTATAGCCCGAACCCGGACCCGGCAGTGATCACCGGCTTCGTGCTGGTGCTGCTGTACATGAAAGGCCCGCTGGAGCATGTGGTGGGTTACTTGCCGATCATCGGCAAGGCGCGCATTGCCTTTGCGCGGATCTCCGAACTGTCTGACCGCTTCTCGTCCCCCGAGCCCCACCTGCTGATGGATGGCAGCGAAGCTCCCACGCCGGTGGTCAACAGCCTGGAATTGCGCGGCGTGACGTACAGCCCGCCACCGGTGGAAGGCAGCCAGCCGTTCCACCTGGGGCCGATCAACCTGAGCATCAAGCAGGGCGATATCGTGTTTATCGTCGGCGAGAACGGCTGCGGCAAGACCACCCTGGTCAAGCTGTTGCTGGGCCTGTATCAACCCCACGCCGGCGAAATCCGCCTCAACGGCGACACCGTGACCGACACCGCGCGCGACGACTACCGCCAATTGTTCACCACGGTCTTCGCCGACTACTACCTGTTCGATGACCTGGTCCAAGGCAGCGCCACGCAGTCGCTGGACAGTGCCGCCAAATACCTGGAGCGCCTGGAAATCGCGCACAAGGTCAGCGTCAAGGACGGCGTGTTCAGCACCACCGACCTCTCCACCGGCCAGCGCAAGCGCCTGGCGCTGGTCAATGCCTGGCTGGAAGAACGCCCGGTGCTGGTGTTCGACGAATGGGCCGCCGACCAGGACCCGGCTTTCCGCCGCGTCTTCTACACCGAGCTGCTGCCGGACCTCAAGCGCCTGGGCAAGACCATCATCGTGATCAGCCATGACGACCGCTATTTCGATATCGCCGATCAGTTGGTGCGGCTGCGTGCGGGCCAGGTGGTGCACGAAATGGCACCGGCCTGAAAATTCTTTTCCGGTTTCTGCAGGTAGGAACGTCTCACTAGTGGTAATGAGAATTGACCTCAATAAACACCTATAAACTGCCAACCTAAAAACACAGAAGAGAACGCATCCATGTCAGTACGACTCGGTCTCAGCCCCCTGAGCAAAGCGCTATCAATGCGACGGGCACTGAACTTCAACCTCAAGCCTTGCGCGCTTGCCCTCGCGGTGTCCCTGCCCATGGCCAGTTATGTGCAGGCCCAGGAGATCGAGATCGACATTCCCGCACAGCCGTTGGGGACGGCGCTGCAGGAATTTGGTCGCCAGACCAACCTGCAGGTGTTGTACAGCCCGACAGATGTGCAAGGCAAGAACAGCACCGCGGTCAAGGGCAAGCAAGATCCGATCAAGGCCATCGCCACCCTGCTCAAGGGCGCAGGCGTCAGTTATGGCCAGCAGGGCAACACGATCACCATCAGCGCGGTCGCGTCTTCGGGGCTGGAGCTGGGGACCACGCAGGTCACTGCCAACCAGCTGGGCACCGTGACAGAAGGCACGGGTTCGTATACCCCGGGGACCATCGCCACGGCGACGCGCCTGGTACTGACGCCACGGGAAACGCCGCAGTCGATTTCGGTGGTGACGCGTCAGGTGATGGATGATTTCGGGCTCAACGCTATCGATGACGTGATGCGCCACACCCCGGGCATCACCGTGTCGACCTATGACACCGAGCGCACCAACTACTATTCCCGTGGTTTCTCTATCGTCAACTTCCAATACGACGGTATTCCGACCCTGCGCGACGCCCAATACTCGGCCGGCCAGACCCTGACCGACATGGCGATCTACGACCGCGTCGAGGTGCTCAAGGGCGCCACCGGCCTGCTCACCGGCGCCGGCGGCCCGGGCGGTACCATCAACCTGATCCGCAAAAAGCCGACCTCCGAGTTCAAGAGCAGCATCGAGCTGGGCGCCGGCTCCTGGGATAACTATCGCTCCCAGGTCGACGTCAGCGGCCCACTGACCGAAACCGGTAACGTGCGTGGCCGTGCCGTTGCGGCCTATCAGGACAAACACTCGTTCCTCGACCACTATTCGCGCAAGACAGGTGTGTTTTACGGCATCCTCGAATTCGACCTGGACGAAAACACCCTGCTGACCGTTGGCGCCGACTACCAGGACAGCGACCCGAAAGGCTCCAGCTGGACCGGAACGCGCACCATCTTTGATGCTACCGGCAACAAGCTGGACCTGCCGCGTTCGTTCAACAACGGCCCAAAATGGGGCTCATGGGAGCAGTACAGCCGCACTGCGTTCGCCACCCTGGAACATACGTTCGACAATGGCTGGGTCACCAAGGGCCAGTACAACCACCAGATCAATGGCTATAACGCGCCGCTGGGCTACATTTCCCAGGATTCCGCCACGGCCAGCTCCATTTATGCGCGCAAATACGTCGGCGACACCACCAGCGACAGCCTCGATGTGTACGCCTCGGGGCCATTCGAGCTGTTCGGCCGCGAACACGAACTGGTGATCGGCCAGTCCCTTTCCATCTCCAAATGGAAAGCCAAGGACTACACCGCGACCACCTACTTCAACAACTCCTATGACTTCTACAACTGGCACGGCCAGGCCATAGAGCCGCTGTGGACTGCCACCAAGATCAATGACGAAACCACCCGCCAGACCGGTACCTATGTGACTGGCCGTTTCAGCCTGACGGATGAGCTGCACCTGTTACTCGGCTCACGTATCGCCAACTATCAGGTCACCGGTACCAGCGACACCCAGGAAAGCGGCAAGGTAGTGCCCTACGCCGGCTTGACGTATGACCTGAACGACAACTTCACCGCGTATGCCAGCTACACCGAAATCTTCCAGCCACAAACCCAGTACCGTACACGTACCCGTACCATGCTCGACCCGAACGAAGGCAAGAACTATGAACTGGGCCTCAAGGGTGAATTCTTCGAAGGCCGCCTGAACTCCAGCCTCGCTTACTTCGAAGTACACGAAGAAAACCGTCCCCTTGCCGATACCGCCTGGAACTCCCAGCCAGGCGTCGACTTCTCGTACATCGGCACCAAGACCAAGACCAAGGGCTACGAAGCGGAAATCTCCGGCGAACTCGCCCGAGGCTGGCAACTGCAAGCGGGCTACACCCATAAGATCGCCCGCGATGACGATGGCAAGAAGGTTGCCACCTGGGAACCGGAAGATCAGGTGAGCTTCTATACCACCTACAAACTGCAGGGCAACCTGGACAAGCTCACCATTGGTGGCGGCGCACGCTGGCAGAGCGCCGGCTGGCAGACCGTCAACAACTGGGGCTACCCCGGTGGCGGCCGCTCCGAGAAGTTCACCCAGGACCCGTACTGGCTGGTTGACTTGATGACCCGTTACCAAGTGACCGAAAACCTCTCGGCGACCCTCAACGTCAACAACCTGTTCGACAAGCACTACTACACCAACATCGGCTTCTATGACTCAGCCTACCCTGGCGATCCACGCAACGTAATGGTCACCACACGCTGGGACTTCTAAGCCCCCCCAAAAGAAAAGCCCCTGGTCACGTGACCAGGGGCTTTTTTGTACCCGTTGCGCATGCCTGGGTGAATGCAGTGCCAGGGGTTTTTCGCCGGCAAGCCGGCTCCTACGAAAAAGGCGTATACCCGAAGGAGCCGGCTTGCCGGCGAGGGGGACACCAGACAGCAAAACGCCCCTGGTCATCACTGGCCAGGGGCGTCTGTTACCGCAACCGCTTACTCCATTGCCGAGACAAAACTGCTGATGAACTCGGCGTTGTCCACGATCCGATGGTGTGTCGTGTCGATCACCACCGAGCGCTGGATGCCTGACTGGCCAATCACTTCGCGCATGCCGGTCTCAATCAGCGCCTGGTGAATACCGCCTTCGCTCAGGGCGGCCCACCAGCAATTGACCGGAGCCTTGATCGCACGGTAGTCGGCGTCTTGCAGGCGCTCGTCCAGCACCTGCTTGAGCGCCCAGGAACGCTCAGTCTCGCCGCCGATTTGCAACTCATCCTTGAGCACGCGGAAGCTGTCGCCCAGGGTCAGTTCGGCCCACTCGGACACACGTTGCCACTGCTCATCCTGCTCGCCGGCAGCCATATGCCAGACGTTGCGAATCTGCTCGGCATACGCCGGGAACATCACCGCCAACAAATCCACGCGGCGTTCGGCGGCGGAAATCACTCGCTCGTCCACCCGCGCGCCCTCTTGCCAGAATGCGGTAAAGCGTGCAGGCGGCGGCGCGTCGATCCAGCCCAGCAATTCCACGGTCCGGCCAGCTTGTTCCAGGCGGTACGCCACCTCCATCGCCAGGTTGCCACCCAGTGACCAGCCGCCCAGACGGAAGGCGCCGTGGGGCTGGGCCAGCAACAGCTGTTGGGTGTAGTCCTCGACCATCTGCGCCCAGGTCGGCACCTCAACGCCCTCTTCCACCAAGGTCCGACAAATCACACCCAACACCGGACGCTGCTCACGCAATGCCAGGGCGATAGCCTTGTAACAATGCACCGAGCCAAAGCTTGGGTGGAACAGGTACAGCGGCGTGCCCTGGGTCTGGCTGTTGAGCCTGACGATCAACGAGCCACCGACATCCCCCTCGATACAGCGCGCCTGGCCTGCGATCGTCGGGTGCAGCATCAGTTGATTGACGGCGAGCGTGACACCGCAGGCCTTGTGGATGCGGTCCTTGAGCAACAACACCAGCAACGAGTGGCCGCCCAGCTCGAAGAAGTTGTCGTGCAACCCCACACGCTCCACCTCCAGCACTTGCGCCCACACGGCGGCAAGCTGCTGTTCCAGTCCGGTCTGTGGTGCAACGTAATCGCGGTCGCTCGCTTGCGGTCTGGGCAGGGCCTTGCGATCTAGCTTGCCGTTGGGGCTCAGGGGCATCTGTTCCAGCACTACCCATTGCGCCGGGACCATATAGTCCGGCACGTGACTGGCCAGATAGGCGCTCAACCGCTCGCGCCAATCGTCGCCGGCCTGTTGCAGCACCAGGTAACCCACCAGATGCTTGCCATCGACTGCCAGCACGGTGGCCTCACGCACAACCGGGTGTTCAAGCAGGCGGGCTTCGATTTCTCCCAGCTCGATACGCAAACCGCGCAGCTTGACCTGATGATCAAGACGGCCCAGGTATTCAATGACGCCATTTGCACGCTGGCGCACGCGATCGCCAGTGCGATACAGGCGCGCGCCGTTGTGGAACGGACAAGGAACGAAACGTTCGGCGGTCAGCGCCGGACGGCGGTGATAACTGCGTGCCAGGCCCGCGCCGCCGAGATACAGCTCCCCAGCGACGCCGACCGGCACGGGTGCCAAGTCGGCGTCCAACACATAAGTGCGCAGGTTGGCGATGGGCTCACCAATCGGCACCGTGTCGCAGCCTTCGTCGCGGCAGGTCCAGTGGGTCACATCGATGGCTGCTTCGGTCGGGCCATACAGGTTATACAGGTCGGCCTGCGGCAATTTGGCGAAGACTTGCTGCTGGGCATCCACGGGCAGCGCCTCGCCGCTGCACACAATGCGCTCCAGGCTGTGACAGCTGGCAACCGCCGAATCTTGGAGGAACGCTTGCAACATCGAAGGCACGAAGTGCAATGTGGTGATCCGCTGCGCATTGATCAGTGCGACCAGCTTTTGCGGATCGCGGTGATCCCCCGGCGCGGCGACGACAAGCCGCGAGCCAGTCATCAGTGGCCAGAAGAACTCCCATACCGACACGTCGAAACTGAACGGCGTTTTTTGCAGCACGCTGTCGCGGGCATTCAAGCCGTAGGCTTCCTGCATCCAGCACAGCCGGTTGGTCAGTGCCGAATGACGGTTGCCGGCGCCTTTGGGCTGACCGGTGGAACCGGAGGTGTAGATCACGTAGGCGAGGTTTTCGCCGTGCAAAACGATGCCCGGGTTCTCTTCGCTATAGCGTTCGAACACAGATCCGCCCAGCACCAGGGTTTCCAAACCGGATGGAATCGGTAACTGGTCCAGCAAATACGCCTGGGTCAGCAACAGTTTCACACCGCTGTCTTCCAGCATATACGCCAGCCGCTCACGCGGGTATTCAGGGTCCAGCGGCACATAGGCACCGCCAGCCTTGAGTACTGCCAACAAGCCGATGACCATTTCGATGGAGCGCTCGACCGCCAGCCCCACCAGCACATCCGGGCCCACACCGGCTTCGATCAAACGATGGGCGAGTCGGTTGGCGCGGTGGTTCAACTCGGCGTAGTCCAGGCACTGTTGACCAAACACCAGGGCAGGCGCATCCGGTGTGCGGAGGACCTGTTCTTCGATCAACTGATGCACGCAACGTTGCAACGGGTATTCTCGCGCGGTGGAATTCCAATCGTGAACGGCTGCTTGCTGCTCCTGAGGTTCCAGCAGCGGCAACTGGCCAATACGCTGCTGGGCATCACGGGTCATGCCATTGAGCAGGTTCAGCCAATGGGCCGCCATCCGCGCCAATGTGGCAAGCTCGAACAGGTCCGTGGCGTAAGTCAACGAGGCGGCAAGCCCTTCGGCGGACTCATGGGTGTTCAGGCTCAGGTCAAACTGGGCGGTATGATTGTCCCACTCCAGGCCACTGACGTGCAGGCCGGGCAATTGCTCATCTTCATCGCGGCCACTGGCTTGGGTCTGATGATTGAACAGCACCTGGAACAACGGGTTGAAACTCAGGTTGCGCTCAGGCTGCAAGGCTTCCACCAACTGCTCGAAGGGCAAGTCCTGATGGGCCTGGGCGTCCAGCGCACGCTGTTTGACCTGGGCGAGCAACTGAGCAACCGTCTGTTGGCCATCGATATCAGCCTTGAGCACCTGGGTGTTGACGAAAAAGCCGATCAACCGTTCGGTTTCCACGCGGTTGCGGTTGGCCACGGGCACGCCCACGCGGATATCCGACTGACCGCTGTAGCGATGCAACAGGGCCTGGAACGACGCCAGCAGTAACATGAACAGGGTCACGTCCTCGCGCTGGGCCAGCGCGCGCAGCTCCGTCACCAGGGCGGGCGGCACTTGGATGTCCAGGCTCGCGCCGCGATGACTTTGCTGACTCGGGCGGGCGTGATCCAGCGGCAGCTCCAGTACCGGTTGTTCACCGCCGAGCAGGCCGCGCCAGTACTCCAGCTGGCGAGTCTTCTCGCCCGCCTCCATCCACTGGCGCTGCCAAACGGCATAGTCAGCGTACTGGATCGGCAACGCTGGCAATTGCGGTGCCTGGCCCAGGCTGAAAGCGGCGTAAAGCTGCACCAACTCATCGACCATGACCTGCATCGACCAGCCATCGGAAACGATGTGATGCTGCACCAGCACCAGCACATGATCGTCCTCGGCCACACGCAGCAGGGTCGCCCGCATCAGCGGCCCCTGAGTCAGGTCGAAAGGCCGCGCGATCTGCGACTCCACTTCGGTACGGATCGCTGATGCGCCGATGTCGACCCGGGCGACCTCAACGCTGGCCTGCTCGGCGATCACCTGAACAGCACGCTCACCGTCCTGCTGAAGGTAAGTCCGCAGGTTTTCGTGACGCGCTACCAGGGTGTCAAAACTGCGCTGCAGTGCCGACAGGTCAAGGCGCCCTTTAAGGCGCAGAGCGCTCGGCACATGGTAGGCGGCGCTACTCGGGTCCAGTTGCCAGAGGAACCATTGGCGCTCCTGGGCATAGGACAGCGGCAAGGGCTGATCGCGTCCGACCGCAACCAACGCCGGTGCCAGTGGCATGCCGCTGTCGGTCGAAAGCGCGGCGACAAACCCTTGCAGACGCGGTTGTTCGAACAGGCTTCGCAGTGCCACTTCCCGGCCCAACAGGTTGCGCAGGCGTGAGATGACCTGCATCGCCAACAGCGAGTGGCCGCCCATCTCAAAGAAGTGATCGGTCAACCCGACCCGCTCGGCGCCAAGAATATCGGCCCATACCGCTGCAACCTGTTGCTCCAGCTCAGTCACTGGGGCAACCCAGGCCTGCTGCGATTGGCTGGCGTCGGGTTTTGGCAACGCCTGGCGATCCATCTTGCCGTTGGGGTTCAGCGGCATGCGGTCTAGGAAGATCAGGTGCGCCGGCACCATGTAATCCGGCAATTGTTCGCGCAGGGCATTTTTGAGTGTTTCACCGTCTTGCTGCTCGGCGACCACATAAGCGACCAGTTGATTATCGGCGGCCAACACCAGCGTTTCACGTACGCCGTCCTGGGCCAGCAGCAATGCTTCGATTTCCCCCAACTCAATGCGGAAACCGCGAATCTTCACCTGATGGTCCACACGGCCGACGCACTCGATCACGCCGTCGGCGCGGTAACGCGCCAGGTCGCCGGTGCGGTACAGGCGCTCGCCGGTTTGACCAAACGGGTCCGGCACAAAACGCTCGGCAGTGAGCGATGCGCGGTTCAGGTAAGCGCGCGCAAGCCCCCAGTGGCTGCCGATATACAAGTCGCCCACGGCGCCCAGCGGTGCCAGGTTCAAGTCGCGGTCCAGCACATACAGGGCACGGCCCGGCACCGAGCGGCCAATCGGGCTGGCAGTGGCGCCGATGGTTTCAGTACCGGACGTGCAATCCAGCACGCTGGACACCACCGTGGCTTCGGTCGGGCCGTAAGTGTTGAGCAAACGCACACGGCCGAGACCGACTTTCAACCATTGTGCTGGGCCATCTAGCGGCATGGCTTCGCCGCCAATATGAATTTGACGCAATGCACCATAGGAGCGAGGGCCGGCGGCCAGGCAGTCAAGCAAAAACAGATTCCAGTAGGCCGTTGGCAAATCGGCCAGGGTGATGCCCTGGCTAATGATTTCTTCGTACAGCCGAGCGCTGTCCCACAACTCCGGGCCGCGCAGGACAACCGTGGCGCCATGGGTCAGCGCCGGGTACAGCTGCTCGACGAAACCATCGAAATTCAGGGTGGCGAATTGCAGTACGCAATCCTCCTGAGTGAGTCGCGAGTAACCTGCCGCAATACTCGAGAATTCGGTGAGTGCTGCGTGGTTGATCGCCACGCCTTTGGGCTTGCCGGTAGAACCGGAGGTGTAGATCACATAGGCGAGGTTTTGCGGGTCGACCGTTACCTGCGGATTGGTCTGAGGGTATGGAGTCAGGTCCGCATCACTCAGGTCCAGCGTCGCCATACCTTCGGGCAACGGCATGTCGATATGTGATTGGATCAGCACCAGCCGCACGCCGCTGTCTTCGAGCATATGCAACAGGCGCTCGCGTGGGTATTGCGGGTCCAGAGGCACATAGGCGCCGCCTGCCTTGAGCACGGCCAGCAGGCTGACCACCATCTCGAACGAGCGCTCCACCGCGACGCCCACCAGCACTTCCGGGCCGACACCCTGGGCGATCAGCGCATGGGCCAAACGGTTGGCCTGAAGATTCAACTCGCCATAACGCATGGACCGCGCGCCCATGCACAGCGCTACCGCATCCGGGCGCCGTTGCGCCTGATGCTCGAACAAGTGCTGCACGCCCTGTTGAATCGCACATGCGGGGGCGGCGCTGTTCCATTCCTGCAGTAAGTGCACCTGCTCCTGGTGATCGAGCAGCGCGAGTTCGCCGATGGGCTGCAGGGCATCGCGCGCCACACCTTCCAGCAGGTTCTGCCAATGCTGCGCCAGGCGCGCAATGGTGGCGGCCTCAAACAGATCGGTGGCATAGGTCAGCGACGCCCAAAGACCGTCACTCGACTCCTGGGTATCCAGGCTCAAGTCGAAATGCGCGGTCTGGCTGTCCCACGTCAGCCCTTCCACCCGCAAGCCGGGCAGTTGTTCGCCACGCGGTACACGTGCCTCGGACTGGTGGTTGAACATCACCTGGAACAGCGGATTGTGGCTGAGGCTGCGTTCCGGCTGCAGCGCTTCCACCAGTTGCTCGAACGGCAAATCCTGATTGGCCTGGGCATCGAGGGCGCGACGCTTGACCTGCTGCAACAGCTGGGCAAAGGTCATCTGCCCGTCGATATCAACCTTGAGTACCTGGGTGTTGACGAAGAAACCGATCAGCCGCTCGATTTCCGCACGATTGCGGTTGGCAATCGGCACGCCGACACGGATATCCGACTGGCCGCTGTAGCGATGCAGCAAGGTCTGGAACGACGCCAGCAACAGCATGAACAACGTCACGCCCTCGCGCTGCGCCAACGCCTTGAGGCCCGTAACAAGACCGCTATCCAAACCGACTTCCAGCAAGGCACCCCGGTAGCTCTGTACCGCCGGGCGTGGATGATCCAGCGGCAACTCCAGCACCGGCTGTTCGCCGCCTAACAGTTCACGCCAGTAGTCCAATTGGCGCTGCCGCTCACCGGCGTCCATCCAACCACGCTGCCACGCCGCGTAATCGGCGTATTGCAGCGCGATCGCCGGTAGTTGCGCCGGCCTGCCCTGGCTGAACCCCGCGTAGAGTTGCACCAGCTCATCTACTATGACTTGCATCGACCAGCCATCGGACACGATATGGTGCTGGACCAGTACCAGCACATGTTCCTGCTCACTCAGTTGCAGCAACTTCACCCGCAGCAACGGGCCCTGGCGCAAGTCGAAAGGCCGTGCGATTTCCGCTTCGACCCGCGCCTGCACCTGTTGTGCAGACGCACCTTCCAACCGGGCAAAATCCAGCTGCAATGTGGCGATTGGCAGGATGTGCTGCAGCGTGTGCTCGCCGTCCGTGACAAACACAGTGCGCAAGGCTTCATGACGCGCGAGCAAGACGTCAAAGCTGCGCTGCAGGGCCGAGCGATCCAGCTGCCCGCTCAGGCGCAACGCATTGGGCACATGGTAGGCCGCGCTCTCGGGTTCCAGTTGCCAGAGGAACCACTGACGCTCCTGGGCGTAGGACAACGCCAGCGGTCGGGCACGGGAGACTGCCACCATCGACGGTACCTGCAAGGTGTTATCCAGCGCTTGCAACGCCAGTACAAAGCCTTCCAACTGCGGCTGTTCGAACAGGGTGCGCAGGGCTACTTCACGCGCTAGTAACTGACGCAGGCGGGAAATGACCTGCATGGCCAGCAGTGAATGCCCGCCCAGTTCAAAGAAGTGATCGGTGAGGCCGATCCGCTCGACACCGAGGACGTCGGCCCAGATGGCCGCTACCTGCTGCTGCAAAGGGGTAACCGGCTCGACAAAAACACCTTGGGACTGGGTAACGTCCGGCTGCGGCAAGCCTTTTCGATCAAGCTTGCCGTTGGGGGTCAGCGGCATCTGCGCCAGGAACATGAAGTGCGCCGGCACCATGTAATCCGGCAGATTGATTTTCAGCGCACGGCGCAAGGTCTCGCGAAACTCGGTTTCGTTAGCCAGCGGGCCATCGGCCGGGACCACATACGCCACCAGCTGTTTGCCGGTCGGCCCGTCCTGGGCGACCACCACGGTTTCACCGACGTTGTCCTGTTCGCGCAAGCG
>NZ_PCQI01000002.1:0-717084 GCF_002980075.1 Pseudomonas sp. MYb13 | reverse complement strand
CAGTGAAACGATGCATCGCCGATGGTAGTGTGGGGTTTCCCCATGTGAGAGTAGGTCATCGTCAAGATTAAATTCCAAAACCCCTGTTTGCTAGCGCAAACAGGGGTTTTGTTTTGGGCGGTCGAAAACCCAAAGCAGCCGTCTGGTCCCCAAACAAATTTGCACAGTTATTTCTGAACCAGACCACTAGAATAGGCACCTAACCTTTTTTAGAGTCAGAGCCCTATCTATGCCGGATCCGGTTGATGCCCTTGAGGTGTCGGATTTACCACTGGACGACCTGGTGGCATGCCATGAGTGCGACTTACTGATGCGCAAACCAGTGCTCGCCCTCGGCGAAAAAGCCCAATGCCCTCGTTGCGGTTATGAGCTTTATGCCCACCGTCACAATGTCGTTGAGCGAAGCCTCGCGTTGGTGCTGGCTGCGCTGCTGCTATACATCCCTGCGAACTTTCTGCCCATCATGCAGCTCAATCTACTCGGGCAGTCTTCTGAAGACACCGTGTGGAGCGGTGTCGTAGGCCTTTTCGATACCGGTATGCAGGGCGTCGCCGCCGTTGTCTTTCTATGCAGCATGGGCATTCCATTGCTCAAGCTACTTTGCCAGCTGGCAGTGCTGCTCAGCATCCGCTGGAAGGTTGGCCGCAGTTACGGATTGCTGCTGTACCGCATCTACCATCATATGAAGGATTGGGGGATGTTGGAGGTCTACTTGATGGGCGTGCTGGTTGCGATCGTGAAACTCGCCGACATGGCCTCCATCACCGTCGGCCTGGGCCTGGGTTGTTTCGTCGCCTTGCTGATGGTTCAGGTGCTACTTGAGGTGGTGATGTCGCCCCACCAGATCTGGCAAGCGTTGTCAGGAGAGGATGATCATGCGGGCGATTGATGCGGGCATTCTGATTTGTACCGAATGCCACGAGTTGAACAAGCAAGAGCCGGATACCGACGAGCAGACCTGCACCCGTTGCGGTGCGTTGATCCATGCCCGTCGACCAAACAGCCTCACCCGTACCTGGGCGTTGCTGATCACGGCGGCCATTTTATACATCCCGGCCAACCTTCTACCGATCATGACCATCAACTCCCTTGGCCAGGGTGACCCCAGCACGATCATGGCGGGTGTGATCCAACTGGTGCAGCACGGCATGTTTCCTATTGCCGCAGTCGTATTTATTGCCAGCATCCTGGTGCCGACGTTCAAGCTGGTAGGCATCGGTCTGCTACTGTTCTCGGTGCAGCGTCATCAACCGCTGTCCGCGCAACAACGCATTGTGATGTATCGCTTTATCGAATTCATTGGCCGCTGGTCCATGCTGGACATTTTCGTGATCGCCATCCTGGTGGCGGTTGTAAACTTTGGGCGGCTTGCCAGTGTCGAGGCCAACCTCGGCGCTGCGGCGTTCGCCAGTGTGGTGATCTTGACGATGCTTGCCGCAGTAACTTTTGATCCCCGACTGATTTGGGATAACACGGAGTCGGACGACGACCATGAGTGATTTGCCTAAAGCTAAAACCCGCCCGGCCTCCAACTGGTCGGCTATTTGGGTATTGCCCCTGATTGCCCTGATTATCGGAGGCTGGCTGGGATGGCGTGCCTATTCCCAACAGGGCATCGAGATCCAGGTACGCTTTGAAAGCGGAGAAGGGATCCAAGTCAACAAAACCGAAGTGGTCTACAAAGGCATGCCTGTCGGCAAGGTCAAGACCTTGGCCCTGGACGATGAAGGCAATAATCGCGGGGTGATCGCCACCATCGAGATGGACAAGGACGTCGAGCAATACCTCAAGACCAACACACGCTTCTGGCTGGTCAAACCAAGCGTCAGCCTCGCCGGTATCACAGGCCTGGAAACCCTGGTGTCAGGTAACTACATCGCCGCCAGCCCTGGCGATGGTGAGCCCACGCGCAAATTCAAGGCGCTCTCCGAAGAGCCGCCGCTCTCCGACGCCAAGCCGGGGCTTCACCTGACGATCAAGGCCGACCGTCTTGGCTCGCTGAACCGAGGCAGCCCGGTGTTCTACAAGCAGATCCAGGTGGGCCAGGTCAAAAGCTACCTGCTCTCCGAAGACCAGAGTACCGTTGAGATAAAGGTCTACATCGAACCAACCTACGCCAACCTGGTGCGCAAACACACACGTTTCTGGAATGCCAGCGGCATCAGCATCGACGCCAACCTCTCGGGCGTGAAGGTGCGCAGCGAATCTCTCTCGAGCATCGTCGCTGGCGGCATCGCCTTCGCCACGCCAGAGAACCGCAAGGACAGTCCACCCACTGACCCGAGCCTGCCATTCCGCCTGTACGAAGACTTCGACGCCGCTGCGGCTGGCATCAAGGTCAAGGTCAAGCTCACCGACTTCGAAGGCTTGCAGGCCGGACGTACGCCAGTGATGTACAAGGGTATCCAGGTCGGTAGCCTGAAAACCCTGAAGATCGACTCAGACCTGTCCAGCGCCAACGCAGAGCTGACCCTTGACCCGCTGGCCGAGGATTACCTGGTGCAAGACACCCAGTTCTGGGTGGTCAAGCCTTCCATCTCCCTGGCGGGTATCACCGGGCTTGAGGCGTTGGTCAAAGGTAACTACATCGCCATCCGCCCTGGTGACAAAGGCACCGCCCCACAGCGCGAATTTGTCGCACGGGCAAAAGCGCCGCCGTTGGACCTGCGCTCCCCAGGCCTGCATATGGTGCTGTTCACCGATAACCTCGGCTCCCTGGATGTCGGCAGCCCTATCCTCTACAAGCAGGTCAAGGTCGGCTCGGTGCAGAGCTACCAGTTCTCGCGCAAGAACAAGCAGTTGGTGATCGGCGTCCACATCGAGAAGGAATACGAAAACCTGGTCAACGGCTCCACGCGCTTCTGGAATGCCAGCGGCGTCACCCTGACCGGTGGCCTCACCGGTGGCATCCAGGTGAAGAGTGAATCCCTGGCCAGCTTGATGGCCGGCGGTATCGCCTTCGAAACCCCTGAGCCGAACGTACCGCTAAAAAAACGCATTCCACGCTTCCGCCTGTTTGCCGACCGCGAGGCCGCCAACCAACACGGCACCCTGGTCACCATCAAGGTCGACCGCGCCGACGGCATGCGCACTGGCACACCGGTGCGCTTCAAAGGCCTGGATGTGGGCAAGATCGAAAGTGTTGACCTCAGTGCCGACATGCAGTCGGTCATCCTCAGTGCACGTATCACCCAGGTAGCGGACCGCATTGCGCGCGCCGGCAGCCAGTTCTGGGTGGTCAAGCCAGAGCTGGGCCTGATGAAAACCGCCAATCTGGAAACCCTGGTCACCGGGCAATACATCGAAGTGCAACCCGCCGCGAAAAACGCCGGCCCACAGAAGAGTTTCGTCGCGCTGGACCAGCCCCCTGAAGCCGCCCACCAAGAGGCGGGCCTGAGCCTGACACTCAGCGCCGCACGCCGTGGTTCGCTGAAGGAAGGCGTACCGGTCACCTATCGTGAAGTCACCGTGGGCAAAGTCACCGGCTACGAGTTGGGCCAGACTGCGGACCGCGTGCTGATCCATATCCTGATCGAGCCCAAGTACGCTCCCCTGGTGCGCAGTGGCAGCCGATTCTGGAACACCAGTGGCTTTGGCCTCGACTTCGGCCTGTTCAAAGGTGCTACCGTGCGTACGGAGTCGCTGGAGACGTTGGTTGCCGGTGGCATCGCCTTCGCCACGCCAGACGGCGAGCGCATGGGCAATGCCGCTCGACCGCAGCAAACCTTCCCGTTGTTCGACAAGTTCGAAGAAGAATGGCTGACCTGGGCGCCTAAAATCCCACTCGGTAAATAGACCGAGCCGCGGCCATCGCGGGCAAGCCCGCTCCCACATCCGACCGCTTTCCTACAAGAAAAACCCGGTCAACTGTGCGAGTAGGCTTGCTCGCGAAGAGGCCCCCAAGAGCACGCCACTATTCAAAATCATAAAAAAGGCCGCGATCCATAAGATCGCGGCCTTTTTGCGTTTCAGCGCCGTGGCTCAGACTTCATCCAGCTCCGGCTCATCGGCCTGAACATTCATCGTCGCCTTCACCACATCGAGGCGACGGATGTACTTCCAATCCGCCTCATCGATGTAGATGCCATTGGGCCCACTGCCGCCTTCCAGGTCGATTGCTACCTGGGCGGACACCTGCGGTTTCACGCTGGCCAGGATCGGCACGAAGCCCAACTGCAAGCTGGTCTCCAGCAACGCGGCCTGGTTCTTCTCATCGATGTCTGCCGCCTCGTCGAGGTAGTACGGCAAACGCACGCGACCGGCCTGGTCGCGGTCCATCAAGTGCAGCAACAAGTACATGTTGGTCAGTGCCTTGATCGTCATGGTGGTGCCGTTGGATGCAGCACCATCGATGTCGGTATGGATCACTGGCTGGCCATGCACCTTGGTGATTTCGAACGCCAGCTCGAACAAGTCCTTGAGGCCCAACTGGTTATGGTTGGCGGCCACCAGGCGAGCCAGGTATTCCTTGGCTTCTTCGTTCTTGTTGTCCTGCTCGGCGCTCTGGCTCAGGTCGAACACCGACAGGGTTTCGCCTTCTTCATACTGGCCGGCGCTGTGAATGATCTGGTCGATATGCTTGAGCGCTTCTTTGTTCGGCGCCAGCACGATGCGGAAGCTTTGCAGGTTGGAGACCTGACGCTTGTTGATCTCACGGTTGAACAACGCCAACTGGTGCTCAAGGCTGTCGTAGTCGCTGCGAATGTTGCGCAGGGTGCGCGCAATGTCAGTGACGGCCGCTCGGCGTGCCTTGCCCAACGTCAGTGCTTCATCAGTACGGTGTGCATACGCGTTGATCAGCAACTGCAGGCGACGCTCGACATCATCTTCACTGTCGAATTTGGCCACACCCTTGAGGCGCACCTGTGCATACAGTGCTTCGATCTGGCCATCGGCGCGCAGCAAGCCCTGCCAGCTGTCCTGGTAGTCATTGAGCAGTGGCAGCAGGTTGTCCATGGAATCGTCGACCGGGTCCATGAACGGTGTGCCGAACGGCAAGTCCGCCGGCAACAGCTGACGACGGCGCAACGCGTCATCCAGCGTACGTTGCTTGGCTTCCATATCGCCGATCTGGCGACCCACCAGTTGCAGCTTGGCCGAGAGTTGCTGGACGCGCTCGGTAAAGGCATCACTGGAACGCTTCAACTCATCCTGCGCCGCTTCCATCTGCGCCAGGTTTTCCAGCTTCTCGCCTTCCTCTGCGCTCAGGGTTTGTGCACGGCGGAAGTCTTCGAGGGCCTTCTGCGCGTCGAGTACCTGCTGGTACAGCGCTTCGGTCTGGGTCTTGCTCGCGGCGCGGTCGGAGGCGACTGCTTGCTGGGTTTTCAGCTGCTTGAGTTCTTTTTCCAGGCGTTCTTTCTGGTCGCGCAACGCCGCGCGATCCGCCAGCGCCTGCAATGCCGGGGGTTCGATGTGGGAGATGTCGATGGACAGCCCCGGCACTTCAAAACGCTCGCCCTTGAAGCCGTCGAGGATCTGCTCCAGGGATTTGACCCACTGGCCTTCCTCATCCAGCGTGATGCCATGCTCGCCCAGCGGCAGGCTGAACAACGAGCTGTTGAACAGGCGCATCAGACGCTCGACGTCCTGCTGTGAGAATTCTTCCCGCAGCTTGGCGTAGCTGTTGTTGTCGGCGTGGTCGAGCTGCTGCTTGACCGACTTCAAGCGCTTTTCCAGGTCGCGTAGACGCTCGTCTAAATCCTCGGCGCTGAACTGTCGTGACTGCGCCAGGGCGCCCGCCAATTCATCGTGCGCATCCTTGGCCGCCAGCAGTTGCTGCTCCAGCACCTTGACGTCATCCACCAGGGCAAAGCGATGCTTGAGTACCGACAACTCGCCCAACCAACGCTGGATCCCACTGATTTCCCGCTCCAGGCGCATCAGCTCCTGGGTACCGCCGCGCTGGTCGTTTTGCAGCGCGTCCTGCTCGTTGCGGTAGTGCTCGGCCTGGATGGTCAGCTCTTCCTTGCGCGCACTGGCGTAGTCCGACCAAGTGCCCAGCAGCGAATCCAGCAGCGGCGACAGGCGATGCAATTTGCCGCGCAGGATGTCGCGTTGCTTCACGCCATTGGACAGCGCTTCGACCAGCGGGCCGGCGGCGACCAGGGAGTTGTAGTCCTGCTCCATGCGTCGCACATCGCGGAAGGCTTCCTCGCACGCGGCGATGTAATCCACACTGCCGGAACGCAGGCTGTGTTCAAAGGCGTCCAGGAACAATTGCTTGAGCTTGGCGGCCGTGATTTCGCGCATGTGCAGCAGGTTGATAAACAGCGCACGGAAGGTCTTCAGGCTCTGCTCGCTGGTGGAGCGCAGCGGGATCAACGTCAGGTCCAGCGGTATCGACGTGTGGCCACCTACCAGCAGACGGCGCAGTTCATCTGGCTTGAGTTCGTAGGCTTTCAGGCCTTCGCGCTCCAGGTTGGTGAACAGCTCTTTCTGACGCAGGCAGGTGTCGTTTTTCTGGTAGTGAGCCAGGTCCAGCTTGCCGGCATAGGCGAAGAACTGGTGGCCGAACCCGCCGCCGGGGCCGCGCCCGACCACGCCTATCACGTGCGGGCCGTGGGGCAGGGCGACTTCCACCAGGATGTAGCTGGTGTCGGTGGCAAAGTAGAAGCGGCGTGACTGCTCCAGGGTGTACTTGCCGAAACTCATGTCCGACATACGCGCCAGGATCGGGAACTGCAAGGCGTTGATCGACGCGGATTTACCCAGGTTGTTTGCGCCATACACCGACAACGGTTCTTCCAGCGGGAACAAACCCAGGCTGTAGCCGGCGGTGTTCAATAGGGCGAAGCGGCGGATGCCGTAGCGTTCCTTGCTCATGCATCGGTCTCCTGTTCTTCGGCAATGGCGCGGGCCAGTGCGTCTTCTTCGCTTTCATCCGCGAAGTCGCTCAAGTCGAGTGGATCGTCGGTTTTCAGCAATTTCTCATCGCTGTCTTCGTCGATGATCACCGGTGCCGGCAGCGGCAGCACGCTGTGGACGCTGGCCGCAAGATCGCGGTCCTGCTGTACCGACAGGCACACATCGAGGAAGCGGTGCATGGGCGGCAGGAAGCGATAGATGCCGTTGTCTTCGCTGGCAAAACCCAGTTGGGTCATACGGCGCATGATTTTTTCTTCGAGCTCTTCCTGGGTCTGCACTTCGGCCTGGATAAACAGGTCGCGGTACTTTTCCAGCAGCGACGGCAGTTCATCACGGCCCAGGCTGCCACCGTCGAGCACGGCGATCGGGTCGCGGCCCTGGTCGGCCAGGTGCTCGACGATGATGAACGTGAACAACGCCAGGCGCTGGGCGGTCTTGTTCACCTGTGCACTGGCGATGGCGGAGTCGGGTACGAAGTAGTAGAAACCGCGCGTATCGCACACCAACTCAAAACCCAAGGCCTTGAACAGGGTGCGGTACTGGTCCTGGAAGTTCGACAGTTGGGCGTACAGCTCCGGGTCGCGGCGGCTGACGTGGTAACCCTTGAACAGCTCGCGAAAGATCGGCGCCAGCTGGGACAGTTCGGATAGATCAAGATGCATAAGGTGTGCTCGCAGAATTCTCGGCGGCGTCAGGCGTGGCCGGGAGCAGGGCGAATGAGCGCAGGCTGACCTGATGCTCGTGTGTGTGGTAATCGCGGCGTTCCAGGCGTTCGCGCTTGAAGCGTTTTTCGCGAGACAGCCGTGAGAACCAGTACAGCAATTCGTCGGTGGCGCCGTCCGGCTCCTGTTCCAGCAGCCAGGTCATCAGGTCTGGCATCGGCAGGGCGTCTTCGCAGCGTTCTAGCATTTCCTTGACGGTGCGCGGTGCACGCTGGGCATCGCCCTTGTGGGATTTGTGCGCCTTGGGGAAGCGCGCCGGTTTCGGCTCGAAATTCGCCAGGGCGTACACGTACGCCTCTACCTGGCTCGCGCTGCCGAGGAAGGTGCTTTGCGGCCGGGTGAACATCGGCATCGCCGCTTGCGGCACCGCGTCCAGGCCTTTACGCCGGATAGCTGACAGCGCCAGCGCGGCGCCACGGGTGACGGCGTTGTGCCGGCGCGCTTCTTCCCGCAGTGGCAGCAGCAATTCGCGGGCATGACGCAGCGTCAGTTGGGCGCTGGTCTGCATTTCGAGAATGCGTGCGTGGGTCCGCAGCAACATGTCGTCGTCCACCAGGTGACCGAGACGCTGCTGCTCGGTGAGCATGCGCAGCAACACATTTTCCACCTTGCGCACGCCTTGTTCGAAGGCACCGTCGGCGTTCACCAGTTGGATCATCGGTTCGACATATTCGTCCCAGGTCGCCAGTACCTCGGCGTAACGCTGGCGCAGCGGGATCTGCCGGTCGCTGGTCTTGGCCCGGTCGGCCACGGCGGCGAGGGCCTGTTCGTCGTTGGCAAGTTTTTTCAGCACGTCGCGCACGCGCATGTCGAGCAGGCGCAGTTGCCGGGCCAGGTCGTGGCCATCACGGATGTCGAAAGCGTCCTGGATATAACCGGCCAGGCGCTCGAGGTGGCGCAGGTAGGCTTCGATTTCCAGGCACAGGCCAAGCCGGTGCTCCTTGCGAAGATAGGCGAGGAAGTCGTGGATCTGTGCGTTGAGCTCGAAACGGTTCGGGCTCTTGGCGACAGGCACCAGGATATCCAGGCGAATCCACACGTCCAGCAGGCTGGTGATGTCCTGGGGCGTGCTGTCCAGTTGTTGGGCGGCCAGTTGTGCGCGCAGTTCACCCAGGCTCAGGGTGCCTTGGTCGAAGTGTTCGCACAGAGGCTCGAGTAAGGCCCAGTGTTCGGCGAGGGCGCGCAGGACGCGCTTGGGTTCGATCATGGGAATGGCCGGCTGGTTGGCGATTAAAAGTCGCGATTGTACTGCATCGGGCGCGGGATTTATCCACAGCCGGTCAGTGCACAGTGGGCGATTGTTGCCGAACAGCGGTAGAATCCCCGCACTTTAGTTATCCACAAGTGGCCGAGCCTTGCTTATCGAGTCCCGACGTCGCGCTTACTTGACCGCCATGCAGGTGGTCAACTGGCTGCCCCGCACCGAACTGCCGTTTGCCGCGCCGTCGCGGCCCGAGCTGTTACAGGCGCCCGAGCCCTATGAGGCGTTCGAGTCCTCGGGTGAGGAGGCGGCCGCGCCGGTAGCGGTGGTCAAACCCACCCCGCAAACGCGTCCGGCCGTCGAACGGGCTAAGATCGAAGTGCCGCGCCCCGCGCCCGTGGCCAAGGCAGCCAAGGTGGTCGATGAGCCTGCAGCGGTGGTCAAGGCGCCGGTGGTGCCGCCTCCGCGTTTCGCCCTGCAATTGCTGCGGGCCGGGCGTTGCCTGCTACTGGTGGAATTGCCAACCGGCGAACGTTTCCAGACCCGCGACCCCGCCTACATGCTGCTCAAGGACATGCTGCGCGCCGCCGGCCTGCCCGACAGCCCACAGATCGTCGGCGACCCGGTGCGCTGGCCGTTGCTGGTACGCGGCACCATGGACCAGGGCCCGGAAGCTGCGCGGGATTTTGTGCAAGGCTTTGTGTCGGCGCGCTTGGAAGATGAACCCTGCGTGTGCCTGTGGCTGATCGGCTTGCCCGCTGTGCGGTTTGCCGGCGAAGCCAATGCCGAAGCCTGGTACCGCGAACTCCAGGTCGAAAGCCTGGGGTCGGTGTGGGCCCTGCCGGGCCTGGAATTATTAATGGAAGAGCCACAGCGTAAGGCTGATGTCTGGCAAGCCATGCGCCGGCTGATGGCGCGCTGGAAAACAACCGATGAGTGAGGCTTTATCCTTCCGCCCGATGACCGAGGCCGACCTCGACGCCGTGCTGAAAATCGAATACGCGGCGTTCAGCCACCCTTGGACCCGTGGAATCTTCCTTGACGGACTGGGCAAGTACCAGATCTGGCTGATGTTTGAAGGTGAGCAGCAGGTGGGGCACGGGGTGGTGCAGATCATCCTCGACGAGGCTCATCTGTTGAACATCACCGTCAAGCCGGAAAACCAGGGCCGTGGCCTTGGCCTGGCGTTGCTGGAACACCTGATGTCCCGCGCCTATGCCGCCAACGCCCGGGAATGCTTCCTGGAAGTACGCGACAGCAACACTGGCGCATTTCGCTTGTATGAGCGTTATGGCTTCAATGAAATCGGCCGTCGCCGGGACTACTACCCAGCCGTAGGCGGCCGCGAAGATGCGGTCGTGATGGCCTGCACCCTCGTGGATTAAGCGCTCGATCCCTTGTGGCAGTCGGCTTGCCCGCCATCGCGATGGTGGTTTCACCCGCGCAATCGCAGGCAAGCCAGCTGCCACAGACGCCGCGTTTCACAGCGGGTTCTGCTGGTTCAGCGGTTGCCGTCGACGGGGTCGATGTCGGCCAGCTCGGCTTCATCCAACCCATTCCCGCCGCCAATCTCGTCTTCATCGACGATACTCAAGTCCCAATCTGCCTGCTCGCCTTCCCCGGCTTCCTGGGCATCCCGCGCGCCATCTTCATGGATCAGCGTTTCGGGGCTCATGTCATCGTCAGTCGATTCATGATCATCCGTCGAAGCACCGGTCATCCCGGCCTCTCGCACGCGTTCGTCGGGCATCAGGTGCTCGCGCTCGCGGGGCGGGATCTCATCGCCAATTTCCGCCGTCGGTGTTTCCTGGTCAAAATCCAGCTCGCGCATCGAGCCCATGCGGTCTTCGGTGTCATCAATGGGTTCGGGCTGCGTAGCACCGTAGGGACGTCGTGATTCAGTCATGGCCAATCCTCATACTGTGGGGCTTATAGTGTGTGGACAGGCGCTGCTCCCCAAAGATTCAAGCTAATTTGCGCGCGGCGTGACCTGGACGAGGGGTTGTCAGTCACAAAACTGCGCATCATTCCTGAGGCTTTCCCTGATGAACGAACTACAAGACCTGCTTGACAACAATGAACGCTGGGCGGACGCGATCAAACAGGAAGATCCCGAGTTCTTCGCCAAGCTCGCCCGCCAGCAAACCCCGGAATACCTCTGGATCGGTTGCTCCGATGCCCGGGTACCGGCCAACGAGATCGTCGGCATGCTGCCCGGTGATCTGTTCGTGCACCGTAACGTGGCCAACGTCGTGTTGCACACCGACCTCAACTGCCTGTCGGTGATCCAGTACGCGGTGGACGTGCTCAAGGTTAAACACATCCTTGTCACTGGCCACTATGGCTGTGGCGGCGTGCGCGCCTCGATGCAGGACCGTCAGTTCGGTCTGATCGACGGCTGGTTGCGCACCATTCGCGACCTCTACTACGAAAACCGCGACGTGCTGGCCCAGTTGCCGACTGAAGAAGAGCGCGTCGACCGTCTGTGCGAGCTGAACGTGATCCAGCAAGTGGCCAATGTCGGTCATACCAGCATTGTGCAAAACGCCTGGCACCGCGGGCAGAGCCTGTCGATCCATGGCTGCATCTATGGCATCAAGGATGGCCGCTGGAAAAGCTTGAACACCACCATCAGCGGGTTCGAGCAGTTGCCGCCGCAATATCGCCTGCGTCCGTTGGGTGAAGCCTAACGGCGTTTGCGCTCGCGCCACTGGGCCATGAACGCCTGTCCCTCGGCGTTCAATGGCTCATCGTGGCCGGTAATCCAGCCCCGGCAGTTCAGTTCGCCACATTGGCAGGCGAACTGCCGGGACAGCACGTCTTCGGTGGTCGCGACGTCCATGGTCAGCAGCGTGCCTGCACGGATTTCATGCAGCGCCCAGACTTCCAGGTAGTGCAGGTCGAGAAACACGTTCGGTTCACACGAGTGTGAGAACAGCCCACTGAACCAACAGTCGTAGAGGTGGATACGGGGTGACAACTGCAAGGTGTGCAGGCGTCGCTCGCTCAGGGCGTAGCCGGAGATCCTGGCGATGCATATGCGGCTGTCGAAGGCCACACGCGTCTTGATCCGTGCACCCATGCCGCTGGTGTCTCGCACAACCTCGAATTGCTCGCTCGAAGGGTAGCCGCCTTGTCCGAGCTTGGACTTGAAAGGGTAAAGGCATTCACTCACAGCAGTTTTAGCCTTATCCATGGCTTGAGTCTTCATAACTCTCCTGGTTTAGGCTGCATCGACCTGCGGGTGGTGCCTGACTACCAGTCTTGCAGCTGATGGGCGCAGCTCAAGACTCGCTGAACAGGGCGCCGATTTCTACTGTCAATGTTGACAGTAGAAATCGGTTGTCTTTGTGTGACCTACAGCGCCGGGGCGCTAATGGCCGGGGTGGGCGCGGCGTTCCTCAATTGTTTCAACTGGGTCTTGATGGCGGGCGTGGCGCATTTCGCGTTTGCGTCCTCCGGGGACAGGTTGCGTACCGATGTATAGAACAACTCGCAGGTTTGCTCCTTGCGTGTGACCTGCCAGGTGTTCATGCACGCCTTGAGCAGCACATTCGGATCGCTCGCCGGCTTCTGCCCCATACCGGCTTGCCAGCAGGCGGCGCTCAGGTCCTGGCCCATGACCTTCAAACCGGCCTCGTCGGCTTTCTGCTTATCGCCCTCGTAGGTGTCGGGGCTGGCGGCATACCAGATGTAACTGGGGTGGTTCGCGCCCAGCACCGGGACGGTTTTGCCTGCGACCGGGTTGATCTGCGCCAGGCTCAACACGTTCACGGTCTGCCCGTACTGTTGCTTGATCCAATTGCGCACCGGCGCGCCAAACGCCACCATCGGCAACGCGCCTTTGGCGGACAGGCTCAGTTCCTGGACCATGCGCGTCTGGTAGTCGGTGAAATAGCTGTAGACAGTTTCCAGGTCCTTGCCCGCGTTGGACGGTGCCGCGATGGGCGCGATATCGATGATGGTCTGGTAAGCCGGCGTTTCGGTGGCCGGGATGCCATTGTCCGTGAGCAAGGTGGCCCAGCGGTCGGTGGTGGCCGACTCCAGGTAGTCCTGGGCTTGGGTCAGCGAGTAATCGGGTGGGAAGTGCAAAAGCTCGATGCTTTTGCGGTTCTCCAGCGCCATGCCCAGCGGCAGGAACAGGTACCAGTTATAGGCCCACTTGCCGTCGCTGTTGAGCTGGCTGGCGCCTTGATAGGCGAGGTCGGCGGTGTCGAGCAGCGCCGTCAGGGGCTGGCCATAACTGTCCGGTACACCACTGAAGCTCGCTGAGACCTGCCCGTCATGGGTCTTGACGCTGACTTTCGCCCGACCGTACCCGTCCCGTTGCAGGCTCTGGTTCAGATAATGCTCGGCCGTCTGCTCCAGCGTCCATGGCCGAAAACAGATCACATTGCAGTTATTGGGGTAGGCGAACAGTTGGGTCACGCGCTGGGTGCTCCCCAGCGGAACCTCGATGTCGGCCTGAGCGACCGCACTCGCCATCAGTGCGGCCAGGATGAAGGACAGCCTGGTCGGTTTGAACATTGTTGTTTCCTTGTCAGCGAAAGCCCGTCTGCGCGGGGTGAAAAGCCCACCTCCACACAGTAGCGGCTGACCAGGAAAACCGCGTGCTAAATCACCGGGCGTGTCGCTATTGGATAAGAAAACCTACCGGTTGAACTGCAAGGCGTTGCTCAAGTCGCCCATGGGTTTCTGGCCACGGGCGATCATTGCGTCATCGCGTTGCTTGAGGCCATCCAGGGTCTCCAGTTGGAATACCCGGGTGATCAGGCGCAGGATCGATGCGGTGTCATACACCGTATGGTCGACCGTGCCTTTGCGGGCGAACGGCGACACCACAAGCGCCGGGACGCGCGTACCCGGGCCCCAACGGTCGCCCTTGGGCGGTGCCACGTGGTCCCACCAACCGCCGTTCTCATCGACGGTCACTACGACTACCATATTGTTCCACTGCGGGCTCTCTTGCAGCACTTTCAAGGCACGCGCGATATGGCGGTCACCCGAGGCCACGTCGGCATAGCCCGCGTGCATGTTCAGGTTGCCTTGGGGTTTGTAGAAGGTCACGGCGGGCAGCTTGCCGGCCTCGGCATCGGCAAAGAACCGGTTGGTGCTTGATTCGTCACCCAAACCGCCATCGCGCAGACGCTTATCACGCTCGGCCCGATTCTGCGGACCTTGTTGCTTGAAGTAGTTGAACGGTTGGTGGTGATACTGGAAGTTCGGAATCTTCGGGATACCGCCCGAATCCTTGAACTGGTCCAGGGTCGCTTGCCATGCACCGGCGTACCACGCCCAATCGATGTTCTTTTTCGACAGCTTGTCACCGATGTGCTCGTGGGTTTGCGGCACCAGCACGTTGGGCAGGTCGGGCTTGGAGTAATCCGGGTTTTCCGGGTCGCGGATCCAGGTCGGCCAATAGGGCGGGGCCAGGGTATTCACGCCGTAACCATCCGGGGTCAAGGCGCTGGGACCGAACTGCGGCGGGCCACTCATGGCGCTGGCAGGAGACTTGTCCAGTGGCTTGAGGCGCGGGTCGGCAGGGTCATCGCTTTGCAGCGTGGCGATCTGGGCCTTGGCCACCGATTGCGCGGCATTCGGGTAGAACGGCGCGGTGGCGCTGATCAGGTACTGATGGTTGAGGAACGAGCCACCGAACGCACCCTGGAAGAAGTTATCGCAGAGCACGAACTCCTTGGCCACGTCCCACAATCGCAGGGAGTAGCGGCTCTGGGCGTAATGGCCCATCACCAGGCCACCGGAATCGGCCCAGGCGACGAAACCGTCGTTCTTGCCGCCGTTGATCTGCATCTGGTTTTGATAGAACACGTGCCACAAGTCGCGAGTGACCAGGCTCAGGGGCAGGTCTTCGGCGTTCGGGCCCTTGAGGGCGAACGGCGCGTTGGGGAGGTTTTCCTGGAATTGGACTTCGCTGGGGTAGGTCACCCCGTCCACCGTTTGTGGGCCGACCTGTAGCACGCCACCCCAGGCCGGGGGCAGGGTAGTCAGCACGCTGCCGTCGCGGTCGCGTTGCTGGGTGTCGGCGGCCGACAGTGCCGACAGCGGTTTCTCCACACCGGGGAAGTCGGCAAACAGGTTGTTGAAGCTGCGGTTCTCGGCATAGATCACCACCACGGTTTTCACCTGGTCGTGCAAGGCCTTGTCCAATTCCTGCGGCGTGAGCGGCCGCGCCACCGGTTTGCCCGGTGCCTCGCTGGTATTGCCGCAACCACTCAAGGTCGCACCGACCCCCAATACCGCCGCCCCCCCCAGGAAACGCCGGCGGCTGGTGTCTACGGGCGGTTGCGCTTCGGAATCGGAAGCAGGGCGGTCTTCGTGATCGTCACTCATGGTGGGGGAGTCCTGGCGAAATGTTGCAAGATATTTCGCAGGACGGTAGCAATGGAATGTGACGGAACGAAGACAGTCCAGCGGGGCCCCAGATCACCACTGTGGGAGCGAGCAAGCCCGCTCCCACACTGACCGTGTCAGGGCATCACTGGCGGCAAATACTTCAACGTCGTCCCCAGCGCCCACAGCAGGAACAGCACCAGCGGCGTGTGCACCAGCAATTGCACGAACGAAAAACCGATCAAGTCCCGCGCCTTCAAGCCCAATACTCCCAGCAATGGCAGCATGTAGAACGGGTTGATCAGGTTTGGCAGCGCCTCGGCGGCGTTGTAGATCTGCACCGCCCAGCCCAGGTGGTATTGCAGGTCATTGGCCACTTGCATCACGTAAGGCGCTTCGATGATCCACTTGCCACCGCCCGATGGGATGAAGAAGCCCAACACCGCCGAGTACACGCCCATCAGCAACGCGTAGGTGTCGTGGGAGGCGATGGAGGTGAAGAAGGTCGAGATATGGTGCGCCAGAGTCTGGCCGTCGCCCCCTTTGACGACGGTCATCAGCGCAGCAATCGAGCCGTAGAGCGGGAACTGGATCAGCACGCCGGTGGTGGTTGGCACTGCGCGGGCGACCGCATCGAGGAAGCTGCGCGGGCGCCAGTGCAACAGGGCCCCGACCATGATGAACAGGAAGTTATAGGTGTTCAGCCCTGAGATGGCGCTGATCGCCGGCTTGGTCGAGAACTCATGGAACAGCCAGCCGGCCGCCAGCAACGCCAACAGAATGGTGAGCAGCGGGCTGTGTTCCAGCCATTCACCCGGGCGCGTAGGGGCTTGCAGCTTGGGCAGGTTGAACGCCGGGTCGACCCCGCAGGCCTTGGCATCGCGAGCGCTGTTCGGGCCGGGGGCGGTGGCGTAGGCGATGATCAGCGACACCACGATCAACGCCAGCAACAACACGCCGGATTGCCACAGGAAGATGGTGTCCGTGAACGGGATCACGCCCGTGATCGACAGAATCGACGGTGGCAGGCTGGCTGGGTTGGCCTGCAACTGTGCCGCCGACGACGACAGCCCCAATGCCCACACGGCACCCAGGCCCAGGTACGCGGCCGCACCGGCCGCGCGATAGTCCATGCGCAAATCCGTGCGACGTGCCAGTGCCCGCACCAGCAGGCCGCCAAACACCAGGGACAGGCCCCAGTTCAGCAGCGAGGCGACCATGGAGATCAACGCCACCCAGGCCACGGCTGAGCGGCCGTTCTTCGGGATACGCGCCAGGCGGTCGATCAGTTTCACCGCAGGCGGCGAGCTGGCCACCACATAGCCCCCGATCACCACGAAGGCCATCTGCATGGTGAACGGGATAAGGCTCCAGAACCCGTCGCCAAAAGCTTTGGCGGCTTCGGTCGGTGCGGCGCCCATGCCCAGGGTCGCGACGGCGACGATGATCACGGCAAGTGCGGCAAACACCCAGGAGTCTGGAAACCAGCGTTCGGCGAAGTTGGAACAGCGCAGGGCAAATCGGGCATAGCGGCTTTCTTCGATAGCATCGGCCACGAGTCTTTCCTCTTGTATTTATTATGGTGCAGGCAATTTTCCGGCATGTTCCGCTACGGCCATTGATATGGGAATGCAGTTATCTTCATCGATCGTTGAGGAAAACAAATATATCGTCTGTGATTGCCATCCCCTGGCCCAGCTCATAACCTGCACGCCATTTTGTTTGCCTGCCGAGCCTCCACATGACTGCCACCTCTTCCCCACAGGCGCAGCGTTTTTCCCGCTCCGACTACAAAACCCTGGGCTTGGCCGCCCTGGGCGGGGCGCTGGAAATCTACGACTTCATTATCTTCGTGTTTTTTGCGCTGACCTTGAGCCAGCTGTTCTTCCCGCCGGAAATGCCCGAGTGGCTGCGCCTGCTGCAAAGCTTCGGCATCTTCGTCACCGGCTACCTGGCACGCCCACTGGGCGGCATCCTGATGGCGCACTTTGCCGATCACTTGGGGCGCAAGCGCGTGTTCAGCTTGAGCATCCTGATGATGGCGTTGCCCTGCCTGCTCATCGGGATCATGCCCACCTACGCGCAAATCGGTTATTTCGCGCCCCTGATCCTGCTGGCGCTGCGCGTGCTGCAGGGCGCAGCGGTGGGCGGTGAAGTGCCCAGCGCCTGGACCTTCGTCGCCGAACACGCCCCGACCAACCACCGCGGCTACGCCCTGGGCTTCCTGCAGGCCGGCCTGACCTTCGGCTACCTGCTCGGCGCGCTCACCGCGACCCTGCTGGCGCAAATGTTCACCCCCGCAGAAATCCTCGACTACGCCTGGCGCTTTCCCTTCCTGCTCGGCGGCGTGTTCGGTGTGATCGGCGTGTGGCTGCGCCGCTGGCTCAGCGAAACCCCGGTATTCCTCGAAATGCAGGCCCGCCGCCAGGCGTCAGCCGAACTGCCATTGCGCACCGTACTGCGCGACCACCGCGCGGTGTTGCTGCCGGCGATGATCCTCACGTGTGTGCTCACCTCGGCTGTGGTGGTGCTCGTCGTCATCACACCAACCATGATGCAGAAAACCTTCGGCATGAGCCCCAGCCACACCTTCGCCCTGAGCGCCCTGGGCATTGTGTTCCTGAACATCGGCTGCGTCCTGGCTGGCCTGCTGGTCGACCGCATCGGCGCGTGGCGCGCGGTGCTGGTCTACAGCCTGTTGCTGCCGGTCGGGATTGCGCTGCTGTACGCCAGCCTGATCAGCGGCGGCGTCTGGCTGGGGGCGGCGTATGCCGTGGCGGGCCTGAGTTGCGGTGTGGTGGGCGCGGTGCCGTCGGTGATGGTCGGCCTGTTCCCGGCGCAGGTGCGGGTGTCGGGGATTTCCTTCACCTACAACATTGCCTACGCGCTGTGGGCAAGCACGACGCCGTTGCTGCTGATTGCGCTGATGCCCACCCGCCCGTGGATTTGCGTGGGCTATTGCGTGGTGATGGGGGCGGTGGGCGTGGCGAGTGTGGCGTTGTTTGGTAAGCGCCACACGTTGGCTGCCTAGGCGTTAAGTCAAGAAGTGCCAGAGCAGCAGCGTACCCACCAGCCCCACGACCGACACAATGGTCTGCAGCACCGACCATACCCAGATCGTCTGCTTCAACTGCAAGCCAAAGTACTCACGCACCATCCAGAACCCGGCGTCGTTGACGTGGCAGAAGAACACCGAGCCGGCACCGATCGCCAGCGCTACCAATGAGCTTTGTGTCGCCGCCAACCCCGCCATCATCGGCGCAAGGATGCCTGCGGTCGTGGTGGTGGCGACGGTGGCCGAGCCGGTGGCTTGGCGCAACGCAACGGCAATCAACCACGCCAGTAGCAGGTAGGGCATGTGTGCGCCTTCGGCGACCTTGCTGATGGTCTGGCTGACGCCGGCGTCCAGCAGGGTTTGCTTGAGGCCACCGCCGGCGCCGATGGTCAGCAGCAATACGGCGATGGGGGCGAGGGCTTTGCGCAGGGTGTTGCCGACGTCGGCGCGCGGCATGCCGGCGGCCCAGCCCAGGCAGATCACGGCGGCGATCACGGCCAGGCCGAGGGCGATCAGCGGTTCGCCGAGGAACTTCAAGGTCAGGCCAACGGTGCTTTCTGCCGGCAGCGCGACCTTGGCCAGGGTGCTGCCCAGCATCAGAATCACCGGCAACAGAATAATCAGCAACGACACGCCAAAACTCGGCTGGCGCGGTGCCTTGGGCGGTGCGCTGAACAGCGCGCCGATGTCGGCCGGTTCATCTACGTGGAGGCGTTTGGACAGCCAGTTACCGTAGAGCGGGCCCGCCAGGATCACTGCCGGCACCGCCAGGCAGAAGCCCAGCAACATGGTCAGGCCCAGGTCGGCGTGCAACGCGCCGACCGCAATCAACGGCCCCGGATGCGGTGGCATCAGGGCGTGCAAGGTGGTCATGCCGGCCAGCGCCGGTATGGCAATTTTCAGCAGCGGCTGGTTCGAACGTTTGGCCATCACAAAGATGATCGGCACCATCATCACCAGGCCCACTTCGAAGAACAGCGGTAAGCCGATCACCATGGCGACCAGCGCCATCACCCACGGTAATGACCTGCCCTTGCCCAACCCGAGCAGCGTGGTGGCAATGCGGTCAGCCGCGCCGGATTCCGCCATCAGCGCACCGAGCATCGAGCCCAGCGCGATGATGATCCCGGCTTCACCGAGGATCGCCCCCGCGCCTTTACTGAACGCCTTGGCCACCTCTTCTGGCGGCAGGCCTGCGCCCACGCCGGCGATAAAGGTGCCGATCAGGATCGACAGGAACGGCGGCAACTTGGTCGCGCTGATCAGCACGATGATGCTGGCGATCGCCAGTAATACGCAGAACATGAGGCGGGTGTCTTGAACCATCCACGCAGCAGTCGATAACGCCAAAGCGGGACTCCTTATCGAACAGGTTGGGAAATATGTTTCTTTTTGTTTCCTGCTCGAAAAGCATACCTGATACAACTGTTCCAGAGCGTTCAAGCGCCCTTTTGGTGCATCCACAGGTAACGACGGCCTGGCGCGCAGATGACAATTGTGCAACCCGTGCCATTCGATCTGGCCTATAGCTCTATGATCCCCTCGCCCTAACGCAGCAAGCGGATTGCCGGCGATAAGGCCCCCACGCCCCACCACCCTGAGGATTTTCCATGAGCGCAGGACACAACCACGCCAAGGTACGCGCCGGCCATGAACGTCTGTTATGGCTCGCCCTCGGCCTGACCGGCAGCTTCATGATTGCCGAGGTCATTGGTGCATTCATCACGGGTAGCTTGGCGCTTTTGTCCGACGCTGCGCACATGATGACCGACGCCCTGGCCCTGGGCATTTCCCTGGTGGCGATCCAGGTGGCCAAGCGTGCCGCCGACCGTAAGCGCACCTTCGGCTATGCGCGGTTCGAAATCCTCGCGGCGGCGTTCAATGCGCTGCTGTTGTTCGTTGTCGCGTTCTACATCCTCTACGAGGCGTATCAGCGCCTGCAGGCGCCCGCCGAGATACAGTCCACCGGCATGCTGGTGATTGCCGTGCTGGGGCTGATCGTCAACCTGATTTCCATGCGGCTGTTGAGCGCCGCCAGCGGCGAAAGCCTGAATGTGAAGGGTGCCTACCTGGAGGTCTGGAGCGATATGCTCGGCTCCATCGGCGTGATCATCGCGGCGCTGGTGATCCTTTACACAGGCTGGGGCTGGGTCGACTCGTTGGTTGCGGCAGCCATTGGTTTCTGGGTGTTGCCCCGTACCTGGACGTTGCTCAAGGAAAGCCTGAATGTGCTGCTGCAAGGCGTACCGGACGGCATTGATATCGACCAGGTGGAGCAGGCCATTCGCGGTGTGCCTGGGGTCAAGGATGTACACGACCTGCATATCTGGGCGCTCACCAGTGGCAAGAATGTGCTGAGCACCCACCTGGTGGTGGATTCGGCGCTCAGCACCGAACAACACATCCTCACCCAGGTGACGGAACTGCTGCATGAACAATTCGACATTTCCCACGCGACCATCCAGGTCGAAGGCGACGGCTTTGCCCATGACGAACATGACGAGGTGCATGCCTGAGCCTGGCTAACGGATTTGTAATGTTCTGCACACCGCTCTGATAAGTACCGAAAGCTACAGTGCCCCGGCTTGGATTTATCCGCCATTTCATGGGCCTGGAACTCTCGTCATGCCAATTCGTGCAAGAACATTGCTGTGGTCGATCGTCGTGTTGCTGACGACGGCGCAAGGGGTCGGTGCACAACCCCTGACCCTCGACGCGGCGCTGCAAACCGCTTTTGCCAACAACCCGGACCTGGCCGCCGCACAGTGGGAAATCGGCATCGCCGAAGGCGCTCGCCAACAGGCGGGCTTGATCCCCAACCCGGTCGCTTCCTGGGACGCCGAAGACACCCGCCGCAGTACGCGCACCACCACTGTGAAACTCAGCCAGACCCTGGAACTGGGTGGCAAACGCAGCGCGCGCATCGATGTGGCGAGTCGCGCACAGGACGCCGCCGCCCTGACCTTGGCGCAGCGCCGCAATGCCTTGCGTGCCGACGTCATCGACAACTACTACGGGGCCCTGCGCGCCCAGGAGCGCCTTGACCTGGCGCAGCGTTCAATGAACGTGGCCGAGCGCGGACTGGCCGTCGCCAACGGCCGTGTCACCGCAGGCAAGACCTCGCCGGTGGAAGCGACCCGCGCGCAGGTGCAATTGTCGGAAATGCGCCTGGAGTTGAACCGCGCGCAAATTGGCCTCACCGACGCCTATCGCCGCCTGGCCACCAGCACCGGCAGCGCCGTAACGGATTTCCAGGCCGTCGCTGGCCAAAACCAACTCACTCCCGCCTTGCCGCCAGTCGCCCACCTGTTGGCGCGCCTTGAGCAGACTGCCGAACTGCGCCTGGCCGAGCTGAGCATCCTGCAAAACGAAGCCAGCGTCGGCCTGGAAAAAGCCCAGCGCATTCCCGACCTCGACGTGTCCATCGGCAGCCAATACGACGCCAGCGTGCGCGAGCGCGTGAACCTGGTGGGCGTGTCGATGCCAATCCCGCTGTTCAACCGCAATCAGGGCAACGTGCTGGCAGCGACTCGCCGCGCCGACCAGGCGCGCGACCTGCGCAACGCCGCCGAACTGCGCCTGCGCACCGAAACCCGACAGGCCCTCGACCTGTGGCAAACCGCTAATACCGAAGTGCGCGCCTTCAACCAGCAGATCCTGCCCGCTGCCCAAAGTGCAGTGGACAGCGCCACTCGCGGTTTCGAGATGGGCAAGTTCAGTTTCCTCGACGTGCTCGACGCCCAGCGCACCCTCATTGCGGCCCGCACCCAGTACCTCACGGCCACCGCCCAGGCCACTGAGGCCTGGGTGCGTATCGAACGGATCTACGGCGACCTCGCCCGGTTTTGATTTTTCCTGGAGTCCTCTATGAACAACACCCATGGCGTGGCGCTAGCCGTCGCCCTGAGCCTGATGCTGTCCAGCTTTGCAAAGGCCGATGAAGAAGAAGGCGAGCTTGAACTCACCGAGCAGCAGATTCAGGCCGCCGGCATTCAGGTCGCCCAGGCTCAGCCGCGTTCGATCAGCACGTTGCTGGTGTTGCCGGGAGAAGTGCGCTTCGATGAAGACCGTACCTCCCACATTGTCCCGCGTGCGGCGGGCGTGGTGGAGTCGGTCAAGGTCAACCTTGGCCAGTCGGTGAAGAAGGGCGAGTTGTTGGCGGTGATCGCCAGCCAGCAGATTTCCGACCAACGCAGCGAGTTGGCTGCCAGTGAACGTCGGGTCGAACTGGCCCGCACCACCTTCCAGCGAGAGCGGCAGTTGTGGCAGGACAAGATCTCCGCCGAGCAGGACTACCTGCTGGCGCGCCAGGCCCTGCAAGAAGCCGAAATCGCCCTGGCCAACGCCCGCCAAAAGATGAGCGCATTGAGTGGCAGCGCGGTGTTGGTCGGCGGTAATCGCTACGAACTGCGTGCGCCCTTTGCCGGTGTGGTGGTGGAAAAACACCTGGGCGTGGGTGAAGTCGTGGGTGAGAGCACCAACGCCTTCACCCTCTCGGACCTGTCCCAGGTGTGGGTGACGTTCGGCGTGTTCCCCAAGGACTTGAACAAGGTGCGCGTGGGCAAGCCGGTGAAAGTCAGTTCCACGGAAATGGGTACTGAGGTGCTCGGCACCGTGGCCTATGTTGGCAACCTGCTCGGCGAGCAGACGCGCACCGCCACTGTGCGCGTGAGCGTGCCCAACCCTGATGACGCTTGGCGCCCGGGTTTGTTTGTCAGCGTGCAGCTGGCCACCGATACGCTCCAGGCCAAGGTCACGGTACCCCAGGAGGCGATCCAGACTGTCGAGGACAAGCCCTCGGTGTTCATGCGCACCGAGCACGGTTTTGTCACCCGTCACCTGGAGCTTGGCGCGAGCGAAAACGGCTACGTCGAAGTCCGCCAGGGCCTGGATGCCGGGGCGCAGGTGGCCACGGTCGGCAGTTTCATCCTCAAGTCCGAACTGGGCAAAGGCTCGGCCGAGCACGCCCATTGATCCCGCGAGTGATTCCCCATGTTTGAGCGCCTTATCCAATTTGCCATCGAGCAGCGCATCATCGTGCTGCTGGCGGTGCTGCTGATGGCCGGTGTCGGCATCGCCAGCTACCAGAAGTTGCCCATCGACGCGGTGCCTGACATCACCAACGTACAAGTGCAGATCAACTCGGCGGCGGCCGGTTTTTCACCGCTGGAAACCGAACAGCGCATTACCTTTCCCATTGAAACCGCCATGGCCGGCTTGCCCGGTTTGCAGCAGACCCGTTCGTTGTCGCGTTCCGGTTTGTCCCAGGTGACGGTGATTTTCAAGGACGGTACCGACCTGTTTTTCGCCCGCCAATTGGTCAACGAACGCCTGCAGGTGGCGCGTGAGCAATTGCCCGCTGGCATCGACACTGCGATGGGGCCGATCTCCACCGGGCTCGGGGAGATTTTCCTATGGACCGTGGAAGCCAAGGACGGCGCGCTCAAGGAAGACGGCACGCCCTACACCCCGACCGATCTACGGGTCATCCAGGACTGGATCATCAAGCCGCAACTGCGCAACGTGCCTGGCGTGGCCGAGATCAACACCATTGGCGGCTTTGCCAAGGAATACCAGATTGCGCCCGACCCCAAGCGCCTGGCTGCCTACAACCTGACCTTGAATGACCTGGTCACGGCGCTCGAACGTAACAACGCCAATGTCGGCGCCGGCTACATCGAGCGCAGTGGCGAGCAATTGCTGATCCGTGCGCCGGGGCAATTGGCGTCCATTGATGACATCGCCAATATCGTCATCACCAGTTCGGACGGAACTCCGATTCGCGTGCGCAACGTGGCCCAGGTCGATATCGGCCGCGAGATGCGCACCGGAGCCGCCACGGAAAATGGCCGCGAAGTGGTATTGGGCACGGTGTTCATGTTGATCGGCGAAAACAGCCGCAGCGTGTCCCAGGCCGTGGCAAAAAAACTCGAAGAGATCAACCGGTCGTTGCCCGAAGGGGTCGTCGCCGTCACCGTTTATGACCGCACCCACCTGGTCGAAAAAGCCATTGCCACGGTGAAGAAAAACCTCTTTGAAGGTGCGCTGCTGGTGGTGGCGGTGCTGTTCCTGTTCCTCGGGAATATCCGCGCTGCACTGATCACCGCGATGGTGATTCCGCTGGCGATGCTGTTCACGTTTACCGGGATGTTCACCAACAAGGTCAGCGCCAACTTGATGAGCCTCGGCGCGCTGGACTTCGGCATTATCGTCGATGGCGCGGTGGTGATCGTTGAGAACGCCATCCGCCGCCTGGCCCATGCGCAACAGCGCCATGGTCGCCTGCTCACCCGCAGCGAACGCCTGCATGAGGTGTTCGCGGCAGCCAAGGAGGCGCGGCGGGCGTTGATCTTCGGGCAACTGATCATCATGGTGGTGTACCTGCCGATCTTCGCCCTCACCGGGGTGGCCGGGAAAATGTTCCACCCGATGGCGTTTACCGTGGTGATCGCCCTGCTGGGCGCGATGATTCTGTCGGTGACCTTCGTGCCGGCGGCGATTGCGCTGTTCGTCACGGGCAAGGTCAAGGAAGAGGAAAACTTCGTCATGCGCAGCGCGCGCCGGGTCTATGCCCCGGTGCTGGATTGGGTCATGGCGCGTCGCCCGCTGGTATTCGGCCTGGCGGTATTGACCATCGTCGCTTCGGGCGCCGTCGCCAGCCGCATGGGCAGCGAATTTATCCCCAGCCTCAGCGAGGGCGACTTTGCCCAACAGGCCTTGCGCGTGCCGGGCACCAGCCTGACGCAATCGGTACAGATGCAGCAGCAGCTGGAAAAAACCTTGATGGCCCAGGTGCCGGAAATCGAGCGGGTGTTTGCGCGTACCGGCACTGCGGAGATTGCGTCCGACCCGATGCCGCCGAATATCTCCGACAGCTATGTGATGCTCAAGCCCAAGGACCAGTGGCCCGATCCTGGCAAGTCGCGCGAGACACTGATCGCCGACATCCAGCGCGCCAGTGCGATTGTGCCGGGCAGCGCGTATGAGTTGTCGCAACCGATCCAACTGCGCTTCAACGAACTGATTTCCGGCGTACGCAGCGACGTGGCGGTGAAGGTGTTCGGCGATGACATGGCCGTGCTCAACAAGACCGCCGGGGAAATCGCCGAGACCCTGCAAAAGCTCAGCGGCGCGTCTGAAGTCAAGGTTGAACAAACGTCTGGCCTGCCGGTGCTGACCATCAATATCGACCGCGACAAAGCTGCGCGTTTTGGCCTGAATGTCGGCGATGTGCAGGACACCATTGCCGTTGCCGTCGGAGGCCGCCAGGCGGGTACGTTGTATGAAGGTGACCGGCGCTTTGACATGGTCGTGCGCTTATCCGATGCGTTGCGCACCGATATCGACGGGCTGTCGCGGCTGTTGATTCCGGTGCCGGGCAACGCGTCTGGCCAGTTGGGGTTTATCGCCTTGTCCCAGGTCGCCAGCCTGGACCTGATACTGGGCCCGAACCAGATCAGCCGCGAGAACGGCAAGCGCCTGGTGATCGTCAGTGCCAACGTGCGTGGGCGGGATATCGGCTCGTTCGTGGAAGACGCCGAAGCGGCCCTCATCGCCCAGGTGAAAGTCCCGGCGGGCTACTGGACCACGTGGGGCGGGCAGTTCGAACAACTGAAGGAGGCGTCCGACCGCTTGCGCATTGTAGTGCCGGTGGCGTTGCTGCTGGTGTTCGGCTTGCTGTTCATGATGTTCAACAACCTCAAGGACGGCTTGCTGGTGTTTACCGGCATTCCGTTCGCCTTGACCGGTGGGATCATGGCGCTGTGGCTGCGGGATATTCCGTTGTCGATCTCGGCCGGCGTGGGCTTCATTGCCTTGTCCGGCGTGGCGGTGCTGAACGGCCTGGTGATGATCGCCTTCATCCGTAATTTGCGCGAAGAAGGGCGCTCGTTGTCGGTGGCCATCCACGAAGGCGCACTGACTCGGCTGCGCCCGGTGCTCATGACCGCGTTGGTGGCATCCCTTGGGTTTATTCCCATGGCGCTCGCCACCGGCACCGGCGCCGAAGTACAGCGGCCGCTGGCAACGGTGGTGATCGGCGGGATCATTTCTTCTACGTTGCTGACCTTGCTGGTGCTGCCGGCGCTGTATCAGTGGGCGCATCGCAAGGAAGAGGAAACACCAGGCTGAACCGCGTGAAACGGCCCGGCTGGCTGCTGACGTCGGCGTGCCCCTGATGCAGGTGCATGATCGACTGCACAATCGCCAGCCCCAGGCCGGTCCCACCTTCGGCCCGGGTGCGGCTGCTGTCGGCGCGATAGAAACGTTCGAACAGGTGCGGCAGGTGATGGGCTTCGATGCCGCGCCCCGGATTGCCGACCGACAGCGACACGCTCTGGTCATAGCTTTCCACCAGCAGCAACACACTGGAAGCGCTGGGGGTGTGGCGAATGGCATTGGACAGCAGGTTGGAAATGGCGCGCTGGATCATCAAGCGATCACCCGTCACCCAGGCATCGCCGCGCAGGCTCAGGGTGACGTGCTTGTCCTCGGCGCTCAGGGCAAACAGTTCCATCACCCGCTGCGCCTCCTGCGCCAACGACACCGGGGCAAACCCGGCCCGCGCCGCCGGGTGGCTGACCTGGGCCAGGAACAACATGTCGGAGACAATTCGTGACAGGCGCTCCATTTCCTCGGTGCAGGATTCCAGGCTGGCCTTGTAGTCGTCCGAGGGCCGTTCGCGTGAAAGGGTCACCTGGGCCTTGCCCATCAGGTTGGTCAACGGTGCGCGCAACTCGTGAGCAAGATCGTCCGAGAACTGCGACAGCTGCTGCACCCCGGCGTCGAGGCGGTGCAGCATGAAGTTGATGCCCTGGGCCAGCTCGCCCAGCTCCTTGGGCAGATTGTCCAGGGACAGGCGATGGGTCAGGTCCTGGGTGCTGACCTTGGCCGCCACGCGACTGAACTGCTGCAGCGGCGCGAGCCCGCGTTGCACCAGCCACCAGGCGCCCATGCCGATCAGGATCAGCAACATCGGCAGGGCGATGACCGTGGAACGCAGGTAGGCACTGAGCAACGCTTCATCATCGGAGCGATCCAGCGACAGCACCACGCGCACGTTCTCGCCCCTTTGCAATGACATCAGGCGGGTAGCGCTGAGGATCCGATTGCCCTGGCCATCGACCCAATTCAGATAGGCCAGGTTTTTGCCCGCGGGCACGTCGAGCAGCAATGGCTGTTGCGGTTTGGCGCCGACGCTCAGCAGCACTGGCGCATCGGGGCGTGCGCCGACGATGGTCAGGTAGATGTTGTCATGGCCCATCACCAGGTCCAGCAATGAGTGGGGTCGGTTGCTGATGTCATGGGCGTCGAGGCCCTGGCCAAGGCTGTGCTCCAGTTGCTCCATCTTGTTTTCCAAGCCCTTGCGCGCCAGTTTGTCCAGCTCGTGGGTCAGGGCCAGGTACGCCAGGGTCGCCAACAGTACGACGAGGCCGGCGCCCATCAGGCTGACCGTCAACCCCAGGCGCATCGACAGGCTGCTGGTCCTCATGCACGTGCCTCCAGTACATAACCCACGCCACGGATGGTGTGGATCAACTTCACCTCGCTCTGGTCATCGACCTTGGCTCGCAGGCGACTGATTGAGATCTCCACCACATTGGTGTCGCAGTCGAAGTTCATGTCCCACACCAGCGAGATGATCTGCGTGCGGGTCATCACCTCGCCGGCCTGGCGCATCAGCACGTGCAGCAGGGCGAACTCCTTGGTGGTCAGGTCGATCCTGCGGTTGCCGCGATAGGCGCGATGACGGCGTGGGTCCAGTTCCAGGTCCGAGACGCGCAGCACCTCCGGAACCGGGATGTGCTCGCTGCGTCGCAGCAGGGTGCGCACACGGGCCAGCAGCTCGGGAAACTCGAAGGGTTTGACCAGGTAATCATCGGCGCCCATGTCCAGGCCCTTGATCTTGTCGGCCAAACGGCCGCGCGCGGTCAGCATCATCACGCGCTGGTTGCCTTCGCGGCGCAGTTGTTCCAGCACTTCCCAGCCGTCGGTGTTGGGCAAGTTGACATCGAGGATCACCAATTCGTAGCTGTGTTGCCGTGCCAAGTGCAGGCCATCAATGCCGCTGGCGGCGCAATCGACGACATAACCGCTTTCGGTCAGGCCTTGCTGCAGGTAGTCGGCGGTTTTCTGCTCGTCCTCAACCACAAGGATACGCATGGGGGGGTACCTTCAAAAAAACGGAAAGGGGGCATGGCCTCATCGCGGCGCAGGGCAGGCTTTGCGCGAACTCTGAACCGTGAAGTAGCTTTAGGGTCAAGGCCGGTCAGGCAGGTGCGACGATTCGTCACTGAGCCATCGCACAAAAAAAACGCCCCGGTCGGGGCGTAAAAATTCATCTCTGTTCCAAAGGAGCTACACAAAAGCTGCAGAGATGAGATGTGTTCGGTGTGCAGTGTAGAAAGTGCAACTTAACGAGACGGTGAGGCCAATATTACAGTTCTGACAGACTTCAACTTGTGAAGAGATGTAGGCCATCGGCAAGTGAATGTAAGCGCTGTGCCTTAGCGCACCGCGAGTGGGTACTCGATAATTAGCCGAACTTCTTCCAGGTCCGACTCAAACGCACTAGAGCGCACCGTCGCCTGTCGAAGTCGCAGCGACAAGTCCTTCAAGTTGCCAGCCTGTACGACATATTTGGCTTCGATATCCCGCTCCCAGCGACGTTGATCGGTCAGTGGATCACCGGCCGCATCGCGACGCATGTACACCGCGTTGGCGTTGCTGTAGTCGGCATCGGTGCCTTTGCCGTAGCGGGTCATGAACGACAGGCCGGGGATGCCCAATGGCTGCATGTCCAAGTCGTAGCGCACCATCCACGAGCGCTCCTTGGGCGAGTTGAAGTCGCTGTACTGGATCGAGTTGTTCAGGAAGATCGAGTCCGACTGGCGCAGGTAATCGAAGTCGTCATCACCGTTGTTGCGCTGGTGCGATACGGCCAGGCTGTGGGCGCCGACCTTCACCCCGAGCCTGGCGCTCCAGGTGGTGTTGTTGAATTCACCCAGGCGTTTTTTACCTTCGTCCACGGCCTTGTAGTAGTTGAAGTCGCCGAACAGCGAGACCTCCTCATTCAGCGGATAACTGGCCGCGCTGCCGAAGTAATACTGGTCCCAGGCGTCCTTCAGGCGGCTGCTGTAGAGGCTGACGCTGAGGTGTTTGTTGACGGCGTAGTCGCCGCCGAAATAGCCGACCCAGGGCGAGTCGACCTGGCCTGCATAGAAGGTCGCGAAACCTTTGTTCATGCCACTTTCGGTCGGCTGGCTCATGCCGCTCAGGCGTCCGCCCTGCAGGCTGAGGCCTTCCAGGCTGGTGTTCTGCAGGGTCACGCCACGGAAGCTTTCCGGCAAGACGCGCGAGTCGCCGTAAGCCACCACCGGGTTCAACGGGAATACGTCGCCGGCCTTGACCACGGTGTCCAGCACACGCAGTTTCGCGGCACCGCCGACTTTGCTGTAGTTGTCCTCGGGGTGGTTTTCGCTGTCCACCGGCAGCATGCCGAACGAACCCTTGCCGCCGCTGCGGCCGGTGCCCGAGTCGAGTTTCACGCCGACCATGGCGAACGCGTCCAGGCCAAACCCCACGGTGCCCTGGGTAAAGCCAGACTCGAACTTACCGATCAACCCCTGGGCCCAAGCCTCTGAATAGCCGTTGCCGGTGGGGCTGGACTGGCCCTTGCGGTCATCGCGATTGAAGTAAAAGTTACGTGCCAGCACGTTGATGCTGCTGCCTTCGATAAAGCCTTCGGGTGTGTCCTCCACGGCCGCGGCGGCCAGGGGCAAGGCGGCACACAGTGATAGGGGAAGGCTGTAGTGACGGATACGCATGGTTCGCTCCTGGGTAATGGCAGTTATCAGCTTCTTATGGGAGAGGGCGTTCTTATTGATGTGGCCCGGGCTGATAGTTGCAAACCGTGGATAACGAAGAAGTGGCACGTTGATTACAATTCTGGAAACTCACTGTTATCTAACAAATAAGTAATGTTCCGGTGAAGGTGGCGTCAGGGTCCGTTGGTTAGTCTCGGCACTTCACTTTCAGTCGAGGAACTAAGCATGAACTTTTATACCGTTGGCCTGGGTGTGTTGACTGCCATGTTGTCTTTTGGCGCGGTGGCCGAAGGCGGGGGCGATCGTACGTTCGCGCTGATGATGGAACGCAATGAAAAAGCCATGGCCGACTACGCGGCCAAGAAAGGCAAGCCGGCACCCGTGGTGCAGGCTTACCGCTATGGCATGACGCTGGACATTGCCAAGGTGGTCAATGTCACGCCGCCGATTCGTTCGTGCAACCCGGTGCCGTCACGCATGACCTATGAAGACGCCAGCGGCAAGCTCAATACCCTTGAGTATCAAGTGATGGGGGTGTGCCGAAATAACGGCAGTTAATGGATCCAAAAATATAGTTGGGTTGGGGGCCAAAGCCCTCTTAAGAAAACGCCGGAAGCGCCGATGCAGGTCAGATTCATCTCCCTCATTTGGTCATTGGTGCTCCATGTTCAACACCCGTTTGAAGCAGGAGCTGGCGGCTCTTCGCGAAGAATTGTCCAGCTTGAACCAGGTCAAGGAGAGCCTGGAAAGTGAAATGCTGTGCCTGACGCTGGACGCCGAAGGCCGGGTGGAGTGGGCGAACGCCAACTTCCTGCAGGAACTGGCGTACCAGAGTGGTCAACTGCTGGGGCGTTCGATCGAAGACCTGGAGCCGGCCCACGTACGCAGGGATGAATTCCAGCAACGCTTCAAGAACGCCTTGGTGCGTGGCGAACATTTCGCCGGCACCGTGCGCCTGATGCGCGGCAATGGCCAAGAGGCGTGGCTGCGATCGATTCTGCAGCCGGTGCGCGGTTCCGATGGGCGCATCAAGCATTTTTCGATTTATTCCAGCGACCTCACCCGCACGATCGAGGCCTCCCGCGAGCATGAAAACCTCATGAACGCATTGGTGCGCTCTACGGCCGTGATCGAGTTTGACCTGGGTGGCCACGTGCTGACCGCCAATGATCGTTTCCTGGGCGGCATGGGTTACACCCTGGCGCAGATCCAGGGCAAACATCACCGGATGTTCTGCGAGCCGGAGGAATACAACAGCACCGAGTACCAGGACTTCTGGAAGCGCCTGAACGCCGGTGAGTTCGTCGCGTCGCGCTTCAAGCGGGTCGATAGCCACGGCCGCGTAGTGTGGCTGGAAGCAACCTACAACCCGGTGCTGGACGCCAATGACCGGCTGTACAAAGTGGTCAAGTTCGCCACGGTGATCACCGACCAGGTCAACCAGGAACAGGCCGTCGCCGAAGCGGCGAACATTGCCTACAGCACCTCGCTGCACACCGACAATAGCGCCCAGCGTGGTACCACCGTGGTGACCCAGGCAGTGGATGTGATGCGCGACCTGGCCAAGCACATGCAACAGGCCGGCGACGGCATCGAGGCGTTGAACGCTCAGTCCCAAGTGATCGGCACCATCGTCAAGACCATCAGCGGCATTGCCGAGCAGACCAACCTGCTGGCACTCAACGCCGCCATTGAAGCGGCGCGCGCCGGTGAGCAGGGCCGTGGCTTTGCCGTGGTAGCCGATGAAGTGCGGCAGTTGGCATCGCGGACCAGCAAGGCGACCGAAGAGATCGTTGGTGTGGTGCGTCAGAACCAGGACATGGCCCGCGACGCGGTGACCCTCATGAACGACGGCCGCATGCAAGCCGAGCAAGGCCTGGCCCTGGCAGCCGAAGCGGGCACGGTGATCGTGGAAATCCAGGACGGCGCCCAGAAGGTGGTCAGCGCGGTAGGCCAGTTCGCCAACCAACTGTCGAGTTGAGTGCAGGGCTTCAGGTATCGTAGGGGCTTTCTTGCATGAAGAGTCGACCTTCCATGAGCCCTACCCACCGCCGCCCCGTTCCGCTGTCCAAGGCCTACCGCTTGCTCAACCACGGGCCCACCGTGCTGGTCGGCGCCGCGCACAATGGCCAGCGCAATATCATGGCCGCTGCCTGGGCCATGCCGTTGGATTTCGAACCGCCGAAAGTCGCCGTGGTGTTGGATAAAGCCACCTGGACCCGCCAACTGCTGGAAGGCGCCGGCACCTTTGTGCTTCAGGTGCCGTGCGCGGCCCAGGCTGATCTGGTGCAAACAGTGGGCAATACGACCGGTTCCGAGACTGACAAATTTGCCACCTACGGCCTGCAGGTATTCAACGGTGAACACACCGAAGCGCCCTTGCTGGAAGGCTGCGTGGCCTGGCTGGAGTGTCGCCTGCTGCCCGAGCCGCACAACCAGCAGACCTACGATCTATTCCTGGGAGAGGTCGTGGCGGCCTATGCCGACGAGCGCGTGTTCAGCGATGGGCACTGGCACTTCGAAGGCCACGATGAGCTGCGCACCCTGCACCATGTGGCGGGCGGGCATTTCCTTACGATCGGCCAACCCGTCACCGGTAACACCCTTGCCTGATGCGCCCCAGTAGGCGCCGGCGCCTACAGGGTTACCAGTGTGCCTGGCTGAGCGCTTCGGCAAACGCCATCAGCTTCGGCGAATATTGCCGGGACGGCGGATAGACCAGCGAGATCGCCCGACTGCGCCCGGCCACGTCTTCCAATATCGGCACCAGGCGCCCGGCGGCCAGGTCGTCACGCACGGCGAAATCCATCACCTGGGCGATGCCGAAGCCGCCCACGGCGCCGTCCACCAGGGCATCGCCGATATCAAAGATCAGCCGCCCTTCGACACTCACGTCCTGCATCTTGCCCTCGATCATGAACTGCCAATCGACCATGCGGCCGCTGCGCAAATTGCGCACGGTGAGGCAGTGGTGGTCGTTGAGTTCAGTGACGCTCCTGGGCGTTCCGAAGCGTGCAAGGTAAGCAGGCGCGGCCACGGTGACCCAGCGTAAGGGCGGCAGGGCGCGGGCGATCAGGCGCTGGTCCTGGATCTCGCCGGTACGCAACAACGCATCGAAGCCCTCGTCGACAATATCCACCAGGCGGTCAGTCATCACCGCCTCGATGCGCAGTTCGGGGTAGCGCAAGGTCAATTCGCCGATCACCGGCATCACCACTTTGCGCCCGAACAGCGACGGTGTACTGATCTTCAACAGACCGGACGGGGTGCTACGCCGGTCGAGCATCAGTTTCTCGGCTGCGGCTAACTCCGCCAGCAACGGCGCACTGCGCTCGTACAGCATTTGCCCGTCGGGGGTGAGGCTGACGCTGCGCGTATTGCGTTGCAGCAGGCGAACCCCCAACTCGTTCTCCAGCCGCGAAATGGCGCGGGACAGGCCCGATTGTGTCAGCCCCAGGTCACCCGCTGCGCGGGTGAAGCTGCGGGTTTCGGCCACGCGGACCAGTAGGCGGACAGCGTTCAGATCCATGATTAAAGTCATTACTGAAAGAGTGATAGCGCTATTTATCATCTATCCAGCATGAAAGACACTGACGGCCTCTCATTTTCGGACAGGACGCTGTGATGTCTCCCTCTCGACCCTCAGGCTGGATGCTGACGTTGCTGGCCACGGCGCAGCTGATCATCGCGCTGGATGCCACCATTGTGTTTGTTGCCTTGCCGCAGATCGGCACGCACCTGGACTTTTCTGCCCCGCAATTGCAATGGGTGGTGAGCGCCTACAGCGTGGCGTTTGGCGGTTTCCTTTTGCTGGGCGGCAGGGCTACCGATTTGCTTGGCAAGCGGCGTTTGTACCGGGTGGGGCAGTCGCTCTACGCACTGGCCTCTCTCGCGGCCGTGCTGGGCGGTAGTGCGGTATTGCTGGTGTTGGCGCGGGCGGTGCAGGGCGTTGGCGGCGCGATGCTGTTTCCGGCCACCCTGGCGCTGATCAACACCCACTATGCCGAAGGTCCGGCGCGCAACCGTGCGTTTGCCGTGTGGAGCGCCGCGTCTGCGGCTGGGCTGGCGCTGGGCGCACTGCTTGGTGGCGTGCTCACCCAGGTGTGGGGCTGGGAAGCGGTGTTCCTGGTGAACGTGCCCCTGGCGGGCGGCTGTGCATGGGCGGCGCGCTACTGGATCCCCGCCGATGGTGAGCGCGCGCGGGGGCGCAACTTCGATATCAGCGGCGCGTTGGCTGTGACCGTCGGTGGCACGTTGCTGGTGTTTTCGTTGGTGCAGGGGCCGCAATGGGGTTGGGCTGCACCGTCGACCCTGGGGTGCCTCGCCCTGGCGTTGGCGTTGCTCGGACTGTTCGCCTGGATCGAACACCGCGGGCGCGACCCGCTGATGCCGTTGCGCTTGCTTGCCTACCGCGAACTGCGCATGGCCATGCTGCTGACAGCGGTGTTCATGAGCAGTTTTGGCGTGCAGTACTACTTCCTGGCGCTGTATTACCAGCAGGTCTATGGCTACAGCGTGCTGCAAGCGGGGTTGGCGTTCTTGCCGGCGACGTTGGTGTGTACGGCCGGGATCTGGCTGGCGGAGCGCTCGCTGGTTCGGCTGGGGTTGCGCAACACGCTCGTCAGCGGGCAACTCGCCGGAGCGGTGGGCATTGCGCTGGTGAGCTGGGCACTGCCGACCGGTGTTGGGTTCTGGTCGCTGCTGCCGGGGATTTTCATCCTGAGCATCGGCCAGGGCATGACCTGGACCGCGATGTGGGTGGCAGCGGGCCTGGGCATCCGGCCAGGCGAGCAGGGCGTGGCGGCCGGGATGGCGTCCACCAGCCAGCAGATTGGCGGGGCGTTGGGGTTGGCGGTGCTGGTGTCGGTGGCGAGCGCGGGTGGGATCGAGCGGGCGTTATGGTGGAGTGCGGCGATTGCCCTGGCGGGCGCGGTGTTGGCGCTACGCCTCAAGCAACCTGGCGGGTTAGCGGCGCTGAAAACGGTCTGACATCTTCACCCAGCGCGACGGCGGCATGCCGTAGGTGCTGCGAAATTGCCGGGTCATGTGGCTCTGGTCGGTGAAGCCTGCGGTCAACGCCGCGTCCACCAGCGATTGGCCCTGGGCGAGCAGGCTGCGCACCAGGTCCAAGCGGCGCATGGTCAGGTAGCGGTAGGGACTGGTACCGAACAGCACGCGAAAATCCCGCGACAGGGCCCAGCGGTCGCGACCGGCGTGGTCGGCCATTTCATCCAGGGTAATGCTGCGGCCCAAGGCGCTGTGGATAAATTCCCGGGCACGTTCGGCTGCGACGTAATCGAAGGTCTTGCGGCTGACGATCCCGCCCGAGACGTTACTGAGCGCGTGGGCCAGGTCGAACAGGGCATCCTGTTCCTGCAGCGGATCGACAGGGTTGTCCAGGTTCTGCAGCAGCACTTCGCTGGCGCGGAACAGCCGTGGGTCGGTGGATAAACCATTGGGGATAAACGGTAACGGTTTGCCGCCGAGGATCTGCTGGATCAGTGAGGGCTCGACGTAAATCATCCGGTATTTGAAGCCCTCGTCACTGCCGGCGTGGCCGTCGTGGGTTTCGTCGGGGTGAAGCACCATGGTGGTGCCGGGCAGGCTGTGGATCATATCGCCACGGTAGTGAAAGCTCTGCACACCGGTCAACGTGCGCCCGATGGCGTACGTGTCATGGCGATGCGGGTCAAAGGCGAAGCCGGCAAAGTACGCCTCGATACGGTCCAGGCCACTGGCATGCGGGGCGCGGTGCAGCCAGTCGAGGGTGGCGGTGGGTTTGCCCATGGTGACTTGTCACGAAAAAAAGAGGTGGAAACACGTTAACCCAGTCTGAATGCCTTGTCTGCCGGGGTCTTGTACGATTGTGCAGGGTGAGGAGGAGGCCTATGATCGCATTCGTGCCCTGCGCCGAAGGAGCTGACCCCCATGGACTTTTTAAACCCTGCCTACGTGGCGCCCCTGGTATCGCTGGCCCTGCTGTGGACAGTAGCGGTAGTGACGCCCGGCCCCAACTTTTTCAACACGGCGCAATTGGCCGCCAGCTGTTCGCGCCGTCATGGCGTGGTGGCGTCAGCCGGTGTGGCCACGGGGACGGTCATGTGGGGGCTGGCGGGTGGCCTGGGCATTAAATCGCTGTTTACGGCGGCCCCGATGTTGTACCTGGCGTTCAAGATCATCGGCGGTTGCTACCTGATCTACCTCGGGTTGAAACTGTTCAGACGCTCGGCGCCGGCCCTGGGCCAGAGCGTGCTGCCAGATGATGCTCGGCGCTCGCTGTTTTCCGCCTGGCGCCTGGGGCTGCTGGGCAACCTGTCCAACCCCAAGGCCGCGTTGTTTGTGGCCACCATCTTCGCGTCCACCATGCCTCCGTCTCCGTCGCCGATGCTGCTGACCCTGGCGGTGATCACCATGGCCACCTTGTCGTTCAGCTGGTATTCCAGCGTGGCCCTGGTGTTTTCCAGCGAGCGCATGGCCACTCTCTACAGCCGTTCGCGCAAGTGGCTCGACCGCTTTGCTGGAGGCTGCTACGTCCTGTTCGGTGCACATCTGGTGGCGAACCGCTGACGGGCCGTGGTAAGAAGCCTTACTTTCAACAGTGAGGCCGGGTCATGCGCAAGGTGCGGGTAGGTATTATTTTTGGTGGCCGTTCGGCCGAGCACGAGGTCTCGTTGCAATCGGCGCGCAATATCGTCGATGCGTTGGATCGCTCCCGTTTCGAACCGGTGTTGATCGGTATCGACAAGGCCGGCCACTGGCACCTCAACGACACCTCGAACTTCCTGCTCAACCAGGAAAACCCTGCCCTCATTGCCCTCAACCAGTCCAATCGCGAACTGGCAGTGGTGCCCGGCAAGGCCAGCCAGCAATTGGTGGAAACCTCCGGCAGCGGCCTGCTGGAACATGTCGATGTGATCTTCCCCATCGTCCACGGCACCCTCGGCGAAGACGGCTGCCTGCAAGGCCTGTTGCGCATGGCTGACCTGCCTTTCGTCGGCTCCGATGTGCTCGGCTCGGCGGTGTGCATGGACAAGGACATCAGCAAACGCCTGCTGCGTGATGCTGGCATTGCCGTGACCCCCTTCATCACCCTGACCCGTGGCAATGCCGCGCGTACGTCCTTTGATACGGCAGCGACCAAGCTCGGTCTGCCGATGTTCGTCAAACCGGCCAACCAGGGCTCTTCGGTGGGCGTGAGCAAGGTCGGCAACGAAGCCGAATACCACGCTGCCGTCGAACTGGCCCTGGGCTTTGATGAAAAGGTGTTGGTGGAGTCTGCGGTAAAGGGCCGCGAAATCGAATGCGCCGTGCTGGGCAACGACAATCCCATCGCCAGCGGTTGTGGTGAGATCGTGGTGAGCAGTGGTTTCTATTCCTACGACAGCAAATACATCGACGATCAGGCTGCCCAAGTGGTGGTGCCGGCCGCTATCAGCCAAGCGGCCAGCGAGCGTATTCGCGGGCTGGCCGTCGAGGCGTTCGAGGTACTGGGTTGTTCCGGCCTGGCGCGGGTCGACGTGTTCCTTACCGACGAGGGCGAAGTACTGATCAACGAAATCAATTCACTGCCCGGCTTCACCCGCATCAGCATGTACCCCAAGCTGTGGCAGGCGGCGGGCATGAGCTACAGCGAACTGGTGAGCCGCCTGATCGAGCTGGCGCTGGAGCGGCATGCGGGGCGTCAGGGGTTGAAGATCAGTCGGTGATGCGAGCAATCCACGAATAGATCAACGTCTTCACCTCCTGCGGGTGATGGGTCCTGCGGCGGTAACTGGCAAAGGTGGGCGAGGTGCAGTAAGTGCACACCTCGCTCACCTCGATCTGCTCTCGCCGAATCCCCGCCGCTTGCAGCAACATCACCCCGTACCCACTCAAGTCAAACCACGCACTTCCCGCTTGCCGCGCAGCGGGCGGTGCAATGTCGGGTGGCAGCAACGGCGCCGGTTGCACCCGGCTCCAGGGCGGCTGACGGTCGCGCCACAAGTGCCCCTGGTCCTCCTGGAACCGTGCAATAAACTCCCGGCTCACTTCATAACAGCATGGCTTGATCGATGGCCCGACCGCGACCTGCAACTGGTCCGTGGCGATCCCTTCATCGGTGAATCGCTTGATGGCATTGGCGATGATCCCGCCCTGCAACCCCTTCCAGCCGCCATGCACGGCTGCCACCTTCTCGCCGTTTTTGGAAGCAATGAGAAGGGGCAAGCAATCGGCGGTGACCACTGCGATGGGTGGATGCTCACCCGTGCACACCCCATCGGCCTCTACCGTATTGCTTGCCAGGTCCGCCTGCCACTCCACCACCGAAGCGCTGTGCACCTGCTTGCAGATGAACACAGCCTGCGGGCGCAGCGGATCATTGATCGTACAAAAACCGTGGTCGACGCCCGGGATGGCGCCGAGATTATCTGCCTGCTGCACGATAACGTTCTCCGTTGATTGAAGTGTTCAGTCGCCGAGCGCTTCGCCTTCACGCCGAGGGTCGGCACCGCCGCTCAGCGACACCTTGCCCTGGGCATCCCGCGTGCGAACGATGGCCTGGATGCCGCTCGTCATATCGATCTCGCTCAGCGCATGGCCCTTGTCCTTGAGTGCCTGTTTCAGCGTAGGGCTGAACAGGCCGGCTTCCAACTCGGTCGCGCCATTGCGGCTGCCAAAATTGGGCAGGCTGATGGCGGCTTGTGGGTCGAGTTTCCAGTCGAGCATCGCCACCAGGGACTTGCTCACGTATTCGATGATTTGTGAGCCGCCGGGCGAGCCGACGGTGGCCAGCAACTCGCCGCTCTTGCGGTCGAACACCAGCGTAGGCGCCATGGCCGAACGCGGGCGCTTGCCAGGCTCGACCCGGTTGGCAACGGGCTGGCCGTTTTCTTCAGGGACAAATGAAAAGTCGGTCATCTGGTTGTTCAGCAAGAAACCCTGGACCATGACATGGGAGCCAAATGCTGCTTCCACCGTGGTGGTCATCGACACGGCGCCCCCCTGGTCATCCACCGCCACCACTTGCGAAGTGGAGATGCGCAGCGGTGAGCGGTCCGGCGCATAGGCCACCTGGATGCCCGCAGGGACGCCCGGCTTGGCGATACCCATGCTGCGCTCGCCGATCAGCGCGGCACGCTTGGCCAGGTAGTCGGGGGCGACCAGGCCGGCAACCGGAACGGCGACGAAATCGGTGTCGGCCAGGTACAGCGCGCGATCAGCGAAGGCCAGTCGGCCGGCTTCGGCAAGCAGGTGCACGGCTTCGGGCGTTGGCTCAAGGCCTGCCGGCGAAGAGCTTTTCAGCGGTCGCATCGCGCCGATGCCCAAGCCTGGGTTGCGTGCTTGCAGCGCCTGCAATGTGCCAAGGATTTGCGCGATGGCCACCCCGCCCGATGACGGCGGCGGCATGCCGCAGACTTTCCATTGCTGGTAGTCCGTGCACAGCGGCGTGCGCTCCTTGGCGGTATAGTTTTTCAGGTCCGCCAGGGACAGGCTGCCCGCGTTGCGATGGCCCTGTACCTTGCGTGCGATCTCAGCGGCAATCGGTCCGCGGTAGAGCGCGTCCGGTCCTTCCTTGGCGATACGCTTGAACACGTTGGCCAACGCCGGGTTCTTCAGTACGGTACCGGTGGCTTTTGGCGTGCCATCGGCGTTCAGGAAGTACGCGGCCATGTCTGGCGATTGGGGAATAGAGCGGTCAGCCGCGATCAGGCTGTGCAGGCGCGGGGAAATCGCGAAGCCCTGTTCCGCCAGCCGTATCGCCGGCTCGAACAACGTAGCCCATTGCAGGTGGCCGGTCTTCTTGTGCGCCATCTCGAGCGCTCGCAATACCCCAGGCGTACCGACCGAGCGCCCGCCAATCTGCGCCTCGGTGAACGCCATCGGCGTGCCGTCGGCCTTCAGGAATAGCCGCTCGGTGGCCCCGGCGGGGGCTGTCTCACGGCCGTCGTACGCGTGCACAGTCTGGCCGTCCCACAGCATGATGAACGCGCCACCGCCGATGCCGGACGACTGCGGCTCCACCAGGGTCAGCACGGCCTGCATCGCAATTGCCGCATCGATCGCCGACCCACCCATGCGCAACATCTCGCGCCCGGCCTCGGCCGCCAGCGGGTTGGCAGCCGCAGCCATGTGGCGCTCGGCATGTTGGGGGGTGAGGTCGGTGCGATAACCCGAACCCAGCTCCGGCGGCGGTGGCTGTTCGTTGACAGAGGTGTTGCAGGCAGCCAGGGCGAGGGCTGCGGCAATCACCGACAGTTGACGGCGGGAAATCGAAAACACGCGCTGAACTCCGTTCATTTTGAGAATGATCTGTTGTCCTTTGAAACACCTTGTCATCGCCGAGGCGGTCAGATCAGAAAGTCACTTTCCAACTCCGCCAGGGTGATGAAGGCCATTGAGATAGAGCCATTTTCTTCAGGAGGGAAATTGACCGTGGCGAAGCACACGCGACCGAGTTTGGCGAGTTCCAGCAACACCTTCAATTTGTATTGAGGCATCCCGAATACCGCCCACTCCGCCCGATCGGGAAGGTGGGAGAGATAGGTCTCGGCATATTTTTTCGAGATGAACAATGGAATCGTCGGCCGGCCCTCGACAGGGGGCGCGTAGTAGGTGCCGGTACTCAGCTTTTCAAGCGTTTCGCTGCGTTGGGCGATCACCCAGAACGGTTCGCCGATCAAGTCCGGCTCATGCAGCGCAGCGTTGACGATTTGACGACCAACCAGTTGAGGAAGCGAAGGAAGATCTTCAGCCGACAGGAGCAAAATGTTGTGGCGTGCCGCCACTTTGTCAGCGCCCGATTGATAACCTGAGCGCGAGGCGATTATGCCAACGATATCGCTACCGATATTTTTGATTTTTTGATGAAACTCGAGAATTTTGCCCTGATCCACGGGGCGCTTCCAATCCTTGCATTCGATGGCCACTCGGTGCCTGACGCCGACTCTGACAAATTCATAATAGACGTCGACTTCATAGCTATCTCCGGTAGGTAGCGTGAAGGTGGTTCTGCGAGAAACCTGGGTTTTTTCTCCGCGAAGGTTGAGCAGGGTGCTGTAGACGTATTGCACGTAGCTCTCGAAATCCCGCCCGGTATTGGTGGATTGCGACATCTATCGTCCCTCCGGTGGGTGTGTCTCGATTACCGCGATCGCTTGGGCCACTTGCATGTCACTCATGTGAGGCGCCGGGTAGGACGCGTGGTAAGTCCTCACGGCGAGTTCAAACCGTGCGCCACGAATATTCCCGTCCGAGCCGATGAACGCCAGGGCATCCCCCTTGGCCGACTCCAGCATTTCGATAGGATGGGAAGTGGTTCCCATCGTGGCGAAGGTGGTGAGCACCGGGCCGGCGAGGATCATCAAGCTGGCTTGGTCGACCCTGCCCATGCCTTCGGAAGCGGCACTGGCGAGCGACGGCATGGCAGACAATGCAAGTACAAGGAACAGGGGCTTGGTGGCCATCGAACACTGAATCCATTTAGTGTGACTGAGCGCGTGATCCTACTTGGTAAAGCGGTGTTAGCCCAATCGCAATACCATCGCCCCGCCCGCAATGATGCAAGCGGCAATCACGCGAGTTCGCGTCAGTTGCTCTTTGAGTACCAGCGCCGAGATCACCACGCCGAACAGGATCGACGTTTCCCTGAGTGCTGAAACCGTGGCGATCGGTGCCGCCGTCATCGCCCACAGTGCCAGGCCGTAGGATGCAACCGTGCCGAAGCCGCCCACCACGCCAAGGTGCCACTGACCGATGACATACCGGCAGAACACCCTGCGTCGGGTCGCCAAGGCCCAGGCGGCCAACGGTAGGCCCGTCAGCAGGAAAATCCACAGTGTGTACGCCGCGGGTGCGCCGGACTTGCGCACCCCCACACCATCGACAAGGGTGTAGCCGGCGATGACCCCTGCATTGATCAATGCGAGGACCAGGCCTTTTCGCTGGCCCGTCGAAGGGGCGGCGGCCATGCTCAGGATGCCGAGGCAGATCACCGCAATGCCGCTCCACGCAAGCGGTGACAACGACTCGGACAGCACAAACACACTCGCCGTCGCCACCAGCAGCGGCGCAGTGCCGCGCATGATCGGGTAGGTCTGGCTCATGTCGGCGATTCGGTAGGTCGAGGCGACCAGTACGAAATACAGCACCTGGAAAACGACCGAGGCACCGATGAATGGCCAGCTTTCCCTGGCCGGAAGCGCCAGGAAGGGAATGACGGCCAAGGCGATCAGCGAGGCGAAGGACGTGATCATGCAGGTCGTCAGCAGCGTGTCGCCGCCGCCTTTGACCACGGCGTTCCAGGTCGCGTGGAGGGCCGCGCCCAGCAGGATGACCGCGAACACGTCAAAGCTCATGAGTGGGTTCCTATGGGGCTCAAGCCTGGGGAGTCGGGGGAGGATCGCTGCGAGTATGCCTCAGCACTTTTCGCCAGGCATAAAAAAACGGCCTACCTTTCGGTAAGCCGTTTTTAGTACTTGGTGGCTACACAGGGACTTGAACCCCGGACCCCAGCATTATGAATGCTATGCTCTAACCAACTGAGCTATGTAGCCAAGTGGCGCGCATTATTCGCGTAGAACGGGAATGCGTCAAGTATTTATTTTGAATTTTTATCTACGCTTTCAACTGTTTAAGCGAAATCAGCGGATCGGGCGACGAGTGGTTCGCGATTCACGCTGCCGAGCCCCCGGAAAGTCTGATCGCGTCGGGCAGATATCCCTGCCGCCCAACGCGGGGCCTGACTTTAAGGATACGTCGAATTGTGAGTGGCGCGTTTAAGCTGCTCGCGTGCCCGTGACAGGCGAGAGCGAACGGTGCCGATAGGAATCGCCAGGGCATCGGCCGTGTCCTGGTAACTACCGTCGGTTTCCAATGAGGCGTACAGCGTCTTGCGCATTTCCATCGGCAGGAGGTCAATGGCGCTCAGGGTCTTTTCCAGGCGTCGGTTGACCTCAAACTCCCAATCCAGGTTGTGGGTGTCTTCCTGGCCATGCCACAGCGACTCATCGAATTCGCAATGCACGGGTTTGGCGTACAGGCGCCGGAAGTGATTGCGTATCAGGTTCTGCGCGATACCGCACATCCACGTCGTAAGGCTGGCATTGCCGCTGAAACGCTCGCGGTTTCGCCAGGCTTCCAGGTACGTCAATTGCAGCAGATCGTCTGCGTCTTCCGGGTTGAGTACGCGCTTGTGAATGAAGCGCCGAAGTTTTTTTTGCTGATCGTCTGTCAGGTGAAGCATGAATTGAGGCGAGCTGCCAACCAGGTGCGCTAAAGCTTCAATAGGGATATTCATGATTTTTTCCTTGGTGTAGACGCAGTCGAAAGAGTGTCGACGGGAAGCCCGTTTGCACTGGCTGTGCCAAAGAAAAAGTTCTACTAACCTATTGATTTATATAGATAAATATCTTGTATTGATGCAATTTTGTGCAGCGATTTGCATAGCGCCTTGAAGGCGCGTGCAAGTCTTTTCAAATTTGCCGTGCAAGCGTTTATCGATGGAACCGCAAGGGCTGGCATTGCCACACAGGGAAACACTCTTCCTGTTCAGGCCTGTCCATGAAAGTCGAATCCTCCCACGATGTGCACAAGGTCCAGCAGCCGGACCAGCCTGTTATCAGCCAGACCTCCTTTCAGGCACCCGTCAAGGGAATGGACGAGCTCGCTCATCTGTTCAACCAGGAAGTGGAACTCAACAGTCGCACGCTGAGCGAGAGGAAGATTGGCGTGCGCGTGCTCCCATCCGAACAGCTGGCGCAGTTTTATGACCAACTGGGTCATCCCGCCCAGGCAAGCCTGGCGAGCATTTCACGTCGCGTGCGATGGCAATTGCTGCAGCAACCCCATGTCGACAAATTGCTGGAACTCACTGGCGGGGACCCCGCACGCGCGTTCGTGGTGCTCAAGTATGTGGCGGCCCAGGCCGACAGCGAGGTGCGCCCCTCCGAAGCAGCCCTGGCGCGTGATGCCCTTGCCAAGCTGGAGGTCCGCTTCAAAGGGGAGATCCAGGCGGGCCTCAACATCGCCGTGGCGTTGCAGGCGGCCAGTGTCGATCCACAAGAGCGCCAGGCGCTGCGTGCGCTCTACTATGCCAGCGTGGTCACGCGTCAATCGTTGGCGTCGATGATGCAGGCGCTGCTGGGCGTGTACGGCGGCGAACGGTTTGCTGACGGGCTCAAGGTGATGCGAAAGGCGTTGGCGGACGATATCGCGGCCAAGGTGTCGTCAATGCCAACACCTCTGTTGCGTACCTTGTTGCTGGGGCTGCAAAGCTGTGGGCAGTTGGGTGGGGTGCTCGCGGGGTGTCACACGCTACGTCAACGCCTGGGCGTTGATCATGACGCGGTCGCCCTGTTGCAGCGTCTTTTGGGCTTCGCTGGCAGCGGTATCACTGCTGCTGAAATCCTGCGGTTCGGGGCTGATTTACTGGGTGGTTCCAACGCCCAGCAATTGTTGGCCCTGAATGCGCTTTACCCTTTGGTCCAGCAACTGCCATTGGCGCTATGGCTCGATGGCCGAGTGCGTGAAGAAACCCTGCGTGGCTTCCTGGCGGTGATGGGGGAGCTGGACAGAGTGACACGTAGCCCTGCACGTTTTCCCGGTGAGCCGGGGGCCGTGGCGTGACTGCGCTGTCGGCCATCAACCGCATTTTGCTCAAGGTCGCGCAGCGCGCTGAAGTGCTGGGCGCCGTGGTGGTGATGGCCATCGTGTTCATCTTCATCGTGCCGCTGCCCACTTGGCTGGTGGACATTCTGATCGCGATCAACATCTGCATCTCGTGCCTGCTGATCGTGTTGGCGCTCTACCTGCCGGGCCCCTTGGCGTTCTCTTCGTTCCCGTCGATCCTGTTGCTGACCACCATGTTCCGCCTGGCACTGTCGATTGCGACGACGCGCTTGATCCTGCTGGAGCAGGACGCGGGTGATATCGTCGAGGCTTTCGGTAATTTTGTGGTCGGCGGCAACCTGGCCGTGGGGATGGTGATCTTCCTGATCCTGACCCTGGTCAACTTCCTCGTGATCACCAAGGGGTCGGAGCGGGTGGCTGAGGTGGCGGCGCGTTTCAGCCTGGATGCGATGCCCGGCAAGCAGATGTCCATCGACAGTGACTTGCGTGCCGGCTTGATCGACGGCATGCAGGCACGGGACAAGCGCGAGCAATTGTCCCGTGAGAGTCAATTGTTCGGGGCCATGGACGGCGCGATGAAGTTCGTCAAGGGCGATGCCATCGCCGGTTTGATCATCGTCGTGGTGAACCTGCTGGGCGGGTTCTCCACGGGCATGTTCCAGCACGGTTTGAGCGCTGCCGATTCAATGGCGCTGTACTCGGTACTGACCATCGGCGACGGCCTGATTGCACAGATTCCGGCACTGCTGATCTCCCTCACCGCCGGCATGATCATCACCCGTGTTGCACCGGACGGGCGCAAGGGCATCACGAACATGGGCACCGAAATTGCCCGGCAGATGACCAGTGAGCCCAAGAGTTGGATGATCGCTTCGGTGGGCATGCTCGCCTTTGCGGCGGTACCCGGCATGCCCACCGGCGTGTTTATCCTGATAGCGCTGATCACCGGCTCCCTGGGGTATTACCTGGTGCGCCAGCGCCAACGGCAGGAACAACCCGCAGCTGAAGCGGCTGAAGCAGTGCGTCCCGAAGAGAACGGCCGTGAGGACCTGCGTGGGTTTGATCCGTCAAGGCCCTACCTGTTGCAGTTCTCCCCGGTACTGCGAGGAACGCCTGAGGTGACGGATCTTATTCACGCCATTCGCCAGGCCCGAAATGCGTTGGTCGCCAATATCGGCCTGACACTGCCACCGTTCGAAGTGGAGCTCGATGACTCGCTGGCCGCCGACGAAATGCGCTTTTGTGTGCATGAGGTGCCGATGGTCAAGGCGTCGGTTGTCAGCCGGGTAGCGGTTGAACGCAAAGCTCTGGCGGTTGAGCCTGCGCACGCCATGCCGGGGCTGGCAGAGCGCGATGAGCAGACTTGGCTTTGGTTGGCGCCCGATGACCCGCTTTGCCAGGGCGCAGCGCGAAATCGGCCTGGCCGCCGGCGAACCCCTTGGTCGCGGTGGTCTGCCGCCCTCGGTTTACAGCCTGCTGCCGCGGCTGGTGGAGCGCGCGGGGTTGACCCGTGAAGGCGTGATCACCGCGATCTATACCGTGTTGATCGAGCAGGACTCCATGAACGACCCGGTGGCTGATGAAGTTCGCTCGTTGCTCGACGGCCATATCGTGCTGTCCCGCAAGTTGGCCGAGCGTGGGCACTACCCTGCGGTGGACGTACTGGCGAGCCTGTCGCGGATCCTGGGCAACGTTGCCGAGCCCGCGGATATCCAGGCGGGTACGGCGTTGCGACGCCTGCTGTCGGCCTATCAGCAGATCGAGCTGATGCTCAAGTTGGGCGAATACCAGCCGGGAAGCGATGCCTTGACTGACCTGGCAGTGGACAGTCGCCAGGCTGTCGATCGTTTCTTGCGCCAGGACTTGCGTGAGCCTTCACCGATGGCGGTCACGCTGGCGCAACTCAAGGAGCTGACCGCCTATGTCCCCTTCTGACGAGCTGCTCGGTGAAGTGGAAACGCTGCGACGGCTACGTCGACATCGAGCGGACCGGGCTGAGCGCGCCCTGCGTGAAGCGAAGCGGGCGCAGCAGGCGCTGCTTGCCCATATCCGCGAGGCTCAGGATGCACTTGAGCAAATCCGACAGGAAGAGGCGCTGCAAAGCGCCCAGTTGCTCGACCAGCACCAGGGGCAGGTGCTGACGCTGCAGGCCTTGAAATCCTGGGGCGCGCAGGAGCGCACCTTGTCTGCCAATACCCGGCGAGGCATGGGTCAATTGGAGACCTTGCAGGGCCAGCAGCAAGAGACGAGAACCCGTGTCGGCAGTGCCCAGAAGCAGGTGACCGAATGCCTGCGGCAGGTGGAAAAACTTCAAGAGTTATCCCTTTTACTGACGCAGGAGCCGACATGACCCAGGTTTCAGATAAACCGGCAGAACGTCCACGCCTGCACGAAGCGCGAGAAGAACGAGAGCCGGGAACGGCAGGCGCGGTGCCCGCAGAGTTGACACGGTTATTTGCTCAGTTCTGGGCTGCTGACGATGACGTGGCAGGCGCGCGGGGCGGCGGGGTGGCAACGAAGACGGCGGACGATGCCGCCATGATCGAGGCGCTCGTCGACCAACTGGCGCCGCGTCTGCAGGCCGCTTCGCAGTGGCCGCTCAATGCCGTCCTGTACTTGCCCCGCCTGGGGCGGATCAATGCGAGCGTGCGCCGCGAACAGGGGGCCTGGAGTATCGATCTGGAGGCGCAAGAGGAGTCGACGGCGCGCTGGCTCAGCGGCATGCGGCAACAGTGTGAGGGCCGGCTCGCGGACACGCTCGGGCAGCCGGTCAGCCTGTGTCTGCCCTCTGTCGGTTGCGCATGATAGTGCCGTTGCTGACGTTGCCGTTGGTCAAGGGCGTCACGGTGGCGGCGCGACGTCGATTGGGGCGTGGCCTGTGCCTGGCGTTCCAGGTGGCTGGGCAGCGCGGCCAGTTGCGGCTCGAACCTGGACGTGCGCCAGCAGGTGGCGAAGCGGTATGCGTCGAAACCGCGTGCGGTGTGCTGGCGCTCGCCGAAGCCGGGCCGTTGCTCAGCCTGTTGGGCGAGTGCCCGGTCGCGTTGGCCCCGTGCGGTAACGATCCGGATTCCTGGTTCTGGGCATTGTTCCAGCTTCACCTGAGCCCGCAGGTGAGGTCGCTGTTGGGCTATGTGCGCTTGCTGGACATCGACCCGCCCAAGGCGTTTGGCTGCCGACTCAGTGTGGCCTTGGGCAAAACACGGGTGGAGGGGTATGTGTGGCTGGCCCCCGAGAGCTTCCTGGCGCTGTGCGATGCCGGGCCGTGGCGGGCGATTGCCGGGCCGATGACGGCATCATTCCGGTTGTCGATTGCGGTGACCCTTGGGCGTTTGCGCTTGCCGATCGCGCAGGCACGCAGCCTGCGCGCGGGGGATGTGCTGGTGCTTGAACAGACGTTCTTTCTGGCCCAGGGCAGCGGCTACGTACAGGTTGGCACTCAGCGATTGCATGGGTGCATTGACGATGACAGCGGGCCGCTGTGCCTGACCCTTACTTCAATCGAGGAAACCTCTGTGGACGAAGATTTCATAGCCCCCCACCACGCTGGAGACGAGGGCGATGAACCTGTAGTGGACGTATTCGGCCATGAGCCATTCGATGAGCTGATGATGGCGTTGAACGTACGCTGCGGCACCTTGAACCTTACCCTGGGCGAGTTGCGCAACCTTGCGCCCGGCGCGGTGCTGGGCATTGCCGGTTACGCGCCGGGCATGGCAGGTCTCTATTACGGCGACCGACCGATTGGCCAGGGACAGTTGGTGGAAGTCGATGGGCGCCTGGGGTTGCAACTGTCCCGCGTGATGTTCGGCCAATGATACTCCAGGGGTTGGACCCCTTGGTCCTGGCGGTCTTTCTGGCGGCATTGTCATTGATGCCCATGCTGTTGATCGTCTGCACGGCGTTCCTGAAAATCGTGATTGTGCTGATGATCACGCGTAACGCTATCGGTGTGCAGCAGGTGCCGCCGAGCATGGCCATCAATGGCATCGCGCTTGCGGCCACACTCTTTATCATGGCACCGGTGGGGTACGAAATCGCCGAGAGCGTCAACGCCTCGCCTCTGGACCTGAGCAACGTGCAAGCGCTCCTGCAATCGGGCAACGAAGCCATCAAACCGTTGCGCGCCTTCATGCTGCGCAACATTGATCCGGATGTGCTCACGCACCTGCTAGAGAACACCGCACGACTGTGGCCCGCGCAAATGGCGCGGGAAGTGCAACGCGAAGACTTGATCCTGCTGATCCCGGCGTTTGTGCTATCGCAACTGCAAGCGGGGTTTGAAATTGGCTTTCTGATCTACATTCCTTTCATCGTCATCGACCTGATTGTCTCCAACTTACTGCTGGCGCTGGGCATGCAAATGGTCTCGCCGATGACTATTTCCCTGCCGCTCAAACTGCTGTTGTTCGTGATGGTGTCCGGTTGGTCGCGGTTGCTCGACAGCCTGTTCCTTTCCTATCTCTGAGTGGCTTATGGAACCGATCGTGCTGTTCAAGCAGGGTATGTTGCTGGTGGTGGTGTTGTCGGCGCCGCCGTTGATTGTGGCGGTGGTGGTGGGCGTACTGACGTCCCTGGTACAGGCGCTGATGCAGGTGCAGGACCAGACATTGCCGTTTGGCACCAAGCTGGTAGCGGTGGGCATCACGCTGATCATGACCGGCCGATGGATTGGCGTGGAGTTGATCCAATTGATCAACCTGACCTTCGACATGATCGGCCGCTCGGCCCTGAACTGAGGTCCTGCCCGTGCTGATTTATCTCGAGTATCTGCCCAGCCTGTTGATCGGTATGGCGCGGATCTACCCCTGTGGGATCCTGGTGGCGGCGTTCTGTTTTCAGCATATACGTGGCATGCCGCGGCATACGATCGTGATGGTCATGGCATTGGTGCCTGCACCGTCTATTCATGCGGCGCTGGCCGGCCAGGACTACTCAGCGATGCTGCTGGGGGCGCTGGTGCTCAAGGAAGCGGCCCTGGGCATTCTGCTGGGCGTGCTGCTGGCGATGCCGTTCTGGATGTTCGAGTCGGTGGGGGCGCTGCTGGATAATCAGCGCGGCGCCTTGGCTGGCGGCCAGCTCAACCCCTCGTTGGGACCGGATGCGACGCCGATCGGGCACTTATTCAAGCAACTTGCGATTTTCCTGCTGATGGTCAGCCTTGGGCTGGGGACGTTGACCCAGGTGATCTGGGACAGCTACCTGATCTGGCCTCCCACGGTGTGGTTTCCACTGCCGACGGCGAATGGAATGAGCGTGTTTATCGACCTGCTGGGCGATACCTTCACACACATGATGCTCTACGCCGCGCCCTTTATCGCAGTGTTGCTGTTGCTGGAGTTCGGCATCGCGTTGCTAGGGGTCTACAGCCAGCAATTGCAGGTAAGCACGCTGGCGCCACCGGTCAAATGCCTGGCGGGTATCGGTATTCTGCTGCTGTACTTTGCGCTGCTGCAGGACCTGATTGTCGGGCGCATGGGCTTGCTGGGCGACCTGAAGCATTCGCTGAGACTCTTGATCAAGGCGGCAAGCCCATGAGTGATTCCGGCGAAAAGAAGCACCCGGCTTCAGCCAAGAAACTGCGTGACCAACGCAAGAAAGGCCAGGTTGCCCAAAGCCAGGATGTTGCAAAGCTGCTGGTGCTGACGGCGATCAGTGAGATTGCCTTGTTCACCGCCGAGACCAGCCTGCAACGCTTCCAGCAATTGATGCTGCTGCCGATGTCACGCCTGACGCAACCCTTTGCGCGAGCGCTGGAAGAAGTGCTGTTTGAGGGGCTGGTGATGTTTTTCTCATTTGCCTTGTTGATGGCCGGGGTCGCGATTGCCACCAAGCTGATCAGCAGTTGGATGCAGTTCGGGTTGGGTGCAGTCAGCGAGCACCTCTCTGGGGATCAGCCCGTGCGACAGGCTATGGGCGTCCGGCGGCAGCGTGATTTTGCGTCGGCAGAGCATCGTCAGTTGTCCATTGCGTGGGGCGCAGGCACCAAGCGAGTGCTGGCGCGTGTTGTCATGCGCCACACCACGGCTTGCCACAGGGTATCCAGGCGACTCGCATCGCCGGCGTATGGGCGGTGGCTTCTTTCCAGTTCGAGCACACGCGCAAGGCAAAAGCGCAATCGGAGGCGTTGCCAGACGGGAGGCTCAACCCATGCACGCAGCAGCTGCAAAGGATCGTCTGCAGGTAACAGTGTTTGCGGGGGCAGGGCCTTGGCAATTCGCTTGCACCACAGGTGATGATCCTCCTGCAAAGCGGTGGTGCTATGCGGCCTACAAATGCTGTCAATCAGGTCGAGCACGAAGTCGAGCTCCGAAGCCGACGCCAAGGCCAGCTTGAGCAGCGTGGGGTCAGGAGCAGGGGGCAGGCCGGGGGTAATCCCTTCGACGGTACAGTTCACGGGGGCGTCGATAAGGCACAGCGCGTTGATTACCGGGTCGCCGAGGGTACGCCAGTCATCGTGCGCCGACCTCCAGGGACGCGCCCACCATTGCGCCCAGCCCAGGTGTTCACTCACGGGTTGGTCGCTTGCGAATTATCGGAGTAGCCGGCTGCCGCTTGGATTGCCCGCTGTCGCCGGTTGCGCAGGAAGAGTAGCGCGGCCGTCGCCATCACGATGGCAACCAACGTAAGGGTCATGCTGGCGCGCCAAAAGCCGAGGTCATCTGCGGGTATCAAGAACGGCCCGAAATACGCCAGCTGCCGTTGCTCTTGATAGGCGATTGAAGGCACAAAGACCACCGTGAGCTTTTGCGGGTTATCCACCGCCGTGGACATTCCCGGAATGCTGCTGGCAACCATCCGGCGAACCCGCGAACGGATATTATCGGGGTCTAGTCGCGGATCATGCTTGATGAACACGGAAGCAGAGGCCGGTTGCACCGGTTCTCCCGGCGCGATGCGCTCTGGAAGCACTACATGCACCCGTGCGACGATGACACCGTCAATGTTCGACAAGGTCGCCTCAAGTTCCTGGGACAGGGCATAGATGTACCGAGCCCGCTCCTCCAGTGGCGTTGAAATGACGCCGTCCTTGCGAAACGTATCGCCCAATGTGGTACGTGCGACCTTGGGGAGTCCGACCGCCTCCAACGTACGCACCGCACGACCGATGTCGACGGCATTGACGACCACGACAACACCGTCTTTAGCAGGCACTTTTTGTGCGCGGATATGCTTGTCAGCCAATTCGGCAATGACCTCGTTGGCTTCTTGTTCGGATAATTGGCGGTGGAGTTCGACGCGCTCACTGCAACCGTTCAACAATAAGGCGAGCAATAAAAGCAGCAGGGCGGGGAAAAAGGACTTCATACCCATCTACTGCAAGTTGCTGATTTTATCGAGGCCTTGGGCGGTTTTCCCGACACCCTTCACCAGGATGTGAGTCAGCAGCAAGGTATTGGAAAGGTGGCTGGGGTAGTCCCGCATCGCACGCTCGTTATTTTTTTTACTGAGGGCGCGCAAACTTTTGCTCATGCGTTCTGTTGATTGGGCGAGCGCGTCTGACGCGTCTGCCAGCAGGCTGGTCCTTTCAGCCCGATGCGTGGTGGCTGTCAGGGCGGTTGGCTGTCCCAGGGCTGAGTTGAAGAGATGGATATCGGCAGACGGTGTGGGTGAATATTCAACTGATCTGTTTGCGCTGCCAGTGTCGTCATGCTCTGCGGAAAAAACGGTTTTGATTTGCATGCCAGACCTTTTGCATCAAGGGCTCAGGAGGGCGACGCTGGGTAAGCGTCGCCGGTGTAGAAGACTCCCCCGACTGATTGCCTCGGGGAAGCTGGCCGTTCTTAACGGTAGGTGTCAGCAACACTCTTCAGGCCGGTTTGCCACCTGGCTTCTCGACCCAACTCTGCGATCTTTTTGTTGTCTTCTTTAGACATTTCGGTGGTCTCTTCCAAACTCGGTGCGCCAGAGCTATAACTATTGTTTACCGGATAAGGGTTATAGCCGGTGTTGGAGGGTATCGTCATTGGGTGTTCTCCAGGGATGCCTGCAATAAAGATAGTGGGTTTGCCAGTTTGATTCATAATGTTTGAATCGCTGCTGGCACTAACTATGTGGCTGTTGGTGCGGATGGCGTTCCTGAAGTTTTCCCTGCAAATGTTTCTAATTATTATGTGATTGCCTGGGGTCTAATCCAGCGAAATGTGAAGTTGTTTCATCCGGTAGTAAAGCGTGCGTTTGGCCACGCCTAACTCTACTGCGACACTGTCCACATTGTGTTCGTGCCGCTGCAGAGACTCTTCAATCAGCGACTTTTCAATCTGTTGAAGGCGGCCCTTGAGGCCTATCTCGGCCCCTTCATCCGGCATCGCCGGCCCGCACAGCGGTGGCAGTCCGAGCACGCAGCGCTTGGCGGCCGAACGCAATTCACGCACGTTACCCAGCCAGGAATAGCCAAGCAGCTGCAGCAGCAATGTGCAGGGCGGTGACGGTGATGGGCGTTTGAATCGGTCGGCCTCCTGCCTGAGCATGCTCAAGAATAAAGGGATAATGCGTTCACGGCGCTCACGCAGGGGCGCGAGCTGGATGGTGACCACATTCAGGCGGAAATAAAGGTCGCGCCTGAACGTTCCTCGCTCGACCATTTTGTGCAGCAGCTGCTGGGCAGACGCTATAACGCGCATATCTACCGGGATGAAGCGGGTCGAGCCTAGGCGCTCAACGCCACGGGCCTCCAGCACCCGCAGTAGCTTGGCCTGGAGCGAGAGCGGCAAGCTGTCGATTTCATCCAGGTACAAGGTGCCCAGGTGCGCGGCTTCGATGAAGCCTGCCCGTGATTGCACGGCGCCGGTGTACGCGCCGCTGTTGACTCCAAACAGTTGACTCTCCGCCAGGGTCTCCGGAATGGCTGCGCAATTGACCGCGACCAGGTTGCCCCGTCGTCCTGATAGCCGATGAATGCGTTGTGCCAAGGTATCTTTGCCGGTGCCGGTTTCTCCCAGCAACAGGATGTCAACGTTGAGGGGGGCAGTGCTGCTCAAGACATGTTCAATGTCAGCGTCTTCAATGAGTGAGGTGCTTGTTTCGTTTTCCATGTGGTCAAGCGCCGACATCGGATGATTACTCCATACTCGCTCTTGCTTCACTGTCGAAAAGACAACGTGCAGGTTCTGCACAATAGAGCGAATTTTATAACAGTTATCACTGGTTCTTAGTGTGATTAGTTGCCGAAGTCATGTGGGATAAGTTTGATAGTTTTTTGGCGCTGATTGTATTAAGTAAAGCGGTGCAGAGGAGAGTAGGCAGAGTCTGAAAATATTGGATATTTAGACTGATAGGGTTTGTCAGAGTATTCACAAAACCATCGCCCACAAAAAAGCCGATGCAGTGCATCGGCTTTTTATATTCGGCGTAAACCGCGGGTGGCGATTACACGTTGAAACGGAAGTGCATCACATCGCCATCTTTCACGATGTATTCCTTGCCTTCCAGGCGCCATTTGCCCGCGTCCTTGGCACCGGCTTCGCCCTTGTACTGGATGAAGTCGTTGTAGGCGATCACCTCGGCGCGGATAAAGCCTTTTTCGAAGTCAGTGTGGATCACACCGGCGGCCTGTGGTGCGGTTGCACCGACCTTGACGGTCCAGGCGCGGACTTCCTCAACACCGGCGGTGAAGTAGGTCTGCAGGTTGAGCATCTCGTAGCCGGCGCGGATCACGCGGTTCAGGCCAGGTTCTGTCAGGCCGAGGGCCTCGAGGAACATGTCCTTTTCTTCGCCGTCATCGAGCTCGGCAATTTCCGCTTCGATCTTGTTGCACACCGGAACAACCATGGCGCCTTCTTCGTCAGCGATGGCCTTGACCACGTCCAGCAGCGGGTTGTTCTCGAAACCGTCTTCAGCGACGTTGGCGATGTACATCACAGGCTTGGTGGTCAGCAGGTGGAAGCCTTTGATCACGGCCTTCTCGTCAGCGCCCATGTTCTTCATCAGGCTGCGTGCAGGCTTGCCTTCGGTGAAGTGAGCGATCAGTTGCTCCAGCAGGCCCTTCTGGACCACGGCGTCCTTGTCACCGCCCTTGGCGTTACGTGCGACTTTCTGCAGTTGCTTCTCGCAGCTGTCGAGGTCGGCGAAGATCAGTTCCAGGTCGATGATCTCGATGTCACGCTTAGGGTCGACGCTGTTGGAGACATGGATCACGTTCTCGTCTTCAAAGCAGCGGACCACGTGGGCGATGGCATCGGTCTCGCGGATGTTGGCCAGGAACTTATTGCCCAGGCCTTCACCTTTCGACGCGCCGGCTACCAGGCCTGCGATGTCGACGAATTCCATGGTGGTCGGCAGGATGCGCTTGGGGTTGACGATGGCCGCCAGGGCCTCCAGGCGCGGGTCGGGCATAGGCACGATGCCGCTGTTGGGCTCGATGGTGCAGAAGGGAAAGTTCTCCGCTGCAATACCGGACTTGGTCAGGGCGTTGAACAGGGTGGATTTGCCGACGTTGGGCAGGCCGACGATGCCGCAATTGAATCCCATGGTGTTTCCCCTCGGTAAGAGTCAGGCCTTCTGGCTGTGCAGGTTTTTCATCGCGCGGTTCCATTCACCGGCGAAGATATCCGGCAGCACGCCGAGGGCAAAGTCGATGCTGGCATCGAGTTTTTCCTGTTCGGCGCGTGGCGCACGACCCAGGACGAAATTTGAAACCATACTGGCAACGCCTGGGTGGCCAATGCCGAGCCGCAGGCGGTAGAAATTATTCTGATTACCCAACTGCGCGATGATGTCGCGCAGGCCGTTGTGCCCGCCATGCCCGCCGCCCAGCTTGAGTTTGGCAACACCGGGTGGCAGATCCAGTTCGTCATGGGCCACCAGGATTTCCTCGGGTTTGATCCGGAAGAAGCCCGCAAGCGCCGCGACAGCCTGGCCGCTGCGGTTCATGTAGGTGGTGGGAATCAGCAGACGAACATCCTGACCCTGGTGCGAGAAGCGTCCGGTCAGGCCAAAATATTTGCGATCGGCCACCAGGTTCACACCTTGGGCGTGGGCGATGCGCTCAACAAAAAGGGCCCCCGCGTTATGCCGGGTCTGTTCGTATTCGGCGCCTGGATTTCCCAGGCCAACGATCAGTTTAATGGCAGTCACGACAGGGGCCCTTCCTTTGGAGTTGTGGATAACATCGCCAGACCTGAGTGCGGCGAAAGTGGACAACACTACATCATTTACTCAAGAGTAAACGTCGCGTTATCGCCCGCTTTCTCGCTACGTTTCGGTCCGCGATGTTTCCTCAAGCTCCGGCAATACAGAGTGAATTACTCTGCAGCGCCTTCTTCTTCAGCTTCTGGAGCAACGCGTGGAGCGTGAACGTTGGCAACAGCTTTGTCATCACCGTGAGCCAGTGCGACAAATTCAACGCCTTTAGGGGCTTTGAGGTCGGACAGGTGAACGATCGCGCCGATTTCCAGAGCCGACAGGTCGACTTCGATGAACTCAGGCAGGTCTTTTGGCAGGCAGGTCACTTCGATTTCGTTCAGGACGTGCGAGATCTCGCCGCCTTTCTTGACCGGAGCTTCTTCACCAACAAAGTGCACAGGCACGATAGCGGTCAGTTTCTGGCCAGCTACAACGCGAACGAAGTCGGCGTGCATGATGAACTGCTTGGAAGGGTGACGCTGCATCGCTTTAACGATGACGTTCTGCTTGGCACCGTCGACGTTCAGCTCGATAACGTGGCTGTAGGCAGCTTCGTTTTCGAACAGCTTGGCGATTTCCTTGGCCAGGATGGTCACGGATTCAGCAGGCTTGTTACCACCGTATACAACGGCTGGGATGTTGGCGGCGTGACGCAGGCGGCGGCTCGCACCTTTCCCCAGGTCAGTACGCGCTTGGGCGTTCAGAGTAAAGTCGTTCATGTTGTATCTCCAAAATAGCCATCATCGAGCGGCGTTTGCGACCAGCGCCAGACTCGACATGGGCAAAAAAGCCCCGCCCCAACAGAATGTCGGGGCGGGGCGCTTTTCGTCAGTGGGATGGACCGAAGGTTTGACCCTTAACGGAACATCGCGCTGATCGATTCTTCATTGCTGATACGGCGAACCGCCTCGGCAACAACCGGTGCGATATCCAGTTGACGGATACGCGAACAGGCTTGAGCAGCAGCGGACAACGGGATGGTGTTGGTCACCACCAGTTCGTCCAGCATGGAATTCTCGATGTTCTCGATCGCTCGGCCAGACAGCACAGGGTGTGTGCAGTAGGCGAAGACTTTAGCGGCACCGTGCTCTTTCAAGGCTTTCGCCGCATGGCACAGGGTGCCGGCGGTGTCGACCATGTCATCAACCAGAATACAGGTACGCCCTTCGACATCACCGATGATATGCATCACTTCAGAGTGATTGGCTTTCTCGCGGCGTTTGTCGATGATCCCGAGGTCCACGCCCAGGGATTTGGCAACAGCCCGTGCACGCACGACGCCGCCAATGTCCGGGGACACGATCATCAGGTTTTCAAAGCGCTGGTCTTCGATGTCATCCACCAGTACAGGGGAGCCGTAGATGTTATCTACTGGAATATCGAAGAACCCCTGGATTTGGTCAGCGTGCAGGTCAACCGTGAGAACACGATCGATACCTACCACGGTCAGCATGTCAGCAACGACTTTCGCGCTGATAGCCACACGTGCAGAACGCGGACGGCGATCCTGACGGGCATAACCAAAGTAAGGGATTACAGCTGTGATTCGAGTCGCTGAGGAGCGGCGGAAGGCATCAGCCATCACGACGAGTTCCATCAGGTTATCGTTGGTCGGAGCGCAAGTCGGCTGAATAATGAAGACGTCTTTACCGCGGACGTTTTCATTGATCTCGGCTGTAATTTCGCCGTCGGAGAACTTACCGACAGAGATGTCACCGAGAGGGATATGCAGCTGACGTACGACACGTCGAGCCAGATCGGGGTTAGCGTTCCCCGTAAAGACCATCATCTTGGACACGCGCAGTACCTAGAGGCTGAGGGTAACCTGGATGAGTATAGGAAAATGGCAGGGGCGGCTGGATTCGAACCAACGCATGGCAGGATCAAAACCTGCTGCCTTACCGCTTGGCGACGCCCCTGTATCTGTTGCAACGAGTGCCTAACACTCGGTTCCTTTAGAGCAGACTTTGCAGCTTGCGATGCAACATCGAAACGTTGCTTCCCTTTGCTACAAACCCTGTAAGGGTCTCTGTAAGAAGGGCCGAGACTTTATCAGCTTCAGCTTTGCTTGGGAAGCCCCCAAACACACAACTTCCAGTTCCGGTTAATTTTGCTTCGGTAAATTTACCTAACAAATTCAAAGCGTTACGTACCTCTGGATAACGCCTTGCTACAACCGGTAAGCAGTCATTTCGACTGTTTCCCTTGGGAACGGGGCGCACTTTAATGGGAGGAGAGTTACGTGTCAACAGTGGATCTGAAAAAATTTCTGCTGTACTTACAGATACTTGCGGAACAAGCACGACATACCACGGCTCTTCGGGGTATTCCGGGGTGAGTTTTTCGCCCACGCCCTCGGCGAAAGCCGCGTGCCCACGCACGAAAACCGGCACGTCCGCACCCAACGTCAGGCCCAGCGCAGCCAGGCGGTCGTGGTCCCAGCCCAGTTGCCACAAGTGATTCAGGCCCAGCAAAGTCGTGGCGGCATTCGAGCTGCCGCCACCGATACCGCCGCCCATGGGCAGGATTTTATCGATCCAGATATCGATGCCGAGCGAGCAACCGGCGTGCTCCTGCAGTTTTCTCGCCGCCTTCACGATCAGGTTACTGTCGTGAGGGACGCCGTCGAATTCGGTATGCAGCTTGATCACGCCATCGTCGCGCACGGCGAAGGTCAGTTCATCGCCGTAGTCGAGAAATTGAAACAGCGTCTGCAACTCGTGATAGCCGTCTTCACGACGCCCCAGAATGTGCAGCATCAGATTGAGTTTGGCTGGGGAGGGCAGGGTCAATGTTTGTGTGGACACGTTATTGCCCCAGCTTGCGCGGTTGCCAGTCCTTGATCACCAGCGTGACGTCCAGGTCGGGGCCATGCAGCTTGATGCGTTCCGGCAGCCAGTAACCGCTTTGTTCCACATAGCTCAAATACTCAACCTGCCAGCCATCCTGCTCCAGGGTGGCCAGGCGGCTATCGCCGTTCAGGCCCAGGCGGCTCTTGCTGTCAGGCGCGGGCAGGCCGCGCACCCACCAGACCAGATGGGACACCGGCAGTTTCCAGCCAATCTGCTCTTCCAGCAGGGCCTCTGGCGAGGTCGCTTCATAGCGGCCCTGGTTGGCCACTTCAAGGCTCACTTGCCCCGGGCGACCGGTCAGGCGGGCTGCGCCACGGCCCAGTGGGCCAGACAGGCGAATATCGTAGTAGTCCTGGCGTTGCAGCCAGAACAAGGTGCCGCTACCCGAGTCTTTCGGTGCGCGAACACCGACTTTGCCTTCGATCTGCCAGCCGTCGATGCTGCTGAGCTGATCCTTGTGTTGCTTCCATTGGGCCGGGTTGCCCTGGCCTTCAACGGATTCGCGGCTGCCTATGCCCGCGCAACCGGCGAGCAGGGCGATGAAACTGAAAACAACAATGTGGCGCAAGAACATAAGCTTAAAGGGTCTCGGAGCCGGTCAGGCGTTTGATGGTGCCGCGCAAAATGGGGCTTTCGGGTTGTTCCTTGAGGAATTTTTCCCAGATCTGACGTGCTTCGCGCTGCTTGCCATTGGCCCACAGCACTTCGCCCAGGTGGGCGGCGACTTCCTGGTCGGGGAAGCGCTCCAGTGCCTGTCGCAGCAAGCGTTCAGCCTCGTCCAGGTTGCCCAGGCGATAATTCACCCAGCCCAGGCTGTCGAGGACGGCCGGGTCTTCCGGATTGAGCTTGTGGGCTTGCTCGATCAGCACCTTGGCTTCGTCGTAGCGCGTCGTGCGGTCGGACAAGGTGTAACCCAGGGCGTTAAGGGCCATGGCGTTGTCAGGGTCGCGCTTGATGATCAAGCGCAGGTCTTTTTCCATCTGCGCCAGGTCATTGCGTTTTTCCGCCTGCATGGCGCGGGTATACAGCAGGTTCAAATCGTCGGGGAATTGCAGCAGGGCCTGTTGCAGCAGTTTCCAGGCTCGCTCGCCCTGATTGTTGGCCGACAAGGTCTCGGCCTGGATCAGGTACAGCTGAATCGCATAGTCTGGTTCGGCATCCCGCGCAGCGGCCAGGCGTTTTTCCGCCTCGTCGGTACGGCCGTTGCTCATCAGGATATCGGCCTGGCGCAACTGGGCCGGCAGGTAGTCATTGCCGGGGCCCACCTGTGCGTATTCGAGCAGGGCAGCTTGCGGGTCGTTGCGTTCTTCGGCGATGCGACCGAGGTTCAGGTGTGCCGAGTCCACATGGCTTTCACGCTGGATCAGCTCTTCGAGATACCCCTTGGCCTCGTCCCAGGCCTTGGCTTCCAGGCACACCAGCGCCAGGGAGTAGCGCAGCTCGTCGTCGTCCGGGTATTGCTGCACCAGGTTGGCGAACTGCACCTTGGCGTCTTCCATGCGGTCCTGTTCGACCAGCATGCGTGCGTAGGTCAGGCGCAGGCGCTTGTCATCCGGGTACTTCTTGATGCTTTTTTCCAGCAGAGGAATGGCTTCCTTGCCGCGATTGAGGTTCTGCAGCAGGCGTGCGCGCAGCAGGATCGGGGCGATTTCGCCTTCTTCCGGCGGGTTCTGCTCCAGCAGCTTCAGCGCCGCGTCGGCTTCGTCGTCCTGTTGCAGCAACAATGCCTTGCCGAAAATCAGCTGACTGTTCTTCGGGTGCTTTTGCAGCAGGCGGTCGAAACTGTTCATCAGCCCATTGCGGGTGTCCTGGTCGGTGTCGGCAGCCGACAGTGCGAGGAAGTCGAAGTGGGTATCGCCCTTGCCCTGCAGGACTTTCTCCATATAGACCATGGAGTCGTCATAGCGCCCGGCCCGTGCCAGTTGAATGGCCGCCGCCCGTTGTGCTTCCAGATCGTCCGGGGCGTTTTTTGCCCAGATCAGCGATGTGTCCAGCGCAGCCTGGTCAGCGCCCAGGTACTCGGCGATGCGAAAGGCTCGCTCGGAAATCCCTGGATCCTGGGTGTTGATCGCCTGGGTCACGTAGTTATCCAGCGCAATATCGAAACGATTGCGTTGGCCGGCCAGCTCTGCGGTCAGCAGGCTGTACACCGTTTCTTCCGTGAACGAGGAATAAACCTTGGGCTTTTCAGGGGCTGGGGTGCTGTCTTCCACCGGCGGGGTACCGTCCGGCGACACGGGTGCCATGGCCTGGCAGCCGCTGAGGAAGACTAAAGCAAGGAGCAACGCGGAAGATCTATTCATATAGGAAGAGGACGACTAACCTGCGGTCGGATCATCATGACACAAGCCTTCGGCCAAACATAACCGAGTCTCAATGGGTGCCTTTATAGACACAAGGCATTAGGACAATAGACGACGGTGGTTGTTCTGAATCTTTCGAAGTAGGACAATTGTCGGCTTCCCGACATCATCAGCGATATTGAATGGCCTTCCTCGCACTCGGTATTAACCACAAGACTGCCTCCGTAGACGTGCGCGAGCGCGTGGCGTTTACGCCAGAGCAGTTGGTTGAGGCCCTGCAGCAGCTCTGCCGGCTTACCGACAGTCGCGAAGCTGCGATCCTTTCGACCTGCAATCGCAGCGAGCTTTATATAGAGCAGGAACATCTTTCGGCGGATGTCGTGCTGCGCTGGCTGGCCGATTACCACCATTTGAACCTCGACGACCTGCGCGCGAGCGCTTATGTGCACGAAGAGGATGCGGCAGTTCGTCACATGATGCGCGTGGCGGCGGGCCTCGATTCGCTGGTGTTGGGCGAACCGCAGATCCTCGGCCAGATGAAGTCCGCCTACGCCGTGGCGCGTGAGGCCGGCACCGTCGGTCCGCTGCTGGGTCGCCTGTTCCAGGCCACGTTCAATTCCGCCAAGCAGGTCCGCACCGACACCGCCATCGGCGAAAACCCGGTGTCCGTGGCGTTTGCCGCGGTCAGCCTGGCCAAACAGATTTTCAGTGACTTGCAACGCAGCCAGGCCTTGCTGATCGGCGCAGGCGAGACCATCACCCTGGTCGCCCGCCACCTGCATGACCTGGGCGTCAAGCGCATCGTGGTGGCCAACCGTACCCTAGAGCGCGCCAGCATCCTCGCCGAGCAGTTCGGCGCGCATGCCGTGCTGCTGGCGGATATCCCCGCCGAACTGGTGCGCAGCGATATCGTCATCAGCTCCACCGCCAGCCAGTTGCCGATCCTGGGCAAGGGCGCGGTCGAGAGCGCATTGAAACTGCGCAAGCACAAACCCATCTTTATGGTGGACATCGCCGTTCCCCGGGATATCGAGCCCGAAGTCGGCGAGTTGGACGACGTTTACCTCTATAGCGTCGACGATCTGCACGAAGTGGTGGCCGAGAACCTCAAAAGCCGCCAGGGCGCTGCCCAGGCCGCCGAGGAAATGGTCAGCACCGGCGCCGAAGATTTCATGGTGCGCCTGCGTGAGTTGGCGGCGGTGGACGTGCTCAAGGCGTATCGTCAGCAAGGCGAGCGCCTGCGCGACGAGGAGCTGATCAAGGCCCAGCGCTTGCTGGCCAACGGCAGCAGCGCCGAAGAAGTGCTGATGCAACTGGCCCGTGGCCTCACCAACAAACTGCTCCACGCACCCAGCGTACAATTGAAAAAGCTTACCGCCGAAGGCCGCCTTGATGCGCTGGCCATGGCCCAGGAACTCTTTGCCCTCGGTGAGGGCGCGTCAGATAGCTCTTCGGATAAAAAACCGCAATGAAAGCTTCACTGCTCAATAAACTGGACGTGCTCCAGGACCGTTTCGAAGAACTGACCGCCTTGCTCGGCGATGGCGAGGTCATCTCCGATCAGGCCAAATTCCGTGCCTATTCCAAGGAATACGCCGAAGTTGAGCCGATTGTGGCCACCTACAAAAACCTGACCAAGGTGCAGGCCGACCTTGAAGGCGCCCAGGCGCTGCTCAAGGACAGCGACCCGGACATGCGCGAAATGGCCGTGGAAGAGGTCCGCGAGGCCAAGGAAAAACTGGCCGAACTGGAGGGCGACCTGCAGCGCATGTTGCTGCCCAAGGACCCCAATGACGGTCGCAATGTGTTCCTCGAAATCCGTGCGGGCACTGGCGGTGACGAGGCGGCGATCTTCTCCGGCGACCTGTTCCGCATGTATTCGCGCTATGCCGAACGTCGCGGCTGGCGTGTCGAGATCTTGTCCGAGAACGAAGGCGAGCACGGCGGCTATAAAGAAGTCATCGCGCGGGTTGAAGGCGACAACGTCTATGGCAAGCTCAAGTTCGAGTCCGGCGCACACCGCGTACAGCGCGTGCCCGCAACCGAATCCCAGGGCCGTATCCACACCTCGGCGTGTACGGTCGCGGTGTTGCCGGAGCCGGATGAACAGGAAGCCATCGAGATAAACCCGGCCGACTTGCGCGTCGACACCTACCGCTCGTCGGGCGCTGGTGGTCAACACGTCAACAAGACCGACTCGGCGATCCGTATCACCCACTTGCCCTCGGGCATTGTGGTGGAGTGCCAGGAAGAGCGTTCCCAGCACAAGAACCGTGCGCGGGCCATGTCCTGGCTGTCGGCCAAGCTCAATGACCAGCAGACCAGCGCCGCCGCCAATGCGATTGCCAGCGAGCGCAAGTTGCTGGTGGGTTCGGGCGACCGTTCCGAGCGCATCCGTACCTATAATTTTGCCCAGGGCCGGGTCACCGACCATCGGGTGAACCTCACGCTTTACTCGCTGGACGAAATTCTCGCCGGCGGTGTTGACGCGGTGATCGAACCGTTGCTCGCCGAGTACCAGGCCGATCAACTGGCGGCGATAGGGGAATAAATGACCATCATCGCCAGCCTGCTGCGCGCCGCCGACCTTCCCGACTCGCCCACCGCACGCCTGGATGCCGAGTTGTTGCTGGCCGCTGCCCTGGGTAAATCCCGCAGCTACCTGCACACCTGGCCGGAAAAAATCGTCAGCAGCGAAGACGCGCTGACCTTTGCCGGCTACCTGCAGCGCCGTCGCGGCGGTGAGCCGGTGGCCTATATCCTCGGTCAGCAAGGTTTCTGGAAGCTGGACCTGGAGGTTGCGCCCCATACCTTGATCCCGCGTCCGGACACTGAATTGCTGGTAGAAGCCGCCCTGCAATTGTTGCCTGCCACGCCGGCCAAGGTCCTCGACCTGGGCACCGGCAGTGGCGCCATTGCCTTGGCCCTGGCCAGCGAGCGCCCGGCCTGGCAGGTGACTGCAGTCGACCGTGTGCTCGAAGCCGTGGCCCTGGCCGAACGCAATCGCCAGCGCCTGCACCTCAATAACGCCACGGTGCTGAACAGCCACTGGTTCAGCGCGCTGCAAGGGCATCGCTATGACCTGATCATCAGCAACCCGCCGTATATCGCCGATAACGATCCGCACCTGGTGGCGGGTGACGTGCGCTTTGAGCCTGCCAGCGCCCTGGTGTCCGGGCATGATGGGTTGGACGACTTGCGCCTGATCATCAAAGCAGCCCCCGCTCACCTCAATGCGGGTGGGCGACTGCTGCTGGAGCATGGTTACGACCAGGCCCCGGCCGTGCGCGACCTGCTGCTGAGTGAGGGTTTTGACGAGGTTCACAGCCGTATCGACCTCGGCGGTCACGAGCGCATTACCCTGGGGCGTCGGCCGTGCTGACCGATCAGGAGCTGTTGCGCTATAGCCGACAGATTCTGTTGCAGCATGTCGACATCGAAGGCCAATTGCGCCTGAAAAACAGCCGTGCGTTGATCGTCGGTCTTGGCGGCCTGGGCGCGCCCGTCGCGATGTACCTGGCGGCTGCCGGTGTGGGTGCGTTGCATCTGGCGGACTTCGACACGGTCGACCTGACCAACCTGCAGCGCCAGATCATCCACGACACGGACAGTGTCGGGCAGACCAAGGTCGACTCGGCCCAGCGCCGGCTGACCGCCATCAACCCCGAAATCACACTGGTTGCCCACCGTAACGCGCTGGACGCCGACTCCCTGGCCGCCGCGGTTGCAGCGGTGGACGTGGTACTCGATTGCAGCGACAACTTCTCCACCCGTGAAGCGGTGAATGCCGCCTGCGTCGCCGCCGGCAAGCCATTGATCAGCGGTGCGGCGATCCGCCTGGAAGGGCAATTGTCGGTCTTCGACCCGCGGCGTACCGACAGCCCGTGCTACCACTGTTTATACGGGCACGGCAGCGACACCGAACTCACCTGCAGCGAAGCCGGCGTGATCGGTCCGCTGGTGGGGCTGGTCGGCAGCCTGCAAGCCCTGGAAGCCCTGAAACTGCTGGCGGGTTTTGGTGAGCCCCTGGTGGGTCGCCTGTTGCTCATTGATGCCTTGACCACGCGTTTTCGCGAACTGCGTGTCAAGCGAGACCCCGGTTGCAGCGTGTGCGGGACACAACATGGTTAAGAGTGCGCCGATCGGTGTATTCGATTCCGGAATCGGCGGGTTGACCGTGCTGGATGAAATCCAACAGCTGTTGCCCCACGAATCGCTGCTGTACGTGGCCGATTGCGGGCACATCCCCTACGGCGAGAAAAGCCCGGCGTTTATCCTTGAGCGTTCGCGGCGAGTCGCGGCGTTTTTCCGGGAGCAGGGCGCCAAGGCCTTCGTGATTGCCTGTAACACGGCCACCGTCGCCGCAGTCGCCGACCTGCGCCAGGATTTTCCCGATTGGCCCCTGGTGGGCATGGAGCCCGCCGTCAAACCTGCCGCTGCGGCCACTCGCAGTGGGGTCGTGGGGGTGCTTGCCACCACCGGTACGCTGCAAAGCGCCAAGTTCGCCGCCTTGCTCGACCGTTTCGCCACCGATGTGCGAGTGATCACCCAACCCTGCCCAGGCCTGGTGGAGCTGATTGAAAGCGGTGACCTGAGCAGTCCAGCCCTGCGTCAGTTGCTACAGGGGTACATCGAACCGCTGCTCAGCGCGGGTTGCGACACCATCATCCTGGGCTGTACCCACTATCCCTTCCTCAAGCCGCTTCTGGCGCAGATGCTTCCTTCGAGCATCGTGCTCATCGACACCGGCGCCGCCGTGGCCCGCCAGCTCAAGCGTTTGCTGGGTGAGCGTGACCTGCTGGCCGTGGGTAATCCCGAGCCTGCACAGTTCTGGACCAGCGGCGATGTGTATCACCTAAGAAATATCCTACCAACACTATGGAAATATTCCGGCGTTGTGCGAAGCTTCGGTGCGTGAAAATTTCGTGAAAATCCGGGGTTATTGACTGGAACTTCTGACTACACGCCAGCTTCTATAGCGAGATAGCCTGTTTACAACCCTATAACTTCGTTTGGAAAGGATGTTTCTTATGAAGCGCTTGTTCTGTTTGGCTGCGATTGCGGCCGCTGTAGTGGGGCACTCTGTTTCGGCACAGGCCGCGGGCCTGGAATTGGGTGTCGGGGGCACGAGCGATTCGACCATGACCTATCGGCTGGGGCTGACATCGGACTGGGATAAAAGCTGGCTGCAAAGCAATACCGGTCGACTGACCGGTTACTGGAGCGGTGCCTATACCTATTGGGACGGTGATAAGCGCGCCAGCGCCAGCAGCCTGTCGTTCTCGCCGGTATTTGTGTATGAATTCGCCGGGGAATCGGTGAAGCCTTACATCGAAGCCGGGATCGGGGTAGCGGTGTTCTCCCGCACCAAACTGGAAGACAACAACATCGGCCAGGCTTTCCAGTTCGAAGACCGCCTGGGCTTCGGCCTGCGCTTCGCCGGCGGGCATGAAGTGGGTATTCGTGCCACGCATTACTCCAATGCGGGCATCAGCAGCAACAACGATGGGGTAGAGAGCTACTCGTTGCACTACACCTTGCCGCTGTAACGCTCAAGAACACTGCAAAACACTGTGGGAGCTGGCTTGCCTGCGATAGCATCACCTCGGTGTGACTGACACACCCAGGCGCCTGCATCGCAGGCAAGCCAACGCCCACATTTGATTTTCGCCGTATTTACGATCAGCGATACGCTGTGGCAATGCCTTCGCGCTCGGTCAAGCACTCCGGCGCTCCCATCTCGAATTCCCGACAGATCAGCGGCCGTCGCTCGTAGATCGTGCACATCATCGTGTCCCGATCCAGCGCCGCGCACCAGCCATCGTCCAGGCGCAGCATGACTTCGCCGCCCCAGTCATCGGTGTCGATATAACGCTCCGGCACGCCCGTGTCGGTGATCAGCATGACTTCCAGCTGGCAGCAGCAGGCCGCGCACGTCGAGCAGGTGACGGTGGGTTCGGCGATTTGGGTGTGGGGGATGTTTGTCATAGGCACGCAGTGTAAGGCAAGCGAAGGACGCCCGTGTAAAACGACTGACAGGCGTCAGCGTGCAAGGCGGTGCAATCCCACGAACACCACGGCCCACAGCAGCGCCAACGCGATCATTGTGGGGGCGAAGCCGAAACCAAACTGCACCCCCGCCAATTGGCTGCCGGCATAGTAGGAAAGCGGGCCGCCCAGGGCGCCCAGCACAGCTGCACGCCACCATGGGCGGGCGCTCCAGGCCAGGCAATGGCGCAATGTGGTCGCCAGCAATGCCCATAGCAGGATCAACCAGAAAGGAATCAACGGGCCTGGTTCAGCGAACTCGAATACTCCCAGCGCGCGCAACACGGTATCCAACAGCGTGCCCACGACGGTCACGCTGAGGATGAGCTTCCCGTCTTCGGCCCACGAACTTATCCACAGCAGGTGAATGGCAAGCACCGCCAGCCCGACCAGCAACCATAGGCTGTCACCGCCAAGCACGCAGGCAAACCAGCCGCACTGAAAGAGCGCGGCATTAGCCAGGGACTTAAGCACTGAAGCGCCCGAGCAGCGGCGGGTTGATCGCCGACGGTTTGGCCAGCAGCAGTTGCGCCGTGCCGATCGTGCGCTCCATAAACCCGCCTTCGCAGTAGCACAGGTAAAACTCCCACAGGCGCAGGAAATATTCGTCGTAGCCCAATTCTGCGAGGCGGCCGTGGGCACGGCGAAAATTCTCATGCCACAGGCGCAGGGTTCGCGCGTAGTGCAGACCGAAATCCTCCATGTGCAGCAGGTTCATATCGGTATCGCGGCTGACGATGTGCAGCATGTTCTGCACGCAGGGCAGGGCGCCGCCGGGGAAGATATAGCGCTGGATAAAATCCACGCTGCGCTTTGCCTGTTCAAAACGTTGCTCACGAATGGTGATGGCTTGCAGCAGCATCAGGCCGTCGCTCTTGAGCAAGTGCGCACATTGCTTGAAGTAGGTGGGCAGGAAGCGATGGCCCACTGCCTCGATCATCTCGATCGACACCAGCTTGTCGTACTGGCCGGTAAGGTCGCGGTAGTCTTGAAGCAACAGCGTTACCTGGTCTTGCAGCCCGAGGGCCGCGATGCGTTTCTCGGTGTAGGCGAACTGTTCCTTGGACAAGGTCGTGGTGGTGACCTTGCAACCGTAATGCTGCGCCGCATACAGCGCCATGCTGCCCCAGCCAGTGCCGATTTCCAGCAGGTGGTCGGTGGGCTTGAGGGCAAGTTTCTGGCAGATACGCTCCAGCTTGTTCAACTGTGCCTGTTCCAGAGTGTCGTCGGGGGACAGGAATTGCGCCGCCGAATACATCATGGTCGGGTCGAGGAATTCCTCGAACAGGTCATTGCCAAGGTCGTAGTGAGCGGCGATGTTCTTCTGCGAACCCTTGCGCGTGTTGCGATTGAGCCAGTGCAGGCCTTGGGTGAATGGCCGCGCCAAGCGCGCCAGGCCACCCTCCATCGCGTCGAGCACGTCCAGGTTGCTGACCATCACGCGCACGACGGCAGTCAGGTCCGGGCTGGTCCAGTAGCCGTGGATAAATGCCTCGCCGGCGCCGATGGAGCCGTTGGCCGCCACCAGGCCCCACACGGCAGAGTCGAGGATCTGGATCTCTCCGAGCAGGTGCGCTTCCCGCGCGCCGAATACTTGCCGCTCGCCCTCCTCCATCACCACCAACTGGCCATGGCGCAGCTGACTGAGTTGACGCAGTACGGCCTTGCGCAACAGCGCGGCAGTCATGCCGTTGACGTTCAGGCGGTTGCCCTTGACCGATAAGCTAGGGGATTTCATGGCGGCGATCCTTGGTATACCCGACTGCGGTGCGAGAGGCGCCTTCGGCGGCCTGGTGGGAGAAAATCGGTGTGCGTTTAAGCAAGAGGCGCATGGCCTGCCAGTAGATTGCGAGGCAGGTCTTGGCGGTCATCCACGGAAAGCGCCACAGGTAACGGTGCAGGCTGGCGCGGTTAAGCGTTTCTTTTTGCAGGCTGAGGGTCGCGTCGAAGACTTTTTGCGCGCCCTGCCAGTCAGCCATGTGCACGCCGAGCCTGGCGGCGGGCGGGCTGAAGCTCATGCGGTATTCCAGGTCGCGGGGTAGAAACGGCGACACATGGAAGGCCTTGGCCACGGCGAAGTGCTGATGCTCGTCCGTGCCCAAGGCCTGAGCCGGCAGCACATAGTGATAGCGCTCGCGCCATGGGGTGTTGGTCACTTCACACAGGATCGCAGCCAGACGTCCGTCAGACTCGAAGCAGTAGAAGAAACTCACGGGGTTAAAAGCCAGGCCCCAACTGCGGGCCTGGGTCAGTAGGCAGATAACGCCCTGGGGTGTACGCCCCAGCGCCTTGCCGACTTCCTGGCGCACGGCATCGCTCAAGCTCATGCCGGTGCGCGTCAATTCACGCAGGTAATCCTGCTGGCGAAAACCGAAGGGGGCCAGGCGGCTGCGTCCAGCCAGGGGGGACAGCCCAAGCACCTCCTGCTCTTCGCTCAGGTCCAGGTACAGCAAGCCGATGCGGTAGCGAAAGGCGTGGGCCTTGGGCGCAAACCGGCGATGCGCAATCCAGCCGCTGTACAGGGCGCTGTTCACAGGGTTTCCCCAAATGCCTGGGCCACGTGCAGGGCACTGACCACGCCGTCTTCGTGAAAGCCGTTGGCCCAGTAGGCGCCGCAATAATAAGTATTGCGCACGCCAGATATCTCGTCGCGACGGGCCTGCGCCGCTACCGCAGCCAGGCTGTACTGCGGGTGGGCATAGGTGTAGCGGGCAAGGATCTTCAGGGGGTTGATCATCTGCGTCTGGTTGAGGCTGACGCAGAACGTGGTGGCGCTGTCGATGCCTTGCAGGATGTTCATGTCATAGGTCACCGCCGCCTGCGTCTGCCGGTTGGCGGTCAGCCGGTAGTTCCAGCTGGCCCAGGCCAGTTTGCGCTCGGGTAACAGGCGAGTGTCGGTGTGCAGCACCACATCATTGTCGGCGTAGGGCAGTGCGCCCAATATTTCCTGCTCGGCCTGGCTGGGGTCGCCGAGCAATGCCAACGCCTGGTCGCTGTGGCAGGCAAACACCACTTTGTCGAAGGCTTCGGTGCCGGCGGCACTGTGGACAACCACGCCTTCTGCGTCGCGCTCGACCAGATGCACAGGGCAATCGAGGCGGATGCGTTCGCGAAAGCTGCGCGTCAGGGGTTCGATATAGCTGCTTGATCCGCCTTCGATCACACACCATTGCGGCCGGTTGTTCACCGAGAGCAACCCGTGGTTCTTGAAAAAACGCACAAAGAATTGCAGCGGAAACTTCAGCATGTCCACCAACGACATCGACCAGATCGCGGCCCCCATCGGCACGATGTAGTGCAGGATAAACCGCGGGCCATAACCACCGGCCTCAAGGTAGTCACCCAGGGTCATCTCGGCGCTGATGCGTTGCTCTTGCAGGTCCAGCGGTGCCTGGCGATTGAAGCGCAGGATGTCGCGCAACATGCCCCAGAACCCGGGCGAGAGGATGTTGCGCCGCTGGGCGAACAGGCTGTTGAGGTTGTTGCCGTTGTACTCGAACCGGGTGTTCTCGTCGCACACCGAAAAGCTCATTTCGGTGGGTTTGAACTTCACCCCTATCTGCCCCAGCAGGCGGATGAAATGCGGGTAGGTCCAGTCGTTGAACACGATAAACCCGGTGTCTACCGCGTAGCTTTTACCCTCGACCGTCACGTTGACCGTGTGGGTATGCCCGCCGATGCGGTCGCCCGCTTCGAACAGCGTGATGTCATGGCGGCGACTGAGCAGGTAAGCACTGGTCAGGCCCGCGATGCCGCTACCGATGATGGCGATCTTCACAGTTCGTCCTTCTTCGGCGGTGGGCTGCGCAGCATGCGCTTGCCGATGATCAGTTGTGCGCGGTTAGGCAGTTTCGACAGCGGCCAGAGGGTGGCGATAAACAGCGCGGGAAAGGCAATTTCCAGCGGGCGCTTTTCCAGCTTGGCGAAGATATGGCGCGCGGCTTTGTCGGCGGGCCAACTGAGTGGCATGGGGAAGTCATTGCGTTCGGTCAGCGGTGTGTCGACGAAGCCCGGGCTGATCACCGTTACGTCGATATTTTCCGGTGACAAGCCGATGCGCAGGGATTCGAACAGGTAACGCAAGCCTGCCTTGGAGGCGCCATAGGCTTCGGCGCGCGGCATGGGCAGGTAGGTCACGGCACTGGCGACGCCCACCAGGTGCGGCCTCACCCCGGCGCGCAACAGCGGCAGCGCGGCTTCGATGCAGTAACTGCTGGCGAGCAGGTTGGTGCGTACCACGTGCTCGATGATCGAGGAATCGAACTGCCGGGCGTCCACATATTCACAGGTGCCGGCATTCAGGATCACCGTGTCCAGCGAACCCCAGACCTTGGCGATATGCTCGCCGATCTCACGCACGGTCTGGCTGTTGGTCAGGTCGCCCGCCACCACTAACACCTGGCCGGGAAAACGTTGGGCGAGTGCTTCCAAAGGCCCTTGGGTGCGCGAACTCAGGGCCACCTGTGCGCCACTGTTGAGCAGCTCCAGGGCCAGTGCGGCGCCGATACCACTGCTGGCGCCAGTCAACCAATAACGGCGGGGCGGTGTCAGGCTCATCCCATTCTCCTTTTCAGCCAGCTAATGACCCTGCCCAGCACAGGCAAGTGTTCGTACAGCAGGGCGCCGGCATCGAAATAGTCGCGGTGGCGGTACACCTTGTCGCGCCACATCAAGTGCGAACAGCCTTCCACCCGGATCACCTTGCCGTTGGCCAGGCGCGGGTGGCAAAAACTCATTTTCCAGCGCAGGTAACCTTCGCCTTCGGCCACCTGATCGAACCCATGGAAGTCGAAGCGCAGCTGGCTGACGTTGCTGTACAACTCGGCGAAGTAGCGGTGCATGGCGGGCAAGCCATGGACTTCGTGCAGCGGGTCGGCGAAGGCGATGTCCTTGCTGTACAGGCTGTCGAGCAGGTGCAGGTTGTGCTTGTCCAGCGTGGCAAAGGCCTGGGCGAAGCGACGCAGGAAGTCACTCATATTCACCCCCTGCGGCCTGGCGCGAGGGCAGGCTGCGGAAAGCGGCCAAGGCCCGTTCGCGGGATTTCTTCAGGTCGACAATCGAGCGCGGGTAGTCGGCCACGCCGAACAGGCCCCCGGCGGCTTCGGGGTTGTGCACTTCCTTCTTGTTCAACGCAGCCAGTTCCGGCAGCCATTGCTTGATAAAGATGCCTTCGCTGTCGAACTTCTCCGACTGGCTCAACGGGCTGAATATCCGGAAGTACGGGGCCGAGTCGGTGCCGGTGGACGAACTCCACTGCCAGCCGCCGTTGTTGGCCGCCAGGTCGCCGTCGATCAGGTGGCGCATGAAGAAGCGCTCGCCTTCGCGCCAGTCGATCAGCAGGTTTTTGGTCAGGAACATCGCCACGACCATGCGCAGGCGGTTATGCATCCAGCCGGTTTCCAGCAGTTGGCGCATGGCGGCGTCGATAATCGGCAGGCCGGTACGCGCTTCCTGCCAGGCCGCGAGGTCCTTGGGCGCGTTGCGCCAGGCGACTGCTTCGGTCTCGGGACGGAACGCGCGATGCCGGGAGACCCGTGGGTAGCCCACCAGAATGTGCTTGTAGAACTCGCGCCACAGCAATTCGTTGATCCAGGTGATGGCGCCCATGTCGCCACTCTCAAACTCGCCGCCGTTGGTTTGCAGTGCGGCATGCAGGCATTGGCGCGGCGAAATCACACCCGCCGCGAGGTAGGCGGAGAGTTGGCTGGTGCCCGGCTTGGCGGGGAAGTCGCGCTCGTCCTTGTAATAGCTGATTTGCTGGTCGGCAAAGGCATCCAGGCGGCGGCGGGCTTCCTCCTCACCTGCCGGCCACAGGGCTCGCAGGGCGTCGGTGGGTGGTTCGAAGCCGTCGACGGTGGTGGGGATGGCGTCACTTTTCAGCGCGAGCGCGGCCTGAGCCTTGGGCGTGGCGACCAGGCGTGGCAGGGCGCTGTGCAACCGGGTGTAGCAGACCTTGCGAAACTGGCTGAACACCTGGAAATAAGTGCCGGTCTTGGTCAGTACGCTGCCGGGCTGGAAGAACAGCTGATCCAGGTAGCTGTGGAAGCTCACGCCTTGCGCCTCCAATGCCTTGGACACGGCTGCATCGCGACGGCTTTCGTGAAGACCGTATTCCTCATTGACGTGCACCGACTCCACCGACAGCTCGCGGCACAGTTGGCTCAATACGCCAGGCGCCTGGTCCCAAGTGGCGGCAGTGCGGATCAGCAGGGGAATGTTCAGCTCGCCCAGCGTTGTGCTCAGCACGTGCAAGTTGCGCAGCCAGAAATCCACTTTGCACGGGGCGTCGTCGTGTGCCAGCCACTGCTCGGGCGTGATCAGGTACACGGCCGCGATCGGGCCTCGCTGGCTCGCGGCGGCCAGGGCGGTGTTGTCGTGTAGGCGCAGGTCGGTGCGCAGCCAGATCAGATGCATTTAAACAAGTCCACGCTGGATCAGTAGCTGTTGGGCCGACAACGGCTCTTCAGCGCTGAACAATTCAGGGATTTCACGGGTTAATACGGCCAACTCGGCCTGGTGGATGCATACCGTTGGTCCGACGATCAACTTTGGGCAATGGATGCCGCTCAGAAGTTTGGCGAAGGTCGACAGGTGCAGGGCCTTGCTCGAATACAGCAGCACGGCGCGCGGTTGCAGGTGTTCCACTGCAAGGGCCAGTTCACCGGCGGGCAGTGGCCAGTCGAAGACTTCTACCGGGCAGTCGGCACTGCTGGCCAGCCAGGCGCTGAGCCATAAGTGCGGCTCCAGCGGCAGGTCGGATTGGTTCACCAGCAACAACGGCGCGCCGTGCAACTGGCGGTTGTTGTGGTAGATGCGCGCACCGAATTTGCTGCGCAGCCAGGACAGGAAAAACACCCGCTCCATCTGTGCGCCGAATTGGCCCTGCCAGCGTTGTTCCAGCTCCTGCAGCAGTGGCAGCAGCAGTTGCTCGCACAGGGTGCGCGGCGGGTACAGCGCCATGGCCTGGTTGAAGGCATCGTCGACCCGGCGCTCGTTCAATTCGCTGATGGCCTGCACCAGGTTCTGGCGCAGGATGTGCCATTCATTTTCGACGGCATCGGGAACGGACTGGGCGGAGTCGATCAGGCCTTTGACCTGGCTGACCGGTACGCCACGATTGAGCCAGGTGAGGATGGTGTGGATACGTTGGACGTGCTCGTCGCTGAACAGCCGATGGCCCTTGGGCGTGCGGTGGGGCACGATCAGGCCGTAACGCCGCTCCCAGGCGCGCAGGGTCACAGCGTTGACACCGGTCTGGCGTGCCACTTCGCGAATCGGCAACCAGCCGTCTTCGAGGGCTTGGCCGATGTCTTCGCCGGGTTCGTCTAGCAAAACAGCTGTCATGGTTTAGATCGCATTTCGCAGGCTGAGGTTTTCCGGGTGCGGTTGCAGGTACGCCTGCTGCGCGATGTAGCGGTCCGGGTGTTGGCGAAAGTGGTGCTTGAGCAGGGTCATCGGCACCACCAACGGCACGATGCCGTGGCGGTACTGGCCGATGACGGTTTGCATTTCCTGCTTGTCGTCGGCGCTGATGGCCTGCTTGAGATAGCCGCTGATGTGCTGCAGCACATTGGTGTGGGTGCCCCGGGTGGCGCACTTGGTCAGCCCGGTCATCAGTTCGCTGAAATAGCCGCTGGCCAATTCTTCCAGGTTGACGCCCTTGGTCATGCTGCCAAGCAGGTGGCCGAGACTTTTGTAGTGCGCAGGGCTGTGAGCCATCAACAAGTATTTGTAGCGCGAATGAAAGGCCAGCAGGCGGTGACGGGTCAGGCCGTCAGCCAACAGTTGCTGCCAACTGGCATACACGAAGACGCGGGTAAGGAAGTTTTCACGCAGCACAGGGTCGTTCAGCCTGCCGTCTTCTTCCACCGGCAAGTTGGGGTGGCGTGCACAAAATGCCTTGGCATAAATGCCGCGTCCGCCACCGTCCACCGGGGTGCCGTTTTCGCGGTACACCTTGACCCGCTCCAGGCCACAGGACGGTGACTTCTGCATGAAGATGTAGCCGCACAGGTCGGTGTGTTCCGCCGCCATCTGCTGGCCGTAGTCGTCCAATGGCTGGGTGACGTTCAATTCGCGGTGCACGGTACCGACGGCTTGCGGGTGGGCAGGGTCGCCCACGAGGCGAATCGGCTCGCGGGGGATGCCCAGGCCGATAGCGACTTCGGGACACAGCGGCACAAAGTCGAAATAATCGGCAAGGGTCTGGCTGCACAGCAGGGATTGTTTATGGCCGCCGTTGAAGCGCACATTCTCGCCCAGCAGGCAGGCGCTGATGGCGATCTTCGGTTTGGTGGTGCTGGACATACACGAACCCTCGCAAGATTCCTGTACAAGGCTCTGATCTTGTACAACTTAACCTCATCATAGGTTTGATGCTGTACAAGTCAAATTATTTGTACAAGTTTTGCGAGCGGGTTATTTCCAGCCGATTTTCCAGGCGTCGATATTTTGCAGGGTTTGCCACGGCAGGCGTTCGCTGCGGCGAGTCATCACAGCTTGCAGTTCGATTTCCAGCACGGTGCCTTCATCGTCAACAAACAGCTCGGTGACCAGGAAGTGCTTTTCCTTGTTGCGGGGGTGTGCTGCTGTCCACTTTGACAGCAGCAATTTGGCGGGGTTGATACGGTTCATTGCAGGTGTTCCATCAAGCGTCGTGCGGCTTCCTGGCCGCTGAGCCACGCACCTTCCACGCGGCCCGACAGGCACCAGTCACCACACACGTACAGGCCCAGGTCGGCGTCGGCCAGCACGCCGAATTCGTGGCTGCTGGACGGTCGCGCATACAGCCAGCGATGTGCAAGGCTGAACGATGGGGCGGGCATAGCGCTGTGCAGCAGTTCGGCGAATGCGCCGTGCAGGTGCTCGATCACCGCCTCCTTGTGCAGGTCCAGGTGCGCCTTGCTCCAAGCGCTCGTGGCATGCAGCACCCAGGTGTCGAGGGTGGTGTCGCGCCCCGGTTTGCTGCGGTTGCGTGCCAGCCAGTCGAGAGGGCTGTCTTGTACAAAGCAGCCTTCCATGGGCGTATCCAGGGGTTTGTCAAAGGCCAGGGCGATCGCCCAGGTCGGGTCCATTTTTACCCCGGCGGCGGCACTCGCCAGCTTGGGCGCTGCAGCCAGTAGCGCAGTGGCCTGGGGCGCCGGGGTGGCGATGATCACATGGCTGAAAGGGCCGTGGTTTTCGCCGTCGGCATCCAGCAGGTTCCAGTGTTGCTTGCCCTGGAACACTTCGGTGATGCGGCAACCGAATTCCACCGGCAGGTCATCGAGCAGGGCGCGGGTGATTGCGCTCATGCGCGGCGTGCCCACCCAGCGGATCTGTTCATCGGGAGACTGCGTGAGCTCGCCGGACTTGAAGTTGTAGAGCTGGGGCTTCCACTGCTCGGCCCAGCCATTGGTTTGCCAGCGCTGCACTTCGTTGACGAAGCGCCGGTCGCGGGCGGTGAAGTATTGTGCGCCCATGTCCAGGGAGCCGGCATCGCTGCGCTTGCTGGACATGCGGCCACCACTGCCGCGGCTTTTATCGAAGAGTTGCACGACGTGCCCCGCGTCTCGTAACGCTCGGGCGGCGGAGAGACCGGCGATGCCGGTGCCGATGATCGCGATGGGAACAGTCATGGGAGGCCTCGTTTTACCGTTGGGTACAGACTACGCCGACACCAATAGCTGTACAATATTGTTTTTTGGTATAAGTTTTGGCTGACCTGTTCTTACGGCGTGACCTATGGTTAGAGCAGAGGCTTAATCCAACGTCACGCCCGTTCAAATTGATCCCTGCTTATAAAATAGACCAGTGATGGGCGGCGAACGTTACATGAGGAAGATCCCATGCACATTTTGCTGACCGGCGGTACTGGCCTGATCGGCCGTCAACTCTGCCAGCACTGGCTCGCCCAGGGCCATCGCCTGACGGTGTGGAGTCGACATCCAGACCAGGTTGCCCGGCGATGCGGCGAGCAGGTGGCAGGTGTTGCCAGCCTGCAAGAGGTTATCGGCCCCGTCGACGCGGTCATTAACCTCGCCGGCGCGCCGATTGCCGACCGTCCGTGGACCCACAAGCGCAAGGCATTGTTGTGGAGCAGCCGCATCAGCCTGACCGAAACCCTGCTGGCATGGCTTGAAACCCTTGCGCAAAAACCAGCGGTGCTCATTTCAGGTTCGGCGGTCGGGTGGTACGGCGACGGTGGCGAGCGTGAGTTGACCGAAGCCAGCGGCCCGGTGCAAGACGATTTCCCCAGCCAGCTGTGCATCGCCTGGGAAGAAACCGCCCAGCGCGCCGAAGCCCTGGGCATTCGCGTGGTGCTGGTGCGTACCGGGCTGGTGCTGGCGGCGCAGGGCGGCTTTTTGTCGCGCCTGCTGCTGCCGTTCAAGCTGGCGCTGGGCGGGCCGATCGGCAATGGTCGGCAGTGGATGCCGTGGGTGCATATCAAGGATCAAATCGCCCTGATTGATTTTCTTCTGCACAAGCCTGACGCCAGCGGTCCTTATAATGCGTGTGCGCCACACCCGGTACGCAATCGCGAGTTTGCGAAAACCCTGGGCCAGGTGCTGCACCGCCCGGCGTTCATGCCGATGCCGGCCTTTGCGTTGAAGGTCGGCCTGGGCGAGTTGTCCGGCCTGCTGCTGGGTGGGCAGAAGGCGGTGCCCGAACGGTTGCTGGCCGCTGGTTTCACTTTCCAGTTCACTGAGTTGCGTGCGGCCCTGGACGACTTGTCCAGCCGCCTCTAGAGATAGGATGTTGCATGACGGATCACGCGTTGTTACTGGTCAACCTGGGCTCACCGGCGTCCACTTCGGTGGCCGATGTGCGCAGCTACCTCAATCAGTTCCTGATGGACCCCTATGTGATCGACCTGCCGTGGCCGGTGCGACGCTTGCTGGTGTCGCTGATCCTGATCAAGCGTCCCGAGCAGTCGGCCCAAGCCTACGCCTCCATCTGGTGGGACGAGGGCTCGCCGCTGGTGGTGCTCAGTCGCCGCCTGCAACAGCAGATGACCGCGCAGTGGACTCAAGGCCCGGTAGAGTTGGCGATGCGCTACGGTGAGCCGTCCATTGAAACGGTGCTGACCCGCCTTGCCGCCCAGGGCATCCGTAAAGTCACCTTGGCGCCGCTTTACCCGCAGTTCGCCGACAGCACCGTGACCACGGTGATTGAGGAGGCAAAGCGTGTGGTGCGCGACAAAAAGCTCGATGTGCAGTTCTCCATCCTGCAACCGTTCTACGACCAGCCAGAATACCTCGATGCTCTGGTAGCAAGCGCGCGGCCTTACGTGGAGCAGGATTACGACCACTTGCTGCTGAGCTTCCACGGTTTGCCTGAGCGGCACCTGACCAAGCTCGATCCCACCGGCCAGCATTGCTTCAAGGATGCCGACTGTTGCAAGAACGCGTCCGCCGAGGTGCTCAAGACCTGCTATCGCGCGCAATGCTTCAGTGTCGCCCGTGACTTCGCCGCGCGCATGGGGTTGCCGGAGGGCAAGTGGTCGGTGGCCTTCCAGTCGCGTCTGGGCCGCGCGAAGTGGATCGAACCCTACACCGAGGCGCGCCTGGAGGCGTTGGCCCAGCAAGGCGTGAAGAAGCTGCTGGTGATGTGCCCGGCGTTTGTCGCCGATTGCATCGAGACGTTGGAAGAAATTGGCGATCGCGGCCTGGAGCAGTTCCGCGAGGCGGGGGGCGAGGAGCTGGTGTTGGTGCCGTGCCTGAATGATGACCCGCAATGGGCGAAGGCGCTCAATACCTTATGTGAAAGAGCGCCAATGGCGCTGTAATTGGACCCGAGTGAAGATCGAACGGTGGGAGCGGGCAAGCCTGCTCCCACCGGTTTTACCGCGTTACAGGTTGAGGGTCAGGCTGACCGTAAGGTTGCGCGGCTCACCGGGGGTGATCCAATAGTTGCTGTAGGAGCGCTCGTAGTACCGCTCATCAAACAGGTTGTTGAGGTTCAGCCCCACGGTGACGTTCTCCGTGGCCTTGTAATGGGCCAGCAGATCGACCGTGTGGTATGCCGGCAACTCGAAACCCGTGCCGGCTTCACCGGAGCGATCACCGACATAGGTGAACGCTGCACCCAGGTCCGAGCCGCGTAACGCGCCGTCCTGGAATTCATACACCCCCAACAGACTGCCGCTGCGCTTGGCGACGCCGAGAATCCGGCTGCCGGTGGGAATGGTTTTATCGCCCTTGGTCACTTCGGCGTCGATGTAGGCAAACGCGCCAATCACCCTCACGGCATCGCTGACTTGCCCGCTCACTTGCAGGTCCAGGCCCTGGCTACGTGCCTTGCCCATGGCGCGGTTGGTATTGGTGGCCGGGTCCAGCGCAAGCACGTTTTCCTTTTCGATATGGAACGCGGCGAGGGTGGCGCTGAGGCGGTCGTCAAACAGCTCGCTCTTGATCCCCACTTCATAGCCCACACCGTCTTCGGGCTTGAAGGATTTGCCCTCGGCATCCAGGCCACTGTTGGGCTTGAACGAAGTAGAGGCGTTGGCGAACACCCCGACTTGCGGCGTGAGCTGATAGAGCAGGCCGGCACGCTGGGTAAAGGCGTCGTGGGTTTGCCGGCTCTTGGCGTGGTTGCGTGTGAAGTCATCGGTGCTCTGATCGAAATGCTCGAAGCGCGCACCGACCATACCGCGCAGGCGGTCGGTGAAGATGATCTGGTCCTGCAGGTTCAGCGCATGGCTTTTGGTCTGTTCGAAGACGTCGGTGCCGGAGCGTTCGCCGTTGGGCTTGGGCTGGCCGTAGACCGGGTTGTAGATGTCGATGGCATAGGGGCTGCCAGCGATAGCGGTCACGCGTTCCTTCTTGCGGTAGTCCTCGTACTCGGTGCCCACCAGCAGTTCATGCTGCCAGCGGCCACTGTCGAACAGCCCCCGGAGCTCCAGCTGGGTGATGCTGTCGTGCCAACCTGTGGAACGTTCACGATAGCGGCGGTTGAGGGTGTGGCCGTTGGCATTCAGTGCACGGTTTTCCGAGGCGTCGCCCCACAGGCTGCCTTGCTTGTAGTGGCTGGCCAGGCGCAGTTTCCAGGCGTCGTTGAGGTGATGCTCAAGGGTGGCCTGGATACGGTTGTTATGGTTGTCGATATCACCGTCGTTGGGTTCCCCGAGGAAGGTGGAGCGTGATACGCCGCTGGCGTCGACGATGCCGCGGTCGAAGGTGGAGCTGTGGCGCACAAATTCGCTTTCCACCAACAGGGTGGTGTCCGGGTCCAGTTGCCAACTGAACGAGGGCGCGACGAATACTCGCTTGCTCTGCACGTGATCGCGGAAGCTGTGGTTGTCTTCCACCGCCAGGTTGACCCGCGACAGCACGTTGCCGTCACTGTCCAGCGGGGTGTTGAGGTCAAGGGCAGTGCGGTAGCGATCCCAGCGGCCCGCGCTGGTTTGCAGGGTGGCAAAGGCTTCTGGCTGGGGCTTCTTGGTGACGATATTCACCGTGCCGCCGGGATCGCCACGGCCGTACAGGCTGGCGGCGGGGCCCTTGAGCACTTCGATGCGTTCGATGTTCGCCGTGTCCGGTGTGCTCGGGTAACCACGGTTGGCGCTGAAGCCATCCTGATAGAACTCCGACGTGGTGAAGCCGCGCACGCTGTATTCGTAGAGGGTGAGGCCACCAAAATTGTTCTGCTTGGACACACCGCCAGCAAACTCGAGGGCGCGTTCCACGTTGGTGCTGCCCAGGTCCTTGAGCACCGTAGCGGGAATCACGCTGATGGACTGTGGGATATCGCGCAGGGCGGTGTCGGTTTTGGTCGCACTGGCGGAACGCGTGGCGCGGTAGCCCATGACCGGGCTGGTGGCGGACTCATAGGCGTCGGTGGTGACGCTGATGGTGTCGAGCTCCAGGGTGTTTTCTTCGGCGAAGGCGGGATCAAGCAGCAAGGCCAAGGCCAGGCCAGCCAAGGGGGCGGTTCTTCGAGACGGCATGATAGAGCGTTCCAATATCGATATTGAAACAATATAACATGACTAATGAGAATGGATTGCTTTGAAATATTGGGTTACAGGTGCCCGCGTACGGGCACCTCGATCAAGCGCTTATTCCTCTTCCTTGACCGGCGCAGGCGGTGGGCGTAGTCCGATTTCCGCCAGCAGCTTGATCTCTTTACCGTTGCGCATGACCTGGATCGCGACCTTGTCGGTCGGTTTGATCCGCGCCACCTGGTTCATCGACTTGCGGCCATCTCCGGCCGGTTCGCCGTTGATGCTGAGGATCACATCCCCCAGTTGCAGGCCGGCTTTCTGTGCTGGGCCGTCGCGGAAGATCCCGGCGACCACGATGCCAGGCCGACCGGTCAAGCCAAAGGACTCGGCCAGCTCCTTGGTCAACGGTTGCACTTCGATCCCCAGCCAGCCGCGAATCACCTGGCCGTGCTCGATGATCGACTTCATCACTTCCATCGCCAGCTTCACCGGGATGGCAAAACCGATACCCTGGGAGCCGCCGGACTTGGAGAAAATCGCCGTGTTGATACCGGTCAGGTTGCCATTGGCATCCACCAGCGCACCGCCGGAGTTGCCCGGGTTGATCGCCGCGTCGGTCTGGATGAAATCCTCGTAGCTGTTGAGGCCCAACTGGTTACGCCCGGTGGCGCTGATGATGCCCATGGTCACGGTCTGCCCTACGCCGAACGGGTTGCCGATGGCCAGTGCCACGTCGCCCACGCGCAAACCGTCGGAGCGGCCGAGGGTGATCGAAGGCAGGCTCTTGAGATCGATCTTAAGGACCGCGAGGTCGGTCTCCGGGTCGCTACCCACCACGCGAGCCAGGGTTTCGCGGCCGTCACGCAGGGCCACCACGATCTGGTCGGCACCGGTGGTCACGTGGTTGTTGGTGAGGATGTAGCCTTCGGGGCTCATGATCACCCCGGATCCGAGGCTGGACTCCATGCGGCGCTGCTTGGGCCCGTTGTCACCGAAGTAGCGGCGAAACTGTGGGTCCTCAAACAGCGGATGGGCCGGTTTGTTGATGACCTTGGTGGTATACAGGTTGACGACCGCCGGGGCGGCAATGGTGACCGCGTCGGCATAGGTCACCGGGCCTTGCACCACCGCGTTGCTCTGCGGTGCCTGCTGCAGGTTGACATCAAGGCTGGGAAGCCCCACCAGCTCGGGGAAACGCTGAATAATCAACATCGCGATCAGCACGCCAGCCAACAATGGCCATCCAAAAAAACGCAGCGCCTTGAGCATCAAGTAAGTCCTGACAGGTTGCAGGGGGCGGGAGAGCGCCCATAATGTCGCGCATTATACGAGGCTGCGAGCGCCTTCGAACGGGATATTTAGGAGTCTTTTATGGCAGTCCCCCTTACCACCCTCGTCGAGGAAGCGGACCGCTACCTCGGCAGCGCAAAAATTGCCGACTATTGCCCCAATGGCCTGCAGGTCGAGGGGCGCCCCCAGGTGATGCGTATCGTCAGCGGCGTGACCGCAAGCCAAGCCCTGCTCGATGCAGCCGTCGAGGCCCAGGCCGACCTGATCCTGGTGCACCATGGCTATTTCTGGAAGGGCGAAAACCCCTGCGTCACCGGCATGAAGCAGCGCCGCCTGAAAACGTTGCTCAAGCACGACATCAGTCTGCTGGCCTACCACCTGCCCCTGGACCTGCACCCCGACGTCGGCAACAACGTGCAGTTGGCCCGTCAACTGGACATCACCGTCGAAGGCCCGCTGGACCCGAGCAACCCGAAAATCGTCGGCCTGGTCGGCTCCCTCGCCGAGCCCCTCTCGCCCCGTGATTTTGCGCGCCGAGTGCAGGAAGTCATGGGCCGCGAACCCCTGCTGATCGAAGGCAGCGAGATGATCCGCCGCGTCGGCTGGTGCACAGGCGGTGGCCAGGGCTATATCGACCAGGCGATTGCCGCGGGCGTCGACCTGTACCTGAGCGGTGAGGCCTCCGAGCAGACCTTTCACAGCGCCCGTGAAAACGACGTCAGCTTCATCGCAGCCGGCCACCATGCCACCGAGCGTTACGGCGTACAGGCGTTGGGGGAGTACCTGGCACGGCGCTTCGCCCTTGAGCATCTGTTTATCGATTGCCCCAACCCGATCTAAGCCAGACAGCTTAACCAATGTGGGCGCTGGCTTGCCTGCGACGGCTCCAACTCGGTGTGGCTGACGTACCGAGTTGTCTGCACCGCAGGCAAGCCAGCTCACACTCATGAACGTGTTTCACTCCCAAACCTCGGGGCATATTCATATACCGTTTCGATCTAGCCCGCGTCCTGAATAGAAGCAGGTGCTGTGCTAGCATGCCCCGCTCGAACACGGCCCGCTGGCCGTCCATAAGATCGTTTTTCCGTGAGTAACCATGGTCGACAAACTGACGCATCTGAAACAGCTGGAGGCGGAAAGCATCCACATCATCCGCGAGGTCGCCGCCGAGTTCGACAACCCGGTGATGCTCTACTCGATCGGTAAAGACTCCGCCGTGATGCTGCACCTGGCACGCAAGGCCTTTTTCCCGGGCAAGCTGCCGTTCCCGGTGATGCACGTCGACACCCGATGGAAATTCCAGGAGATGTACAAGTTCCGCGACAAGATGGTCGAGGAACTGGGCCTGGACCTGATCACCCACGTCAACCCGGACGGCGTGGCGCAGGGCATCAACCCGTTCACCCACGGCAGCGCCAAGCACACCGACATCATGAAGACCGAGGGCCTCAAGCAGGCGCTGGACAAGCATGGTTTCGATGCAGCCTTCGGCGGTGCCCGTCGCGATGAAGAGAAATCCCGCGCCAAAGAGCGCGTGTACTCGTTCCGCGACAGCAAGCACCGCTGGGACCCGAAGAACCAGCGCCCCGAGCTGTGGAACGTCTACAACGGCAACGTCAACAAGGGCGAGTCCATCCGTGTGTTCCCGCTGTCCAACTGGACCGAGCTGGACATCTGGCAGTACATCTACCTGGAAGGCATCCCGATCGTGCCGCTGTACTTCGCCGCCGAACGCGAAGTGATCGAGAAGAACGGCACGTTGATCATGATCGACGACGACCGCATCCTCGAGCACCTCTCCGACGAAGACAAAGCCCGAATCGTCAAAAAGAAAGTACGTTTCCGTACCCTTGGCTGCTACCCGTTGACGGGCGCGGTGGAGTCCGAAGCCGAGACGCTGACGGACATCATTCAGGAAATGCTCCTGACGCGAACTTCCGAGCGCCAGGGCCGTGTCATCGACCACGATGGTGCAGGCTCGATGGAAGATAAAAAACGTCAAGGCTATTTCTAAGGGGCTGTCATGTCGCATCAATCTGATTTGATCAGCGAGGACATCCTCGCCTACCTGGGCCAGCACGAGCGCAAGGAAATGTTGCGCTTCCTGACCTGTGGCAACGTCGACGACGGCAAGAGCACCCTGATCGGGCGCCTGCTGCACGACTCCAAGATGATCTACGAAGATCACCTGGAAGCCATCACCCGCGATTCGAAGAAGTCCGGCACCACCGGTGACGACATCGACCTGGCGTTGCTGGTCGACGGCCTGCAGGCCGAGCGTGAGCAGGGCATCACCATCGATGTTGCCTACCGCTACTTCTCTACCGCCAAGCGCAAATTCATCATCGCCGACACCCCTGGCCATGAGCAGTACACCCGCAACATGGCCACCGGTGCTTCCACCTGTGACCTGGCGATCATCCTGATCGACGCCCGCTACGGCGTGCAGACCCAGACCCGTCGCCACAGCTTCATCGCCTCGTTGCTGGGCATCAAGCACATCGTGGTGGCCGTCAACAAGATGGACATCAACGGCTTCGACCAAAGCGTATTCGAGCAGATCAAGGCCGATTACCTGAAGTTCGCCGACGGTATCGCCTTCAAGCCGAGCACACTGGCCTTCGTGCCGATGTCGGCGCTCAAGGGTGACAACGTGGTGAACAAGAGCGAGCGTTCGCCTTGGTACACCGGGCAATCGCTGATGGAGATTCTCGAGACCGTCGAGATCGCCAACGACCGCAACTACACCGACCTGCGTTTCCCGGTGCAGTACGTCAACCGTCCGAACCTGAACTTCCGTGGTTTTGCCGGCACCCTGGCCAGCGGCATCGTGCACAAGGGCGACGAGGTCGTGGTGCTGCCGTCGGGCAAGAGCAGCCGCGTCAAATCCATCGTCACCTTTGAAGGTGAGCTGGAGCACGCAGGCCCAGGCCAGGCCGTGACCCTGACCATGGAAGACGAGATCGACATCTCCCGTGGCGACTTGCTGGTACATGCCGACAACGTGCCGCAAGTGACTGACGCCTTCGACGCCATGCTGGTGTGGATGGCCGAAGAGCCGATGCTGCCGGGCAAGAAATACGACATCAAGCGCGCCACCAGCTACGTGCCGGGTTCCATCACCAGCATCGTGCATCGCGTGGATGTGAACACCCTGGCCGAAGGCCCGGCGAGTTCGCTGCAGTTGAACGAGATCGGCCGCGTCAAGGTCAGCCTCGATGCTGCCATCGCCCTGGACGGCTATGACAGCAACCGCACCACGGGCGCGTTTATCGTCATCGACCGTTTGACCAACGGCACGGTGGCTGCGGGCATGATCATCGCGCCGCCGGTCAGCCATGGTGGTGCTGCGCAGCACGGCAGCCTCGCTCATGTCGCCACCGAAGAGCGCGCCCTGCGCTTCGGCCAGCAACCGGCCACCGTGTTGTTCAGCGGCCTGTCCGGCGCTGGCAAGAGCACCTTGGCCTACGCGGTCGAGCGCAAGCTGTTCGACATGGGCCGTGCGGTGTTTGTACTCGATGGCCAGAACCTGCGTCACGACCTGAACAAGGGCTTGCCGCAGGACCGCGCCGGTCGTACCGAGAACTGGCGCCGTGCCGCTCACGTGGCGCGCCAGTTCAACGAAGCCGGCCTGCTGACCCTGGCCGCGTTTGTGGCACCGGATGCCGAAGGCCGTGAGCAGGCCAAGGCGCTGATCGGCGGCGACCGTCTGCTGACCGTCTACGTGCAAGCGTCGCCGTTGGTGTGCGCCGAGCGTGATCCGCAAGGCTTGTACGCCGCCGGTGGGGATAACATCCCTGGCGAGTCTTTCCCCTACGACGTGCCATTGAATGCCGATCTGGTGATCGACACCCAGGCCCTGTCGGTGGAAGAGAGCGTCAAGCAAGTGCTGGAACTGTTGCGTCAGCGCGGCGCGATCTAACCCTCGCGGCCACAAAAAAGCCCGCCACCGATGACTCGGTGGCGGGCTTTTTCATGGCGTCTTGAAAACAACTCGGTCAACTGTGGGAGCGGGCTTGCTCGCGAAAGCGGAGTGTCGGTCAATACATGTGTGGCTGACCCACCGTATTCGCGAGCAAGCCCGCTCCCACATGTTGATCACTTATTATCCGGGAAGTCTGTGTGCAGTTTGTCCAGCAGCGCATCCTTGTCTTCCCACAGCTGGTTGATCCAGCCCTGAAACGCCAACCGATACGCCCCATCCTGCTCATAATTCTTGCCAATGAACTCGGCCGGGATCTGCACCTCTTCAAAGTGCACCACCACGTCCTTCACCTTCCCGCACAGCAAGTCCCAATACCCGGGGCGCCCGCCAGGGTAGTGGATGGTCACGTTTACCAGCGACTTCAATTGCTCACCCATGGCATCCAGCACAAACGCGATACCGCCGGCCTTGGGCTTGAGCAGGTAGCGAAACGGCGAGTTCTGCTGGGCGTGCTTGCCCGGTGTGAACCGTGTGCCCTCGGCAAAGTTGAAAATGCCCACCGGGTTGTCGCGAAACTTTGCACATGTCTTGCGGGTGGTTTCCAGGTCTTTGCCTTTCTTCTCCGGGTGTTTTTCAAGGTAGGCCTTGGTGTAGCGCTTCATGAACGGGAAGCCCAGCGCCCACCACGCCAGGCCAATCACGGGCACCCAGATCAACTCTTGCTTGAGGAAGAATTTCAGTGGGCGAATCCGCCGGTTCAGCACGTATTGCAACACCATGATGTCGACCCAGCTCTGGTGGTTGCTGGTCACCAGGTACGAGTGCTGATAGTCCAACCCTTCGAGCCCGGTCAGGTGCCAGCGGGTGCGGCGTACCAGGTTCATCCAGCCCTTGTTGTTGGTTACCCAGGCTTCGTGAGTGTGGTTCATCAGCCATTCGCTGAAACGCTTGGCAAACGGCAGCGCCTTGAACAACGCCACGATAAACAGGAACGAGCACAGCAGGATCGTGTTCAGCGCCAACAGCAGTGAAGCGATCACACCGCGTAGGGCGGCAGGTAGAAAATCCAGCATTTAGATATCTATGGGTCGGTTGGCGGCTTGGATCGCAGTGAGCGCGATGGTGTACACGATGTCATCCACCTGGGCGCCGCGCGGCAGGTCGTTCACCGGTTTGCGCAGGCCCTGGAGCATCGGCCCCAGGCTGACGCAATCGGCGCTGCGCTGCACAGCCTTGTGCGTAGTGTTGCCGGTATTGAGGTCGGGGAACACAAACACCGTGGCCTTGCCAGCGACCTGGCTATTGGGCGCCAACTGCCGGGCCACGTTTTCGTTGGCTGCGGCGTCGTATTGCAGCGGCCCGTCGATCAGCAGCGAGCTTTGCTGTTCGTGGGCGAGCAGGGTGGCTTCGCGGACTTTTTCCACTTCCTCACCGCTGGCCGATTCGCCGCTGGAATAGCTGATCATCGCCACGCGCGGGGTGATGCCGAACGCGGCCGCCGAGTCGGCGCTCTGCAGGGCAATTTCCGCCAGCTCGGCGGCGCTCGGGTGCGGGTTCATCACGCAGTCGCCGTACACCAGCACCTGCTCGGGGAACAGCATGAAGAACACCGACGACACCAGGGTGCAGCCCGGCGCGGTCTTGATCAGCTGCAGGGCAGGGCGGATGGTATTGGCGGTGGAGTGAATGACGCCGGAAACCAGGCCGTCCACTTCATCCAGCGCAAGCATCATGGTGGCGATCACCACGGTGTCTTCCAGTTGCTGCTCGGCCATTGGCGCGTTGAGGCTCTTGCTCTTGCGCAGCGCGACCATCGGTTCGACATAGCGTTGGCGAATCAGGTCGGGGTCGAGAATCTCCAGGCCTTCGGGCAGTTCGATGCCCTGGGCACGCGCGACCGCTTCCACGTCCGCCGGCTTGGCCAGCAGCACGCAACGGGCAATCCCCCGTGCTTGGCAGATGGCGGCGGCTTGCACGGTCAATGGCTCGCTGCCTTCGGGCAGCACGATGCGCTTGTTGGCCGCCTGGGCGCGCTGGATCAGTTGATAGCGGAACACCGCGGGTGACAGGCGCATTTCCCGTGGCGTGCCACAGCGTTGGTGCAGCCAGCGCGCATCGAGGTGACTGGCGACGAAGTCGGTAATGATCTCTGCACGTTCGCGGTCATCAATGGGGATTTCTTTATTGAGGCTATTGAGCTGGTTGGCGGTGTCGTAGGAGCCGGTGCTCACCGACAGCACCGGTAGCCCGGCCTGGAACGCACCGCGGCACAAATCCATGATGCGTGGGTCGGGCAGGGTGTCACTGGTCAGCAACAGGCCGGCCAGGGGGACGCCGTTGATCGCCGCCAGGCTGACCGCAAGAATGATGTCGTCGCGGTCGCCGGGCGTCACCACTAGCACGCCGGGCTTGAGCAGCTCCACGGTGTTGCGCATGGTGCGGGCGCAGATGATGATCTTGGTCATGCGCCGTGTTTCGTAGTCACCGGCGTTGAGGATCTGCGCGCCCATCAGGTCGGCGACGTCGCGGGTGCGCGGCGCATTGAGTTCCGGCTGGTAGGGTATGCAGCCGAGCAAACGGAAATCGCCACTGCGCAACAGCGGCGAATGTTCTTTGAGGCGTGCCGCGAAGGCTTCCATGCTTTCGTCGGTGCGCACCTTGTTAAGGATCACGCCGAGTACCTTGGGGTCTTTTGGGCCGCCAAACAGTTGCGCCTGTAATTCCACGCGGCCCGAGAGTTCGGTGAGCACTTCGTTTTCCGGGGCGGACACCAGGATCACTTCCGCATCCAGGCTCTTGGCCAGGTGCAGGTTGACCCGCGCCGCATAGCTGGCGCTGCGGGTCGGCACCATGCCTTCGACAATCAGCACATCCTTGCCCACGGCGGCCTGCTGATACAGGGTGATGATTTCTTCCAGCAGCTCATCGAGCTGGCCGTCGCCGAGCATGCGCTCGACGTGGGCCAGGCCCAACGGCTGTGGCGGCTTCAGGCCGTGGGTGCGCGCCACCAGCTCGGTGGAACGCTCGGGGCCGGTGTCGCCTGGGTGCGGCTGGGCAATCGGTTTGAAAAAGCCGACTTTCAGCCCGGCCCGCTCAAGGGTACGCACCAGCCCAAGGCTGATGGAGGTCAGACCCACACCAAAATCGGTGGGCGCGATAAAAAAAGTTTGCATGCGAATTCTCTGGAGGTGCATGGCTTGGGTGGCGCTCTATGGCTGAGCGTCTACCGCGAATCAGGCGCCAAGGTTATCGTTATTCGCGCTCCTGCGTACACCAGCCGCAGGCAAAGGGCTGGCCTATTTTTTCAAGGCGTTGCGCGGGATCAAGCACCCAGGCGCGCGACTGCCAGGGTGGCTGGTGGCGCAGGTGCTGAGTGTGGCCGCAGGACAGCTCGGCCACCCAGTGCTGGTCCTCATCCTGGTGGAACCCGATGATGAAGGATGCCGTTGATCGGTCCCGTCCGTCCGGGTTGTGTTCGCTTTCGGGCAAATCCTTGTTTAGACTTGTCCGTTCTTCATTCTTATGCAAAAGGTCTCGCCCCATGACGATCGCCGCTAACAAGGCTGTCTCCATCGACTATACCCTGACCAACGACGCTGGTGAGGTCATCGACAGCTCCGCCGGCGGCGCGCCGCTGGTCTACCTGCAAGGCGCAGGTAACATCATCCCAGGCCTGGAAAAGGCGCTGGAAGGCAAGAGCGTCGGTGATGAGCTGACCGTTGCCGTAGAACCTGAAGATGCCTATGGCGAGTACTCGGCCGAACTGGTCAGCACCCTGAGCCGCAGCATGTTCGAAGGTGTTGACGAGCTGGAAGTGGGCATGCAGTTCCACGCTTCCGCGCCGGACGGCCAAATGCAGATCGTCACCATCCGTGATCTGGACGGCGACGACGTGACCGTTGACGGCAACCACCCACTGGCTGGCCAGCGCCTGAATTTCCAAGTGAAGATCGTTGCCATCCGCGACGCTTCCCAAGAAGAAGTGGCTCACGGCCACGTCCACGGTGAAGGCGGTCATCACCATTGATTGCGGTTTGATCAATAGGTAGCAAAAACGCCCCGACTGGTTCGGGGCGTTTTTTTGTGCCCTGAAAATGTACGCAGTTCAAAAACGTGGGAGCGGGCTTGCTCGCGAAGGCGCCCCGACAGCCGCCCGCTATCTAACTGTCACCCCGCGATCCAACTGTGGGAGCGGGCTTGCCCGCGAAGGCGGCCTGACAGCCGGCCTGAATGTTGGATCAGGCCGGGTACATATCCGTTATTTAGGTTACGGCTGATATGGGTTCCGCTCTTACAGCGGGTCACTTTGGAAAAGAGCCCCAAAGTAACCAAAAGGCTCTTGCCCCAACACTCGGCACCTCGCTCACGCTCGGTGTGCCCGTAATCCGACAGTGATTTGGGGGGCCGCCGCCACGCGCCCTCCATGGCGCGGGGCGGCTAAACCGGCATCCCTGCCGGTTTACCCCCCAAATCCCTGTCGAATTCCGGCCAGCGTGTTTGATGGGGCGCCTGAGATCAAGATCAAGATCAAGAGCGACTCGCTTCGCATCGTGGTTAGGGTAGGTTGCAGCAAAAACTGTGTAGATACCTGGGCTCATCGCGGGCAAGCCCGCTCCCACATTTTGGTCTGCACACTCTGGATATAAGGCACAAACAAAAATGCCCCGGACCTTTCGGTACGGGGCATTTCTTAACTGTTTCGCAACCGGGGTTGCGTTGCAGTTGTTACCACTTAGGCTGCAGCAGCAACGCTCAGAGCCTTGATGTGGCCATTCAGGCGGCTCTTATGGCGAGCGGCCTTGTTCTTGTGGATGATGCCTTTATCGGCCATACGGTCGATAACTGGCACAGCCAGAACGTAAGCAGCTTGGGCTTTTTCAGCGTCTTTGGTGTCGATGGCTTTAACTACATTCTTGATGTAGGTACGAACCATGGAACGCAGGCTGGCGTTGTGGCTGCGACGCTTCTCAGCCTGTTTTGCACGTTTTTTGGCGGAAGGTGTGTTGGCCACCGTCGAGCTCCTCGAAAGACTTTTTAGGAAATAGCAAACAAAATAGGCCGCGAATCATGCCGATGACTTGATGGGTTGTCAAGGGCGGCTGATGCGAACTGCTGAGTGGTCGATCTGAAGAGGCGGGTGATTTATTTCCGGCGCTTGACCTGTAAACTCGCGAGCTTTGGCTCTGTGCTGTTGCAGGCGCGCAGTATCGCATAAGTGGGCGCTTTGTTCGCCTGCTGTTTACCTATAGGCGCAAACTCTTTCAATGAATCTGCTCAAATCGTTGGCCGCCGTCAGCTCTATCACGATGATCTCCCGGGTTCTGGGGTTTGTGCGTGACACCCTGCTGGCGCGCATTTTTGGCGCCAGCATGGCCACGGATGCCTTCTTTATTGCGTTTAAATTGCCCAACCTGCTGCGACGGATCTTCGCCGAAGGCGCGTTTTCCCAGGCATTCGTGCCGATCCTGGCGGAATACAAGACCCAGCAGGGCGAGGAAGCCACCCGCACCTTTATTGCCTATGTCTCGGGCCTGCTGACCCTGGTGCTGATGCTGGTGACCGTGCTCGGCATGCTCGCCGCGCCTTGGGTGATCTGGGCCACGGCCCCCGGGTTTGCCAACACGCCGGAAAAATTCGCGCTGACCACTGATCTGCTGCGGGTGACCTTTCCTTATATATTGCTGATTTCCCTTTCATCACTGGCCGGCGCGATCCTCAATACCTGGAACCGCTTCTCGGTGCCGGCTTTCGTGCCGACCTTGCTGAACGTCAGCATGATCATCTTCGCGCTGTTTCTTACGCCGTACTTCGATCCGCCCGTCATGGCCCTGGGTTGGGCCGTACTGGCGGGTGGCCTGGCGCAGTTGCTCTACCAGCTGCCCCACCTGAAGAAGATCGGCATGCTCGTACTGCCGCGCTTGAACCTCAAGGACACCGGCGTATGGCGCGTGATGCGCAATATGCTGCCGGCCATCCTGGGGGTGTCGGTCAGCCAGATTTCGCTGATTATCAATACGGCGTTCGCTTCGCTGCTGGTGTCTGGCTCGGTGTCGTGGATGTACTACGCCGACCGCCTGATGGAGTTGCCGTCCGGGGTGCTGGGCGTGGCCCTGGGCACTATTCTGCTGCCAACGCTGGCGCGTACCTATGCGAGCAAGGACCGCCAGGAGTATTCACGCATCCTCGATTGGGGGCTGCGGCTGTGTTTTGTGCTGGTGCTGCCGTGCGCCCTGGCCTTGGGGATCCTGGCCGAGCCGTTGACCGTGTCGCTGTTCCAGTACGGCCAATTCGATGCTCATGACGCGTTGATGACGCAGCATGCGCTGGTCGCTTACTCCGTCGGTCTGCTCGGTATTATCGTGATCAAAGTGCTGGCTCCGGGCTTCTATGCACAGCAAAACATCCGTACACCGGTCAAAATCGCGATTTTCACGCTGATCGTCACGCAATTGCTCAACCTGGTGTTTATCGGCCCGCTGGCCCATGCCGGCCTGGCCCTGGCCATCAGTGCAGGTGCGTGCATCAATGCCGGGCTGTTGTTTTACCAACTGCGCAAACAGCAGATGTTCCAGCCGCAGCCAGGTTGGGGGCTGTTCGCTCTCAAATTGCTGGTCGCGGTGGGGGCGATGTCGGCAGTGCTACTTGGCTTGATGCACTTCATGCCCGCCTGGGACGAGGGCCATATGCTGGAGCGCTTCATGCGCCTTGGTGGACTGGTTGTCGCCGGCGTGGTGGTGTACTTCGGGATGTTGCTGCTGCAAGGTTTCCGGCTGCGGGATTTCAATCGCAAGTCGCTGAGCTAGAGAGTTTTCCGGGATAAAACGGTTGTTTTATCGATTCGATCCATTTGGCCTGTGCTGTTGCCTGTCGTCCGGGGCCGGGTGTGGTTATAATCGACCACTTTATGAGCAAGAAGCGCGTTATGCAGCTGGTTCGAGGTCTCCACAACCTGCGCCCCGAGCATCGGGGCTGCGTCGCCACTATTGGCAACTTTGACGGTGTTCACCGTGGCCACCAGGCTATCCTGGCCCGGCTGCGCGAGCGTGCGGTCGAGTTGGGCGTGCCCAGCTGCGTGGTGATTTTTGAACCACAGCCGCGGGAATACTTCACGCCCGAGACCGCGCCGGCGCGCCTGGCTCGCCTGCGTGACAAGCTGCAACTGCTGGCTGAAGAGGGTGTGGACCGCGTCCTCTGCCTGGCCTTCAACCAGCGTTTGCAAAGCCTGAGCGCCGCCGAGTTTGTCGACCGCATCCTGGTCGATGGCCTGGGCGTGCAGCATTTGGAGGTCGGTGACGACTTCCGTTTCGGTTGCGACCGCGTCGGGGATTTCGATTTCGTGCAACAGGCCGGCGTCAACCAAGGGTTTACCGTCGAAGCCGCGCAAACCGTCGAACTGGACGGCCTGCGCGTGAGCAGCACCCAGGTGCGTAACGCCCTGGCCGCTGCCGACTTCGCCTTGGCCGAGCGTTTGCTCGGCCGTCCGTTCCGCATTGCCGGACGGGTCCTGCACGGCCAGAAGCTGGCGCGCCAATTGGGCACGCCAACCGCCAACGTGCAACTCAAGCGTCGTCGTGTGCCACTGACCGGGGTTTACCTGGTGAGTGTCGACATCGACGGCCAATCGTGGCCGGGAGTCGCCAACATAGGCGTCAGGCCCACGGTTGCAGGTGATGGCAAGGCCCACCTGGAAGTTCATCTGTTGGATTTTGCCGGTGATCTGTATGACCGGCGTTTGACGGTGGTTTTCCACCAGAAGCTGCGTGAAGAGCAGCGTTTCGCCTCCCTTGAGGCGTTGAAAACGGCGATCAATGCGGATGTCGCCGCCGCCCGTGCACTAGCCGCACCTAGCGCCCATCGCTAACCGAAGAGCCTTAAATGACCGACTATAAAGCCACGCTAAACCTTCCGGACACCGCCTTCCCAATGAAGGCCGGCCTGCCACAGCGCGAACCGCAGATCCTGCAGCGCTGGGACAGTATTGGCCTGTACGGAAAGTTGCGCGAGATTGGCAAGGATCGTCCGAAATTCGTCCTGCACGACGGCCCTCCTTATGCCAATGGCACGATTCACATCGGTCATGCGCTGAACAAGATTCTCAAGGACATGATCCTGCGCTCGAAAACCCTGTCGGGCTTCGACGCGCCGTATGTCCCGGGTTGGGACTGCCACGGCCTGCCGATCGAACACAAAGTCGAAGTGACCTACGGCAAGAACCTGGGCGCGGATAAAACCCGCGAACTGTGCCGTACCTACGCCACCGAGCAGATCGAAGGGCAGAAGTCCGAATTCATCCGCCTGGGCGTGCTCGGCGAATGGGACAACCCGTACAAAACCATGAACTTCAAGAACGAGGCCGGTGAAATCCGTGCCTTGGCCGAGATCGTCAAGGGCGGTTTCGTGTTCAAGGGCCTCAAGCCCGTGAACTGGTGCTTCGACTGTGGTTCGGCCCTGGCCGAAGCGGAAGTCGAGTACGAAGACAAGAAGTCCTCGACCATCGACGTGGCCTTCCCGATCGCCGACGACGCCAAGCTGGCCGAGGCCTTCGGCCTGGCAAGCCTGGGCAAGCCGGCGGCCATCGTGATCTGGACCACCACCCCGTGGACCATCCCGGCCAACCAGGCGCTGAACGTGCACCCTGAGTTCACCTACGCCCTGGTGGATGTCGGTGATCGCCTGCTAGTCTTGGCCGAGGAAATGGTCGAGGCTTGCCTGGCCCGTTACGAACTGCAAGGTTCGGTGATCGCGACCACTACCGGCTCCGCGCTGGAACTGATCAATTTCCGCCATCCGTTCTATGACCGCCTGTCGCCGGTGTACCTGGCTGACTACGTCGAACTGGGTTCGGGTACTGGCATTGTTCACTGTTCGCCGGCCTATGGCGTGGACGACTTCGTCATCTGCAAGAAGTACGGCCTGGTCAACGACGACATCATCAACCCCGTGCAAAGCAATGGCGTCTACGTGCCTTCGCTCGAGTTCTTCGGCGGCCAGTTCATCTTCAAGGCCGACCAGCCGATCATCGAAAAGCTGCGCGAAGTCGGTGCGCTGATGCAAACCGCCACCATCCAGCACAGCTACATGCACTGCTGGCGCCACAAGACGCCCCTGATCTACCGCGCCACCGCGCAGTGGTTCATCGGCATGGACAAAGAGCCCACCAGCGGCGACACCCTGCGTGTACGCTCGCTCAAAGCCATCGAAGACACTCAATTCGTGCCAGCCTGGGGCCAGGCGCGCCTGCACTCGATGATCGCCAACCGCCCGGACTGGTGCATCTCCCGCCAGCGTAACTGGGGCGTGCCGATCCCGTTCTTCCTCAACAAGGAAAGCGGCGAACTGCACCCTCGTACCGTCGAACTGATGGAAGCCGTGGCCCAGCGCGTTGAACAGGAGGGCATCGAAGCCTGGTTCAAGCTGGACGCTGCCGAGCTGCTGGGCGATGAAGCGCCGCAGTACGACAAGATCAGCGACACCCTCGACGTGTGGTTTGACTCGGGCACCACTCATTGGCACGTGCTGCGCGGCTCGCACCCCATGGGTCACGAGACCGGCCCGCGTGCCGACCTGTACCTGGAAGGTTCGGACCAACACCGTGGCTGGTTCCACTCGTCGCTGCTGACCGGTTGCGCCATCGACAACCACGCGCCGTACCGCGAACTGCTGACCCACGGCTTCACCGTCGACGAGACGGGCCGCAAGATGTCCAAGTCGCTGAAGAACGTGATCGAGCCGAAAAAGATCAACGAGACCCTGGGCGCCGACATCATGCGTCTTTGGGTCGCGTCGACCGATTACTCGGGCGAAATCGCCGTGTCGGACCAGATCCTGCAGCGCAGTGCCGACGCCTACCGCCGAATCCGTAATACCGCACGCTTCCTGCTGTCGAACCTGACCGGTTTCAACCCGGCCACCGACCTGCTGGCCGCCGAGGACATGCTCGCCCTGGATCGCTGGGCCGTGGACCGTACCCTGCTGCTGCAGCGCGAGTTGCAGGAGCACTACGGCGAATACCGTTTCTGGAACGTCTACTCGAAGATCCACAACTTCTGCGTGCAGGAGCTGGGTGGTTTCTACCTCGACATCATCAAGGACCGCCAGTACACCACTGGCGCCAACAGCAAGGCACGCCGCTCGGCACAGACCGCGCTGTACCACATCTGCGAAGCGCTGGTGCGCTGGATCGCTCCGATCCTGGCCTTCACTGCTGACGAACTGTGGGCATACCTGCCGGGCGAGCGTAACGAGTCCGTGATGCTCAACACCTGGTACGAGGGGCTGACCGAACTGCCGGCCGACTTCGAACTGGGTCGCGAGTACTGGGAAGGCGTGATGGCCGTGAAGGTTGCGGTGAACAAAGAGCTGGAAGTGCAACGTGCGGCCAAGGCCGTCGGTGGCAACCTCCAGGCCGAAGTCACCCTGTTTGCCGAGGAAGGCCTGACCGCCGACCTGGCCAAGCTGAGCAACGAACTGCGCTTCGTACTGATCACCTCCACGGCGAGCCTGGCCCCATTTGCCCAGGCCCCGGCGGATGCGGTCGCCACCGAAGTACCGGGCCTCAAGCTCAAAGTGGTCAAGTCGGCCTTCCCGAAATGCGCCCGTTGCTGGCACTGCCGTGAGGACGTTGGCGTGAACCCTGAGCATCCGGAAATCTGTGGTCGTTGCGTCGACAACATCAGCGGTGAAGGCGAGGTTCGTCACTATGCCTAATTCAGCCAGTCGTTTCGGACGTCTGGGCTGGCTCGTCTTGAGTTTGCTGGTCCTGGTCATCGACCAGGTCAGCAAGGCTCATTTCGAAGGCTCCCTGGAAATGTTCCAGCAGATCGTGGTGATCCCGGATTACTTCAGCTGGACCCTGGCCTACAACACCGGCGCGGCGTTCAGCTTCCTCGCCGACGGTGGTGGCTGGCAGCGCTGGCTGTTTGCCGTGATCGCCGTCGTGGTCAGTGCGGTGCTGGTGGTGTGGCTCAAGCGTCTTGGCCGCGATGATACCTGGCTGGCTATCGCCTTGGCCCTGGTGTTGGGCGGCGCGCTGGGCAACCTGTACGACCGCATTGCCCTGGGCCATGTGATCGACTTCATCCTGGTGCATTGGCAGAACCGCCATTACTTCCCGGCGTTCAACTTTGCCGACAGCGCCATCACCGTCGGTGCAATCATGCTGGCGTTGGATATGTTCAAGAGCAAGAAAACCGGAGAGACCGTCAATGACTGATCAGGTATTGGCTGAGCAACGCATCGGCCAGAACACGGAAGTCACTTTGCATTTCGCATTGCGCCTGGAGAATGGCGACACGGTCGACAGCACGTTCGACAAGGCGCCGGCCACCTTCAAGGTCGGTGATGGCAACCTGCTGCCAGGTTTCGAGGCGGCTTTGTTCGGCTTCAAGGCTGGCGACAAGCGTACCCTGCAGATCCTGCCGGAAAACGCCTTTGGCCAACCCAACCCGCAAAACGTGCAGATAATCCCGCGTTCGCAGTTCCAGGACATGGACCTGTCGGAAGGCCTGCTGGTGATCTTCAATGATGCGGCAAATACCGAGCTGCCAGGTGTGGTGAAAACCTTCGATGACACGCAAGTGACCATCGACTTCAACCACCCGTTGGCCGGTAAAACCTTGACGTTCGACGTTGAAATCATCGACGTTAAAGCGATCTGACTGACAAAACCGGTTCCTGTGGGAGCTGGCGTGTGCGGGAACGGGCTTGCCTGCAATAGCGTCATCCCGGTGTACCTGATACACCGAGGTGTCTGCATCGCAGGCAAACCGGCCCCCACAAGATCCAATTTCTTGCCGAGCAAGACACGAGGCACAGCATGCAAATCAAACTCGCCAACCCCCGTGGCTTCTGCGCCGGTGTGGACCGGGCGATCGAAATCGTCAACCGCGCCCTGGAAGTCTTCGGGCCGCCGATTTATGTGCGCCATGAAGTCGTCCACAATAAATTCGTGGTCGAAGACCTGCGCGCACGCGGCGCCATCTTTGTCGAAGAGCTGGACCAAGTGCCGGACGACGTCATCGTCATCTTCAGCGCCCACGGTGTTTCCCAGGCGGTGCGTACCGAAGCGGCAGGCCGTGGCCTGAAAGTCTTCGACGCCACCTGCCCACTGGTCACCAAGGTGCATATCGAGGTCGCGCGCTACAGCCGTGACGGTCGCGAGTGCATCCTGATCGGCCATGCGGGTCACCCGGAAGTCGAAGGCACCATGGGTCAGTACGACGCCAGCAACGGTGGGGCCATTTACCTGGTGGAAGACGAAAAAGACGTCGCCAACCTGCAGGTGCACAATCCCGATCGCCTGGCATTCGTGACCCAGACCACCTTGTCCATGGACGACACCAGCCGCGTGATCGACGCGCTGCGTACGCGCTTCCCGGCCATCGGTGGGCCACGCAAGGACGACATCTGCTACGCCACCCAGAACCGGCAGGATGCGGTCAAGCAACTGGCCGACGAATGCGACGTTGTCCTGGTAGTCGGCAGCCCTAACAGCTCCAACTCCAACCGCCTGCGAGAGTTGGCTGAACGCATGGCAACACCGGCGTACCTGATCGATGGCGCCGAAGACATGCAGCGCAGTTGGTTCGATGGCGTTGAGCGTATCGGTATCACGGCAGGCGCTTCGGCCCCGGAAGTGCTGGTGCGCGGCGTTATCCAGCAGTTGCATGCCTGGGGCGCCACCGGTGCCGATGAGCTGGCGGGGCGTGAAGAGAACATCACTTTCTCCATGCCCAAGGAACTGCGGGTTCGCTCACTGCTGTGAGTGCCCGCGTGCCGGGCCGGCCCCGGCACAACGCCTGCTCGGCACTGTCGCTGCGCAGGCTGATGCGCCCGCTGGGTGCCAGTACGATCTGATGCAGGCTTTGCGCCTGGTCCGGGGCACACACATGCACAGTGCCCGCACGAAACCCTCCGCCTGCAAATATCGGCTCGCCCAACCCGCTGAAGCGAACCTGGCTCTTAAGTGGCCCATTGCCTACGATTGGAGCCCGCCCACTGTCCTGGTGCTCCAGCAGCACCGGGTTGTCATCGTCCGGGTGGCCGCGTCCGCTTATGTCCACGATCACTCGCCAGCCCAGGCTCCAATCATCGCCCAATGCGTGGATCACCACCGCTCGGTTGCGTGCGATGGCCTCTGCGCGTGCGTAGCGCAGCCCTTGCGCCAGTGATTGAGCTGCACCCAGTCGCTGCTGTGAGCCCAGCAGGCTCGTGAAGCTGGGCACTGCCAGGCTGGCCAGGAGGCCGCTCACGATCAGCCCGAGCAACAGTTCGATCAGGGTAAAACCGCGTTGTTTCATGTGCCATCCCTCCGTGGATGTGGGTGCAGTCCTAGGTATAGCGCCAAGGCTGTCGCGCCGAATGGTGGCCTTTATGTCCAAAGTATTTCCCTTTGTTCCCGTAGCAGCACAGGCGAAAAACCGGCGCTAGTCTTGGGCCGCACAGCAGGTGTTGCCTGCTCTTTCTTGGACCTCGACACGGATGACGACGGTAATGCTTGCCTGCACGAACACCTGTTCGCCCTATACCCCGAACCGGCACCAAGCCGGCATGACGCTGATCGAGGTACTGGTCGCGACGCTGATTCTCGCCATTGGCCTGTTGGGCGCAGCGATGATCCAGCTGAATGCGCTCAAGTACACCGACAGTTCCAGGATGACCAGCCAGGCCAGTTTCATCGCCTATGACATGCTTGATCGGATTCGCGCCAATGCTGGCGCTGACTACGCCTGGGGCCAAGCCGAGCGTGCTGCGCCCAACCGCGCTACCGCCAACGTGCGCGACCTGGACCTGCACGATTTCGAAGCCAATATCCTCGGCTTTGCCGGGGAGAGCGCCACAGGCTCGGTGTCGATCAGTGGAGGCGAGGTGACGGTCAGCATCAGTTGGGATGACAGTCGAGGCGCCAACACGTCGGGCGCCCGGGAAACCTTCACCCTGACCAGCCGCATCGTTGATGAGCAGGAGGTGGCGCAGTGAAGTGTCATGCGCAAGGTTTCAGCCTGGTGGAGTTGCTGTTGGCCTTGGCCCTGGGGATTTTGCTGGTATTGGGGGGCAGCCAACTGGTGATCAACTCCAGAATCACCCACGCGAGCCAGCAGGCTGCCATGTTGCTGCAGGAGGATGCTCGGTTCGTGCTGGGCAAGATGATCCAGGATATCCGCCAGGCGGGCATGGTTGGCTGCCTAGCCACCGGCGCCATCGACAATGCGCCTCTGGCGTTTGATCGGCCTGTCAGCTGGAGTGTCGGGTCGGGTACACGCTCGCTGACGCTGGTGACCACGGATGTCGGCGAGGGCAGTGGCAAGCCGGACTGGACGGTATTGTCCGATTGCACGGGGACCGCCCAGGCCTATCCCGGAAACGCCCCGGCTCCCGCACCTGGGCAGATCCGTTTTGCCGTACGCCAACTCACCTACACCTTCGAAGCGGGTCAATTGAAGGTCAGCACGCCCGCATCGCCCGCCAAGGCGGTACTGGTAGATAACGTCAAGGCGTTCGATATCAGTTTTGGTGTGGCCGCCAACCCCGGGTCGTTAAACGTGGTGCGCTATGACGCTGCTCCGGTCGACACGTCGTTGATACGCAGCGTGCGTATCTTGATGACGCTGCAAGACCCCAGCGGCCGCGTAAAAAATCAAACCTACAGCGTCGTGGCAGCACTGCGCAATCGTCTGGGGTAACGCGGTCATGTCGCTTACTGGGGGGAGTCGTGCACGGCAGGCCGGCATGGTGTTGCTGATCAGCTTGGTGTTTTTGCTGCTGTTGTCGCTGATCGGGTTGTCATCGATGCAGGGCGCGCTCGCCCAGCAAAAGGTCGCCGCCAGCCTCTGGTTGCGTCAGCAGTCGCTGCAAAGTGCCGAGAGTGGCCTGAGGCGCGGGGAGGCGGCCGTACAGCGGTCATTTTCGACGCTGCCGTTATGTCGCTCGATTGTGGCGTGTGCACCGCCAGATGCAGCATTTTCGATACTCAGGCCCGGAACAGACCCTGTTTCGGGCGTCACTTGGATGGCGCTCAAGGACGGTTTGTACGGCGTTCAATCCCTGGGGCCAGCGATAGGGCTGGCGCATTTACCACCGCAAACCCCGGCCGCAGTGTATCGGGTGACGGCTGTCGGGCTGAGCGGTCCCTTGCGCACAGTGCTGGAGAGCATCTACGCGCGGGTAGAAGAGCAGGGCGATTCGCGTTTTCGGCGAGTGGCATGGCGGCAACTTCAATGAGGAGCAATGGAATGGGCACGCACAGCCAAGGCTTTACCCTGGTCGAGCTACTGATTGCCGTGGCCATAACCGCGGTTGTGGCCGGGATCGCATACCCTGGGTACACCGGCCACATTAAAAGGGCGTATCGCGCCGAGATCGTCGTGTTGTTGACCGACCAGGCTCAGCATCTGGAGCGCTTTTATGCGAGGAACGGCACTTTTATTGATGCAAGCGACGTCAGTGCGGGCAATGATCGCTATAGAATCACCGCTGCATTGAACCCTCAGGATTTCCAACTGGTGGCTACGCCCGTCGTCGGCTCGGTGATGACCGGCGACCCTTGCGGCGACTTCAGCCTGACCAGCACCGGTAAGCGAACCAACCCGGGCGCGGCACCTGACATGTCGCGCAAGCTGTGCTGGGGTCAATGATGAGGGGGCTGGATGACTGGGCGCGGGATGCGCTTGTTCCTATTTATCGGCTGGATCAAATGATGGCAGAGCAACAGCAGGTAGTGATTGTCGGTGGCGGAGTCATCGGTTTGTTGACGGCGTTCAACCTGGCGTCCCAAGGGCAGGCGGTGGTGCTGTTGGAGCGCGCGGGGGTGGGACAGGAATCCTCTTGGGCGGGCGGCGGCATTGTCTCGCCGCTGTATCCATGGCGCTACAGCCCGGCGGTCACGGCGCTGGCCCATTGGTCCCAGGATTTTTATCCACAGCTGGCGGAGTGCTTGTTTGCGGCGACGGGGGTTGACCCCGAGGTGCACACCACCGGTTTGTACTGGCTGGACCTGGATGACGAAGCCGAAGCCCTGGCCTGGGCTGCGCGTGAAGGTCGCCCATTGAGCAAAGTCGACGTGTCGGCCGCCCATGACGCCGTTCCGGTGCTGGGTGGCGGTTATTCCCAGGCGATCTACATGGCCAACGTCGCCAATGTGCGCAACCCACGCCTGGTCAAATCCCTCAAGGCTGCGTTGTTGGCGTTGCCCGGCGTGACCGTTCATGAGCAATGCGAAGTGACGGGGTTTGTCCAGAACGCCGGCAATGTGGTGGGCGTGGACACCGCTAATGGGCCGATCTTCGGCGATCACGTCGTACTTGCGGCGGGGGCCTGGAGCGGCGAGTTGCTCGCTACGTTAGGCTTGTCGCTACCGGTGGAGCCGGTCAAGGGCCAGATGATTCTGTACAAGTGCGCTTCGGACTTCCTGTCGAGCATGGTCCTGGCCAAGGGGCGCTATGCGATTCCTCGGCGTGACGGACACATCCTGATCGGCAGTACCCTGGAGCATGAAGGCTTCGACAAGACCCCGACCGAAACGGCGCTGGAAAGCCTCAAGGCGTCGGCGGTGGAGTTGATTCCTGCCTTGGCGGACGCCGAGGTGGTCGGGCATTGGGCCGGGTTGCGTCCCGGCTCGCCAGAGGGCATTCCTTACATCGGCCAGGTGCCGGGCTTCAAAGGGTTGTGGCTCAACTGCGGGCATTACCGCAACGGCCTGGTGCTCGCGCCGGCATCCTGCCAGCTGTTTGCCGACTTGCTGCTGGCGCGTGCGCCGATCATTGACCCGACGCCTTATGCGCCTGAAGGTCGGATCAGCGCTGGATAGACTTCGGCCCTTGTTCCAGGTGCGCCTGGGTGCAATACCACTCTTGACGGGAGCTCAAGGCGCGATCCTGCGGCAGATGCACGCCGCAGTGAGCGCAGCGCACCATCAGGGCTGCACCGGGCTCGTTGGCGCGTTGCTGTTTGGCGGCCGGGCTTTTGAATTTACGCCAGAACCATACCGCGGCGGCAATGACGGCAATCCAGAACAGTAGACGAAGCATGATGGGCAGATTCTCGACGAGTAATGCGCCAGTTTAGCCAAGGACGTGCCAGGCGCACAGCGCAATAATACCGCCCACAAAAAAGGAGCCTCGAAAGGCTCCTTCTTGATGGCGCGGGGTGCAATCAGTCGAACACGCCGAACGTCATGTAGCTGAACCACGAGCGGTCCTGGTTGTTACCCAGGGCTTGCGGCTCTTCCTCTTCGATCACGTCGCCGTTCTCGTCGTGGGGCTTGAGCTCCGAAGGAATGGCTTCCTTGGCGTCCTGGTACTGCTTGATCACGTCCTGGTTGGCGCGGGTTTCACCCGGCGGCAGCGGTGGACGGGACTCGATCAGGCCCAGGGTGTACTTGCTCAGCCACGAGCGGTTGTCCGCTTCGGCTACTTGAGGCACGAACTGGCCGTCTTGCAGGCTTGGATGGTCAGGGTAGTTGAGCTTGAGGGTTTCCAGGCTGGTGCTGGCCAGCTCGTCCAGGTGCAGGCGCTGGTAAGCCTCGGTCATCACGGCCAGGCCGTCACCCACGGATGGGGTTTCCTGGAAGTTTTCCACCACATAACGACCACGGTTGGCGGCCGCTACATAGGCCTGGCGGGTCAGGTAGTAGTGGGCGACGTGGATCTCATAGGAGGCCAGCAGGTTGCGCAGGTAGATCATGCGCTGCTTGGCGTCCGGCGCGTAGCGGCTGTTGGGGAAGCGGCTGGTCAGCTGGGCGAACTCGTTGTAGGAGTCGCGCGCAGCGCCCGGGTCACGCTTGGTCATGTCCAGCGGCAGGAAGCGCGCCAACAGGCCGACGTCCTGGTCGAACGAGGTCAGGCCCTTCATGTAGTAGGCGTAGTCGACGTTCGGGTGCTGCGGATGCAGGCGGATGAAACGCTCGGCGGCGGACTTGGCTGCTTCCGGCTCGGCGTTCTTGTAGTTGGCGTAGATCAGCTCGAGCTGGGCCTGGTCGGCATAGCGCCCGAACGGATAGCGTGACTCCAGTGCCTTCAGCTTCGCTGTGGCGCTGGTGTAGCTATTATTGTCCAGGTCTTTCTGAGCCAGTTGGTACAACTCGACTTCGCTCAGGTTTTCGTCGACGACTTCCTTTGTTGACGAGCAAGCAGCAGTCATGGCGAGGATGGCGATCAGCAGCAGGTGTTTCACTTGCATGGCGGCTTGCGTCCCTATGACGGCCGCTGTCTTGGGCGGGGCCGTCCTGTTATGATGAGCGCCCCGTTGAAAGCCTCGGGGCAAAAGACGCCGTATTTAACCACAAGCGCGCAGCCGAAACCAAAGGCTGTGCCACGCCTAGTCTGAGCATGTCCGATAAAATTGAACTTCGCGCAGAGGTGCCGTCCGAATTGGGCGGCCAACGCCTCGATCAAGTCGCCGCACAATTATTCGCTGAGCACTCGCGCTCGCGCCTTTCCGCCTGGATCAAAGACGGCCGCCTGACTGTGGATGGAGCGGTTATCCGCCCGCGAGACATAGTGCATGGCGGTGCGATTCTTGAGCTGACTGCCGAGCAGGAAGCCCAGGGAGAATGGGTCGCCCAGGACATCGAGCTGGATATCGTCTATGAAGACGACGACATCCTGGTCATCAACAAACCCGCAGGCCTGGTGGTTCACCCGGCAGCCGGGCACGCTGATGGCACCTTGCTCAATGCCCTGTTGCACCACGTGCCGGACATCATCAATGTCCCGCGCTGCGGCATCGTGCACCGCCTGGACAAGGACACCACCGGCTTGATGGTGGTAGCCAAGACCATTCAGGCACAGACGCAGCTGGTCACACAATTGCAAAGCCGCAGTGTCAGCCGCATCTACGAGTGCATCGTGATCGGCGTGGTCGTGGCCGGTGGCAAGATCAATGCACCGATCGGTCGTCACGGCCAGCAGCGCCAGCGCATGGCGGTGATGGAAGGCGGCAAGCAGGCCGTCAGCCACTACCGTGTGCTCGAGCGTTTCCGTTCCCACACCCACGTGCGGGTCAAGCTGGAAACCGGGCGTACCCACCAGATTCGCGTGCACATGGCGCACATCAACTTCCCGTTGGTCGGTGATCCAGCCTACGGCGGTCGCTTCCGTATTCCGCCGGCGGCCAGTGCAACCATGGTTGATTCGCTGAAAAACTTCCCGCGCCAGGCACTGCATGCACGCTTCCTGGAGCTGGACCATCCGACGAGCGGTAAGCGGATGAGCTGGGAATCGCCTCTGCCAGACGATCTGGTCTGGTTGTTGTCGCTGCTCAAGCAGGATCGCGAGGCGTTTGTCGGGTGAATGACTGGCTGCTGCCTGACTGGCCCGCGCCGGCTCAGGTAAAGGCCTGCGTCACCACCCGTGCGGGCGGTGTCAGCCTGGCGCCGTTCGACAGCCTCAACCTGGGCGATCACGTCGAGGATAGCCTTGAGGCCGTCCTTGAAAACCGCCGTCGTCTTACGGATGCCTTTGATATCCAGCCTGCCTGGCTGCGCCAGGTGCATGGCGTGAAGGTGGTCGAAGCCGACCCTGCTCGTACCGTCGAAGCCGATGGTAGCTGGACCAGTACCCCTGGCGTCGCCTGCACCTCCATGACAGCCGATTGCCTGCCGGCACTGTTCTGCAACCGCGCGGGCACTCGCGTGGCGGCGGCTCACGCCGGTTGGCGTGGCCTGGCGGCAGGCGTGCTGGAGGCCGCTTTCGAAAGCCTCGATGCCGCGCCTGACCAGGTGCTGGTCTGGCTCGGCCCAGCGATCGGGCCGCAAGCCTTTGAAGTCGGCCCGGAAGTGCGTGAAGCCTTCATGCAGCAACTGCCGACCACTGTTGATGCCTTTGTGCCCAGCCGCAACCCGGGCAAGTTCATGGCCGACATCTATAAGCTGGCTCGCCTTCGCCTCGCTGCGCGTGGCGTCACGGCTGTCTATGGCGGTGGGTTCTGCACGGTGACCGACCCGCGCTTCTTTTCCTACCGGCGCAGCCCCCGCACCGGGCGTTTTGCCTCCCTTATCTGGCTTGACCGCTAGACTCAGTTGATCTGGGTCAACATGGGTTCACATCAACCTTCTGTCGCTTGAATCTTCCAGAATCCACCCCATCTATAAGGGTATCTGGCAGGTTTCTTCATTCAGGATGTGTTTATCGCGAGCACACTCGCTCGCACATAGCTCCGGCCTGCTCAAAAGGAAGGTGACTAATGCGTATTGATCGTTTAACCAGCAAATTACAGTTGGCACTGTCTGACTCGCAATCCTTGGCGGTGGGCCTCGACCACCCGGCCATCGAGCCTGCGCACTTGATGCAGGCGCTCCTGGAACAGCAAGGTGGTTCTATCAAGCCCTTGCTGATGCAGGTGGGCTTCGACGTCAATAGCCTGCGCAAGGAGTTGAGCAAAGAGCTCGACCAATTGCCGAAAATCCAAAACCCGACCGGCGACGTGAATATGTCGCAGGATCTGGCGCGCCTGCTTAACCAGGCAGACCGTCTGGCCCAGCAGAAGGGTGACCAGTTCATCTCCAGTGAGCTGGTGCTGCTCGCCGCCATGGACGAGAACAGCAAGCTCGGCAAGTTGTTGCTGGGCCAGGGCGTAAGCAAGAAAGCCCTGGAAAACGCCATCAACAACCTGCGTGGCGGCGACGCGGTGAATGACCCCAATCATGAGGAGTCGCGCCAGGCCCTGGATAAATACACCGTCGATCTGACCAAGCGCGCCGAAGAGGGCAAGCTTGACCCGGTGATCGGGCGTGACGATGAAATCCGTCGCACCATCCAGGTGCTGCAGCGTCGTACCAAGAACAACCCGGTGCTGATCGGTGAGCCTGGGGTGGGTAAGACCGCGATCGCCGAAGGCCTGGCCCAGCGCATCATCAATGGTGAAGTGCCGGACGGCCTCAAGGGCAAGCGCCTGCTGTCCTTGGACATGGGCTCCCTGATCGCCGGTGCCAAGTTCCGCGGTGAGTTCGAAGAGCGCCTGAAATCCCTGCTCAACGAGCTGTCGAAGCAGGAAGGGCAGATCATTCTGTTCATCGACGAACTGCACACCATGGTGGGCGCCGGTAAAGGCGAGGGTTCCATGGACGCTGGCAATATGCTCAAGCCCGCTTTGGCGCGGGGTGAGTTGCACTGCGTCGGTGCTACCACGCTCAACGAGTACCGCCAGTACATTGAGAAGGACGCGGCCCTTGAACGTCGCTTCCAGAAAGTGCTGGTAGAAGAGCCGAGCGAAGAAGACACCATTGCGATCCTGCGTGGCTTGAAAGAGCGCTACGAGGTCCACCATAAAGTGGCGATCACCGACGGCGCGATCATCGCGGCGGCCAAATTGAGCCATCGCTATATCACTGACCGTCAGTTGCCCGACAAGGCCATTGACCTGATCGACGAAGCGGCCAGCCGTATCCGCATGGAAATCGACTCCAAGCCGGAAGTGCTCGACCGTCTGGATCGACGCCTGATTCAACTGAAAGTTGAGTCCCAGGCCCTGAAGAAAGAAGAAGACGACGCGGCGAAGAAACGCCTGGAAAAACTCCAGGAAGAAATCGTCCGTCTGGAGCGCGAGTATTCGGACCTGGAAGAAATCTGGACGTCGGAAAAAGCCGAAGTGCAGGGATCGGCGCAGATCCAGCAGAAGATCGAGCAATCGCGCCAGGAACTCGAAGCTGCACGCCGAAAAGGCGACCTGAACCGTATGGCCGAGTTGCAGTACGGGGTAATCCCGGACCTGGAGCGCAGCCTGCAGATGGTCGACCAGCACGGCAAGCCTGAGAACCAACTGCTGCGCAGTAAGGTGACCGAGGAAGAAATTGCCGAAGTCGTCTCGAAGTGGACCGGTATCCCCGTGTCGAAAATGCTCGAAGGCGAGCGCGACAAGCTGCTGAAGATGGAGCACTTGCTGCACCAGCGTGTGATTGGCCAGGAAGAGGCCGTGGTGGCGGTGTCCAATGCGGTGCGGCGTTCGCGGGCCGGTTTGTCCGACCCGAACCGTCCGAGCGGCTCGTTCATGTTCCTCGGCCCGACCGGCGTGGGTAAGACCGAGCTGTGCAAGGCCTTGGCCGAGTTCCTCTTCGATACTGAAGAGGCCATGGTGCGCATCGATATGTCCGAGTTCATGGAGAAGCACTCTGTGGCTCGCTTGATCGGCGCGCCACCAGGCTACGTGGGCTACGAGGAGGGCGGTTACCTGACCGAAGCCGTACGGCGTAAGCCTTATTCGGTGATCCTGCTGGACGAGGTCGAGAAGGCGCACCCGGATGTGTTCAACATCTTGCTGCAGGTCCTCGAGGACGGCCGTCTGACCGACAGTCACGGACGTACCGTGGACTTTCGCAACACGGTCATCGTGATGACCTCCAACCTGGGCTCGGCGCAGATCCAGGAGCTGGTAGGTGATCGTGAGGCCCAGCGTGCTGCGGTGATGGATGCGTTGACCTCGCACTTCCGCCCGGAATTCATCAACCGGGTCGATGAAGTGGTGATCTTCGAGCCTCTGGCGCGGGATCAGATCGCGGGTATCACCGAGATCCAGTTGGGCCGCCTGCGCAGTCGTCTGGCTGAGCGTGAGCTGGATCTGGAGCTGAGCAGCGAGGCGTTGGACAAGCTGATCGCGGTGGGTTACGACCCCGTCTATGGCGCACGGCCGTTGAAGCGTGCGATCCAGCGCTGGATCGAGAACCCGCTGGCCCAGTTGATCCTGTCGGGCAGCTTTATGCCAGGCACCAGCGTCACGGCGACTGTGGAAAACGACGAAATCGTCTTCCACTGAGCCCAGCCTGTTGGCTCATGAGAGAAGGCCCCGCACTGCGGGGCCTTTTTTTTCGATAGGGCGTTGAACTGTAAGGCAAAGGCTTGTAAAGTGCGCCCCGCAGCAACGTCAGCCCACGGGTTTCTTCTCCCCAAGAAGAAATCAGAAAGAAGCGCAAATCATTGTCTTAAAAGCAATTTAAAGGGTTGACAGGGGTTTTTAAGATTGTAGAATAGCGCGCCTCAGACACATGAACGTAGCGATACGGACAGGTTGAAGAGAAGGTAACACGCAGTAAAAGTTGTACTTTGAAATATGCAGTTCCGTGATAGCTCAGTCGGTAGAGCAAATGACTGTTAATCATTGGGTCCCAGGTTCGAGTCCTGGTCACGGAGCCAATTTCAAACCGGGGTATAGCGCAGTCCGGTAGCGCGCCTGCTTTGGGAGCAGGATGTCGGGAGTTCGAATCCCCCTACCCCGACCATATTTGGGTCGTTAGCTCAGTTGGTAGAGCAGTTGGCTTTTAACCAATTGGTCGTAGGTTCGAATCCCACACGACCCACCATTTTTGAGACCAGTTAACGCTGGAATCGAATCTTAAGATCAGAGGCCAAAAGCACTGATCGAAGAAGGCGACTGATAGGTCGCCTTTTTTTTACCGGGGTATAGCGCAGTCCGGTAGCGCGCCTGCTTTGGGAGCAGGATGTCAGGAGTTCGAATCCCCTTACCCCGACCATATTAAAAATCCTCGTATCGAAAGATACGGGGATTTTTTTTGCCTGCTGAAAAGATCAGGTGCGGCGCAAAAAAATGTGGGAGCGGGCTTGCCTGCGATAGCTGGGCCTCAGTCAATACACGTATTGCTGAGCCACCGCTATCGCGGGCAAGCCCGCTCCCACAAGGGTTTGCGTTATTAATGCAATTTCAGGCGCGGCTCGGTCCCACGGCCAATCTTGCTCCCCAGCATCAGCATCGCCGTGCGGAAGAACCCATACAACGCCATCTGGTGCATGCGGTACAGCGACACATAGAACATGCGCGCCAGCCAGCCTTCCAGCATCACGCTACCGGTGAGGTTGCCCATCAAGTTACCCACCGCCGAGAACCGTGACAGCGAAATCAGCGAGCCGTAGTCGGTGTACTTGTAGCTCGGCAGGTCCTTGCCCTCGATGCGCAGTTTCAGCGACTTGGCCAGCAACGATGCTTGCTGGTGAGCTGCCTGGGCCCGTGGGGGGACGTTGCGGTCGGTGCCCGGTTGCGGGCAGGCGGCGCAGTCACCAAAGGCGAAGATATTCTCGTCGCGGGTGGTTTGCAGGGTCGGCAGCACCTGCAGTTGATTGATGCGGTTGGTTTCCAGGCCATCAATGTCCTTGAGGAAGCCAGGGGCCCGAATGCCGGCCGCCCAGACCTTGAGGCTGGCCGGGATAACCTGGCCGCTGCTGGTGATCAGCGCATCGGCAGTCACTTCGCTCACTGCCGAGTTGGTCAGTACCGTCACCCCAAGCTTCTCCAGGGTTTTATGCACAGGTACGCCAATACGCTCGGGCAGGGCAGGCAGTACCCGTGGGCCGGCCTCGATCAGGGTGATGTGCATGTTTTCCGGCTTGATGCGGTCCAGGCCATAGGCGGCCAGTTCGTGGGCAGCGTTATGCAGCTCGGCCGCCAACTCGACCCCTGTGGCCCCCGCGCCGACGATGGCGACGCTGATTTTTTCCACCACATCGGTCTGCCCGGCGTGGGCGCGCAGGTAGTGGTTGAGCAACTGCTGGTGGAAGCGCTCGGCCTGCTTGCGGGTGTCGAGGAACAGGCAGTGCTGCGCGGCACCCTCGGTGCCGAAATCGTTGGTGGTACTGCCGACCGCGATCACCAGGCTGTCATAGCCCAGCACGCGCGCGGGCACCAGCTCGCGACCTTCTTCGTCGAGGGTGGCGGCCAGCTGGATTTTCTTCTGTTCACGGTCAAGCCCACTCATGCGCCCCAGTTGGAACTCGAAGTGGTTCCATTTGGCCTGGGCGACATAATTGAGTTCGTCTTCCGAAGAGTTCAGCGAACCGGCCGCCACTTCGTGCAGCAAGGGCTTCCAGATATGGGTCAGGTTCGCGTCCACCAGAGTGATGCTGGCGGTGCCGCGCTTGCCCAGAGTCTTACCCAGGCGGGTAGCCAACTCCAGGCCGCCGGCGCCGCCGCCGACGATAATAATACGATGGGTCATGGGGATATCTCGCAAGGCTAAAAGAAATCGGAGCAGTCACCCCCGCGAGCGCCAGGCAGCTCATAGCGTCAGGTAACTCAAAAGTCGGCTCAGCAAGCCAAGGCCGATCACCACTACCAGCACCACACCAAGGAGCAGCCACGGCCGGAAAGGCTTGCGCTCGACTCGGTTCTGGGAGAGTTGCAGGTACTCTTCGACATGCTGTTGGTCATCGGGGTTCAGGCGGCTGGTCATAAAGGCCTCGTCAGGTAGACGTTGCAAAAGGGCGCCACGTTACAGTCCGGGGGCTCAGAGGCTGATGCCCACGTCGAACACTATGCTGCGGCCCAGGTTGTTGCGCAAGAAATCCGGGGCGTCCGGGTGGGCGAACAACACCCGTGCAAAGGTCGGCCCCACCAGTGACAACGAGCGCCAGCCCTGGCGCAGGTATTCCGTCGGCGGCGGGAAGTGGCTATTGAGGTCGAGCACTTCACGCTTGAGGCTGGTGAAGGCGACGATATCCAGCTCCCCCAGGTCCATCCCGCGTTCCTTGTAGTTATGGGCCTTCTTGCGCAGCGTGGGCGCCAGGCGCAGTAAAAACTCATGGGCCGGGATGCGTCGCGGCTTTGCCTCGCGCCGTACCAGTTGGCTCAGGGAGAAGGCGCTGCGTCGGCGCAGCAACTCGTCGCGCCACTCGTCATTCAGGCGGCGACCCTCGTCCAGCACGAAAAACACCTCGAAGCTGGCATCGCGAAACAGCACGTCCGGCGGCTCTTGACCGGCGGCGTGGAATTCTTCGGCACGGTAGGGCACGTTCAAGCCTTGCAGCAGGCGCTGGCAGACCCAACGCTCACGCTCCCATTTGCGGGCATTGGACAAGAATGCGTTGGCTTGTTCGGCCGCTACGGTGAGCAGGCGCAAGTAATCTGAGTCATCCATAGCTAGCAGCTTAGCGCCCAAATGATGACCGCAGGAAGTCCCGCTGCAAAAGGTCGGTGTAGACTGGACACTCGAGCGTCCAACCGGGTGAGAGGAGTGTGCAGTGAAGTTTCTAGCCGTGCTTTTATTGGGGCTGTTGCCCGTGTGGGCCCAGGCCATTGAAGTGGGCGAGCGCCTGGCCCCTTGGACCTTGTTGGATCAATTTGGCCAGGCTTACACCTTGGATAACCAGGCGCAGGTCTTGCTGGTTGCGCGCAGCATGGACGCCGCCAAGCAGGTGGATGCGGCGCTGCAGGGCCAACCCAAAGGCTATCTCGAGGCGCGACACGCCGTGTTTGTCGCTGATATCCAGCGCATGCCGCGCCTGATCGCCAAGCTGTTTGCCGTGCCGGCCATGCAGTCCTACAGCTACCGGGTCATGCTGGACCGTGACGCACGCATCGCGCCGCGTTATCCGGGGGCTGTGGATAAAGTGCTGTGGCTGCAACTGGATAACGGCAAGCTGGTCGCCCAGCACGAATACAGCTCGGCTGCAGATCTGCGCCAGGCCCTGGAGCAGGTGAAGCCGTGATCAGTGCGGCCGTGTTGGCGCCGGCAACCCTCGGCATCGGCTGGCTGCTCTATGCACCTGTAGTGGTGTGGGCCCTCTTGCGTTCACCCTGGGTCGAGCTATTCGCCGACCGGCGGCGCCAGCACTTACTGTTCGGCACCGTGTTTGCGTTGTTCATGCTGTGGCTCGTGCGGCGGGATTTTGATACGGGGGTGTCCTACCACTTCATTGGCATGACCGCCGTGACCCTGCTGCTGGATTGGCCACTCGCAATGGTCGGCGGCTTTGCCGCCCAGTTGGGCTTGATGGTGTTGGGGCGCCAGGACCTCGCGGCCCTGGGTATCAACGGCCTGCTGCTGATCGTGCTGCCGGTGCTGGTCACCGAAGCCTGCGCGTTGCTGGTCGAACGCGCGCAACCGCGCAATCCCTTCGTGTATATCTTCTGCTCCGGATTTTTCGCGGCGGCGCTGTCGGCGTTGCTCTGTCTGTTGGCCGGGCTGGGGCTTCTGTGGTTCGACGGCCGTTTCGCCATGCCGGAATGGCTGGAGGATTTCGTCGGCTACCTGTGGCTGATCATCTTTCCCGAAGCGTTCATCAACGGCATGGTGATCAGCGCGCTGGTGGTGTTTTGCCCGGAATGGCTGGAGACCTTCAACCGTACTCGCTACTTGTCGGCCCCCTGGAAGGACGACGATTCACAGCGTTGACCCAGATCAAATCCCACCCGGCCAAGCAGGCCCATGCTCTGCGAAATTTTTCCAGGCAAGTCGGGAGCACGGATCATGAGTGTGTATGAGTGGGCACGGCAGGAGTTGCGCAGAAGCCAGGACGCAGCACAGGAAATCGGTTTCGACCCCGGCCTGACCCTGCGCGCCATGCTCAGCGCGGTGGTGCAGCAGAGCAAGGGTGTGCGCAGCTTCGAAGACCTGGCCGACGAGTTGCAATACCTTGCAGAGAACCTCGACGACCAGCAGGAATACGCCTTTATGCGCCCTTAGTGGCGCTGCGGCAGGTCTTCGGAAAACAGCTCGTCTTCTGCGTCCGGGGCCACGGGAATCTTGTGTTCTTCAGCGGCCCAGGCACCCAGGTCGATGAGTTTGCAGCGGTCCGAGCAGAACGGCCGGTTGAGGTTGGTCGCTTTCCATTCCACGGGGGCACCGCAGGTTGGGCAATCGACGGTCAAGGGTTGGCTCATGATCGGCCTCCACGCAAAGTAAGGTAAAAGTGATGCAGTCGTTCGACCTCGCTGTGCAGCCAGGCGAGGTCCCGGTCGTTGACCAGCACGTCATCGGCATGGTTCAGGCGATCTTCCCGGCTGGACTGGGCCTTGAGAATCGCGTGTACCTGCTGTTCGTTGATGCCATCGCGCTGCAGGGTACGCTGAATCTGCAGCGATTGCGGCACGTCGATCACCAGGATGCGCTGGGTCATGCTGTACTGGCCTGATTCGATCAGCAGCGGCGACACCAATATCGCGTAGGGTGACTTCGCGCGCGCCAGGTGGCTGCGAATTTCTTCGCCAATCAGTGGGTGCAGCAAGGCTTCGAGCCAGCGGCGCTCTTCGGGCACTTCAAAGATCAGCTTGCGCAATGCGCCGCGGTCCAGCTGGCCGTCAGGCTGCAGCACGCTGGCACCAAAGTGCTCGGCAATACTCGCCAGTGCCGGCCGACCAGGCTCGACCACCCAGCGGGCGGCGTGGTCGGCGTCCACCAGGTCGATACCCAGGTCGATGAAGTGCTGGGCCGCCGCGCTTTTACCGCTGCCGATGCCGCCGGTGAGGCCAAGAATCCAGGGTGTTGCAACAGAAGTGGTCATCTGAAACCGACAGACTGCAAATAGAAGTCGGTTATTTGACCACCCCAGAGCAATGCAATCCAGCCGGCAATCGCCAGATACGGACCAAATGGCATCGGTGCCGATGCCTGGGCCTTGCGCAGGCGCATCAGGATCAAGCCCACGAACACACCTACCAGTGACGACATCAACAGCGTCATCGGCAGAATCTGCCAGCCGCCCCAGGCACCGAGCAGCGCCAGCAGCTTGAAGTCACCATGGCCCATGCCGTCCTTGCCGGTAACCAGCTTGAACAGCCAGAACACGCTCCACAGGCTCATGTACCCGATCACCGCGCCCCACAGGGCATCGGGCAGTGTCGTCAGCAGTCCGAACCCGTTGACGATCAGCCCCAGCCACAGCAGCGGCATCACCAGCACATCCGGCAACAGTTGGTGATCGGCATCGATCAGGCTCATCGCCAACAACCCCCAACTCAGTACCAGCACCGCGCCCGCTGGCCAGCCAAAGCCGAAATGCCAGGCAACCCAGGCCGAGATCAACCCGCACGCCAGTTCAGTGAGCGGATAACGGACGCTGATTGCCTTTTGGCATTGGGCGCAGCGGCCTCGCAGAAACAGGTAGCTGAGCAGTGGGATGTTTTCCCTCGGGCGTATCGGATGGTTGCACTGCGGGCAGCAGGAGTTGGGGTGCATCAGGTTGTAGGTCGGGCCGGCAGGTTCAGCGGGCAAGCCGAGTACTTCGTGGGCCTGCGCACGCCATTCCCGTTCGAGCATCTTTGGCAGGCGCCACACCAGCACGTTGAGAAAACTGCCGACGATCAGTCCCAGCACTGACGCCAGCGCAATAAATGCCCAGGGGTGGCCAGCCAGCAGCAGGCTCAAAATGCGCTCCCCAACTGGAATACCGGTAAATACATCGCGACCACCAGTGCGCCGACGATCCCTCCCAGTACCACCATAATCAGCGGCTCCATAAGGTTGGTGAGGTTATCGACCACGTTATCCACATCGGCCTCGTAATGGCTGGCGACCTTTTCCAGCATGCTGTCCAGCGTGCCTGATTCTTCGCCGATGGCTGTCATCTGGATCGCCATGCGGGGAAACAGGCCGCTGGCGACCATGGATTGATTCAATTGCATGCCCGTCGCTACGTCGCGTCGCATATGTTCGATTGCCTGTCTGAACGGCCCTGAACCGGCGGCCCCGGCCACCGAGTCCAGCGCCTGCACCAACGGAACGCCGGCGGCAAACGTGGTGGAAAGCGTGCGGGCGTAGCGGGCCACGGCGGATTTGCTCAGCAGTTTGCCTGCCAGGGGCGTTTTCAACAAACAGCTGTCCAGCCAGGCACGAACATCGGCGAAGGTACGGTAGGCGTGGCGCAACCCCAAGCCTGCCGCAAGAATGCCCAGCGCGATGATCCACCAGGCTTTCTGCATGAATTCGGAAAGGGCGATCACCTGCAATGTGAAGCCAGGCAGCTTGCCGTCGACGCCGGCGAACAGCGTCTGGAACTGTGGCACGACGTGGACCAGCAGCACGCCGGTGACGAGACTGGCGACCACCAGCACGGTGATCGGATAGGTCATGGCTTTTTTGATCCTGGCCTTTAGCTGTTCGCTCTTCTCTCGGTGGATTGCCACGCGTTCCAGCAAGGTTTCAAGGGCTCCGGCCTGTTCGCCGGCGGCTACCAGGTTGCAGTACAGCGCGTCGAAATAATGAGGTTGCTTGCGCAGCGCCTCGGCAAGGCTGGTGCCGGCGGCAATCGCCTGTTTCAACCCTTGCACCAGCTTACGCATGGGCCGGTTGTCGAAACCTTCACCGATGACGTCGAAGGCTTGCAGGAGAGGAATCCCGGCCTTGAGCAGCGTAGCCAGTTGGCGCGTGAACAGGGTGATGTCCGCCGGCTTGATCGAGGGTACGAAGCTCGGCAGCACTGGGGATTTCTTGCGCACATGCCCAGGGCTGATGCCCTGTTGGCGTAGCTGAGCCTTGACCCTTGCAACGCTGTGCCCGGTGGTCTGCCCGGACACCCTGCGTCCTTTGCGGTTGATGCCTTCCCAGGCGTAGAGCGTTGAAGCGTTGTCCATGTCACGGTTCCGCACAGAGGTCGTCGAAGATTTATAGCTTAGTCAGGTGACGGATCCGGACTGGCCGGCAGTGCCGGATAAAATGTCAGAATGTGCGTCTTGTGCGCGATTGACCGCTTGCGGATGAGTACACTGGCGCCGCTGCACAACGCGGGGCGCAGGATGCGCCTTGTCATGAGTTCTATCCTGGAGAGTGAATGTGATACGTCAAAAAGGTTTTACCCTGATCGAGCTGTTGATCGTCGTGGCAATCATCGGCATTTTGGCCACCATTGGCCTGCCCATGTACACCACCCACCAGGCCAAGGCCAAGTTCACCGCCGGCCTGGCCGAGATCTCCGCCTTGAAGGCCGGGTACGAGGACACCCTCAACCAGGGCACCGTGCCCACCCTTGCATTGATTGGCGGTACCAGCCCGACAGCCAACTGCAAGATCGAGGTGACGGGGGATGTTGCCACGGGCACGGGCGCTATCCGTTGCGAACTGCTCGACGCACCGGCACCGGTGCTGGGCAAGACCATCAGCCTGACGCGCAGCGCCACCACCGGTTGGAAATGCACCACCACCGCTGAGGCTAACTATGTCGCCAAAGGCTGCGGCGCCGACGGCGCATAAGGGCTAAACCATCCACAGGGAAGTTGAGGTGGCCGATGGCGATATCTTTAGAGCAACGCGGCAGTATTTTTCTGGTAGCAGTGGTATGCCTGCTGATCATCGGGATATGTGCACCGTTCGGTGGGCATGATTTACAGCGGGTCATGCAGGTCACCATCGGGGTCTGTGCGGTGTTGTATGGGCTGTCGTTCGGCCGTGCTGAACAGCTGGTAGACCGGCCCACCGCACTTGGCCTGGCGTTGGTCGTTGCGCTGGGCCTGGTGTCGTCAATGCTGGCCCGCCAGCCGCTCTGGGCGCTTGTCGAAGTGGCCGTGTTCGTCAGCTGTGGGGCGATCGCCATGGCGTTTGCCTTGATGCGTCGTCAGGGGGGCGAGCCGCTGGATCGCGCCTTGATACTGGTGGTGGTGCTGCTATGCCTGATCAAGTCGATTCAATACCTGCATGCGGGCGCGCTCGCGTTTACCAGTGCCGCACGGACACTGGACCCTGACGTGCTGCTGTCTGGCTTTTCCAACAAGCGTTTCTATGGCCAGTTCCAGACGTTCACCCTGCCGCTGCTGGCGCTTCCTTTATTGATCCCGGCACTCTCCCGCTCATTAAAGGGTGCCGTGTTTGTGTTGTTGTGCGTGTGGTGGATGATCGCAATTGGAGGCGGCACGCGTGGCACCTGGCTGGGCATGGGCGCGGCGGGCGTCGTGGTGTCGGTGCTGGGGCCGTGGGGCCGGCGCTGGCTGGGTTGGCAGCTGGCCGCAGTGCTGGGTGGCCTGTTGCTGTATTGGCTGTTGTTTACGGTGCTGGCGGATTACCTGGGGATACAGATCCTCAATGACGCCCGTGATCGCCTCACCACGAGCCTGTCGGGGCGCGGTCCGATCTGGTGGCAGGCGTGGCATATGCTTGTCGAGCGACCGTGGCTGGGTTTCGGGCCGATGCATTTTGCCGATATCGCCAATGAAATTGCCGCACACCCGCACCAGGCCATCCTGCAATGGGCCAGTGAATGGGGTGTGCCCTCGGCGTTGTGCGTTGCGGTTCTGGCATGGCGAGGCGGGTGGGCCACCTTCGGCTTACTGCGTAAACGTGGGCAGTGCGCCGAGCGTGCCGACCTGATGCGGCTCTGCCTGTTTGCGGCGTTGGTCGGTGCGTTGGTGCAGTCGATGGTCGATGGCGTGATAGTGATGCCCAACTCTCAAGTCTGGTTGGCGCTGGTGGTCGGCTGGTTGATGGCATTGCATGTGTGGCGAGCCCCATTGGCCGCCGAGCTGCCGTTGGCCTGGCGGGCCTGGAAAACCTTGAGTGTGCTGGCCGTTGGTCTGCTGATCGTGATCGCCGCGCGCGATGTGCCTCACATCAAGCAAGCCCAGCAGCAGTACCTGGACAGCCATGGCGGCTGGCTGCAGCCACGCTTCTGGGCGCAGGGCGTTATTGCCCGCTGACGCCGGCAAGTTGCTGGACGCTCGATGCGGTGCTAGCTTTAGCCCACCGCCCGTGTAGCTCAGCCGGTAGAGCAGCGCACTCGTAACGCGAAGGTCGCAGGTTCGATTCCTGTCTCGGGCACAAAGGCAACAAAGGCGTCACCGTTTTAAAGGCACTGTTTTCAGATGATCCCAGAATGGTTCTGAAGGCCAGACGAGCCGGCATTCGAGCCTGCTCTTTTGTATCTGCGCAACCTTGATGACCCAGATGCATCCCCATTCCTCGATCTAAGAGAACAACATGACCACGACTGAAATGACCCAGGAAGTTCGGCACCAAGCAGCCCTCGAAAAATACCTCGAGGAATCGCCGCAGCTTAGAGAAGAGATCAAGGACCTGAGCGCCGATGATCAGCGCGATCAGATTCAGTGGGCATTCGAGGACGAGGCCGAGAGCCAGGGCTACCAGTCCTGGGAGCTGACCCTCAAATACACCTCGACACCGGAAGAATTCGAAGCGGCACGGCTGGCCTTGCACAAAGAGGCGGCCGAGGTGCTGGGTGTCGAATGGGAAGAGTATTGCGAGATGAATGACTTGGTCGTTTAAAAGCGGCCGCAAGTTTCAAGCTGCAAGCTGTTATCCAGCCTTCTTGCAGCTTGAAGCTTACCGCTTGCAATGCCTTAGATACTAAGGCGCATCGACAAGTCTACCGCCTTCACATCCTTGGTCATCGCGCCAATGGAGATGTAATCCACACCCGTCTCGGCAATGGGCAGCAGGGTGCTTTCATTGATCCCGCCGCTGGCCTCCAGCTTGGCCTTGCCGCCGTTGAGGCGCACGGCTTCACGCATATCCTCCAGGCTCAACTCATCGAGCATGATGATGTCGGCGCCTGCCGCCAGGGCTGCGCGCAGCTCCTCCAGGCTTTCCACCTCGATTTCCACCGGCTTGCCGGGCGCGATCTTGTGGGCAGCGGTGATCGCCTCGGCAATGCCACCGCAGGCGGCGATATGGTTTTCCTTGATCAGGAACGCGTCATACAAACCGATACGGTGGTTGTGGCAGCCGCCGCAGGTGACTGCGTACTTTTGTGCCAGGCGCAGGCCCGGCAGGGTTTTGCGGGTATCCAGCAGCTTGACCTGGGTGCTGGCGACAAAGTCCGCCAAAAATTGGGCGCGGGTGGCGACCCCGGAGAGCAATTGCAGGAAGTTCAGTGCACAGCGTTCGCCGCTGAGCAGCGAACGTGCCGGGCCTTCGAGGTGGAACAGTACCTGGTTGGGGCTGACACGCTCACCATCGGCCACCTGCCAATGCACGGCAACCCTCGGGTCTAGCTGGCGAAACACCGCATCCACCCAGGCTGTACCGGCGATAACCGCCGCGTCACGGGTAATGATCGTGGCCGTCGCCAGCCGCTCGGCCGGGATCAACTGCGCAGTGATGTCGCCGCTGCCGATGTCTTCCAGCAGTGCGCGGCGCACGTTGGCTTCGATTTCGGCGGTGAGGTCGGCAAGACGGAGATTCGGCATAACAGGCTCCACATACAAAGTGCCTCGATTATAGGGGCAGTGTGCGTTTGAACCCAGGCTCACCACTCATTTACCGCGCATTGGCAGAGTTTGCTGGCGCAACCCCCCTCATATGCAAGATAATCTGGCGCCTTGCAATTGGCGTCATAGCTTTGACGTTCTGGTGATAACCGGTTATCCCTGGTTCCCGACGGGACCCTTACCCGATCTTTCCCCACCCAATACCGCCGTTTCAGGAGGCCAGGATGCACAATGACGGAAAGGTGGTGCCAATCAACAAGGCACACGCTACGCCATCGCCGCTCGCCCGACTGCCGGTGGTGTTGCTGCAGGTCCGCGACAAGGCGGCGCAACAGTTGCAACAAGGTCTTCAGGACCTGTTCGATAACGCCGACGACACATTGTTCGAGATGGCCGACAAGGCGCGCAACAACCGCGATCACCATATTTTCTTCGAAGCCATGCGCGACCTGCGCCTCAAGCGCAAGAATTTCGAACGCGTGTTCATGGAGCGTCTTTTCGAAGCCTTTGCCGGCCTGGGCCAGGCAGGGCGAGGAGAGTTGCAACTGGTACCGGTGGTCTCCTATGACGCGGTGCCGGGTTCCTCCAGGGATAACCTGGAAAAAGCCGTCGCGCTCGAGGCCATGCTGGAGCGGGTGCGGCACCGTGACGGTCTGGCGCTGGGGCAGCTCACGGCGCGTTTGAGCGTTTTGCTCGGCAACCGCCTGGATGATCGTGAGAACCCCCTAGGGCCTGCTCTGCTGTGTGAGTTTTTCTTGCGGGCGGGACGCAGCCTGGGCGTGGAGATCCGCGTCAAACTGATCATGCTCAAACTGTTTGAAAAATACGTGCTCAGCGATGCCGACCAACTCTACGGCGAAGCCAACCAGCTGTTGGTCGCAACGGGTGTATTACCTGAGCTCAAGGCCATACCGTCGCGCCGCCCTGATGGGCGTGCGGACCGTGAACATCCACAAGAAGACAGTTCGCCGGCCGCCGACCAGCCCGCCGACGAAAATGGCCAGGAAGCTTTCGCCGCGCTGCAGCCGTTGCTCACAGGGGTGCGTGGCAGCGTGGCGCCGACACTTGAGGCCAGCGCCGAGCCGCTGCCCATTTCCACCCGAGATCTGCTGCGCCTGCTCTCCCATTTGCAGCAGTACGTGCCGGAGCCGGAGGTAGAAGATGATTTTGACCTGCGTAGCCAGCTAGGACAGTTGCTGACCCGTGTCAGCGTCAAGAGTGGCAAGTCACGGGTGGTGGAAGAGGCGGACGAAGACGTGATCAATCTGGTCGCGCTGATGTTCGAGTTCATCCTCAACGACCGCGCCGTGCCTGATGCCTTCAAGGCCTTGATCGGTCGCTTGCAGATCCCGATGCTGAAAGTAGCGTTGCTGGACAAGAGCTTTTTCAGCCGTGCCAGCCACCCGGCGCGGCGCCTGCTCAATGAAATCGCAGCCGCAGCCTTGGGCAACAGCCCCTGTGAGGACTACGCGCGCGATCACCTCTACCTGCGCATCGAGCAGGTCGTGCAGCGCCTGCTCAACGAGTTTGTCGAAGATGCGTCGATTTTTTCCCAGTTGCTTGCCGAGTTCAGTGCCTTTACCGCCGATGAGCGCCGACGCAGTGACTTGCTTGAACAACACACCCGTGACGCCGAAGCCGGGCGCGTGCGCACCGAAGCCGCCCGCCAGCACGTGGCCGATGTTCTGAATAAACGGCTGTTGGGCAAGGTCCTGCCACGTCCGGTCGTGCAGTTCCTGCAGCAGGCGTGGAGCCAGGTGCTGTTGCTGGCCAGCCTCAAGCACGGCGAACAATCCGTACAGTGGCAAGCGGGGCTGCGCACCATGGACGAGTTGATCTGGAGCGTCGGCCTGCAGCAAGACACCGAAGCCGGGCGCCATTTGCTGGAGCAACTGCCGGGCTTGCTCAAGGCCCTGCGCGACGGCTTGACCAGCGCCGCGTTCGACCCCTTCAGTACGCGCGAATTCTTTGTGCGTCTGCAGGCCCTGCATGTCCAGGCACCGGGAGGCGTCGATGAGTTGATCGAAGTGCGTGAGCCGTTTGTGTTGAGTGCGTTACCTGACCCCGTCACCGACCTGCCGGACAACGACCCTGACCTGCTCAAGGCTCGCCAACTCAAGGTCGGCAGCTGGATGGTGTTCCAGGAAGACGAAGCCAGGACGCTGAGATGCAAGTTGACGGCGATCATGGCACCGGCCAACACCTACGTCTTCATCAGTCGCACGGGGCTCAAGGTGCTGGAGAAGAGCGCCGGCCAACTGGCCTTGGCATTCAAGCGTGGAGCGCTGCATACCCTGGATGATGGCCCTTTGTTCGAGCGCGCGCTGGCCGCCGTCGTGGGCAAGCTGCGTCAACTCAATCACGGCAAGTGATCGCAACCGGAGGGTCGAACGCGGCATACTGGTCACACGTTGTCTCGTTCAAGGAACCTGTATGCAGTTGGACCCCACCAGCGGTTGGTGCCAGGGCATTCGTCATTGCCCTTCGACCAACTTCAACGAGCGCCCCGCAGGCGAAATCTCACTGTTGGTGGTGCATAACATCAGCCTGCCACCGGCGCAGTTCGGTACGGGCAAAGTGCAGGAGTTTTTCCAGAATCGCCTGGATGTCACGGAACATCCCTACTTTGAGGGGATAGCTGACCTACGAGTGTCTGCGCATTTTCTGATTGAGCGTGATGGCGCGGTGACGCAGTTTGTGTCCTGCCTCGACCGGGCCTGGCACGCCGGGGTCTCGCAGTTCGAGGGGCGGGACACCTGCAATGACTTTTCCCTGGGGGTGGAGCTGGAAGGGACCGATGATCAAGCGTTCACCGATGCCCAATACGCCTCGCTGATCGACCTGACCCGCCAGTTGCTGGCAGCTTACCCAGGCATCACTGCCCAGCGCATTTGTGGTCACAGCGATATCGCTCCGGGACGCAAGACTGATCCCGGCCCCGCTTTTGATTGGGCGCGCTTTCGCAGCGCCTTGCAGGATGGAGGACACGCACGATGAGTTTCCTGGTGTTGGTGCTGGCGGTTTGGATCGAGAAGTTCTCGGCCTTGCGCCAGCGGTTGCAGCGTGACGGCGGTTGGCTGCGTGAACTGGCCAAGCTGGAATCGAGCCCACGCATGGGTAAGCAGCCTTGGCTGGTTCTGACGTTGCTGGTGTTATTGCCGGTGGCCTTGCTGGCGTTGTTGTTGCTGGTGCTGGAACCCGTGGCCTACGGACTGTTGGCGCTGCCGGTGCACCTGCTGATCGTCATCTACAGCCTGGGTCGCGGTGATCTGCTCGCCGGGCTCGGTCCGTTTCGCGATGCCTGGCGGCGTGGCGACCTGCAGGCTGCCGAACATGTGGCCGAGCGCGACCTGAGCCTGAGCGCCGACAGTGGCGAACAATTGCTCGAGCGTGTCCAAGGCCATCTGTTGTGGCAGGCCTACCAGAGCTTTTTCGCGGTGATTTTCTGGTACTTCCTGCTGGGCCCGGTTGCCGCCCTGGCCTATCGCCTGCTGGCGCTGGCGAGTGAGCACAGCAACAACCCCCTGGTGGCCGAACGTGCCGGGCAACTGCGCCACGCCTTCGACTGGTTGCCGGTACGCCTGCTGGCGGCCAGTTTTGCGTTGGTGGGCAACTTCGTCGCGGTGGGGCGCGTGATGCTGCACGAACTGCTGAACTGGGACATCAGCGCTGCCCAACTGGTGGAAAAGGTCGGCTTGGTCGCCGCCGAAATCCCGCCGCCGGCGGTAGGCCCCGACGGCATCAACAGCCTGGACCGGATTTGGGAACTGCTGCTACGTGCGGCGGTGCTGTGGTATGCCGGCTTCGCCATCTGGACCGTGTTGCCCTGACGGCGAGCACGGTCAGGAAATGTGGGAGCGGCTTGCTCCCACAATTGTTTTTGCCGTGTCTTTCCTGTCGTTAACCTTAAGTTACAAAACTCCCTTTCAAATTGAGCTATACAGATGCTGGCTAACTGCCGCCCTGCGCCTCAATAAAAATAAAAGAAAGGGAGTTCACCTGTGAAGAGCTTGCTCTATCCGGCTGTCGCGCTGATGAATCGCCTGAGTTTTGGCATGAAGTTCAGCTTGATCAGCGTGTTGTTCCTGCTGCCCATGCTGGCGACCAACTATTACCTGGTGCGTGATTCGTGGCGTGAATTCCAGGGCACCCGTGTGGAACTGCAAAGCCTCGACTTGCTCGGCAGCAGCCTGGCCCTGCGCCGCGACCTGGAAACCCTTAACAACCAAGTGCAGATCAACGCCACCCTTGGCCAGTCCGGCAAGGCTGGTGACCTTGAGGGCAAGATCAGCACCTTGGAGCAAAGCGTGCTGGGCCGTCTGCAAAGCCTCAATGCCATGACCACCGAGCCTGAGCAAATCGCCGCTTTTGACAGTAAGCGTGATGAGTTGATTGCGGCTTTCAAGGCCCAGCAACAGGAAACATCGTTGCTGAGCAAGAGTGCACTGATCGGCAAGTTGCTCAACAAGGCGCAGATGCTCAGCCAGATCATTGCCAGCCAATCCGGCTTGAGCCGTGACCCCCAGAGCGACCTGCGCCAGCTCAGCGAGCTGGTCACCAGCGTAACTCCGCAAATCACCCAGGCCCTTGGCGAAGGGCGGGCAATGGGCGCGTATTCCCTGGGCCAAGGTTTTCTCAATTCGTCATCCAGTACGCGTTTTGACGAGCTGCTGCAGCAGTTGGAAAAACTCCAGGCCGAATATGGCCTGAAGTTGCAGGATGCCCTGGGCGCCAGCAACGCCGCCCACACCGCACTCGATAGCCTGGCCAAGGCCAGCAATGCCAGCCTCAAGCAAGGCAGCGAGTTGTTTGAAGAGCAAGTGGTGGTGGCCGAAACCCTCGACGCGCCCTGGCAGGGGTTCTACGACAGCGTCAGCCAGTTGATGGCCCGGACCTACCAGCTTGATGAAGCCACCCTCGCGTTCCTCGGCCAGCAGTTGGAGCAACGCCTGGCACAGAACCGCACGCACATGGTGGTACTGGTCTCGGCCCTGACGGCGGTGTTCCTGCTGATCTTCTATCTGTACGCAGGTTTCTACGCGTCCACGCGCACCACACTGCGACGCCTGGGGGCGACGATGGACAAGGTGGCGGCCGGCGACATGACGGTCACTTTTGTTGCACATAGCCGCGACGAGTTGGGTGACCTCGGCCAGGTGTTCAACGGTACCGTGGCGAAGATCCATGACCTGATCGAGCGCGTCGGGCATACCGTCAGCCAGGTTGAACTCCAGGCCGGCCAGGTGGAAACGGTCTCGGCCCGGAGCAACCAGGCGGTGTCGGGCCAACGTAGCCAGATCGAGCAGGTGGCGACGGCCATGAACCAGATGTCGTCCACCGCCCAGGAAGTCGCGCGCAGCGCGGCGGCAGCGGTCAACAGTGCCCACAGCGTCAACGATGAAACCGTCAGCGGCCGCGGCCTGGTGCAGTCCCAGCAGGGCAGCATCGCGCGGCTGGCGTCGGAGATCGACCAGTCGGTGCGGGTGATCAACCAACTGGCGACTGACAGCCAGTCCATCAGCAGCGTATTGGAAGTGATCAAGAGCATCGCCGAGCAAACCAACCTGCTGGCCCTCAATGCCGCCATCGAAGCAGCGCGGGCCGGTGAACAGGGCCGTGGTTTTGCGGTGGTGGCCGACGAGGTGCGCACCCTGGCGCGACGCACACAGCATTCCACAGAAGAAATCGAACAGATGATCAGTCGCTTGCAGGGCGGTGTGGCGGCGGCAGTCAAGGCCATGGGCAGCAGTCATGAAATGGCGAATGGCACCGTGGGCCAGTCGGAAAAGGTCCAGCAGGCCCTAGAAAATATTCTCGGTGCCGTGGGCATGATCGTTGATCAGAACCAGCAGATCGCCGCTGCCGTAGAGCAACAGACCGCCGTCGCCCACGATATCGACCAGAACATCGTTGCAATCAATCGTGCCGGCGAACATGCCGCTGAAGGCGCACATCAGACCGAGGCCGCGAGCCGGCAGTTATCCATGCAGGTGATCGCGTTGAAGCAATTGATCGGTGCGTTTCGTGTGTAAGTAATGGGCGTAGGAACGGTCGCCTGTTGACGTGGTGCTTGTCCTGATTTCTTGGCGTCTCTTTTCTCGACCCCTGAATGGGTGAAAATTGTTTCACTCGATTCCACGTCCAGGGGAGGCACAGCGATGAGCGCTGCAATCGGCATCAAGGGGCGCTGCGCCCATTGCGACATCACCTTTGAGCTCAAACCTTGGCAACTGAATGCCATTGCCATCGAAGAACCGTTCGATTGCCCTTACTGCCATCGGGTCGTGCAGTTGAGCTGCCCCCATCAATTGCGCCAGTTCAAGGCGCTTGACCACTGGGCGCTGGTTCAACCGAGCATGGTGGTGTTCACCTGCATGGTGCTGATCGTGGCGCTGGTGGCGGAGTGGGTGGGGCTGCTCAGTGTGATCGGTCAGTTCAATGTCTCGCTGGCGGTGCTGCTGATGCACTTCCTGGCGTTGCGTTATGCCCGTTACCGGCAGCGCATGACCCTGGACTTGCAGGTGGTCACGCCGGCTCTACCAATTGAACAGCTCGCACGCATTGCGTGTGCTCGCCTCAGCCAGCAATAGAGCATCGGTGCCCATGCGCTCGGCCAGGGCAGTGCAGATGGCCGGCAGATGCTCGGGGCTATTGCGTTGGCCAGGGAACATGGCAGGTGCCATGTCGGGTGAGTCGGTTTCCAGTACCACTGCATCCAGCGGCAGTTGCGCCAACACCTTGTGCATCCTCAGGGCCTGAGGCCAGGTGGCGGCGCCGCCCAGACCCAGCTTGAAGCCGAGCTTGATGTACTCGCGGGCTTCTTCACGGCTCCCCGCAAACGCATGGATGATGCCGCCGCGGGGCAGGCGAATGCGCTTGAGGGTAGCGATCACCGCTGCGTGGCTGCGACGGACATGCAGCAAGGCTGGCAATTGGAAGTCGACCGCCAGCTTGAGCTGGGCTTCAAACAGGCTTTGCTGGCGGTCGCGGTCCAGGTGTTCGAGAAAGTAGTCCAGGCCGATTTCGCCCACCGCGCACAGTTGCCGGTGGCCTTGCAGGCGAGACAACCAGTCGCCCAATGCCGAGAGGTCAGCGGGGCGATGCTCATCGAGATACACCGGATGCAAGCCAAAGGCGGCGAACAAGCCTTCGTCCGCGTGCACCAGGTCCCACACGCGTTGCCAATTCTGCTGATACACCCCCAACACCACCATGCGCCGCACGCCCACTGTTCGGCTGTGGGCGAGGACGTCGCGGCGATCGCTGTCGAAATCCGGGAAGTCCAGGTGCGTGTGGGTGTCGATCAGCTCCACGCTCAAGCCTCGTGAATGCGCTGCTTGAAGGTTCGGCCGATGGCGTGCACGCCAGGTTGGTACTGTTCTTCTTCGATAGCCGCCAGGGCCAGGCGCAGGGCGGTCTCGGCGATCAACTGATGTTGCTGGGCCATGGCGTTGACCGGCAGCGGCAGGAAGTCCAGCAATTGGGTATCGCCAAAGGTGCCCAGTCGTAGCGGGCGTGACTTGAGCGGGAAGTCATGCAGGGCGTCGAACACGCCTTGCAGCAACACGTAGGAGGTGGTCACCAGTGCGTCAGGCAAATGCCCCAGTCGTTGCAGCAGTTGCTCCATCAGCTGTCGGCCACAGTCGCGGCTAAAGGCTTCAGCGTGTTCGATGATCACCTCGCCGGCGAAACCTTCGAGGGCTTCACGGAAACCGGCGGCACGCTCCTGGCTGATGCTCAGTTCGGGCCGTGCGCCGATCAGCACGATCTGTTTGGGCAACGGTTGCAGCAGGCTGCTGGTCAATTGCTGGCAAGCCTGGCGGTCGTCGCTGACCACCGAGCAGAATTGATCCGAGCCCATCACCCGGTCGATGGCAATCACCGGCAAACCCTTGGCCTGCAGCTCGCGGTAACTGTCGTCGCTGGCCGGCAGGCAACTGGCGACAAACAACGCATCACAACGCCGGGCGCGGAACAGTTGCAGTAATTGGCGCTCGCTGTCGGCGTCGTCGTCGGAGCTGGCGATCAGCAATTGATAGCCACGCGCCCGCGCGCCTTGCTCGAGGAGCTTGGCGATGCGTGCGTAACTGGGGTTTTCCAGGTCGGGCAGGATAAAGCCCAAGGTGCGGGTGTGCCGACTGCGCAGCCCGGCGGCCTGTGGGTTTGGGGTAAAGCCATGGGCTTGCACCACAGCACGCACCCGTTCGACGGTGGCGTTGCTGATGCGTTGCTGTTCGGCCTTGCCATTGATGACGTAGCTGGCGGTGGTCACGGACACACCGGCGAGACGTGCGATATCACTGAGTTTCAAACCGGGATTTCCTTGTTTTCTGGAGCTTGCCCCGACATTTTGTCCAATCGTAACCGATTCCAGCACCCGACCAATGTCTCAGCTCAAGTGCCGAGTGGTTCTTCAAGGATGCGCAATTAACGCGTAGTCTTCCATAAAATCTAGATTAAACGTTTCAGCCAGCGTATTTTTACGACGTTCGCGACTGAGTGGCTACTGCCAATTGACTGCTCAGTCAGTTAATCATGAACACCATTACACTGTTTGTTTAAAACAATACCTAGTGCGCCTCTGCACTAACTAGGAGAACGGCATGCTTGAGCTCACTGTAGAGCAGATTTCCATGGGCCAGGTGGCTGTGGATAAATCTGCTGCCTTGCACCTGCTCGCTGAAAAACTGGTGGCCGACGGCCTGGTCGCCGAGGGTTATCTCAGCGGTTTGCAAGCCCGTGAAGCCCAAGGCTCGACCTTTCTCGGCCAAGGTATTGCCATCCCCCATGGCACCCCCGAAACCCGCGACCAGGTGTTTTCCACCGGCGTGCGTTTGCTGCAGTTCCCCGAAGGGGTGGACTGGGGTGACGGCCAGATCGTGTACCTGGCCATTGGCATTGCGGCCAAATCCGACGAACACCTGCGGCTGTTGCAACTGCTCACCCGCGCCCTCGGTGAAACTGACCTGGGCCAGGCGCTGCGCCGTGCCGGCAGCGCTGACGCCCTGCTGAAACTGCTGCAAGGCGCGCCGCAGGAACTGGCGCTGGACGCGCAGATGATCAGCCTGGGCGTGTCCGCCGACGACTTCGAAGAGCTGGTATGGCGCGGCGCACGCCTGTTGCGTCAGGCCGATTGTGTGAGCAATGGCTTCGCCGCGGTCTTGCAGCAAGTGGATGCGCTGCCCCTGGGCGATGGCCTGTGGTGGTTGCACAGCGAGCAGACCGTCAAGCGCCCGGGCCTGGCGTTTGTCACCCCGGACAAACCCATGCGCTACCTTGGCCAGCCACTCAATGGCCTGTTCTGCCTGGCCAGCCTCGGTGAAGCCCACCAGGCTTTGCTCGAACGCTTGTGCGCCCTGCTGATCGAGGGGCGCGGCCAGGAACTTGGCCGCGCCACCAGCAGCCGCGCGGTGCTCGAAGTGCTCGGTGGGGAGCTGCCCCCTGATTGGCCCAGCGTACGCATTACCCTGGCCAACGCCCACGGTTTGCACGCGCGCCCGGCGAAGATCCTCGCGCAGTTGGCGAAAAGTTTTGACGGCGACATCCGCGTGCGCATCATCGATGGCCCGGTGGGCGCCGTGTCGGTGAAAAGCCTGAGCAAACTGTTGAGCCTCGGCGCGCGGCGTGGCCAGGTGCTGGAGTTTGTCGCCGAACCCACGATTGCGGGCGATGCACTGCCGGCGCTGCTGGCAGCGGTAGAAGAAGGCCTCGGCGAAGACGTCGAGCCACTGCCGACCCTGAGCGCCCAGCCAGAAACCCTCGATATTGAACCGGTGATCAGCGCGCCCTTGTCCGGCAGCCAAATCCAGGCCATCGCCGCCGCACCGGGCATCGCCATCGGTCCGGCGCATATCCAGGTGCAGCAAACGTTCGATTACCCACTGCGCGGCGAATCCTGCGCCGTCGAGCGCCAGCGTTTGCATAGCGCCCTGGCCGAGGTGCGCGGTGATATCCAGGGCCTGATCGAACGCAGCCCATCCAAGGCGATCCGCGAGATTTTCGTCACCCACCAGGAAATGCTCGACGACCCGGAGCTCACCGACGAAGTCGACACCCGCCTCAAGCAAGGCGAAAGCGCTGAGGCAGCGTGGATGAGTGTGATCGAAGCCGCTGCCAGGCAGCAGGAGTCGCTGCAGGACGCGCTGCTCGCCGAGCGTGCTGCCGACCTGCGTGATATCGGCCGTCGTGTGCTGGCGCAACTGTGCGGTGTTGAAACCGCCCAGGAGCCGAGTGAACCCTACATTCTGGTGATGGACGAAGTCGGCCCGTCCGACGTTGCACGGCTTGATCCGGCGCGCGTCGCCGGCATCCTTACTGCGCGTGGTGGCGCGACGGCGCACAGTGCCATCGTCGCCCGCGCCCTAGGCATCCCTGCGTTGGTCGGCGCTGGCCCGGCCGTGTTGCTGCTGGCTTGCGGTACGCCGCTGTTGCTCGATGGCCAGCGCGGCCGCCTGCATGTGGACGCCGACACCGCCACCCTGCAACGCGCCACGGTCGAGCGCGACACCCGCGAACAACGCCTGCAAGCCGCCTCGGCGCAACGCCATGAACCGGCGCTCACCCGCGACGGCCACGCCGTGGAGGTGTTTGCCAATATCGGTGAAAGCGCCGGTGTGGCCAGCGCGGTGGAGCAGGGCGCCGAAGGCATTGGTCTGCTGCGCACCGAGCTGATTTTCATGGCCCACCCGCAGGCGCCGGACGAAGCCACCCAGGAAGCCGAATACCGTCGCGTCCTCGACGGTCTCGCGGGCCGCCCGTTGGTGGTGCGCACCCTCGATGTGGGCGGCGACAAACCGCTGCCGTATTGGCCGATCGCCCAGGAAGAAAACCCTTTTCTCGGCGTGCGCGGCATTCGTCTCACCTTGCAGCGCCCGCAGATCATGGAAGCGCAATTGCGTGCGCTACTGCGTTCTGCGGACAGCCGCCCGCTGCGCATCATGTTCCCCATGGTCGGTAGCGTTGATGAGTGGCGCGCGGCCCGCGACATGACCGAACGCCTGCGCTTGGAAATCCCGGTGGCGGACCTGCAGTTGGGCATCATGATCGAAGTGCCGTCGGCGGCATTGCTCGCGCCGGTGCTGGCCAAGGAAGTCGACTTTTTCAGCGTCGGCACCAACGACCTGACCCAGTACACCCTGGCCATTGACCGTGGCCATCCGACGCTGTCCGCCCAGGCCGATGGCCTGCATCCGGCCGTGTTGCAACTGATTGACATCACCGTGCGTGCCGCCCATGCCCATGGCAAATGGGTCGGGGTGTGCGGCGAACTGGCGGCGGACCCGTTGGCGGTACCGGTGCTGATCGGGCTGGGGGTGGATGAGTTGAGCGTCTCGGCCCGCAGCATTCCTGAAGTGAAGGCGCGCGTGCGCGAATTCAGTCTGAGCGAGGCCCAGGGCCTGGCGCAAAAAGCACTGGCGGTGGGCTCGCCCGCCGAAGTGCGTGCCCTAGTGGAGGCCGTGTAGATGGCAAGGATTCTAACCCTGACGCTGAACCCGGCGTTGGACCTGACGGTACGCCTGGCGCGCCTGGAACCGGGTGAAGTCAACCGTAGCGAAACCCTGCTGACCCACGCTGCCGGCAAGGGCGTGAATGTGGCGCAGGTGTTGGCCGACCTGGGCCATGAGCTGACCGTGGGCGGCTTCCTCGGTGAGGGCAACCCCCAGGCCTTCGAAGCCTTGATCGTGCAGCGTGGGTTCACCGACGCGTTTATCCGCGTGCCCGGCGAAACCCGCAGCAATATCAAGATTGCCGAGCAGGATGGCCGGGTCACTGACATCAACGCGCCGGGGCCACAGGTGACGGAGCAAGCGCAGAGCGCCTTGCTGGAAAAACTGGCGCAGATTGCTCCCGGCTTCGATGCGGTGGTGGTGGCCGGCAGCTTGCCGCGCGGCGTCAGCCCACAGTGGTTTCAAGGGCTGCTGGAACAGTTGAAACGCGTTGGAGTAAAAGTCGCCCTGGACACCAGCGGTGAAGCGCTGCGTGCAGGTTTGCAGGCCGGCCCGTGGCTGGTAAAACCCAATACCGAAGAGCTGGCTGAAGCCCTGGGCCATGCCACGGATGCAATCAGCCACCTGCATCAGCAAGGTGTGGAACATGTGGTGGTCTCCGACGGTGCGGCGGGCGTGAGCTGGTACAGCCCAGGTGCGGCACTGCACGCCACGCCACCCAAGGTCACGGTGGCCAGTACCGTTGGCGCCGGCGATTCGCTGCTGGCCGGGATGCTGCACGGTTTGCTCAGCGGCGATACGCCGGATCAGACCCTGCGCCGCGCCACGGCGATCGCCGCGCTGGCGGTGACCCAGATCGGGTTTGGCATCAGCGATGACGCGCAGTTGGCGCGCCTCGAAAGCGACGTCCACGTGCGTACGCTGACAGAACAATAAGAGGGTTTGTGATGAAGTTAGCCATTGTTACCGCCTGCCCGAACGGCATGGTCACCAGTGTGCTGTGTGCCCGCTTGTTGGACGCCGCCGCGCAGCGCCAAGGCTGGAGCACCAGCGTGGAAGTGGTGGACATGCAGCGTCCGGAACGCCAATTGTCCCAAGCCACCCTCGACGACGCCGAGTGGGTGTTGCTGGTCAGCAGCACGGCGGTGGATATGCAGCGGTTTGTCGGCAAGCGCGTGTTCCAGAGCACGCCCGCCCAGGCGCTGGCAGATGTCGACGCGGTGTTGCGTCGCGGTGCCGAAGAGGCCCAGGTGTATGTTGCTGCCGAGTCTGTGGCCCAGCAGGCGCCGCGCATTGTGGCAATCACCGCCTGCCCCACTGGCGTCGCCCACACCTTCATGGCGGCCGAAGCCTTGCAGCAGACGGCCAAGCGTCTGGGCTATGACTTGCAGGTCGAGACACAAGGCTCGGTCGGTGCCCGCACACCCTTGAGCCCGCAGGCTATCGCCGAGGCGGACGTGGTGTTGCTGGCCGCCGACATCGAAGTCGCCACCGAGCGCTTTGCCGGCAAGAAGATCTACCGTTGCGGCACCGGCATTGCCCTCAAGCAGTCCGAAGCGACCCTCAACAAGGCCCTCGCTGAAGGTGCGGTGGAAAATGCGGCCAGCGGTGCGGTGGCCAAGAAAGAAAAAACCGGCGTTTATAAACACCTGCTGACCGGGGTGTCGTTCATGTTGCCGATGGTGGTGGCGGGCGGGTTGCTGATCGCCTTGTCATTCGTGTTCGGCATCCACGCCTTTGAGCAGGAAGGCACGCTGGCGGCTGCACTCAAAACCGTGGGTGACCGCGCCTTCATGTTGATGGTGCCTTTGCTGGCGGGTTACATCGCCTACTCGATTGCCGACCGTCCCGGCATCGCGCCCGGCATGATCGGCGGGCTGTTGGCCGGTACCCTGGGGGCGGGGTTTATCGGCGGCATCTTCGCCGGTTTCCTCGCCGGCTACTGCGTCAAGCTGATCACCCGTGCGGTGAAGTTGCCGCAGAGCCTGGAGGCGCTCAAGCCGATCCTGATCATTCCGTTGCTGGCGAGCCTGTTTACCGGCCTGGCGATGATCTACCTGGTGGGCCCACCGGTGGCGCGTCTGCTCACCGCGCTTACCGACTTCCTCAGCACCATGGGCACCACCAATGCGGTGCTGTTGGGCATCCTGTTGGGCGGCATGATGTGTGTCGACCTGGGCGGGCCCATCAACAAAGCCGCGTATGCGTTTTCGGTCGGCCTGCTGGCGGCGTCCAGTGGGGCGCCGATGGCGGCCACCATGGCGGCCGGCATGGTGCCGCCGATTGGCATGGGCATCGCTACGTTCCTGGCACGCCGCAAGTTTGCCCAGACCGAGCGCGAGGCCGGCAAAGCCGCGATGATTCTCGGCATGTGCTTTATCTCCGAAGGGGCGATTCCATTTGCCGCCAAAGACCCGTTGCGTGTCATCCCGGCCAGCATTGCCGGTGGCGCCTTGACCGGTGCACTGTCGATGTACTTCGGCTGCAAACTGGCCGCGCCCCACGGCGGCCTGTTTGTGCTGGTGATTCCGAATGCGATGAACCATGCGCTGCTGTACCTGCTGGCGATTGTCGCCGGTAGCCTGCTGACCGGCCTGGTGTATGCGCTGATCAAACGTCCGGAAACGGTAGAGCTGGCCGTCGTCCCCGCCAAGGCCTGATACGAAAATGTGGGGCTGGCTTGCCTGCGATGCAGGCACCTCGGTGCATCCGTGATGCCGGGGTGATGCATTCGCAGGCAAGCCCGCTCCCACATGTGGCTTCTGTCGTTCTGTGGGCCCGTGTCACACCCGCTTCATCCTGTCGTGGTTAAGTCTGCCTTTTGATACTCAAGAGGGCACCTGCATGAGCCACTTCGATCTCGGCCGTCGCCGCGTGATGCAAGCCGTCGGCGCCGGCCTGCTGCTGCCGGGCCTGGCCCCGGCAGTGATCGCCTCCGTGAAGGACCGACCGCAACTCACCGACGGCGTGCAGTCCGGCGACCTGCTCGGCGATCGCGCCATGATCTGGAGCCGCAGCGACCGCCCGGCCCGCATGGTGGTGGAGTGGGACACCCGCAGCGTATTCAGCAACCCGCGCCGATTCATCTCGCCCCTGGCCGACAACCGCACCGACTTCACCGCGCGCGTCGAGCTGACCGGGCTGCCCGCCGACCAGGCGATTTTCTATCGCGTGCACTTCGAAGACGCCCAGACCGGCGTCGCCAGCGAGCCGTGGTTCGGTCATCTGCGCAGTGTGCCGCAACAACGCCGCGACATCCGTTTTGTGTGGAGCGGCGACACCGTCGGCCAGGGCTTCGGCATCAATCCGGACATCGGCGGCATGCGCATCTACGAAGCCATGCGCCTGCGCCTTCCGGACTTCTTTATCCACAGCGGCGATACCATCTATGCCGACGGCCCGGTGCCGGCGCAACTGACCACCGAAAGCGGACGCATCTGGCGCAATATCACCACCGAAGCCAAGAGCAAAGTCGCTGAAACCCTGGATGAGTATCGCGGCAATTACCGCTACAACCTGATGGATGAAAACGTACGCCGCTTCAATGCCGAGGTGCCGCAGATCTGGCAGTGGGACGACCACGAAGTGGTGAACAACTGGTCGCCGAGCAAGCAATTGGATGAGCGTTACCAGACCAAGGACATCAACGCCCTGGTGGGCCGTGCGCGCCAGGCCTGGCTGGAGTATTCCCCCATGCGCCGGCAAAGCGCCGATGGCGGTGGGCGGATTTATCGCAAGCTCAGTTATGGGCCGCTGCTGGATGTGTTCGTGCTGGATATGCGCAGCTATCGCGGGCCCAACGATGACAACCTGGGCGCTGAAAAGCCCTTCCTCGGCCGCGAGCAATTGGACTGGCTCAAGCGTGAACTCAAGGCGTCGCAGGCACAGTGGAAGGTCATCGCCGCCGATATGCCCATCGGCCTCGGCGTGCCTGACGGAGAGGTCAGCCCTGGTGTGGCACGTTGGGAAGCCATCGCCAACAACGACCCAGGCGCGCCGCAAGGTCGCGAGCTGGAAATCGCTGAGCTGCTGGGCTTCTTAAGGGCGCACAAGGTACGTAACCATGTATGGCTGACGGCGGATGTGCACTACTGCGCAGCGCATCACTACCACCCGGATCTAGCCGCGTTCCAGGATTTCGAGCCGTTCTGGGAGTTTGTCGCCGGGCCTTTGAATGCGGGGAGTTTTGGGCCCAACCCGCTGGACAAGACCTTTGGCCCCGAGGTGGTCTTCGAGAAAGCACCGCCGGCGCAGAACACGTCGCCATTCGCGGGTTTCCAGTTTTTTGGCGAGGTGCAGATCGATGGGCAGACGGCGGAGTTGACGGTCATCCTGCGCGACCTGGATGGCATCTCGGTATTCGAACAAAAGTTACAACCGGCGTGACTGAATGCGACCAAGGGTGGGGCAGGCAAGCCAGCTCCCACTCTTGGTCGTCAGCGCCTGGGGGAGGTCAGTAGACGTCGCGGCGATAACGGCCTTGCTCGATCAGCCGTTCCACGGCGTCACTGCCGAGAATGTCCACCAGCGCCTGATCCACCCCGGCCGCCATCCCCTGCAGGCTCCCGCACACATAAATCGCCGCGCCTTCCGATAGCCACTTACGCAGCACCTCGGCCGATTCACGCAGGCGATCCTGCACGTAGATTTTTTCCTCCTGATCGCGGGAAAACGCCAGGTCCAGCAGCGCCAGGTCGCCACTGGCCAACCAGCCTTGCAGCTCGTCCTGGCACAGGAAGTCATGCTTGATATTGCGTTCGCCGAACAGCAACCAGTTGCGCTGTTGGCCGTCGGCAATACGCGCCTTGAGCAAACTGCGCAGGCCGGCCAAGCCGGTGCCGTTGCCCACCAGGATCAGGGGCACCGGGGCTTGCGGCAGGTGGAAGCCACTGTTGCGACGCAGGCGCAGGCTGACGCTGGAGCCGATCGCGGCGTGTTCCGTGAGCCAGCCACTTGCCAGGCCCAGGCTGCCGTCGGGGTGGCGCTCCTGGCGCACGATCAACTCCAGCACGCCATCGCTGGCAATCGAAGCGATGGAGTATTCGCGCATGCCCAAAGGCACCAGCGCGTTCACCAGCGCCTGGGCGTGAAGGCCCACCAAGTGCGCGCGGTTGTCTGGCAGTTGGCGGGTGGCCAGGGCTTGGTTGAGGGATTGCGCCAAGCCTTCGATCAATACGCCGTCGCTGCCGGCCAGGCCCAAGCCTTCGAGGAAGTGTTCGATGGCCCAGGGGCAATTGCGCGGCAGCACTTCCACCAGGTCGCCGGCTTCCCAGCGTTGGGGCGACGGGGAGGTGAGGCCCAGCAAATAGACCTCCGAGCCGCTGCTGTCGCGGTTGAGCAGGGTGCGTTGGCTGAGCGTCCAGTTTTCGTACTGGGCGGTCGGCCAGGCGGATGCCGGGGCGTGGCCAGTGAGCTGACCAAGCTGTTGTTGCCAATGCAGCAGGGCGGTGGTGTCGCCGCTGTCCACCTCGACCGGGGCGAACAATGCGTTGCCGCCCTGGTTGGTCAGCCAGAAATGCAGGCGCCGTGCGAAGCCGCAGAAGTGTTCGTATTGACGATCACCCAGGGCCAGCACCGAGTAGTTCAGGCCCTTGAGCGACAGGTCCTGGCCGAGCACGCTGCGTTCGAAACCACGGGCGCTGTCAGGGGCTTCGCCGTCGCCGAAGGTGCTGACCACAAACAGCGCGTTTTGCGACTGGCGCAGGTCATCCTGGCTGACGCTACCCAGGGGTTGCACCTTCACCGGCAGGCCGGCCGCCTGCAATTGGCCGGCGGTCTGCCAGGCCAGTTGTTCGGCAAAACCACTCTGGCTGGCAAAGCCGATCAGCCATGCTGGCGCATCGCTGTGGTTGGCCGTGAGGCCTTTGCGCGCATCACGTACCTGGCGCTTTTTACGCCGACGGTCCAGGTACAGCAGCCAACCGGTGATGAAGAACAACGGCATCAGCACCGAACTGACGGTGAGGATAATCCGCCCCGCCAGGCCGAAGTAACTGCCGGTGTGCAGTGCGTAGACGCTGGTCAGCAGTCTGGAACCGAGGCGCTTGCTGGCGTACCGGTCGTGGGACTTGACCTTACCGGTGGCCGGGTCCAGGTTGATCTGGTTCAGCGCGCGGTCATGGGGTGAGTTGTCCAGCAGGTAGTAGACGATGGCCGGTTGCCCCGCGACGGCAGGCATGCGGATGTTGTAGGCACTCAAGCCAGGGCCGGCGTTGCTGTAGATGCTGCTCCAGATCGCGTCGTAGTTGGCCACGGGCGCCGCACCGTCGGGCGCAGGGCCGCGCTTGCGCATGCGTTCATTTTGCGGGGCGTCGGACAGCAGTTTGGTCAGGCCCTGGCTGTACCAGTCGTAGGACCAATACAAACCGGTCAGTGCCGACAGCAGATAGGCGAGCAGGCACCAGGTGCCGAATACCGAGTGCAGGTCCCAGTTGAAGGCACGGCCCTTTTTGCGCCAGTCCAACGTCAGCCACGCCCGCCAGCTCGCCACCTGGCGCGGCCAGCGCAAGTACAGCCCGGAGAGGCAGAAGAACACCAGGATCAGCGTGCAAGCGCCGGTGATGTTTCGCCCGGTATCGCCCATCACCAGGAAGCGGTGGAATTGCAGCAGGAAGCCAAAGACGTCCTGGCCGACCACGTCACCCCTATAGTCGCCGGTGTAAGGGTCGAAATAGCGCAACTGGCCACGGCGCTCGCCGGGCGGCGGGGTGAAGAACACGCGGGCAGCGTTGCCGCTTTCGCGTTCGACGAACAGCATGGCCACGGTCTGGCCTTCGGTGGCCTCCAGCTTGCGCACCAACTCGGCGGGCGGCAGTACGCCGGCTTCGCGTTTTTCCACGGTCAATACGTTGGGGTTGAGCGCCCGCAGAATTTCATCCTGAAACGAGACCGCAGCCCCGGTGATCCCCATCAAGGCCAGCACCAGTCCGGCTGTAATGCCGAAGAACCAGTGCAACTGGAACAGGGTTTTCTTCAACACGTCTGACCGCCTCGTCTATCTGAATATGTAGGGCACGGCGCGCATTATGCCGTGGCTTGTCGAGAAACTTTCTGTTTAACACGCAAAAGCCCCACGCATCCGATGCATGGGGCTTGTTGTTGCGTGGCGTCGCTGCCTAGAAGTGGAAGTTGGTAGACAACAGGGCCGTACGACCGGCCGCCTGGTTGGCGAAGTGTGTCGAGAAAGCCTTGTCGTAATAGGTCTTGTCGGTCAGGTTTTGCACGTTCAATTGCAGGTCGACGTTCTTGCTCAGTTTGTAGCTGGCCATGGCGTCGTAGCGGGTGTAGGACGGTACGTAAACGGTATTGCCAGCATCGCCGTAAACCTGATCGACGTAGAACGCGCCACCACCGATGGTGAGCTTGGGGGTGAGGTCGTAAGTGGTCCACAGGCTGAAGGTATTCTTCGGCGTGTTGGGCATTTGATTGCCTTTGCTTGAACCCGAACTGACCACGCCATTGCGACCATTCAGGCCGGATTTGACCAGTTCGCTGTCGAGGTAGCTGTAGCCCGCGAACACCTGCCATTGGTCGGTGATCTTGCCGCTGGCGGACAACTCCACGCCGTCGACTTGGGATTCACCCGCGTTCTGGTAGGTCAGGGCGTCGACCAGGATGCGGGTGTTTTTCTTCTCGGTACGGAACACCGCGGCGGTCAGGGACAGGCGATCGTGGAACAGGTCCCATTTGGTGCCCAGCTCGTAGTTGACGGTTTCTTCCGGCTGCAGGTCGCTGGTGGCGGCACCGGCCGAGAGTGGGTTGCCGTCCGACCCTTCACCCACCAGACCACCGGCAGGCGTCGCCGACGTGGCGTAGGAGGCATAGAGGCTGGCGTTTTCCACGGGTTTCCAGACAAGGCCGGCTTGCCAGTTGAAGAACTGGCTGTCTTCTTTGATTTTGCTGCGGCCGGTCGCGGAATCGGTGTTGGCAACGGTGTCGAAGGTGTCGTAGCGCAGGCCGACGTTCAGCAACCATTTCGGGTCCAGCTCGATGGTGTCGAACACATACGCGCCACGGCTGGTGGCCTTGGTGGCGGTGCCGTAATAGTTGCGCGCGATGCTGCCGGTCCAGGCGTCATCCGGGTTCGGGTTGCTCAGGGAGGTGCACTGGCCGCCCAGGTTGCCCTTGGCCACGGTACAGATCGGGTTGGCATTGGGGCTGATGGTGTAGCTGCTCACGCGGGTTTCTTCGCCGGTGAACTCCAGCCCGGTGGAGTAGCTGTGCTTGAACCCCAGCGCCTGGAAGCTGCCGAACACATCCGTTTGGTTGGTGGTGGTGGTTGTGGTCGAGACTCGACTGTTGGCGCGGCGCCACACGGTGCCGAACCGGTTGACGTTGAGCTTGCTGTCGTCCGGCTGCGTCAGAATGTAATCCTGGCCTGTGCTGCCGTGGCGCAGGGTGTTTTTCAGCGTCATGGTGTCGTTCAGGTCGTGCTCGATGGAGAACGTGCTGATATCGGCGCGGGTCTTGCGGAAGTCACGGTCCTTGAGGCCATAGAAGTTGTTGCTGTCGCCACCGTCGTTGGGTTTGTCATGCACGTGGGCGGTGGCTGTCGACGAACCGTAGCCGTACGGAATGCCCGAGTCCGGCAGGTCGTTGCTTTCCATGTGGTAGTAGCTGAGGTTGACGCGGGTCGGGGTGCCCAGGCCAAAGGTCAGCGACGGTGCCACGCCCCAACGGTCGTAATTGATCGCGTCGCGGCCGGCCACGTTCTGTTCGTGGCTCATCAGGTTCAAGCGGAACGCGGCGCTGTCGTCGAGGAATTGGCGGTTCACGTCGAGTACGTAGCGGCGGGTCTGGTCGGAACCGTAGGTAAAGCCGCCGTTGGTGAAGTCCCGCGCTTGTGGGGTCTTGCTCACCAGGTTGAGGCTGCCGCCGGCCGAGCCGCGACCGCCGAACGAGGAGTTCGGGCCTTTGCTGACTTCGATCGACTCGATATCAAAGATCTCGCGGCTTTGGCCGCCGGTGTCACGCACGCCGTCCAGGTAGGTATCGCCCTGGGCATCAAAGCCACGGATGAACGGGCGATCGCCCTGGGGGTTGCCGCCTTCGCCGGCGCCGAACGTAATGCCCGGTACGGTGCGCAACGCATCCTGCAACGAAGTGGCGGCGGTGTCCTTGAGCACTTGCTGGGGCACCACGGTGACCGAGCGCGGCGTGTCGACCAGCGGCGCGGTGTACTTTTGCGACGAGGCCTTTTCGACCTGGTAGGAGGTGGTGTCCTGCTCTTCCCCGGTGATGCTGGTGGCGCCCAGGGAGATGCTGTTGCGCTGGCCTTGTTGTTCAGTGTCTTCGGCCGCCTGCGCCAGGTGGGCGACAGAGCTGGCGCTGAGGGCAACGCCGATGGCCGAAGCCAGCATACGTGGTGAACTGGCAGGTATTTTTGTAGTGGTGCGCGACATGACGTGTCCTTTCCCCAAGGATGTGAAGCCGCGGAATATAGGGTGAACAAGACTTTCTATCAATTGCGATACATTGCTAATTGCATTGAATTTACATTCTTTACACTTTTTGCTTACGGTTTTTACGAACTCATTCGTCTAGGGCGTTTTACACGGCGGATAAGAATCAATACCATTGGCGCCTCTCTGATTTCAGGTGTTGCCCCATGCTGCTGCATATCCCCGGCCTGTTCTCTCCTGAGGAAGTGCAGCGCATTCGCCATGCCCTGGAAAATACCGACTGGGCCGACGGTAAAATCACCGCCGGGCACCAGTCCGCCAAGGCCAAGCACAACCTGCAATTACCCGAGGGCCACCCGCTGGCCAAGGAAATCGGCGCGGCGATGCTCGAGCGGTTATGGAACAACCCGCTATTTATGTCAGCGGCGTTACCGCACAAAGTCTTTCCGCCGCTGCTCAATTGCTACACGGCCGGTGGCAGTTTCGATTTCCATATCGACAATGCCGTGCGCCAGGCCAGGGGCAGCCATGAGCGAGTGCGCACCGACCTGTCATCCACGCTGTTCTTCAGCGACCCGGACGAGTACGACGGCGGCGAACTGGAGATCCAGGACACCTTCGGCCTGCAGCGCGTGAAGTTGCCGGCCGGCGACATGGTGTTGTACCCCGGCTCCAGCCTGCACAAAGTCAACGGCGTGACCCGTGGCGCGCGCTATGCCTCGTTCTTCTGGACCCAGAGCCTGGTGCGCGAAGACAGCCAGCGCACCCTGCTGTTCGAGATGGATGGCGCGATCCAGCAACTGACGCGCGACGTCCCCGACCACCCGGCGCTGATCCAACTCACCGGCACCTACCACAACCTGCTGCGCCGCTGGGTCGACGTCTGACATGGGCTTTTTATTGCGCCGTGAAGAAGTGCTCAACGTCGAACAACTGCAAAGCATGCTCGATGACTCGCCCGTGCGCGCAGCCCAGGCGATCCTGGTGGCGGCGAAGGCGGGTGTGGTGGAGGCCCAGGCCCTGCTCGGGCAGATCCTGCTGGAAGGCCGTGGCATTGCCCGTGATGAAGCGCTGGCGTTGCGCTGGTTCCAGATTGCGGCGAAGGGCGGACACTTGATGGCGCGCAATATGGCCGGGCGCTGTTTGGAGCAGGGTTGGGGGTGTGCGGCTGATGAAGCGGCAGCGGCGCGAGAGTACCGTCTGGCCGCCGAGGCCGGTTTGGATTGGGCGCAATACAACTACGCCAATCTGTTGGCCACCGGGCGCGGTGTTGCCGAAGACCCGCAACAAGCGCTGAGCCTATACCGCCAGGCAGCGGAACAGGGCCATGCCAAGTCGATGAACCTGTTGGGGCGATATCTGGAAGACGGTCAAGTGTGCCCAAGAGATTTGGACGCAGCCGTAGACTGGTACCGTCGTTCAGCCGAAGGCGGCGATTTTCGCGGGCAGTTCAGTTATGCAGCGGTGCTGGCGGACAGAGGCCAGGTTGACGTGGCGTTGGAGTGGTTGCGCAAGGCGCTGGCGGCGGGGAATCTGAAATTTCTGCGGACGGCGTACCAGGCATTGGCATCAGCGGATGATCCGCAGCTGCGGCAGATGGCTTTGGATTATCATCAACGAGCTATGCAGCTAGCCCAATAGCAAGTCGAGACGACGCAGCCCCCACAAAAAAGCCCATGACAGATCATGGGCTTTCGCTTGCAGCGTGCAGCTAAAAACTAACCGCCGCTCTTACACATAGAACGATTTCAACGGCGGAAAGCCATTGAACTCAACCGCGCTGTAGCTGGTGGTGTAAGCACCGGTCGACAGCCAGTACAAACGGTCACCAATCGCCAGGTTCAGCGGCAGGCCGTACTTGTAGTTCTCGTACATGATGTCGGCGCTGTCGCAGGTAGGGCCGGCGATGACCACTTCTTCCATCTCGCCTTTCTTCTCGGTCCAGATCGGGAACTTGATGGCTTCGTCCATGGTTTCGATCAGGCCGGAGAACTTGCCCACGTCGGTGTATACCCAACGCTCGACGGCGGTGCGCGATTTACGCGCGACCAGTACCACTTCGCTGACCAGGATGCCGGCGTTGGCGATCAACGAACGGCCTGGCTCGAGGATGATTTCCGGCAGGTCGTCGCCGAAATCTTCCTTGAGGAAGCGGATGATTTCTTCGGCGTAGGTTTCCAGGCTGTTGGTACGGGTGATGTAGTTGGCCGGGAAGCCGCCGCCCATGTTGATCAGCTTGAGGTGGATGCCGTCTTCTTCCTTCAGGCGTTCGAAGATCACTTTGACCTTGGCGATCGCTGCGTCCCATACGCTGATGTCGCGCTGTTGCGAACCCACGTGGAACGAGATGCCGTACGGCACCAGGCCCAGGTCGCGGGCGAGGATCAGCAGGTCCATGGCCATGTCGGTCTGGCAGCCGAATTTGCGCGACAAAGGCCAGTCAGCCGTGGTCGAGCCTTCGGTAAGGATACGCACATACACTTTAGAACCCGGGGCGGCCTTGGCAATGTTGCGCAGGTCGGCTTCGGAGTCGGTGGAGAACAGGCGCACGCCTTTCTCGTAGAAGTAGCGGATGTCCTTGGATTTCTTGATGGTGTTGCCGTAGCTGATACGGTCGGGGCTGACGCCGCGGTCCATGACCTTGTCCAGCTCGTAGATCGAGGCGATATCGAAGCTCGAACCCTTGTCTTTCAACAGGTCGATGATCTCGACAGCCGGGTTGGCCTTGACTGCGTAATAGACCTTGGCGAATTCGAAACCGGCGCGCAGGTCATCGTAGGCCTGGCTGATCATCGCGGTGTCGATCACCACGAACGGGGTTTCTTGCTTGTCGGCGAACGCCTTCATTTTGTCAAACGTGGCGCGCGCGAAATAATCTTCGACGTTGATCGACATGCTGGGAACTCCTAAGGGCAAACTGTATTGATCAATGGGTGCAAATGAACGTCCTCCGTATCCCCACTTTGGTTCGCCTACTTCCCAAGGCATGTCGCCGAAAGCAAAAAGGCCATGGGATCTACCGCTGCCCTTGGCCTTGCTGTCTCGTCGTCAGTACTTGAGCCGGATGGATCGTTTCCAGCATGGACGTTCGGCGCGAACTTTAGGGCGTGAGGGGCCATAGATCAACTAAAAATGTCGCGTTTTTGCACGCGTTCGTCGCGCGATAGCGTGCAGCTACTTATGTAACCGACCCGTGTGACGGAATGATGTTCCCCACAAGGGACAATTTGACGGGATATCACGGCCCACCGAGATTCAAATGTGGGAGCGGGCTTGCTCGCAAAGGCGGTGGTTCAGCACCCTATTCAGTGACTGACACGCTGCCTTCGCGAGCAAGCCCGCTCCCACAGTTTTGACCGAGTGGTGTCAGGTTAGGCCAGCGCAGTCTCGGCAGGCGAAACAATACTGGTCTTGCCCCCTCGGGACTTACCGGAGCTCAGGTACTCGGCAATCGACTCCTGGGTCACTTCTCCCAGGAACACTCGCTCGGCATCCATCACCGGCAACCACGAACGGTTGAACTCGTACATGCGCGACAGCAGGATGCGCAAATGCTCGTCATACGCCGCCGTGGCGTTGAACTCGCGCAGGTACTGGCCGCAGGTGCCCGTCTGACGGTGCAGGTCGCGCCGGCGCACATACCCCAGTGCCTTGTTCTCGGCACAGGTGACCACCATGTAGCGACGGTCGTGTTCGTCCATCAGTTCCAAGGCGTCCGCCACCGGGGTTTCTGGGCTCACCGACGGGGCGTTGTCCGCCGCGTCTTCGGCTTTCACCAGCAGCAGGCGCTTGAGGGTGCTGTCCTGGCCCACGAAGTTGCTGACGAACTCGTCGGCCGGGTGCGCCAGCAGCGTGTCCGGATGGTCGATCTGCAGCAGCTTGCCGGCGCGGAAGATGGCGATCTTGTCGCCCAGCTTGATGGCTTCATCGATGTCGTGGCTGACCATGATCACGGTCTTGTTCAGCGCGCGCTGCATCTCGAAGAACTCGTTCTGGATCATCTCGCGGTTGATCGGGTCGACCGCGCCGAACGGTTCATCCATCAGCAGCAGCGGCGCGTCGGCCGCCAGTGCGCGGATCACGCCGATACGCTGCTGCTGGCCGCCCGACAACTCGCGCGGGTAGCGATGCAGGTACTGCTTGGGCTCCAGCTTGATCATGCTCATCAACTCGCGGGCGCGGTCGTGGCATTTCTGCTTGTCCCAACCGAGCAGCTTGGGCACCACCACGATGTTCTCCTCGATGGTCATGTTCGGGAACAAGCCGATCTGCTGGATCACGTAGCCGATGTTGCGACGCAGGGTCACTTCATCGAGGTCGGTGGTGTCTTCGCCGTTGATCAGGATCTTGCCCGAGGTGGGCTTGATCAGGCGGTTGATCATCTTCAGCGTGGTGCTCTTGCCGCAACCCGAGGGGCCGAGGAATACGCAAATCTCGCCTTCGTTGACGGTCAGGCTCACGTCGTTGACGGCAGAAACAGTCTTGCCGTTGCTTTGAAAAGTCTTGGTCAGGTTTTGAAGTTCGATCATTTGAGCAGTCCTTTTGGGGTCAGCGAGCGTTGCAGCCATTGCAGAAGCAGGTCGGCGAAGATGGCCAGGAGACTGACCAGCACGGCGCCAACGATCAGCATCGACATGTCGCTGCGGCTGATGGAAGCCAGAATAAGTACACCCAGGCCACCGGCGCCGATGGTGGCGGCGATGGTCATCACACCAATGTTCATCACGACGGCGGTGCGCACCCCGGCGAGGATCACCGGCACGGCGATGGGCAATTCGACCATGCGCAGGCGCTGGCCGAAGGTCATGCCGATGCCTTTGGCGGCTTCGCGGATGCCTGGCTCCACGCCAGTCAGGGCGAGGTAGGTGTTACGCATGATCGGCAGCAGGGAGTAGAGGAACACGGCAGTGATCGCCGGCATCGGCCCCAGGCCCTGGCCGAACTTGGAGTAGAACGGCAGCAGCAGGCCGAACAGGGCGATGGACGGCACCGTCAGCAGCACCGTGGCGCTGGCTTGCAATGGGCCGGCCAGGGTCGGGAAGCGCGTCATCAGGATGCCCAGGGGCACGCCGATCAGGATCGCGAGGATCACGGCGATGCCGACCAAGGTAATGTGCTGCCAGGTCAGGTGCAGGACCTGGGCCCAATCAAGATGGGAAAAGGCGTTTAAAAATTCCATGTCTTCTCCTCTTTTAGTTGATTGGATGCTGGCGCAGGAAATCTGCGGCGACAGCGGAAGGGCTTTCATGGTCGACGTCGACCCGCGCGTTCAGCTGGCGCATGGTTGCGTCGTCGAACAGGTCGGCCAGTGGTTTGAGTTCAGCGGCGAGCGTCGGGTGCTGGTCGAGGTATTCCTGGCGGATCACCGGCGCGGCGGTGTAGTCGGGGAAGTAGTGCTTGTCGTCTTCCAGCAACTTCAACTTGAAGGCATTAAGGCGGCCGTCGGTGGTGTAGACCAGGCCGGCAAACACCTGGCCGTTACGCAGGGCGGTGTAGACCAGGCCGGCGTCCATCTGCCGGGTGTTTTTGCGCGTGAGGTTCATGTCATACAGCTTGACCATGCCGCCCATGCCGTCGGAACGGTTGGCGAACTCGGTGTCCAGCGCGACCAGGCGTGTGCCTTTGGTTTTTTCCGCCAGGGCTTGGGTGAGGTCGCTGATGCTGTTGATCTGCGGGAATTCCTTGGCCACGTTCTCGGGCAGGGCCAGGGCGTAAGTGTTGCTGAAGCGCGACGGCGAGAGCCAGACCAGGCCTTTTTTCGCGTCGAGTTCTTTCACTCTTGCGTAGGACTGTTCGCTGTCGAGTTTCTCGTCGACATGGTTGTAGGCCACCAGCGACACGCCGGTGTATTCCCAGATCAGGTCCAGTTGCCCACTCTCCTGGGCACTGCGCGCCAGGTTGCTGCCCAGGCCACCGGTTACACGGGCGTCATAGCCCTTGGTGCGCAGGTACTGGGAAGTGATTTCGGCGAGCAGGGTCTGTTCGGTGAACACCCGGGCGCCGATGCGGATCACAGGTTTTTCGGCGGCTTGCGCAATACCTGCAAACAGCAGGACGCAGCTCAATATCAGGGTCAGTCTTTTCATGTGATTTCCTTTGCCAAGCCTTAAGACGGACGCAACCCGCGTTCCAGCCAGAGGCGGCTGGCCATGGTCACCAGACCGTCAAGCAGCAATGCCAGCAACGCGGTGCATGCGGCGCCGAGCAGCAATTGCGGCTGATTGTTCAGGGCGATGCCAGGGAAGATCAGGCTGCCCAGGCTGTTAGCGCCAATCAGGAACGCCAGCGGTGCGGTACCCACGTTGATCGCCAGGGCCACGCGCACACCACCGATGATGATTGGCACGGCGTTGGGCAACTCCACGCGAAACAGCACCTGGCGCGGCGTCATGCCGATGCCGGTGGCGGCTTCTTTGAGCGAGCCTTGAACGTTTTTGAGGCCTTCGTAGGTGTTGCGCACAATGGGCAGCAAAGAGGCGAGGAACAACGCGAAGATGGCCGGGCCACTGCCGATGCCGAGGACGCCGAGGGCGATGGCCAGTACGGCCAGGGGAGGGACGGTGTTGCCGATGTTGAAGATCTGCATGAAGCGTTCTGCGCGCCCGACCATGTTCGGTCGGCTGAGCAGGATACCGGCGGGGATCCCTACAACGAGGGCTGCCAGCATGGAGACAAGAACGAGGATCAGGTGTGCTTGCAGGTAAAACAACAAATCGTCGCGGTACAGTTCGATCGTGTTGATGCCGATCCAGTGGACCAGCAGGGCCAGGAGAGCGACGACAACCGCTCCTCCTATCAGCCCTTTGCCATAGCGAATAGCCACAGGCGGACTCCTTTTTTCTTTTGTCGGCGAACACATTTCCTAGCGGCAATGCCATTCCTGGCTGTCGGCGAATGTGGTCGCGAAATGCAGCTCGCCGATACCGGCAACGCGGTATGCGATCGAGCCATGAGCGCAGCCTCGTCAGGCTAACTTGCTGATTTATCAGCCCCTGTTCCGAGTGCGGCAGCAGGGGAGTGGACGTCTCTACCTTTTAAAAGGTTCCACACTTGGCAGCATTTAGCCACCCCCAATCGGGTGAACGGTGGTCCGGCACCTGGGGTTTGCGCTATACTCGCCGCCCTTTTTTGACTCACCTGCCAGGCGATTTCCCATGACCCACCAGGCCGCCGAAGTCGCGAAACGCCGCACTTTCGCCATTATTTCCCACCCCGATGCCGGTAAAACCACCATCACCGAGAAGCTCTTGCTGATGGGCAAGGCAATCGCAGTGGCCGGCACGGTGAAATCCCGCAAATCCGACCGCCATGCCACCTCCGACTGGATGGAAATGGAAAAACAACGGGGTATCTCCATTACCACGTCGGTCATGCAGTTCCCGTATCGCGACCACATGGTCAACCTGCTCGACACCCCGGGCCACGAAGACTTCTCCGAAGACACCTACCGCACCCTGACTGCAGTGGACTCGGCGTTGATGGTCCTCGACGGCGGTAAGGGCGTAGAGCCACGTACCATCGCGCTGATGGACGTGTGCCGTCTGCGTGACACGCCGATCGTCAGCTTCATCAACAAACTCGACCGCGATATCCGCGACCCGATCGAGTTGCTCGATGAAATCGAAGCCGTCCTGAAGATCAAGGCCGCGCCGATTACCTGGCCGATCGGTTGCTACCGCGACTTCAAGGGCGTGTACCACCTGGCCGACGACTACATCATTGTCTACACCGCCGGCCATGGTCACGAGCGCACCGAAACCAAGATCATCGAGAAACTCGACTCGGACGAAGCCCGCGCCCACCTGGGCGACGAGTACGACCGCTTTGTCGATCAGCTGGAACTGGTGCAGGGCGCCTGCCATGAGTTCAACCAGCAGGAGTTCCTCGATGGCCAACTGACCCCGGTGTTCTTCGGGACCGCCCTGGGCAACTTCGGTGTCGACCACGTACTCGATGCTGTCGTCGACTGGGCGCCGCGCCCACTGGCACGCGTGGCCAACGAGCGCACCGTGGAGCCGGTGGAAGAGAAGTTCTCGGGCTTCGTGTTCAAGATCCAGGCGAACATGGACCCCAAGCACCGCGACCGTATCGCCTTCATGCGCATCTGCTCCGGCAAATACGAAAAAGGCATGAAGATGCGCCACGTGCGCACCGGCAAAGACGTGCGCATCGGCGATGCCCTGACGTTCTTCTCCTCCGAGCGTGAACAGCTCGAAGAAGCCTACGCCGGCGACATCATCGGCCTGCACAACCATGGCACCATCCAGATCGGCGACACCTTCACCGAAGGCGAAGCGCTGGGCTTTACCGGCATCCCGCACTTCGCCCCGGAACTGTTCCGCCGCGTACGCCTGCGTGACCCGCTGAAATCCAAGCAACTGCGCCAGGGCCTGCAGCAATTGGCGGAAGAGGGCGCCACCCAGGTGTTCTTCCCCGAGCGCAGCAACGACATCATCCTCGGCGCCGTCGGCGTGCTGCAGTTCGACGTGGTCGCCAGCCGCCTGAAAGAGGAATACAAGGTCGAATGCTCCTACGAGCCAATCACCGTGTACTCCGCGCGCTGGATCGATTGCAGCGATAAGAAGAAGCTGGAAGAGTTCTCCAACAAGGCTGTGGAAAACCTGGCGGTGGACGGTGGTGGTCACCTGACCTACCTGGCTCCGACCCGGGTGAACCTGGCGTTGATGGAAGAGCGCTGGCCGGATGTGAAATTCCGTGCGACGCGTGAGCACCACTAATTCCTGAGCGCTGCAAAACAAAATGTGGGAGGGGGCTTGCCCCCTCCCACATTTTTTTGTCTCCATCAAGCGTGGGATTGGCGATAACCCTGCATCGGGTCTAGCGTTTACCCACCGACTGTAAAGGAGACAATCGTGCGAAATACTCAACGCGCCATCCCCCTGGTGTTGCTGGCCGCCCTAGGGCTGACGGCCCTTCCAGCCCTGGCGGGCGCAGGGGCGCCGCAGTGGAAAGACACCGGCCCGGTTACCAAGAAAAAGCAGCAGGAGGTCAACTCCGGCAGTTGGCAGCCCCAGGCCCAGCCTGCGCCCAAGGAGGATGCAGAAAACCCCTATAACGAAGGGGAAGACAGCGAAACCTATGATGACGGTGACACCTGATAGCTGGCGCAAACCCTGTATCACAACTAGCTTCAAGGACAGGCGACGGTAAAGTGCTGTCGTGTCGGATTCACCTACTGACGGGACGGAAATCGACCATGAGTATTTTTCAACGTGTGGTGCTGTTGATCAAAGTGCTGGTGCTGTTGTCGTTGGGGATGTCGACGGCCTGGGCACATAACCCGGTGCAGAGCGGTCAGGCGAGCGTGTCGGCGTCGCATGACAAGGGCCTGCAACTGGCCAAGTCCGAAGCCGAGCCTGGGGACCAGGACCAGGGTGGCAGCAAGGACGATGATGACTCCACCACTAACGAGCCGGACAGTGACGACCCAGACGACGATGATGGCGACAGCCAAACGTAGGCGCTGATCAAAAAAAAGCCCCTCCCAACAGGCTGATGCGCAACCTGATGGAAAGGGCTTGTAGAACACCTGTCATGCCCTGGCTTTATCGCCAGGGCATTTTTGTTGCACGCAGGCTCAGGCCACGAACTGCTCCGCGTAGTGGCAAGCCACCTGGCGGTTGTCCAGCGGCCGCAACAACGGCTCCTCACTGCTGCAACGCGCTGTCGCATACGGGCAACGCTTGTGGAACGCGCAGCCAGGTGGCGGGTTCAGCGGGTTGGGCAGCTCGCCGACGATCTTGATCTTCGGCTTGTTCGGGTCCGGGTGGATGGTCGGGGTGGCCGACAGCAGTGCCTGGGTATACGGGTGCAGCGGGCGGGCGTAGATGTCTTCCTTGGGGCCCACTTCAACCGGGCGGCCGAGGTACATCACCATCACGTCGTCGGCAACGTGTTGCACCACCGCGAGGTTGTGGGAGATGAACACGTAGGCCGTGTTGAACTCCTGCTGCAGGTCCATGAACAGGTTGAGCACCTGGGCCTGGATCGATACGTCCAGTGCGGAGGTTGGCTCATCGGCAACCAGCACTTTCGGTTGCAGCATCATGGCGCGGGCGAGGGCGATCCGCTGGCGTTGACCACCGGAGAACATGTGCGGGTAACGCTGATAATGCTCAGGGCGCAGGCCCACTTGCTTCATCATCGCCTGCACTTTCTCGCGGCGTTCGGCGGCGGACAGGTTGGTGTTGATCAACAGCGGCTCACCCAGTTGATCACCGACTTTCTGCCGAGGGTTCAGCGAGGCGTACGGGCTCTGGAACACCATCTGCACGTCTTTGCGCAATTGCTTGCGCTGAGCCTTGTCGGCGCCGGCGACTTCCTGGCCGGCGATTTTCAACGAGCCCGAGGACGGTTCTTCAATCAGCGTCAGTGCACGGGCCAGGGTGGATTTGCCGCAACCCGACTCGCCCACAACGGCGAGGGTCTTGCCGGCTTCCAGCTCGAAGGACACGCCATTGAGGGCACGCACAGTGGCATGGCCCTTGAACAGGCCACGGGACACTTCGTAGTGACGGGTCAGGTCGCGGGCGGTAAGAACGACGGCCATTACGCCACCTCCTGGTTCAAGGGGTAGAAGCAGCGCGCGAGGCTGTTGCTTTTCGGGTCAAGGCCGGGACGCTGGGTGCGGCAGTTTTCCTGCACGTACGGGCAGCGCGGCGACAGCAGGCAACCCTGCGGACGGTCATAACGACCGGGCACGATACCCGGCAGCGTGGCCAGACGCGTGGCGCCGAGGCTATGCTCGGGGATCGCCTTGAGCAGGGCTTCGCTGTACGGGTGCGCTGGGATATCGAACAGTTGCGGCACCTGGCCGACCTCGACTGCTTGCCCTGCATACATCACGCACACGCGCTGGGCGGTTTCCGCCACGACCGCGAGGTCGTGGGTGATCAGCACCAGGCCCATGTTCTGCTCTTTCTGCAGGGCCAGTAGCAGGTCCATGATCTGCGCTTGAATGGTGACGTCCAGAGCGGTGGTCGGTTCGTCGGCGATCAGCAGTTTTGGCTCGCCAGCAATCGCCATGGCGATTGCCACCCGCTGGCTCATGCCTCCGGAGAGTTGGTGCGGGTATGCATCCATACGGCTGGCAGCGCCCGGGATTTCAACCTTCTCCAACAGCTCGATGGCACGCTTGCGCGCTTGCTTGCCGGACATTTTCAGGTGCAGGCGCAGCACTTCTTCAATCTGGAACCCCACGGTGTAGCTGGGGTTCAGGGCGGTCATAGGGTCCTGGAACACCATCGCCAGGTCTTTGCCGACGATCTGGCGGCGCTGGCGGTTGCTCAACTTGAGCATGTCCTTGCCGTCAAAGTTCAGCGCGTCGGCGGTGACGATGCCGGGATGCTCGATCAGGCCCATCAGCGCCATCATGGTCACGGATTTACCCGACCCCGACTCGCCAACGATCGCCAGTACTTCGCCTTTGTCGACGGAAATGTCGAGGCCATCGACCACCGGTACGGCGGTCTTGTCGCCGAAGCGGACGTTGAGATTCTTGATTTCTAACAGTGACATGGGAATCTCCTCAGGCGGCGTTCTTGAGTTTCGGGTCCAGCGCATCGCGCAGGCCGTCACCCATCAAGTTGATTGCCAGCACGCTGAGCAAAATGGTCAAACCAGGCAGGCTCACGACCCACCAGGCGCGTTCGATGTAGTCACGGGCCGAAGCCAGCATGGTGCCCCACTCGGGGGTTGGCGGTTGTACGCCAAGACCAAGGAAGCCCAGGGCCGCGGCATCGAGGATCGCCGAGGAGAAACTCAGGGTGGCCTGGACGATCAGCGGCGCCATGCAGTTAGGCAGCACGGTGATGAACATCAGGCGCGGCAGGCCTGCGCCGGCGAGGCGGGCGGCGGTCACGTAGTCGCGGTTCAGTTCGCCCATGACCGCAGCGCGGGTCAGGCGGACGTAGGACGGCAGCGACACGATAGCGATCGCAATCACGGTGTTGATCAGGCCAGGGCCGAGGATCGCGACAATGGCAACGGCCAGCAGCAGCGACGGCAGGGCCAGCATGATGTCCATCAGGCGCATGATGGTCGGGCCGAGCAGGCGCGGGAAGAAGCCGGCGAACAGGCCCAGCAGGATGCCCGGGATCAGCGACATCACCACCGACGACAAACCGATCAGCAAGGACAGGCGCGAGCCCTGGATCAGGCGCGAGAGCAAGTCACGGCCCAGTTCGTCGGTGCCGAGCAGGAACTGCATCTGCCCGCCTTCCAGCCAGGCCGGTGGGGCCAGCAGGAAGTCGCGGTATTGCTCGCTCGGGTTATGCGGTGCAACCCATGGGGCGAAAATCGCGCAGAACACGATCAGCAACATGAACAGCAGGCCGGCAACTGCGCCTTTGTTCTTGGAGAAGGCTTGCCAGAATTCTTTGTACGGGGACGGGTACAGCAGGCTTTGATCGACTGCTGACACTTGAGTAGGTGTGGTCATGGTCATGATCTCAGCGCTGGTGACGGATGCGTGGGTTGGCGAAGCCGTAGAGGACATCCACTACGAAGTTCACCAGGATCACCAGGCAGGCGATCAGCAGGATGCCGTTCTGCACCACCGGGTAGTCCCGCGCGCCAATGGCTTCGATCAGCCATTTGCCGATGCCGGGCCAGGAGAAGATGGTTTCGGTCAGGACCGCACCGGCCAGCAGCGTGCCGACTTGCAGGCCGACCACGGTCAGCACCGGGATCAGTGCGTTGCGCAGGCCGTGCACGAACACCACGCGTGCCGGCGACAGGCCCTTGGCCTTGGCGGTGCGAATGTAGTCTTCACGCAGGACTTCGAGCATCGACGAACGGGTCATCCGCGCGATCACCGCCAGCGGGATGGTGCCGAGCACGATGGCCGGCAGGATCAGGTGGTGCAGGGCGTCGAAGAAGGCGTCCGGCTCGTCAGCCAGCAGGGTGTCGATCAGCATGAAGCCGGTGCGCGGCTCGATGTCGTAGAGCAGGTCGATACGCCCGGAAACCGGGGTCCAGCCCAGGCTTACCGAGAAGAACATGATCAGGATCAGGCCCCACCAGAAGATCGGCATCGAATATCCCGCCAGGGAGATGCCCATTACCCCATGGTCGAACAGGGATCCTCGCTTCAGCGCCGCGATCACCCCGGCCAACAGGCCCAGGATACCGGCGAACAACAGGGCAGCCATGGACAGTTCCAGGGTCGCCGGGAAGAGCGCGGTGAATTCGGTCCACACGCTGGTGCGGGTGCGCAGCGATTCGCCAAGGTCGCCCTGGGCGAGCTTGCCGACGTAATCCAGGTATTGCGCATACAACGGCTTGTTAAGGCCAAGGCGTTCCATTGCCTGTGCGTGCATCTCGGGGTCGACGCGCCGCTCGCCCATCATGACTTCAACGGGGTCGCCAGGGATCATGCGAATCAACGCAAACGTGAGCAACGTTATGCCGAAAAACGTGGGGATCAATAACCCCAGTCGGCGGGCAATAAAACTAAACATCTTGTCGTTTACCTCAATCAGCCGGTTAGGCAGGTCCGGCACCGTCAGTGTCGACGGTGCCGAGCGTTTTTCTTATTTACTTCACCTGGGTAGTGGCGAAGTTATTGTTCGTCAGAGGGCTTTGGGTATATCCCTCGACGTTCTTGCGCATGGCGGTGAACATTTTCGGGTAAGCCATGGGAATCCACGGTTGGTCCTTGTCGAAAACGTCCATTGCTTGTTCATAGAGTGCAGCGCGTTGTGCGGGTTCAGCGATAGCGCGCGCCTTGTCGATCAAGTCTTGAAACTCCTTGTTACACCAGCGCGCGTAGTTTTCGCCGTTTTTCGCTGCATCGCAACTCAGGTTCGGCGTGAGGAAGTTATCCGGGTCGCCGTTATCCCCCGCCCAACCGGCGGACACCATGTCGTGCTCGCCGTTTTTAGCACGCTTGAGCATTTCGCCCCATTCCATGACTTTGATATTCACCTTCAGGCCAATCTGCGCCAGATCCGCCTGCATGCGCTGTGCGCCGAGCATCGGGTTAGGGTTGGTCGGGCCGCCGCCGTTACGGGTGAACAGGGTGAACTCGGTGCCTTCCGGCACGCCGGCTTCCTTGAGCAGGGCGCGGGCCTTATCGAGGTCGCGCGGTGGGTTTTTCAGCTTGTCGTTGAATCCCAGCAGCGTGGGTGGAAACGGGCCGGTGGCATCGACAGCGTTGCCTTTGCCGTACAGCGATTCGTTGTAGCCTTTTTTGTCGAATGCGATGTTGATCGCATGACGCACCCGCGCGTCGCTCATGTACTTGTGGGTAGTGTTCAGTGCGGTGTAGGCGGTGGTCATCGCCGCCAGTTCATCGACCTTCAGGTTCGGGTCTTTTTTGATGCTGGGCAGGTCATCGGGCTTGGGATATAGCGCGACCTGGCATTCGTTGGCCTTGAGCTTCTGCAGGCGCACGTTGTTGTCGACGGCAATGGCCAGGATCAACGGGTCGGCCGGCGGCTTGCCACGGAAGTATTCCGGGTTGGCCTTGAAGCGTACCTGAGCATCTTTCTGATAGCGGATGAAGATGAACGGGCCGGTGCCGATCGGCTTGCTATTGAGCTCATCGGTCTTACCGGCGGCGAGCAGTTTGTCGGCGTATTCAGCGGAGTGGATGGCGGTAAACGGCATCGCGACATCGGCCAGGAACGGTGCTTCAGGGCGCGTCAGGGTGAAGACCACCGTGTGGTCATCAGTCTTCTCGACGCTTTTGAGCAGTTCCTTGAAGCCCATGCTTTCGAAATAGGGGAAACCTGTGGCGGATTTGTTATGCCAAGGGTGTTTCGGGTCCAACTGGCGTTGGAAGCTCCAGAGCACGTCATCGGCATTCAAGTTGCGCGTGGGCTTGAAGTAGTCGGTGGTGTGGAACTTGACGTCATCGCGCAGGTGGAACGTATAGGTCAGGCCGTCGTCACTGATTTCCCAGGTCTTGGCGAGCGCGGGAACGATTTCAGTGGTGCCTGGCTTGAAGTCCACCAGACGGTTGAACATGGTTTCAGCGGCGGCGTCTGCGGTCACGGCCGTGGTGTACAGGACCGGGTCGAAACCTTCCGGGCTGGCTTCGGTGCAGACAACCAGTGGTTTGGCCGAAACGCCGATCGCCACGCTCAACAGCGCGGCGGCCATGGTGGCTTGTAGCGGAAGCATTTTCATTCATAGCCCTCTGCAATCGATGGGACCAGACAAGCGTAGACGGCGGGCTCGTCCTGAGCCCGCCGTCTACCTGGCGCTAATTAAAGAATGTTGAACGGAATGGTGGTCACCAGACGGAACTCTTTGATGCTGCCGTCAGATTGGAACTCGCTACCGCGGTGCTCAACGTAGGTTGCACGCACGGTGGTGGCCTTGAGCGCGCCGCTCTGGATGGCGTAAGAGGCGCCTACACCGTATTCCTGGTGTTTTTCGCCGTCTTGATTCTGGATGCCGTCGTAGGCGAACTTGGCCCGGCCGTTGTTGCCGGTGTAGTGAGTACCGTCGATGTCCCAGCCGCGCGCCGAGTAGGCGTTGAACTTCAGGCCTGGCACGCCGTATTCGGCCATGTTGATGCCGTAGGCGATCTGGAAGGATTTCTCGTTCGGACCGTTGAAGTCAGAGGTCAGGGAGTTGGCCAGGTAGATGCCGTTGGTTTCGTGCAGGTAGTCGAAGTACTCGTTACCGTTCACTTGCTGGTAGGAGAACGTCAGGCTGTGAGCCTGGTGCGCCAGGCCCAGGGACAGGGAGAAGGTATCGTTGTCGATTTCCCCCATCTCTTTTTTGCCTTCATCGACCGTTTTGTAGTAGTTGAAACCGGTGGTCAGCGCCAGTTGCTGGGCATCACCCAACTCGTGGGTAGCGCCGAAGTAGTACTGGTTCCAGAAGTCCTTCACGTTAGCGCCGAAGACGCTGACTTTCAGGCTTTTCAGCGGCTGGTAGTTCAGGCCCAGGGTGGACACCTTGTCGGTCTCCGCGCCATTGCCGTATTCGCTACGGAATTTCGACAGGCTCTGTTCGGTACGTGGCGAAACGCGGTCAAACACGCCGCCCTGGAACGACAGGTTGCTGAACTCTTCGCTGTTGAAGCTCACACCTTCGAAGCTCGATGGCAGTGCACGGTTGCCGATGGTGTCGACGATGCCGCTGCTGAAGTTCTGACGACCGGCGGTCAAGGTGGTGTTCGATACGCGGAACTGCACGTTGGCCAGGCCCAGTTTGCTCCACTGGCCTACTGCATCACCGTCGGAGTCAGCCAGTGTACGGTTGGAACCGCCCTTGATGTCACGCTTGCTGCGGTCCAGGACCAACGCGTTGTAGACCGCCAATTCGGTCTTGACGCCTACGGTGCCTTGGGTGAAACCCGAGCTGGCGTTGATGATGGTGCCCTGTACCCAGTTGGTACGGTTACGGTCGGTACGGGTTTGACCGTGCTTCTGGTATTCGAAGTTGCCGCCACGGTACTTGCTCTCGTGGGAGTACCAGTTACGCGTGGTGCCACCCAGGCTGAAGTCTTCGATAAAGCCCTTGGCTTCGCTTTGGGCGCTGGTGCCGGCCAATGTGGTGGGAACGAAGTCCTGGCTGGTGGATTCAGCGTAGGCGGTGGCCGTGATGCTGCTGATGGCCAGGGCCAGAAGCGCTTTGCTGCTCAGTTTCATTGATGAAGCTCCTTTGGTTCTCTTTTTAATGCCGGTCTTTTTTGGTGATCCGGCTATTGGGTGTGTAACTCGTTCAAGCCATGGCAAACGTTTGGCGTAGGAAAAATCCCAACAAAAGGCCGCGCGTTTGCAGCAAGGCGGGTTTCGCCCTGCGCAATCCGGTTATTTTCTTATGGGGTGATACTGACGCCCGAGAACACGTTGCGGCCGAAGGGGCTGACTTTGAACCCTTCGACGTTGGCGCTTAACGGCTGGTTGACCGTCGAGTGGGCGACTGGCGTGATCGGCACCTGCTGCTTGAGCAGTTGCTGCGCCTGTTTGTAGAGAACAGTCCTTTGTTCGCGGTCGGTCACGACCTTGGCTTGCTTGATCAGCTTGTCGTACGCCGGGTCACACCACATGGAGTAGTTGTTCCCGCCGATGGCGTCGCAGCTGTAGAGGGTGCCCAGCCAGTTGTCCGGGTCACCATTGTCGCCGGTCCAGCCGATCAGGCTCACATCGTGCTCACCGTTCTTGGTGCGCTTGATGTACTCGCCCCACTCATAGCTGACGATCTTGACCTTGAGGCCGATCTTGGCCCAGTCGCTTTGCAGCATCTCGGCCATCAGCTTGGCGTTGGGGTTGTAGGGGCGTTGTACGGGCATCGCCCACAGGGTGATTTCGGTGCCTTCCTTCACGCCTGCAGCCTTGAGCAGTTCCTTGGCTTTTTCCGGGTTGTAGGCGGCGTCCTTGATGCTGTCGTCGTAGGACCATTGCGTCGGCGGCATGGCGTTGACCGCCAGTTGCCCTGCGCCCTGGTACACCGCATTCAGGATGCTCTGCTTGTTCACCGCCATGTCCAGCGCCTGGCGCACTTCAAGCTGGTCGAACGGCTTATGGCGCACGTTGTAGGCGATGTAGCCGAGGTTGAACCCTGGTTTGGTCAGCAGTTGCAGCTTGGGGTCCGCCTTGAGGGCGTCGACGTCAGCCGGGCGTGGATGCAGGGTCACCTGACATTCGCCGGCCTTGAGTTTTTGCACCCGCACCGACGGGTCGGTGTTGATGGCGAAAATCAACTGGTCCAGCTTGACCTTGCTCGGGTCCCAGTACTGTTTGTTGGCCACGTAACGGATCTGCGAATCTTTCTGATAGCGCTGGAACGCGAAGGGGCCAGTGCCGATCGGCTTCTGGTTGATGTCGCTGGGTTTGCCGGACTTGAGCAATTGCTCGGCGTATTCAGCCGACAGGATAGCGGCGAAGCTCATGGCGATGTTCTGGATGAACGCGGCGTCGACCGTGTTCAGGGTGATCACCACCGTGTGCAGGTCGGTTTTCTCGACCTTGGCAATATTCTTGTTCAGGCTCATCCCGTTGAAGTACGGAAACTCGGTGGGGTAGGCCTTGCGGAACGGGTGGTCGGGGTCAAGCATGCGATTGAAGGTGAACAGCACGTCGTCGGCATTGAAGTCCCGCGTCGGCTTGAATTCCTTGTTGCTGTGGAATTTCACCCCTTCACGCAGGTGAAAGGTGTAGGTCAGGCCATCTGGCGAAATATCCCACTTGGTAGCCAGCGCGGGTACGACACCTGTCTCGCCCTTTTCAAACTCAACCAGACGGTTGTACAGCGGCTCGGCCGCATCGTTATCGGTGGCGGTGGTGTATTGCGCGGTGTCAAAGCCAGCCGGGCTGCCTTCCGAGCAGAACACCAGGCTCTTCTTGTCGGCGGCCTGGCCCATCGTGGCCACAGCCAGCAGGCTGGTGCCAAAAATTGCGGATAGAACGGTGGTATGGCGCATGACGATCCCGATCCTTGTTTGTAATTGTCATCAGTGAGCAATCACCCTGGCGTACGGCCAGGGAAACATCACTGATCCCACACTCAGCAAGTGCCTTTCCGAATATGGAGCTTCTGCCGTCCTACGACGTTATGGGTCGCGGACTTCACAGTAAATGCGCCAAATCGGATTGACCTTGTAGGCAACGGCGCCGCGCATCGCAGTTCATTGCTGTAGGACGCAACGACTGCGAGCGTGGTTTGTTTCCTACGGGCCTGGCGGATGCAATAACGGCGACGTTATGAAACGTCGCCGTCAAGGCTCCTTACTTGCCGCTTACGCTCACGCCGTAGAAGGAGTTCAAGCCAAACGGGCTGATCTTGAAGTCCTGCACGGTGTTGCGCATGGGTTGATACACCGTCGAGTGCGCGATAGGTGTCATCGGGACTGCATCTTTGAGGATATGTTGCGCCTGCTTGTACAGCTCGGTGCGTTTGGCGACATCCGATGTGGCCTTGGCTTCTTTCACGATGCCATCGAATTTCTTGTCGCACCATTTGGAGAAGTTGTTACCGGACAGCGAGTCGCAGCCGAACAGCACGTTCAGCCAGTTGTCCGGGTCACCATTGTCACCGCTCCAGCCAATGATCATGGCCTGGTTCTCGCCACCTTTGGAGCGCTTGATGTACTCGCCCCACTCGTAGCTGGTGATCTTCACGTTGAGACCGATCTTCTTCCAGTCGTTTTGCAGCATTTCTGCCATCAGCTTGGCGTTCGGGTTGTACGGACGCTGAACCGGCATGGCCCACAGGACGATTTCAGTCCCTTCCTTGACGCCGGCTTCCTTGAGCAGCGACTTGGCTTTCTCCGGATCGTACTTGGCGTCCTTGATGGTGGTGTCATACGACCATTGGGTCGGCGGCATGGCGTTGACGGCCAATTGGCCGGCGCCCTGGTACACGGAGTCGATGATCTGCTGCTTGTTCACCGACATGTCCAGCGCCTGGCGTACGCGCAGGTCAGCCAGCGGGTTCGGCTGGTCGCTGCCCTTGACCTTGTCCATGACGTTGTAGGCGATGTAGCCCAGGTTGAAACCGGCCTGGTTCGGCAGTTTCAGGTCCTTGTCAGCTTCCAGCGCCTTGAGGTCGGCCGGACGTGGGAACAAGGTGATCTGGCATTCGTTTTTCTTGAGCTTCTGGATACGCACCGACGGGTCAGTGGTGATGGCGAAGATCAGGTTGTCGATCTTCACGTCTTCAGGTTTCCAGTAGTCCTTGTTGCCGGTGTAGCGGATGTTCGAGTCTTTCTGGTAGCTCTTGAACACGAACGGGCCAGTGCCGATTGGCTTCTGGTTGATGTCCGCGGCCTTGCCTTCTTTCAGCAGTTGTGCGGCGTATTCAGCCGACTGGATCGAAGCGAAGCTCATTGCCAGGTTCTGGATGAAGGCGGCGTCCACGGTGCCAAGGGTGAACTTGACGGTGTGTTCATCGACCTTCTCGATGTTCTTGATGTTGGTGTCCATCCCCATGTCCGTGAAGTACGGGAACTCGGTGGGGTAGGCTTTGCGGAACGGATCGTCCTTGTTGATCATGCGGTTGAACGTGAACAGCACGTCATCGGCATTGAAGGTACGGGTCGGCTTGAAGTACGAGGTGGTGTGGAACTTGACGCCGTCGCGCAGGTGGAAGGTGTAGGTCAAGCCATCCGGGGAAACGTCCCAGCTGGTAGCCAGGCCAGGAATCACAGCGGTGCCGCCGCGTTCGAACTGGGTCAGGCGGTTGAACATGGTTTCGGCCGAGGCATCGAAGTCTGTTCCGGTGGTGTACTGGCCTGGGTCAAAACCGGCCGGGCTCCCTTCGGAGCAGAACACCAGGTTAGTCGCCGCTTGGGCGAAAGGAGCTGCGGCCATAAGGCCAGCGCTAACAATTAACGGAATGACTGCGTGTTTAAGCATGTTGGCCTCATGATTTGTTGTCATTTTTGGTGGTGAGGGCGACCTCGTGAGTCGGCCTGCGGATACTTATGCAGGCGCCATACCCAATGCAAGATGCTGAACCGTTACGAGGGTGAAACAGTGGTACGAACGTACAGGAATGTCGCAATTATGAAAGTTTGTACATATTTGCGCATATTTTGAGGGTTTTTTCGGTGCAGCAGGCGCACCAAAAATGACCAACCGAGGCGTCTAGCGCACTCGGTTGGGGCGTCGCTGTTACTTATCTAGACTCACGCCATAGAACGGGGTCAGTCCGAAGGGGCTGATCTTGAAGTCCTTCACTTCCTTGCGCAGTGGTTGGAAAACCGTCGAGTTTGCAATGGGCGTTATAGGTACTTGTTCCTTAAGGATTTTCTGTGCCTGTTGATACCACTTGATGCGCTGCTCGCGGTCGTTGCTGACCTTGGCTTGTTGCACGAGTTTGTCGTAGGCCGGGTTACACCATTTGGCGTAGTTGCTGCCCTTGACTGCGGCACAACTGTAGAGCACGCCCAACCAGTTATCCGGATCGCCATTGTCGCCAGTCCAGCCGTAGATCATCGCGTCATGCTCACCGTTTTTAGCGCGCTTGATGTACTCGCCCCACTCATAGCTGACGATATTGGCCTTGATGCCAATTTTCTCCCAATCCTGTTGGATCATTTGTGCCGACATGCGCGCGTTGGGGTTGGACGCACGTTGTACGGTCATTGCCCAGAGGTTGATGGTGGTACCAGGTGCAACCCCTGCTTCTTTTAGTAGCGCACGGGCTTTGGCCGGGTCGTGAGGTGCATCCTTGATGCTGGGGTCATAAGACCACTGCGCAGGCGGCAGCGCGTTCTGCGCCAATTGCCCGGCGCTCTGGTACACGGCCTTGATAATCGCCGGCTTGTCGATGGCCATGTCCAGCGCCTGGCGCACCTTGAGCTGGTCCAACGGCGGGTGGGTCACGTTGTAGGCCAGGAAGCCCAGGTTGAACCCGGCCTGTTGCAGCACGCGCAGGTTCGGGTCCTGCTTCATCACTTCAATGTCGGCAGGGCGTGGGTAACCACTGACCTGGCATTCGCCAGCCTTGAGCTTTTGCAGGCGCGATGCAGCATCCGGGGTGATCGCGAACACCAGGTTGTCGAGCTTCACGTCCTCGGGCTTCCAATACTGTTTGTTGGCCACGTAGCGGATCTGCGAGTCCTTCTGATAGCGCTTGAACACAAACGGCCCGGTGCCCACGGGCTTCTGGTTAATGTCCGAGGCTGTGCCTTGTTTCAACAGTTGGGCGGCGTACTCGGCGGACTGCACCGAGGCGAAGCTCATGGCCAGGTTCTGCACAAATGACGCATCGACGTTATTCAGGTTGAAGCGCACGGTGTGTTCGTCAAGTTTGTCGACGCTCTTGATCATGGTGTTCAAACCCATGTCGGTGAAGTACGGCGATTCGGAGGGGTAGGCCTGGCGGAAGGGGCTCTGTGCATCCAGCAGCCGATTGAAGGTGAACAGCACATCATCCGCGTTGAAATCGCGGGTAGGGGTGAAGAAATCGGTGGTGTGGAACTTGACGCCATCGCGCAGGTGGAAGGTGTAGGTCAGGCCGTCTTTGGAGACCTCCCAGCTCGTCGCCAGGCCGGGCTCCACTTCGGTGCCGCCGCGCTTGAACTGGGTCAGGCGGTTGAACACGGTTTCAGCGGAAGCATCAAAATCGGTGCCGCTGGTGTACTGGCTGGGATCGAATCCGGCGGGGCTGGCTTCGGAGCAGTAGACCAGGGTGGTGGCCGCATGGGCCATCGGCATAAAAGCCAACAGGCCGGCGGCGAGGAGCAGCGGTTTTAAGGTGATTCTTTCCATGGAGACCCCTGAAGTGGCAGGCATATATGAGCTGCTCAAACGAAAACGGCGCTACCGAGGGTAACGCCGTTCAGGGGGACCAGGTAAGAGGGCAGTTATCGACCCGCCTTACGGACCGGGTGCGACGGACACCTCGATATTGGTTGGCGCGTTTTTATCGATCACATAGGGCGCGTCCAGTTCGTTGCTCGCGCGTATTGTAAATGTCCTGGTGATGGTGACCTCCACGCCAGGAACGTGGTTGATATCCTGCTCCGGATTGGAGAGGTGCCCTCTGGATGTGATCCGTACCGTGGTCACGTCCTTGGCAGGGACATGCTCGATATGAAACTGGGTATCGTCAGCGCCGAAGTAGTAGCCGTCCTGCAGCACCGAGCCCCCGTTCAAATTGATGGTCGCGGGTGCAATGGAGCCCTGATGCGCCACTTCGGAGATACGGGCGCGCAGATCGGCATCGGGGACGGCTTGCTCAAACTGCTTCAATCGTGCTTGCCGGATGCCCTCGGCCGAGTCTGCCTCGGCATTCAGTCGCTGAGTATTTAGCAGCCTGTTTTCTGTCGTGGTGACGGTGTAGGGGTTACGATTTATATCCAAGACAAAGTTGGGGGAGTACTCACTGGAACTGTGCTCTGTGATTTGTGCTTTTTCGCCAGCCTCCACGGCGAATCCGGTTTCGTCGAGGTTCCAGGACACCCTGGCGTTTGCCTTGATGACGCCATTGTCCTCGTAGTTGTTGCTGGCGAATTCGTAATGGCTTCCTTCGCTGAATTTCAAGAATTCATCCGCTCGTTTACCGGCGGACAATTTCTTGCCGTCGAGATCGCGGAATTGGTTGGAGAAGGTGGAGGTGGACTTCATGTCGTCACTCAGCGTAGGCGATGGCGTGCGCTCCCATGGCCATTTTACCCCGCCATCTGCGGGCGCCCGGGCCCACTCACGATTGCGGCCGGGGTTGACCCTCATCACGGCCTTGCCGGTTTTGGGGTTGATGATCGACGCAAACATATCGCCTGTTTTGTAATGCCCCTTGAGTTCAAATACCTTGCTGCTGCCTGTTTCATCGGTAAAACGAACGAACGCGCGGTACAGGCCGTCGGCATCCTGGACCCTATAAACACCCAACGCATCAGGCGTGACATTTTTGATTGATGCCTCTCCATCGGACACTGCGTGCGCGCTCATTTTAATGAGGCTGCTTGAGGATTGGCGTGGTGGCGTTGCGCTGCGCGCACCCTTGCGCAGCGGTATGTCATCTGAACCGTCGGGAGTGGATCTTGGTGTGTCATCAGTGTTTGAAACGGGAGATGATGAAAGCTCTTCTTCCGATAAATCGAACGGATCATTTGCTTTCTCTGCACCGGGGAGTGCCGAAAACAAGGTATTGAGGGCACCATCGAAAATCTTCCAGGCGCCTTCTTTGCGCTCGGCCTGTGCGTCGCCCGAATAGGATTTCTCCGTTCCCAGCGCCATTTGGGTGAGGCCGGTGCCAATCCCTGCCAGGGCGACAGGCAAACCCAGGGGTGCCAGTTTGGCCAAGAGGCCTGCGCCCGCGGTAATATCATTGAGCCAAGTGTCCCGGGTGACCTCGCTGTTGGACTTGATCACGGTATCGGCGTCACTCGTCATGCGCTCCCTGGCGTTGTCACGCAGGTGCGTGAAGACATCACCCGCGATTTTAATATCGCGACGGTCGATGGTTTTTCCCTCCCAGTTCTCCCAGTCGCCAGTGGCCAGGTGGGCGAGTGCCGAATCGACGCCATACTTGCCAAAACTCCCACCGTCCTGGCGGTTGTACAGAGAAAAGTGCGAGGCCAGGGCTTCGCGTTTTTTCGGGTCCTTGGCCTGCTCGACCACCCAATCGTCCATTTTCTTGAGCGAATCAAACCGCAAGAACGCAGGTGTAGCGCCAGGCAGATAGAGGATTTGTCGGCCGTCTCGACGGTTATTTTCGTAGTTGTACTGGCCGTCATCCGCGTCAGCAAAACGGATGATATTGCTGGGCCAACCGTTGATATCGAAGACATGCGCGCGCACTTTGCCTTCTGTTGGCGCTTCAGCCTGCAACTGCTCAAGCGTGGCAGGGGCTTTTGGGTCCGCAGGGACGTTGGAAACGGCCTTCATCACCAGTTGGTAGTCAGACCGGGTAAATTGGTGTTCGCCTGCCTGTGATGCACGTTCAGAGGCGCTTTTTGCGTCTTGCGCCTTGAGCTGCTGGCGCGCTTGATTGACGAACTCCCCCTTTGAAGCCGTGCGGTAGTCAGTACCGTGCTCGGCCCAGAACGCGTCTATTTTTTGGGTCATCTCGCCCTGGAAGTCGGCTTTCCAGACGGCGCGCATAAAGGTTGAAGGGTCGATAGCCACTTCGTTGTGGGCCCCGTAGCCCTGCTTTTTACTTTGCCCTGGGCCATCCACATAAATGCCGGCGTTATTATCGAGCTCTCCCGGAAGCCAATCGTGTTCGGTAAAGTTACTCAGCACCGCCTCGGTCAGTGTGAGTGAGCGTTTAGGCTCCTCGCCCGGATGGTCCCACCCGGATCGTGCCGTCGACGGTGCAACACCTCCCTGAAAACGGTTCAGGTACAGCTTGTCTGCATCCAGCGGTTCAAGCTTGGCCAGTTGCTCTGTCGACAGGTTTTCCCGGAGTATTTTTTCCGCCAATTGTTTCGCTTGCGCACGCGGTTCGGGAACAGCCTTTGCCACGCCGGTTGCCAGGCGTGTGTAGGCGAGCTTGGCAGGCGCCACTGCGTAAGCTTTGGCGGCATTGCGCCTGAGTGCCTCAAGGGCGTATGCCGATTGGCGTTCATCTGGCACGGCGTCAAAGCTTTTCTGCCTATTCAACTGTTCTATACGCGGCATGCACGCAGCCACGTTGGCAGGGGTAGATTCTCCATAGAACTTGGCAACCACTTTCAGGGAAACGGCTGCGACGCCTTGGTCAAAGGACACGCTCAAGGACTGTTTCGCAGAGGGGGCGATCACCTTGCCTGCTTCCAGCAACGGCCCCGCAATTTGCCGCCAGCCCGAATTGTCGGTCAGTGAGAAGTTTTTGGTGTTACCGGCGACCGTCGCCGACATGGCGCCGGTGGATGGAACGATTTTCAGGGTGCCTGGATCGATGTTCTGATCGCGCATCCAGTTTTTTACCACTGGCGTTTCCAGCAGGGCGCCATAGAGTGCCAGCCATTGGCCTAATGTGGTTTGAGCCGGGACGGTGACCAGGCCAGCGGTGCCACCCTCCATCTTTTTTTGCCATTCGCCGGTGAAGCGCTGCACCAACTGCGCATCGCCGGGCGGGGCAAGGCTGGCGCTGTTGCGCTGATAAATGGCAGCCAGGACCTGCTGTTGTTCACCCAATGCGTTGTCTCCGCGTACTGACGGCGACCTTTGCGCATCTGTCGGTTCAATCGGAGGGAACGCGCGAGTGCGCTCGATTTCTTTGACCGTCGCATCTTCCAGGGCTGGCACCCCATAGAATGACGCCACGTTTTTCAGTTCAGCGGTATCGCGAAAAACCTCAGGGTAGTGAATGGAGTCACCACTGCCGCTCCCTATCACTTTGCTTGCCGACACAATAGGGCCGGCTACGGTGGACCATCCGGAGTTGTCGTTGAGGGTGAACGTGCTGCGCTGATGGTTGATCGTGACCATGATGGCGCCGGAGTCTGGAAAAATCACAATGCTTTCAGGCCTGATCCCCTTGGCCTTTATCCAGTTTTGAAACTCAGGGTTCCTCAGTGCGATCACCAATTGGGTTCGCCACTGACCCAGCGTAGAAGAGGGGGGAACCTGAACAGGTGCCTGCCCATCATCCTTCGTCTTTTGCAGTGCGCCGACCAGGTTTTGTGCCAATTGGCGGTCGCCCTCGGCGCGGCTGCTGGGCGGTACATTAATCACACTTGGGGCGGTGGAGTCTTGCTGAATGGCGAGCGCTGGGCTGTGAGGCGCAAGGACGGACGAACGGGGTGCTGTGATGGTCATTAATTCAGTTCTCGCTGTGGTTTGGATACCTGCCCGCCGTGCTCTCCTTGCTAGTCTGGGAGGGTGTAGGTGAGTGTCCAGAACCGGATGACCAATTCCACAACGACAGTGCTGATTGATGGCGGAATGTTACGAAAAGGCTGACGCGACGCGTGTCGTATTGGGATTGCTTTACGCAAAAAAACGGCACGGTTTTTTAGGCCGTGCCGTTTCAGGATGGGGACAGGCCTTACTGGATGACTTCAATCACGCCATCTGCCGACATGGATACTTGGCTGGTGCCCGCTTCCACTTCAGGCGTTGGCGCCGAATCCGCCATGGCTGCCTTCATCATCATGCCGCCACGGGCATACGGCATTGGGTAGCCGTTGGTGTTGAAGTTCAGGTTGACGATCTTGTAGCCCTTGCCGCCCAGCGCATCGGTGGCCAGTTGCGCGCGTGCTTTGAACGCGGCGACCGCGTCCTTGAGCAACGCGTCTTCGCTGGACTTGCGCGTGGCGTCGGCGATGGCGAAGTCCATGTTCTCCATTTTCAGCGTGTTCAACAGCTCGCCGGTGAGTTTGGACAGCGCCGGGAAGTCTGCGCTTTCCAGGCGCAGTTCAGCGCGCTCGCGCCAGCCGGTGATCTTCTGGTTCTTGTTGTCGTAGATCGGGTAGCTGTTGCGGCTGCCCTGGCGCAGGGTCACGCCTTTGACTTCGCGGGCCTGGCCCAGGGCCGTGTTCAGGGTGGTCGTGATTTCTGCAGCCAGTTTGGCCGGGTCGCTGTTCTGGGATTCGGTGTAGAGGGTGACGATCATCTTGTCCCGGGCCACCTCCTGGCTGACCTCGGCGCGCAGGGAAATCTGGTTGTAGTTCAGTGCGTCGGCGGCCGTAGCCGGCAGGCTGGCCAGGGCGCTCGCGCTGAGGGTGATGAGGGCGGCACTGCGAATGAAACGAGACATGGAAGCTCCTTGGGGTGTTCGTGTTCGGTATGACTGTAGACGCTGGCACTGGGTTCTTCGGGTTTACACATTACCTACAAGTGAGGGGGATGCCGACGAACGGTCATTTGCCCGGCCTGCGGCAAAGAGCCACACGCGCCGTGCCAGCGCGCCTGCTTCGTTTATACTCCTGCCGATCCGCCTGCAGCGCTCACCGGGAGAGCTCATGCTCGCCGCCGTAAAACTGACTTCCGCCACCCGCCAGAACCTCTGGCGCCTGACGTTCATCCGTACCCTGGTCCTGGCCGCACAGGCCGGCTCCGTCGGGCTCGCCTATTGGTTCGACCTGTTGCCGCTGCCGTGGCTGCAACTGGCCGTGACCCTGGGTTTCTCCACGGTGCTCTGTGTGTTCACCGCCATCCGGTTGCGCACAACCTGGCCGGTGACCGAGCTGGAATACGCCCTGCAATTGGCCTGCGACCTGTTTATCCACAGCGTGTTGCTGTATTTCTCCGGTGGCTCCACCAACCCGTTCGTTTCGTACTACCTGGTGCCACTGACCATCGCCGCCGTGACCCTGCCGTGGCGCTATTCGGTGGTGCTGTCGGGCATCGCCCTGACCCTGTATACCCTGCTGCTGGCGCGCTTCTACCCGCTGCAGACCTTTCCCATCGCCCGGGAAAACCTGCAGATCTACGGGATGTGGCTGAGTTTTGCCCTGTCCGCCGCGGTCATCACCTTTTTCGCCGCACGCATGGCCGAAGAACTGCGGCGCCAGGAAGAACTGCGCGCCATTCGCCGTGAAGAAGGTTTGCGCGATCAGCAACTGCTGGCCGTTGCCACCCAGGCAGCGGGGGCGGCCCATGAATTGGGTACGCCGTTGGCCACCATGAGCGTGTTGCTCAAGGAAATGACCCAGGACCATCACGACCCGGCGCTGCAGGATGACCTGAGTGTGCTGCAGGAACAGGTCAAGCAGTGCAAGCAGACCTTGCAGCAACTGGTGCGCGCCGCCGAAGCCAATCGCCGACTGGCGGTGGAGATGCAGGACGTGACCCAGTGGCTCGACGAAGCCTTGAACCGCTGGCACCTGATGCGTCCTGAAGCGAGTTACCGTTTTCATCTGTTAGGGCAGGGCACCGTGCCACGCATGGCACCGCCTCCGGATTTGACCCAGGCGCTGCTCAACCTGTTGAACAATGCCGCCGACGCCTGCCCCGAAGGCCTGGGCGTGCAGCTGGACTGGGACGCGGAAAACGTCACCATCAGTATTCGTGACCACGGCGCGGGCGTGCCGCTGGCCATTGCCGAGCAGATCGGCAAACCTTTCTTTACCACCAAGGGCAAGGGCTTCGGCCTGGGCCTATTCTTGAGCAAGGCCAGCGTGACCCGCGCGGGCGGCTCAGTGAAGCTCTATAGTCATGAGGAAGGCGGCACGCTTACCGAGCTGCGCCTGCCCCGTGTCGCACGAGGAGATATCGATGAGTGACGAGATCCAAGTCGAAGGCGAAGAACTGCCGCACTTGCTGCTGGTAGATGACGACGCCACCTTTACCCGCGTGATGGCGCGCGCCATGAGCCGTCGCGGTTTCCGGGTCAGCACCGCCGGGTCTGCCGAGGAAGGCCTGACCATCGCCCAGGCCGACCTGCCGGACTACGCCGCGCTCGACCTGAAAATGGATGGCGACTCCGGCCTGGTGCTGTTGCCCAAGCTGCTGGAACTCGACCCGGAAATGCGCGTGGTGATCCTCACCGGTTATTCCAGCATTGCCACCGCCGTCGAGGCGATCAAGCGCGGTGCCTGCAACTACCTGTGCAAGCCCGCGGATGCTGATGATGTGCTGGCAGCGTTGCTGTCCGAGCACGCTGACCTGGACACCCTGGTGCCGGAAAACCCGATGTCGGTGGACCGCCTGCAGTGGGAGCACATCCAGCGCGTGCTCACCGAGCATGAAGGCAACATCTCCGCCACGGCCCGCGCCCTGGGCATGCACCGCCGCACCTTGCAGCGCAAGCTGCAGAAGCGCCCGGTACGTCGCTGAACGCCGGCTGAACAATCTGCTTCAGGCCGCACGGAGCTGCGAACCGATCAACTATGATCGGTTCGAATGCCTGTCACCTTTTCCCTACCGAGCCTGAACGATGAATCAGAACGCTGAGTACTCCGCGGTCAACGACGCGGTGCGTGGGCAATTCTTTCGCCGCACCTGGGCGATGATCACGCCCTATTGGCGCAGTGAAGAGAAGGGCAAGGCCTGGTTGTTGCTGGCGGTGGTGATCGGCCTGTCGCTGTTCAGCGTGGCGATTTCCGTGTGGCTCAACCACTGGTACAAGGACTTCTACAACGCCCTGGAGAACAAGGACACCGCCGCCTTCTGGCAACAGATCGGCTATTTCTGCGGCATCGCCACGGTGGCCATTCTCGGCGCGGTATACCGCCTCTACTTGACCCAGATGCTGACGATCCGCTGGCGGGCGTGGCTCACTGAAAAGCATTTTGCGCGCTGGCTTGGCCACAAGAACTACTACCAGCTGGAGCAGGGCGGCTACACCGATAACCCGGACCAGCGGATTTCCGAAGACCTCAACAGCTTTACCTCGAACACCTTGAGCCTCGGCCTGGGCCTGCTGCGCAACGTGGTCAGCCTGGTGTCGTTCTCGATCATCCTGTGGGGCGTGTCGGGCAGCATCGAGGTCTTCGGTATCACGGTCCCTGGCTACATGTTCTGGTGTGCATTGGTGTACGCCGTCGTCGGCAGTTGGTTGACCCACCTGATCGGTCGCCGTTTGATCGGTTTGAGCAACCAGCAACAACGTTTCGAAGCGGACCTGCGTTTTTCCATGGTGCGGGTGCGGGAGAATGCCGAGAGCATCGCCCTGTACAACGGCGAGCCCAACGAGAATCAACGCTTGAGCGCGCGCTTTGGGAAGGTCTGGCATAACTACTGGGACATCATGAAGGTGTCCAAGCGCCTGACGTTCTTCACCGCCGGCTACGAACAGATCGCTATGGTGTTTGCGTTTATCGTGGCCGCTCCGCGCTACTTCGCGGGCAAGATCGAGCTGGGCGAACTGATGCAAATCAACTCGGCGTTCGGCAACGTGCAAGGTAACTTCAGCTGGTTTATCAGCGCGTACGCCGACCTGGCGACCTGGCGTGCGACCAGCGACCGTCTATTGAGCTTCCAGCAGGCCATGCGCGACAACGAGCAGCGTCCCGCGGCCATCGATGTGAGCGCCGAGGGCGAACGCCTTGTGGTGCAAGGGCTGGGCATGGACCTGGGCGATGGTCGCCACCTGCTGGCCGACGCCGACATGGTCGTTGAGCCGGGTCAGCGCGTGATGCTCAGCGGCCGTTCCGGCAGCGGCAAAAGTACCTTGTTGCGCGCGATGGGTCATCTCTGGCCTGCCGGTCACGGCAGCATTCGCCTGCCGGCCAAGCGTTATCTGTTCCTGCCGCAGAAGCCCTACTTGCCGATTGGCACGTTGAAGGCGGTGTTGAGTTATCCACAGGACGACAGCGTGTATTCGGCAGAGCGTTATGCACAGGTCCTTGATACTTGCCGCCTGCCGCACCTGGTTGGACAGCTGGATGAGGCCAATCACTGGCAGCGCATGCTCTCACCCGGTGAACAGCAACGCTTGGCGTTCGCCCGTGCGTTGCTGTTCGCACCGCAATGGCTGTACATGGACGAAGCGACCTCGGCCATGGATGAAGAGGATGAGGCGACGTTGTATCAGGCGTTGATCGATGAGTTGCCGGGGCTGAGTATCGTCAGTGTCGGCCACCGCAGCAGCCTCAAGCGTTTCCATGGGCGGCATGTGCGTATCGAGGGGGGGCGGTTGCAAGAACAACAACCTGCTTGAAGCGATACTCGGTCACTGTGGGCGCTGGCTTGCCTGCTCCAACAGGTGATCAGCGTTGCCTGATGGATTGAGCACCCAACAAAAAGCCCGGCTGATCATCGATCAGCCGGGCTTTTTGATTGCTTGAAGAGGACTTACTTCTTCAAACCGTAATGCTCATCCAGCATGCCTGGGGCGTTCGGCGTTTTTGGCGCGTAGTCCCGTGGTGGTTCCTGGTTTTCCCGGGGCGGGGTCAGGCGTTCCCGTGGGGTTTGCGGTGCATCGGAATGCAGCGCGGCCAGCAGGCGCTGACGGGTGATGTCGTCGAGGGCCAGGCGATTGGCGCCATCGGCGAGGTGATCCTGTACTTCCTGGTAGCTCTGGGTGAGCTTCTTGACCAGGGTCGCGGTGCTGTTGAAGTGGGTAACAACCTCGTTCTGATAACTGTCAAAACGTTCCTGAATGTCATCCAGCTGACGCTGCGTGCGGTTAGGCGCGGCATTCGGCAGCAAGCGAGCAACCAGGAAACCAATGGCGACACCGGCAACCAGGGCAAGAGTCGGCAACAACCAAACTAAGAGCGAGTGTTCCACGAGTCCTTCCTCTATAAACGGCTTTGCTTTACGTTAACGGCTCGGACCTGCGCTGTATACCGCGATTAAGCTCGCAATGATGCCATGCACAGACTTTTAGCTAGACGAGTCGACCCTTTGAGAGGTCACGGAGTTCATTCCTTGCTCATGCGTGAAACCCCCGTTTTGATCGATGGCCCGGTAGGCCAATTGGAAGCCCTGTACCTGGATCACCCCGAGCCACGTGGCCTAGCGCTGATCTGCCACCCCAACCCGGTGCAGGGTGGGACCATGCTCAATAAAGTTGTGTCGACCCTGCAACGCACCGCCCGTGATGCCGGTTTGATTACTTTACGTTTCAATTACCGCGGCGTCGGTGCCAGCGCCGGCACCCATGACATGGCCACCGGTGAAGTGGACGATGCCGAAGCGGCCGCCACCTGGCTGCGGGAAAAACACCCCGGGCTGCCGATCACCTTGCTCGGCTTTTCCTTCGGCGGCTACGTGGCCGCCAGCCTCGGCGGCCGCCTGGAAGCCAAGGGGGAAAAACTCTCGCATCTGTTCATGGTCGCCGCTGCGGTGATGCGCCTGCGCGATACCGACGCGTTGCCACACGGCTGCCCGCTGACCCTGATCCAGCCGGAAACCGACGAAGTGGTCGACCCGCAAGTGGTCTATGACTGGTCCGCCGCCCTGAAACGCCCCCATGAGCTGCTGAAAGTGGCAGAATGCGGACACTTTTTTCACGGCAAGCTGACCGATCTCAAGGATCTGGTACTGCCGCGCCTCTCGAATTGATAGCAGTCTGATAAGCGATTACCCATGACGACTCGTACCCGTATCCTCACCGGCATCACCACCACCGGCACGCCGCACCTGGGCAACTACGCCGGTGCGATCCGCCCGGCGATCATCGCCAGCCAGGACGCCAATGCCGATTCCTTCTACTTCCTGGCCGACTACCACGCCCTGATCAAATGCGATGACCCGCAGCGCATCCAGCGCTCGCGCATGGAAATCGCCGCGACCTGGCTGGCCGGTGGCCTGGATGTGAACCGGGTGACGTTCTATCGCCAGTCGGACATCCCGGAAATTCCCGAGCTGACCTGGCTGCTGACCTGCGTTGCCGCCAAGGGCCTGCTCAACCGCGCCCATGCCTACAAGGCGTCGGTGGACAAGAACGTGGAAGCCGGCGAAGACCCGGATGCGGGCATCAGCATGGGCCTGTACAGCTACCCGGTGCTGATGGCGGCGGACATCCTGATGTTCAACGCGCACAAGGTGCCGGTGGGCCGCGACCAGATCCAGCACGTGGAAATGGCCCGCGACATCGGCCAGCGCTTCAACCATCTGTTCGGCAACGGTAAAGAATTCTTCACCATGCCCGAGGCGTTGATCGAAGAAAGCGTCGCCACCTTGCCGGGCCTGGATGGCCGCAAGATGTCGAAGAGCTACGACAACACCATCCCGCTGTTCACCAGCGCCAAGGACATGAAGGACGCGATCTCGCGGATCGTCACCGACTCCCGCGCGCCCGGCGAGGCCAAGGACCCGGACAATTCGCACCTGTTCACCCTGTACCAGGCGTTTGCCACCAAGGACCAGGAAGCAGAATTCCGTGCCGAGCTGCTGCAAGGGCTGGGCTGGGGCGAGGCGAAGAACCGTCTGTTCCAACTGCTGGATGGCCAACTGGGCGAAGCCCGTGAGCGCTACCACCAATTGATGTCGCGCCCTTCCGACATGGAAGACCTGCTGCTGATCGGTGCCAAGAAGGCCCGTGCCGTGGCGGCACCGTTCCTGGCTGAACTGCGTGAGGCCGTTGGCCTGCGCTCGTTCGTCAACCAGGCTGCAGCGCCGGTGGCGACCAAGAAGAAAGCCGCGAAAGCCGCGCGCTTCGTCAGTTTCCGCGAAGACGACGGCAGCTTCCGCTTCCGCCTGCTGGCGGCCGATGGCGAGCAACTGCTGTTGTCGCGCAACTTTGCCGATGGCAAGGCGGCGGGCGCGGTGACCAAGCAACTGCAAAGCGGCGACGCGCTGGACCTGCGCACCGAGGCCCTGGGCTTCAGCGTTTGGCTGGACGGCGCCGCTGTCGCTGACAGTGCCGAGTTCGCCGACGAAGCGTCCCGTGATGCTGCCATCGCCGCTCTGCGCGTCGCGTTGACCCCCATCGAGGATTAACCCGACCAAGGGTTGATTGCCATTATCCAGGGCCGTCGTTACAGTGACGGCCCGTTTTTGTTGCCTTGCTAACGAAATTATGACGCCCCTAGAACGATATCAAGCTGATCTGAAACGCCCTGAATTCTTCCATGACGCGGCCCAGGAAAATGCGGTGCGTCATTTGCAGCGCCTGTACGACGACCTGATCGCGGCCTCGCAGAACAAGCCAGGGATGTTCAGCAAGCTGTTTGGCAAAAAGGACCACACGCCGGTCAAAGGCCTGTACTTCTGGGGCGGCGTAGGCCGTGGCAAGACCTACCTGGTCGACACGTTCTTCGAGGCGCTGCCGTTCAAGGAGAAGGTACGGACGCACTTCCACCGCTTCATGAAGCGCGTGCACGAAGAGATGAAGACCCTGCCGGGCGAGAAAAACCCGCTGACCATCATTGCCAAGCGCTTCTCCGAAGAAGCGCGGGTGATCTGCTTCGATGAGTTCTTCGTCTCCGACATCACCGATGCCATGATCCTCGGCACCCTGATGGAAGAGCTGTTCAAGAACGGCGTGACCCTGGTTGCCACCTCGAACATCGTGCCCGACGGCTTGTACAAGGACGGCCTGCAGCGCGCGCGCTTCCTGCCGGCCATCGCGCTGATCAAGCAGAACACCGAGATCGTCAACGTCGACAGCGGCGTCGACTACCGCCTGCGTCACCTGGAGCAAGCGGAGCTGTTCCACTTCCCGCTGAACGAAGCGGCCCACGAGAGCCTGAAAAAGAGCTTCCGCGCGCTCACGCCGGAATGCACCCAGGCAGTTGAAAACGACAAGCTGATGATCGAGAACCGCGAAATCATCGCGCTGCGTACCTGCGATGACGTGGCCTGGTTCGAGTTCCGCCAGCTGTGCGATGGCCCGCGTAGCCAGAACGACTACATCGAACTGGGCAAGATCTTCCACGCGGTGATCCTGAGCGGCGTGGAGCAGATGAGCGTCACCACCGACGACATCGCGCGACGTTTCATCAACATGGTCGACGAGTTCTACGACCGTAACGTCAAGCTGATCATCTCGGCGGAAGTCGAGCTCAAGGACCTGTATACCGGCGGTCGCCTGAACTTCGAATTCCAGCGCACCCTGAGCCGCTTGCTGGAAATGCAGTCCCACGAGTTCCTGTCGCGCGGGCACAAGCCTTGAAGTGATGTGCTTGAAATGAAAAGGCCCGCAGTGATGCGGGCCTTTTTTTATCGATGGATTCCACAGCACTGAAGATCAATGTGGGAGCCGGGCTTGTCCGCGATGGCGGTGGGTCAACAGCCGATGTATTCGCTGATACACCGCTATCGCAGGCAAGCCAGCGCCAACAGTGGGCCGTGTTCAACCGGGGTCATGCGGCCTGCTGGAACTGCTGGCGATACTGGTTCGGCGACAACTCGGTGTGCTGCCTGAACAGTCGCGCAAAGAAACTCGCATCGTCGTAACCCACCTCGTAACTGATGGTCTTGATGCTCTTGCGGCTGCCCGAGAGCAGGCCCTTGGCGGTCTCGATACGCAGCCGCTGCAGGTAATGCAGCGGCTTGTCACCGGTGGCGGTCTGGAAGCGGCGCATGAAGTTGCGAATGCTCATGCCGTGTTCCCGGGCGACGTCTTCGAAGCGGAATTTGTCGGCGAAGTGTTCTTCGAGCCAGTGCTGGATCTGCAGGATGATCACGTCCTGATGCAGTTTTTGCCCGCCAAACCCAATGCGGCCCGGCGAATAGCTGCGCTGCACTTCGTAGAGGATGTCGCGGGCCACGGCCTGGGCGATGTTGGCGCCGCAGAAGCGCTCGATCAGGTAGATGTACAGGTCGCACGCCGAGGTGGTGCCGCCCGCGCAATACAGGTTGTCGGCGTCGGTGAGGTGCTTGTCCTGGTTGAGCTGAACCTTGGGGAAGCGTTCGCTGAACGCGTTGAAGAAGCGCCAATAGGTGGTCGCCTCCTTGCCATCGAGCAGGCCGGCTTCGGCCAGCCAGAACACCCCGGTGGCTTCACCGCACAGCACCGCACCGCGTGCGTGTTGTTCGCGCAACCATGGCAGCACCTGCGGGTAGCGCGTGCACAGGGCGTCGAAGTCATCCCAGAAGGCCGGCAGCACGATGATGTCGGCGTCTTCCAGGCCGCCGTCCACTGGCATGATCACGTCACTGAAGCTGCGTACCGATTGCCCGTCGGGGCTGACCAGGCGCGTTTCAAACGCGGGGGTCAGGCCCAGGCCTTGCTGTTTGCCGTAACGCAGGCTGGCGAGGTGGAAGAAATCCTTGGCTTGCATGAGGGTTGAAGCAAATACCCGATCAATGGCCAAAATGCTGACGCGCCGCAACGGCGTGGAGATTTGGTTAGACATAATTTCATTTATTCTTATAGGGGAAAGTGGTCACCAGACGGCTGGATCGTCTTATTTTTTGTCGCATGTGTCCAGTGTCCCGTGATGCCTTCGCGGCATAGTCTCTGTGGGTTCGTCTTTGTCCGACAATCCACGCAGGTGACCCATGATTCCCAGAACCTTGTTCAGCCCGGAACACGAACTCTTCCGTGAGAGCGTGCGCACCTTCCTCGAAAAACATGCGGCGCCGTTCCATGGGCAATGGGAGAAACAGGGCTACATCGACCGCAGTGTGTGGAGCAAGGCAGGGGAGGCGGGCATGCTGTGCTCCCACCTGCCGGAGGAATATGGCGGGCTGGGCGCGGACTTTCTATACAGCGCGGTAGTGATCGAAGAGATCGGCCGGATGGGTTTGACCGGCATCGGGTTTTCCCTGCACTCGGACATTGTTGCGCCGTACATCCTGCATTACGGCAGTGAGGCGCTGAAGCACAAATACCTGCCCAAATTGATCTCCGGCGAAATGGTCACGGCCATTGCCATGACCGAGCCGGGTGCCGGTTCCGACCTGCAAGGCGTCAAGACCACCGCCGTGCTGGACGGCGATGACTACGTGATCAACGGCTCCAAGACCTTTATCACCAATGGCTACCTTGCCGAACTGGTGATCGTCGTCGCCAAGACCGATCCCAAGGCCGGCGCCAAAGGCACCAGCCTGTTCCTGGTGGAAGCCGATACGCCGGGCTTCGACAAGGGCAAGCGCCTGGAGAAGGTGGGCATGAAGGCTCAGGACACCTCTGAGCTGTTCTTCCAGGATGTGCGGGTGCCCAAGGAAAACCTGCTGGGCCAGGCAGGCATGGGCTTCGCCTACTTGATGCAGGAGTTGCCTCAGGAGCGCCTGACGGTAGCGATCGGCGCGCTGTCGTCAGCCGAGGCGGCGTTGCAATGGACCCTGGAATACACCCGCGAGCGCAAGGCGTTCGGCAAGGCGATTGCCGACTTCCAGAACACGCGCTTCAAACTGGCTGAGATGGCCACCGAGATTCAGATCGGTCGTGTGTTCGTCGACAAGTGCCTGGCGTTGCACCTGGAGGGCAAGCTGGATGTGCCCACGGCGGCGATGGCCAAGTACTGGGCCACGGACCTGCAATGCAAGGTGCTCGATGAGTGCGTGCAGTTGCACGGTGGCTACGGCTTCATGTGGGAGTACCCGATCGCACGGGCGTGGGCGGATGCGCGGGTGCAGCGGATCTATGCGGGGACCAACGAGATCATGAAGGAGATCATTGCGCGGGCGCTTTGACCTTTGGTGTTGCTGAAGGCCTCTTCGCGGGCAAGCCCGCTCCCACACTTTGATGTGTGAATACATTCAAATGTGGAAGCGGGCTTGCCCGCGAAGGCGGCTTAAGGATCAATCAAGGCGCTGGGTTCGGATGATCCTTCTGAATTGCCTCAATCCCTTCCAATACGTCCTTCGACAGTGTCAGGTCGGCGCTGGCAATGTTGCTGTCCAGTTGCTCCAGGCTGGTGGCGCCAATGATGTTGCTGGTCACGAACGGTTGTTGCGTCACAAACGCCAGCGCCATCTGCGCCGGGTCCAGGCCATGCTGCCGTGCCAATGCGACGTAACGGCTGCACGCCGCTTCCGACTGCGGGTTGAAATAGCGGCTGAAGCGACTGTATTCCGTCAGGCGGGCCTTGGCCGGGCGCGCACCGTTTTCATACTTGCCGCTGAGCATGCCGAACGCCAGGGGCGAATAGGCCAGCAGGCCGCACTGTTCGCGAATCGCGACTTCCGCCAGGCCCACTTCAAAGCTGCGGTTGAGCAGGTTGTAGGGGTTCTGGATCGACACCGCACGGGTCCAGCCACGGGCTTCGGCCAGGGCCAGGAATTTCATGGTGCCCCACGGGGTTTCGTTGGACAGGCCGATGTGGCGGATCTTGCCGGCCTTGACCTGCTCGTCCAGCGCTTCGAGGGTTTCTTCCAGTGGCGTGAGGTCGTCTTCGTCCTTGTGCTTGTAGCTCAGTTGGCCGAAGAAGTTGGTGCTGCGTTCCGGCCAGTGCAACTGGTAGAGGTCGATCCAGTCGGTCTGCAGGCGCTTGAGGCTGGCGTCCAGGGCGTCGACGATGTGTTTGCGGTTGTGGCGCAGGTGGCCATCGCGGATGTAATCGATGGTGTTGCCGGGACCGGCGATCTTGCTGGCGAGGATCCAGTCGGCGCGGTCGCCACGGCTCTTGAAGTAATTACCGATGTAGCGCTCGGTGGTGGCATAGGTGTCGGCCTTGGGCGGCACCGGGTACATTTCGGCCGTGTCGAGGAAGTTGATCCCTGCGGCCTTGGCCCGCTCGATCTGTGCGAAGGCCTCTGCCTCGCTGTTCTGCTCGCCCCAGGTCATGGTGCCCAGGGCTATCGCGCTCACGTTCAGATCCGTACGGCCCAGCTGTCGATAATCCATCGGGTACTCCTTCGGGGAAAACAATCATAAAAGCAGGTTGAATTTTTTTTCGCAATCTGCATAATTGCCCACCTCTTTCTGCAGTGGAAGTGATGCGCCGCCTGCCGAAGAATCTTGCCGTTGAACGGACGCGCCGACCCGAGCCCCCGATAGCGTCTGTATCCGGCTGCCTTTGACTTGTCAAAGTACGCACTATTCAGTAAGATCCGCCGTCTAATTTACAGGGCGGCCCCTGAGGCTATTAAAGAATGACAACTTTTACTGCAAAACCGGAAACAGTTCAGCGCGACTGGTTTGTCGTCGACGCCGCTGGTCAGACCCTGGGTCGTCTGGCCACTGAAGTCGCCAGCCGTCTGCGTGGCAAGCACAAGCCTGAGTACACCCCTCACGTTGACACCGGTGACTACATCGTGATCATCAACGCTGAGCAGGTTCGTGTAACCGGCAACAAAGCAAGCGACAAAATGTACTACCGTCACTCCGGTTTCCCAGGCGGTATCAAGTCTTCCAACTTCGAAGGCCTGATTGCCAAGAAGCCTGAAGCCCCGATCGAAATCGCGGTCAAAGGCATGCTGCCTAAGGGCCCACTGGGTCGCGATATGTTTCGCAAGCTGAAAGTCTATGCGGGCGCTGTACACCCTCATGCTGCTCAGCAGCCCCAAGAACTGAAGTTTTAACGGAATAGTTCATTATGTCGGCGACTCAAAATTACGGCACTGGCCGTCGCAAAACCGCAACCGCACGCGTTTTCCTGCGTCCGGGCACTGGCAACATCTCGATCAACAACCGCTCCCTGGACAACTTCTTCGGCCGCGAAACTGCCCGCATGGTAGTTCGTCAGCCGCTGGAACTGACCGAGACTGTTGAAAAGTTCGACATCTACGTCACCGTTATCGGTGGCGGTGTAAGTGGTCAAGCTGGCGCAATCCGCCACGGTATCACTCGCGCTCTGATGCAGTACGACGAAACCCTGCGTGGCGCTCTGCGCAAAGCTGGCTTCGTGACTCGCGATGCCCGTGAAGTTGAACGTAAGAAAGTCGGTCTGCGTAAAGCGCGTAAGCGTCCGCAGTACTCGAAGCGTTAATTCGCTTTACGTTCCACAAAAACGCCCAGCCTCCTCACGGAGCTGGGCGTTTTTTATTGCCTGCGATTTATGCATAAAAATCGCCGTGACAACTTGCCACATCCGTAGACCCCCTATACTACAAGGCCTGGAGGCGGAGCCCCGGGCAATTCCCTTGTCATACGTGGGGCTTTTCATTACCATTCGGCAAAATTTTTATAAGTTCAGATTTAATACTTAGTAGACGCCTGATTTAACAGGCCAAAAAGCTGATGGGAGAGGACTGAATGAGCAATGACGGCGTGAATGCAGGCCGGCGTCGCTTCTTGGTAGCAGCCACATCCGTGGTGGGTGCTGCAGGAGCGGTGGGGGCTGCGGTCCCGTTCGTGGGGTCATGGTTTCCCAGTGCCAAGGCGAAAGCCGCAGGTGCACCGGTGAAGGTGAATATCAGCAAGATCGAGCCAGGACAGCAGATGATTGCTGAGTGGCGCGGCCAGCCGGTGTTCATTGTTCGTCGTACCGAGGAAATCCTGGGGAATCTGAAGAAGATCGAAGGCCAGTTATCTGACCCAAAATCCGAGAATTCCGACCAACCCGCCTACGCCAAGAACGAAGTGCGTTCGATCAAGCCAGAGATCCTGCTGCTGGTCGGTCTCTGTACCCACCTCGGATGCTCGCCAACCTTCCGCCCGGAAGTAGCCCCAGTCGACCTGGGCAAGGACTGGGTCGGTGGTTATTTCTGCCCCTGCCACGGCTCCCATTACGACCTCGCTGGCCGCGTCTACAAGTCCCAGCCTGCTCCCTTGAACCTGCCCGTGCCTCCGCATACCTACGAAACTGACGACCTCATTGTCATTGGCCTCGATAAGGAGAACGCGTGATGAGCAAGTTCATGGATTGGGTGGATGCGCGCTTCCCCGCCACTAAAATGTGGGAAGACCATCTCAGCAAATATTACGCGCCAAAAAACTTCAACTTCTTCTACTTCTTCGGTTCCCTGGCACTGCTGGTGCTGGTCAACCAGATCGTCACCGGCGTCTGGCTGACGATGAGCTACACCCCGTCGGCGGAAGAGGCATTCGCCTCCGTCGAGTACATCATGCGCGACGTCGAGTACGGCTCGATCCTGCGCCTGTTGCACTCTACCGGCGCTTCGGCGTTCTTCATCGTCGTCTACCTGCACATGTTCCGTGGCCTGCTCTACGGTTCGTACCAGAAGCCCCGTGAGCTGGTGTGGGTCTTCGGCATGCTCATCTACCTGGCGCTGATGGCCGAAGCCTTCATGGGCTACCTGCTGCCGTGGGGCCAGATGTCGTACTGGGGTGCCCAGGTGATCATCTCGCTGTTCGGTGCGATCCCAGTGATTGGCAACGACCTGACCCAGTGGATCCGTGGTGACTACCTGATCTCGGGCATCACCCTGAACCGCTTCTTCGCCTTGCACGTGGTGGCCTTGCCGATTGTGATCCTGGGCCTGGTGGTGTTGCACATCCTGGCGCTGCACGAAGTCGGTTCCAACAACCCGGATGGCGTGGACATCAAGAAGCACAAGGACGAAAACGGCATCCCGCTGGATGGTATTCCGTTCCACCCTTACTACACCGTGAAGGACATTGTCGGCGTAGTGGTGTTCCTGTTCGTGTTCTGCTCGATCGTGTTCTTTTTCCCGGAGATGGGCGGTTATTTCCTGGAGAAGCCTAACTTTGAACAGGCCAACGCCTTCAAGACGCCTGAGCACATTGCACCGGTCTGGTACTTCACGCCGTTCTACGCGATCTTGCGCGCGATCCCCGACAAACTCATGGGCGTGATCGCCATGGGCGCGGCCATCGCGGTGCTGTTCGTGCTGCCTTGGCTCGACCGCAGTCCGGTCAGGTCCATGCGCTACAAGGGTTGGCTGAGCAAGATCTGGCTATGGGTGTTCTGCATTGCGTTCGTGATCCTGGGTGTACTGGGCGTGTTGGCGCCGACCCCTGAGCGTACGTTGCTGTCGCAGGTCTGCACCTTCCTGTACTTCGCCTACTTCATTCTGATGCCGTTCTACACCCGGCTCGAGAAGACCAAACCGGTTCCGGAAAGGGTGACTGGCTGATGAAAAAGTTATTCGTTGCTTTGATGCTTGCGGCCCTGCCGCTCCTGTCCTTCGCTGCCGAACACGGCGGCCCGGAGCTGGAAAAAGTCGATATCGACGTGTCTGACAAGGCGGCCATGCAAGACGGCGCGCGTACGTTCGCCAACTACTGCATGGGCTGCCACAGCGCCAAGTTCCAGCGTTACGAGCGCGTGGCCGATGACCTCGGTATCCCCCATGAAATGATGCTCGAGAAGCTGGTGTTCACCGGTGCCAAGATCGGCGATCACATGACCATCGGCATGAAGCCTGCAGACGCCAAGACCTGGTTCGGCGCAGCACCGCCTGACCTGACCCTGGTGGCGCGTGTGCGCGGTACCGACTGGCTCTACGGCTACCTGAAGTCCTTCTACGAAGACCCGGCGCGCCCTTACGGCGTGAACAACCGCGTGTTCCCGAACGTCGGCATGCCTAACGTTCTGGTCGGCCTGCAAGGCAAGCAAGTGGTAGGATGCAAGCAGATTCAGGTCGTTGAAGACGGCAAGAAGCAATACGATCCGTTGACCGGCACACCTTTGACTCATGAAGCGTGCGATCAACTGAAGATAGAAACCCCAGGTTCGTTGACAGACGAACAGTTCGACGAGAAGGTCAAGAACCTGGTGACCTTCCTGGCCTACTCGGCCAACCCGGTCAAACTGCAGCATCAGCGCATCGGTACGTATGTGTTGCTGTACCTGGCCTTCTTCTTCGTATTCGCCTATCTGCTCAAACGCGAATACTGGAAGGATGTGCATTGATCCAACCGTAAGCAATTGCTGTTAATCTTGCGCGCCCAGCGGCATCTCTGAATACGTAGCGGTCTGGTTGTACCAGGCGTTACAGGGATGCTCTCTGGGCGCGCTCGTTTTTGAGCTTTCGATAATTTCAACAAGCGAGGAGGACCGCCATGGGCGTGACCAACCGGTTGGCCTGTTACTCCGACCCCGCCGACCACTATTCCCACCGAGTACGTATCGTGCTCGCAGAGAAGGGTGTCAGCGCCGAGATCATCAGTGTGGAAGCAGGTCGTCATCCACCCAAACTGATCGAAGTGAACCCTTACGGCAGCTTGCCCACCCTGGTCGATCGTGACCTGGCGTTGTGGGAGTCGACCGTCGTGATGGAATACCTGGATGAGCGTTATCCGCATCCACCCTTGCTGCCGGTGTACCCGGTGGCGCGTGCCAACAGCCGGCTGCTGATCCATCGGATCCAGCGTGACTGGTGCGGCTTGGTGGATGTGATTCTGGATACCCGCAGCAAAGAAGCGGCACGTGTACAGGCGCGTAAGGAATTGCGCGAGAGCCTGACCGGCGTTTCGCCGTTGTTCGCCGATAAACCTTTTTTCCTCAGTGAGGAACAAAGTTTGGTGGATTGCTGCCTATTACCGATACTCTGGCGTTTGCCGATTCTCGGTATTGAACTGCCGCGGCCGGCCAAGCCGCTGCTTGATTACATGGAGCGCCAGTTTGCGCGTGAGGCTTTCCAGGCGAGTCTGTCTGGCGTCGAACGCGATATGCGCTAAGGCTTAAGGAGCCGCTGATGAACTCCAGTCGACCCTACCTGGTCCGCGCGCTCTATGAGTGGATTGTGGACAACGATTGCACCCCGCACATGCTGGTCAATTCCGAATTTCCTGCGGTTCAGGTACCGCAGGGTTTTGCCAGCGACGGGCAGATTGTGCTGAACGTATCACCCAGCGCCGTGCGCCACCTGCACATGGACAATGAAGCGGTAAGCTTCGAAGGGCGTTTCGGCGGTGTGCCGCATACGCTGTACGTGCCCATTGGCGCCATCCTCGGCATTTACGCCCGGGAGAACGGCCAAGGCATGGTGTTCGATCTGGAATCACCTTTCGAGGATGACGAATCGATCGAGACCGAAGAGGGCGATGATCTGCCGCCACCGGATTCCGAGCCACCGCGCCCGAGTGGCCGGCCGAGCCTGAAAGTCGTGAAGTAGCGAGCTGTCCCCTTGGGGTTAGCTGAAAAAATGCCTCGACCTGCGTCGGGGCATTTTTTTGCGCGCACGATAAGGATGAAAGTCGCGGCCAGACGGTGATCGTACAACCACCATGGGCTATGATGCGTGCTCAAGCTCACCGAGAAAGATGATTCATCATGGAAAACGCTAACACCGCCCCTCGTCTTCCCCGCAAGCGCCGTAGCCTTGCCCAGGAATTGGTCACGGTGTTGTCCGAGCAGATCCGCGACGGCCAACTCAAGCGTGGCGACAAACTGCCCACCGAGTCGGCGATCATGGACGCCCATGGGGTCAGCCGCACCGTGGTGCGCGAGGCGATCTCACGCTTGCAGGCAGCGGGGCAGGTCGAAACCCGTCACGGTATCGGTACCTTCGTGCTGGACACACCGAGCCCGAGTGGCTTTCGCATCGACCCGGCCACGGTGGTGACCCTGCGTGATGTACTGGCGATTCTGGAACTGCGGATCAGCCTGGAAGTGGAGTCGGCAGGCCTCGCGGCGTTACGTCGTAGTGACGAACAGTTGGCCGCCATGCGTGCGGCACTCGATGCCTTGAATGAAAGTGCCGCCCATGCCGGCGATGCTGTGGCCTCAGACTTCGCGTTCCACTTGGAAATTGCCCTGTCCACCGGCAACCGCTACTTCACCGACATCATGACCCACCTGGGCACCAGCATCATCCCGCGTACCCGCCTCAATTCGGCGCGGCTGGCCCATGATGACCAGCAGCACTACATGGGGCGCCTGAGTCGTGAGCATGAAGAGATCTATGAGGCGATTGCCCGCCAGGATTCGGATGCGGCGCGGGCGGCCATGCGGTTGCATTTGACCAACAGCCGGGAGCGGCTGCGCCATGCCCATGAAGAGGCGCAAGCGCAGCGCGGGTGAGCTATCTGTTGATGGTCAGCGAAATCGGCGCAGAGCTCAGCGGTACGCTGGATTCACCGATGGTTTGATAGCGCAGCAGTGTGGTCTGGTCTGCAAATCGCTCCAAGGCTGATTTGGGAACCTCCACTGTCAGGTTCGGAAGCTGTTGATAGTCTTGCGCATCCTCCGGACATTCACCTGCGCTGATCTTGTCCCCCGACCAGGCAGGCTCTTCCGGATCAGCGCCCAGAATCGCGTACACCGTCCCCTCTGGAAAGAGGCGAGCGTCTTCTGGAATGAAGACCACCAAAGGGCCTGTGAACGTGGACAGGCTGATCTCCGCTTGGTCAAAGGGGCCAGTGACAGTGATAGTGAGGCCAGGGACTGGGTTCTCCATGATGAGCGCTCCGATGCCATTGCGGTGGTAGGTCAACCCAGGATTCAGATTCCTGGCTCCTGAGCCACCTTATCCACCGCAGCGGCGCTGTATGAAACTGTTAGAAATCACAGTTTCGATAAACGGTATTCCTCACGTAGGAGTATTCGGTTTGTAATCCTTGAGCAGCAAATACGTACTCCATCCCCACCAATCATTGGTCCAGTGCTTGTCGTTCAAGTCATTCACGTCCTTGCGGCGCAACACTTTGTTTCCCTCCATCTTGAACAGCGGCGAGAAATTATTTGCCGAGTTTTGCGCGGCATTCAGATCCGGCACATACAGGGGCGCCTGGAATTCGGCCGGGGAGGGGGCAACACCCTTGATAAAGGTATCGAAGATCTCATCCGCCGATGCTTGCACCGCGCGTTTGACCTGCTCCCGGTTGTCCGCGTCGATGGCGTCGAAGTAGCGTTTATCCCCATAGGCATGCCATTCGTCTCCGTGGGCATTGCGTACCTTGAGCCCGAACTTGCTGTCTTCGTCGTGCATGAAACGGCTGATCAGCGAACCCAATTCGCCGGGTGTCACGACTGCAGCCAACTGCTTGCGCGGTACGCGCAGGTGGCCGGCGGAGAACAGGTCGGTCAAGAAGTGATCAGCAAAACTGTTCATGGCATACGCCAGTTCCAGTGCCTGGTCGGTGCCTGTTTGATGCGCCACCACTGCCTGCTGCAACGCCGCCGTATGGCCGGCAAGGTAGGCCGACAGTGCCCATTCGCCGAAGTGGTCGGCATTGTCCGCCGCCAATTTCAGGTAGCGTCCCAATGGAATCAGTGCCGAAACGGCGCTGCCTCCTCCGGTGATGCGGTTCCACTCTTCAGACAACGAATCGCCCAGCGCGTCATAAGCCTCATGGGCTTGCTTGCCGTCCTTGATCGCCTGCTTGACCGCATTGATCTCCTTTTGCATCACCGCGAGGATCTTGTGCGCTTCTTCCCGCGAGGCAGGCAGCACCGCCAGGCTGTTGAAGGCGGCGTTAAAGCGTTGCACGCGTTCCGCAGGCGAGGCACCGTCGCTGATGGGCTGGCCTGGGATGCCATAGAAGTCGCCGCCCAGTGCGATCACTTGGCCATACGTCAGCGCCAGTCCGTTGGGCAGGTGCAGTTCGACTTGGCGTGCGGGGATCGCCGGGGCTTCCTTGACGAAACGCAACAGCGTGTCGTCGCCAATGGCGGTGTGTTCACCCCCTTCGAAACGCAGGGTGGGCGGGTTCTTTTCGGGTGCCGCGAGTTCTAGGCCTGACATGTTAGCTCCTTGCTATGTCGTAGGAATCTTCCGTAATAACTGTATGTATATACAGTTAATGCGAGCATAGAGGAAAAACTTCCTACGTCAAGAACTCACGCTTCAACTCGGCGAAGGATGAAGTCTGATGAATTGCTGTTGACGAATCTTTTTATAGTTGTACGATGACGTACGACATCACCAAAACCAACAACAACCTTTCGACAGAAAGTCTTCGCCCAGGGTGTTCGAATAATGAATCCACAAGAACTGAAGTCCATCCTCTCCCACGGTCTGCTGTCTTTTCCGGTGACCGATTTCAACGCCCAGGGTGACTTCCACCAGGCGGGCTACATCAAGCGTCTGGAATGGCTCGCCCCTTACGGCGCCACTGCCCTGTTCGCTGCCGGTGGTACCGGTGAGTTTTTCTCCCTCGCCGCCAGCGAATACTCCCAGGTGGTGAAAACCGCTGTTGATACCTGCGCCACCAGCGTGCCGATCCTTGCCGGTGTCGGCGGTTCGACCCGCCAGGCCATCGAGTACGCCCAGGAAGCCGAGCGCCTCGGTGCCAAGGGTCTGCTGCTGCTGCCGCACTACCTCACCGAAGCCAGCCAGGACGGCGTCGCCGCCCACGTTGAGGCGGTGTGCAAATCGGTCAAGATCGGCGTGGTGGTGTACAACCGCAACGTCTGCCGCCTGACCGCGCCGCTGCTGGAACGCCTGGCCGAGCGCTGCCCGAACCTGATCGGCTACAAGGATGGCCTGGGTGACATCGAGTTGATGGTCTCGATCCGCCGTCGCCTGGGTGATCGTTTCAGCTACCTCGGCGGCCTGCCGACTGCAGAGGTTTACGCCGCTGCCTACAAGGCCCTGGGCGTGCCGGTGTACTCCTCGGCGGTGTTCAACTTCATCCCGAAAACCGCGATGGACTTCTACCACGCGATTGCCAAGGACGATCACGCCACCGTCGCCAAGATCATCGACGACTTCTTCCTGCCGTACCTGGACATCCGTAACCGCAAGGCCGGCTATGCGGTGAGCATCGTCAAGGCCGGTGCAAAAATCGCAGGCTATGACGCCGGCCCGGTGCGTACGCCGCTGACCGACCTGCTGCCAGAAGAATATGAAGCACTGGCCGCGCTGATCGACAAGCAAGGCGCGCAATAACCCATCTACAAGGCCGCTGAGTGATCAGCGGCCTTTTGCGTCAGGAGAAGATTTGTGTCCCAAGCCCAACGTTTTGACAACTACATCAACGGCCAATGGGTGGCCGGTGCCGATTACTGCGTCAACCTCAACCCGTCGGAGTTGTCCGATGTCATCGGTGAATACGCCAAGGCTGATGTTGCCCAGGTCAACACCGCCATCGACGCTGCCCGTGCGGCATTTCCGGCCTGGTCCACTTCTGGCATCCAGGCTCGACACGACTCCCTGGACAAAGTCGGCAGCGAAATCCTCGCGCGCCGCGAAGAACTCGGCACCCTGCTGGCCCGTGAAGAGGGCAAGACCTTGCCCGAAGCCATTGGCGAAGTGACCCGCGCTGGCAATATCTTCAAGTTCTTCGCCGGTGAATGCCTGCGCTTGTCTGGTGACTACGTGCCGTCGGTACGCCCTGGCGTTAACGTTGAAGTCACGCGTGAAGCCCTGGGTGTGGTTGGCCTGATCACGCCGTGGAACTTCCCGATCGCCATCCCCGCCTGGAAGATCGCCCCAGCCCTTGCCTACGGTAACTGCGTGGTGATCAAGCCTGCCGAGTTGGTACCGGGCTGTGCCTGGGCCCTGGCCGAAATCATTTCTCGCGCCGGTTTCCCTGCCGGTGTGTTCAACCTGGTGATGGGCAGCGGCCGCGTCGTGGGTGATGTGCTGGTCAACAGCCCGAAGGTCGATGGCATCAGTTTTACCGGCTCTGTCGGTGTCGGTCGTCAGATCGCCGTCAGTTGCGTGTCGCGCCAGGCCAAGGTCCAGTTGGAAATGGGCGGCAAGAACCCGCAGATCATCCTCGACGACGCGGACCTCAAGCAGGCCGTCGAGCTGTCGGTACAGAGCGCGTTCTACTCCACCGGCCAGCGTTGCACGGCGTCCAGCCGCCTGATCGTCACCGCCGGTATCCACGACCAGTTCGTTGCGGCGATGGCTGAGCGCATGAAGTCGATCAAGGTCGGCCACGCCCTCAAAAGCGGCACTGACATCGGCCCGGTGGTTTCCCAGGCCCAGTTGGACCAGGACCTCAAGTACATCGACATCGGCCAGAGCGAAGGTGCGCGGCTGGTCAGCGGTGGCGGCCTGGTCACCTGTGACACCGAAGGCTACTACCTGGCACCGACGCTGTTTGCCGACAGCGAAGCCGCCATGCGTATCAGCCGTGAAGAGATCTTCGGCCCGGTCGCCAACGTCGTGCGCGTGGCGGACTACGAGGCAGCGCTGGCGATGGCCAACGACACTGAGTTTGGCCTGTCGGCGGGCATTGCCACCACGTCGCTCAAGTACGCCAACCATTTCAAGCGCCATTCCCAGGCCGGGATGGTGATGGTCAACCTGCCGACTGCCGGCGTGGACTATCACGTTCCATTCGGTGGCCGTAAGGGCTCCTCCTACGGTTCACGCGAGCAAGGTCGCTATGCGCAAGAGTTCTACACCGTGGTGAAGACCAGCTACATCGGTTCGTAATACGCAGTACCCGAGGCGCCTGCTTGTTAGTGGCTGGCGTGCCTGCGATAGCATCATCGGTGTGCGCCTGACACACCGAGTTGCCTGTATCGCGGGCACGCCCGGCTCTCACCTAAAAGCGGTCCTCATCGACAACTAGGCAATTACCCGCAAAAAAAATAATTAGTGGGAGTACTTCTACATGCAAGCGACCAAGCCGACCCACGTCCGCTATTTGATCCTGCTCATGCTGTTCCTGGTGACCACGATCAACTACGCCGACCGGGCCACCATCGCCATCGCGGGCTCCAGCCTGCAAAAAGACCTCGGCATCGACGCGGTCACCCTGGGTTACATCTTCTCTGCTTTCGGTTGGGCCTACGTGGCCGGGCAAATTCCCGGCGGCTGGCTGCTGGACCGGTTCGGTTCGAAAAAAGTCTATGCCCTGAGCATCTTCACGTGGTCACTGTTTACCGTGCTGCAAGGCTACGTCGGTGAGTTTGGCGTCTCTACCGCGGTTGTTGCGCTGTTCATGCTGCGCTTCATGGTGGGCCTGGCCGAAGCGCCGTCCTTTCCCGGTAACGCACGGATCGTGGCCGCCTGGTTCCCGACCGCTGAACGCGGTACGGCGTCGGCGATCTTCAACTCGGCGCAATACTTCGCCACCGTGTTGTTTGCACCGTTGATGGGCTGGATCGTCTACAGCTTCGGCTGGCAGCACGTGTTTATCGTGATGGGCGTGATCGGCATCCTCTTCTCGCTGATCTGGCTGAAAGTCATCCACAGTCCGCGCCAGCATCCGATGATCAACGAGGCCGAGTTCAACCATATCGCCGCCAATGGTGCGATGGTCGATATGGACCAGGACAAAGGCAAGGGCAAGAAAACCGACGGTCCGAAGTGGGACTACATCCGCCAGTTGTTGACCAACCGCATGATGCTCGGCGTTTACCTGGGCCAGTACTGCATCAATGGCATCACCTACTTCTTTCTCACCTGGTTCCCGGTGTACCTGGTGCAGGACCGGGGCATGACTATCCTCAAGGCGGGTTTCATTGCGTCGTTGCCGGCGATCTGCGGGTTTATCGGCGGCGTGCTCGGCGGGGTGATTTCCGATTACCTGCTGCGCAAGGGTCACTCCCTGACCTTTGCACGCAAGGCGCCGATCATTGGTGGCCTGTTGATCTCCAGCAGCATCGTGGCCTGCAACTATGTGGATATCGAATGGATGGTGGTGGGCTTTATGGCCCTGGCCTTCTTCGGTAAAGGCGTTGGCGCACTGGGGTGGGCGGTGGTGTCCGACACGTCGCCGAAACAAATCGCCGGCCTCAGTGGCGGCTTGTTCAACACCTTCGGTAACCTCGCATCGATCACTACGCCGATCGTCATCGGCTACATCATCAGCACCACCGGTTCGTTCAAGTGGGCCTTGGTGTTCGTCGGCGCCAATGCGCTGGTGGCGGTGTTCAGTTACCTGGTCATCGTTGGCCCGATCAAACGTGTAGTACTCAAAGAGCCGCCCACCAAGGGACCTGAGTTGACCAACCTAACCGAAGCGCATTCCTGAGGGGCCGTGTGATGCAGTTGATTGAACATGCCGACTCACCGCGCTCGATTCGTCTTCACGAGCGCGACAATGTGGTGATCGTGGTCAATGACCAGGGCGTACCGGCCGGGACCGAGTTCCCGGACGGCCTGGTGACCGTGGATTTCATCCCGCAGAGCCACAAGGTGACCCTGGAAGATATCCCTGAAGGCGGTCAGATCATTCGCTACGGCCAGACCATCGGTTACGCCCTGGCGCCGATTCCGCGCGGCAGTTGGGTGCAGGAAGATCAACTGCGCATGCCCACCGCGCCGCCGCTGGACAGCTTGCCGCTGTCCACCGAGGTGCCTGACACCCAGGCACCGCTGGAAGGCTTTACCTTCGAGGGCTATCGCAACGCCGACGGCACCGTGGGCACGCGCAATATCCTCGGTATCACCACCACGGTGCAGTGCGTCACGGGCGTGCTCGACCACGCGGTCAAGCGCATCAAGGACGAATTGCTGCCGAAGTACCCGCATGTCGACGACGTGGTAGCGCTGACCCACAGCTACGGCTGCGGCGTGGCGATCACTGCGACGGATGCCTACATCCCGATTCGCACCGTGCGCAACCTGGCGCGCAACCCGAACCTGGGGGGCGAGGCCCTGGTGATCAGCCTGGGCTGCGAGAAATTGCAGGCCGGGCAAGTGATGCACGACAACGACAGCTCGGTCGACCTGAGTGAGCCGTGGCTGTATCGGTTGCAGGATTCCAGCCACGGCTTTACTGAAATGATCGAGCAGATCATGGCGCTGGCCGAGACGCGCTTGAAGAAACTCGACCAGCGCCGCCGCGAAACCGTGCCGGCGTCCGAGTTGATCCTGGGCATGCAGTGTGGCGGCAGTGATGCGTTTTCCGGCATCACCGCCAACCCCGCGCTGGGGTATGCCTCGGATTTGTTGCTGCGGGCCGGGGCGACGGTGATGTTTTCCGAAGTAACGGAAGTTCGCGATGCGATATACCTGCTGACGTCTCGCGCTGAAAGCGAGGCCGTTGCCCAGGAGTTGGTCCGGGAAATGGACTGGTACGACCGCTACCTGGCCAAGGGTGAAGCGGACCGCAGTGCCAACACCACGCCGGGTAACAAGAAGGGTGGCTTGTCGAATATCGTCGAGAAGTCCCTGGGCTCTATCGTCAAGTCCGGCAGCAGCGCGATCAATGGGGTGCTGGGGCCTGGCGAGCGCTTCAAGCGCAAGGGCCTGATCTTTTGTGCCACACCCGCCAGTGACTTTGTGTGCGGTACCCTGCAACTGGCGGCGGGGATGAACCTGCATGTGTTCACCACCGGGCGCGGCACGCCTTACGGGCTGGCAATGGCGCCGGTGGTGAAGGTCTCTACCCGAACGGAACTGGCGCAGCGCTGGCCGGACCTGATCGATATCGACGCCGGGCGCATTGCCACCGGGCGCGCGACCATCGAGGAGCTCGGCTGGGAGTTGTTTCACTTTTACCTGGATGTGGCGAGCGGCAAGAAGCAGACGTGGGCGGAGCACCATAAACTGCATAACGACATCACCTTGTTCAACCCGGCGCCCATCACCTGAGACCGTCGCGGACCTTGTGGGGGCCGGCAAGCCAGCTCCCACATTTGATCAGCGTTGCCCGGACGAATCGGGCTGCATGGCTTATCATTAGCCACCTAACGACGCTCACCAAGGTTCACCGGCATGCTGGCAATTTTCCTTACCACCCTCACCATCACCGCGCCGGTGTTTGCCATGCTGTTCCTGGGTGTGCTGCTCAAGCGCATCAACTGGATCAACGACAACTTTATCCACACGGCGTCGTCCTTGGTGTTCAACGTCACCATGCCGGCGTTGTTGTTCCTTGGCATTCTGCATGCCGACCTGCACTCGGCGCTCAAGCCGGGCTTGCTGATTTATTTTGCCGTCGCCACGTTGCTCAGCTTTGCCTTGGCCTGGGGCTGGGCGATCTTGCGTTGCCCACGTGAAGACCGCGGCATTTATACCCAGGGTGCATTTCGCGGCAATAACGGCGTGATCGGGCTGGCGCTGGCCGCCAGCATGTACGGCGACTACGGGATTTCCCTCGGCGCGATTCTCGCCGCGCTGGTGATTCTGTTCTACAACACCCTGTCGACCATCGTGCTGGCGGTGTACAGCCCGGTGATCAAGTCCGACCCGTGGAGCATCTGCAAGAGCGTGGTGGCCAACCCGCTGATCATCAGCGTGATTGCGGCCACGCCGTTCGCGGTGTTCCAGATTGGCTTGCCGGGTTGGCTGGAGTCTTCGGGCCAGTACCTGGCGGACATGACCTTGCCGCTCGCGTTGATCTGCATCGGTGGCACCCTGTCACTGGCGGCTCTGCGCAAAAGCGGGAGCATGGCCCTCAGCGCCAGCCTGGTGAAGATGATCGGCCTGCCGCTGGTCGCGACGTTGGGCGCCTGGCTGCTGGGGTTCCGGGGGCCGGAGCTGGGGATTCTGTTCCTGTACTTCGGTGCACCGACTGCAGCGGCCAGCTTTGTCATGGCGCGGGCGGCCGAGGGCAATCATGAGCTGGCGGCGGCGATTATCGTGATCACCACCTTGATGGCGGCGGTGACCACGAATATCGGGATCTTTGTGTTGCAGGCGGGTGGTTGGATCTGATTTTCCCGGTGTGTGTGAGGGCCAATCGCAGGCGAGCCAGCTCCCACATTTAAGCGTACTAAACATCAACCCAGTGGGAGCTGCCTTGCCTGTGATCGCTCGCTAACCGTCACTGCTTATTGGCCTGGTAGGCATCGATCACTTCCTGCGCCGCCCGAAACGCATCAATCGCCGCCGGCACCCCGGCATATACCGCGCAATGCAACAGCGCTTCGCGGATCTCTTCCACCGTACACCCGTTGTTCAGCGCGCCGCGCACGTGGCCCTTGAGCTCTTGCGGGCACTTGAGCGCGGTGAGGGCGGCGAGGGTGATCAGGCTGCGGGTCTTCAGCGGTAACCCTTCGCGGTTCCACACACTGCCCCAGGCGTGTTCGTTGACGAAATCCTGCAGCGGCTGGCTGAACTCGGTGGCGTTGCCCAGGGCGCGGTCGACGAACACGTCGCCCATGACCTGGCGACGCATTTCAACCCCAGGCTTTTTCTGATCGGTCATTGCGATTCCCTCTTGTGTTGGCGGCGCCAGGCTCGCAGCGTGCTGAACAACAGGAAAGCCACCAGCACTGGCAGGACGTAGTACAGCATCAGTTGTTCAAGCTTGTTCGCCAGGGGCATGCCAGTGGTGAATGCCATCACATGCAGGCCGTACGCCAGGTACAAGCCCAGCAGCACCAGGCCTTCGGCGCGGGTGACGCGGTAGCCGGTGTAGAACACCGGCAGGCACAGCACCACCACGCCGAGCATCACCGGCAGGTCGAAATCCAGGGCGTTGGGCGACACCGACAGGGGGGAGGGCGCGAGCAGGGCGGTCAGGCCCAGTACACCGAGCAGGTTGAACAGGTTGCTGCCGATCACGTTGCCCACGGCAATTTCACGTTCGCCGCGCAGGGCTGCAATCAGTGACGTCGCCAGGCACGGCAACGAGGTGCCGACACCGATCAGGGTCAGGCCGATCACGCGCTCCGACAGGCCCAGGTCGCCAGCCACATCCACCGCCGCTCCCAGCAGCAAATGCCCGGCCAGCACCAAGACCAACAACCCGCCGAATATCAGCAGCACACTGCTCAACCAGGGGGCGCGGGCGACGGTGTCCAGTGTGCGTGGGCGGCGGGAATGGCGCGTCTGGTAATGCAACACGCCCAGGTAGGCAAGCAGGGCAACGAGCAGCACCAGGCCGTCGATGGGCGTGAGTTCTTCATTGGCCGCGAGGGTGAACACCAGCAGCCCGGCCAGGATCATCACCGGAATGTCCAGGCGCACCAGCTGGCGTGAGACTCGCAGGGGAATAATCAATGCCGACAGGCCCAGGGTCACCAGGATGTTGAAGATGCTGCTGCCGATCACGCTGCCCACGGCGATATCGGTGTTGCCGGCCAAGGTGGCTTGCAGGCTGACGGTCATCTGCGGCGCGCTGCTGCCGAAGGCGACGATTGTCAGGCCAATGATCAGCGGCCGCACCTTGAGGCTCGCGGCCAGGCGCACGGCGGCGCGTACCAGGATTTCGGCACCGATGATCAGCAGCACCAGGCCGCTGACCAATTCCAGCAGGCTCCAGGGCGAAAGGGCGGTTAATCCGAAAATGGCCAGGGCTCCGTCTTCAGTTGCTCAAGGCTTGCACGCGAACCCGTGCGGTTCCGCTGCTCATCATACCCAGTTGCTCTGCAGCCTTGCGCGAAAGATCAATCAAGCGCCCACGGGTATGCGGGCCGCGATCATTGATGCGGACAACCACGGATTTGTCGTTGTCGAGATTGGTGACCTTGACCTGGGTGCCGAACGGCAATTGCCGGTGGGCGGCGGTCAGGGCGTTCTGGTTGAAGGGTTCACCGCTGGCGGTCTTGTTGCCATGGTGCTTGGCGCCGTAATAGGAGGCGGTGCCGGTTTCGTCGTAGCCGTTGGGGTTGATGATGCCGCTGGCACAACCGGCCAGTAGGGAGAACAGGGCCAGCAGGCCGAATAGACGCTTCATGCAAGGAGTCCCATTACAAATGTTGGCGTTGGCTTGTGTGGGAGCTGGCTTGCCTGCGATGGCTTCACCTCGGTGTAACTGATGCACCGAGGCGCCTGCATCGCGGGCAAGCCCGGCTCCCACAGAAGCCGGGTCCTACACGTGTCAGCCTTCGAGCTTGCTTTTCAGCAGTTCGTTCACCTGTTGCGGGTTGGCCTTGCCTTTGGAGGCTTTCATCGCCTGGCCCACAAAGAAGCCGAACATCTTGCCGCGCTTGGCTTCGTCTGCCGCGCGGTACTGCTCGACCTGCTCGGCGTTGGCCGCGAGCATTTCATCGAGCACGGCCGAGATCGCGCCGCTGTCGGTGACTTGCTTGAGGCCGCGCTTCTCGATGATCTCGTCGGCGCTGCCTTCACCGCTGGCCATGGCTTCGAACACGGTCTTGGCGATTTTGCCGGAGATGGTGTTGTCCTTGATGCGCAGCAGCATGCCGCCCAATTGCTCGGCGGTGACCGGGGCTTCGTCGATTTCCAGGCCTTGCTTGTTCAGCAGGCTGCCCAGCTCCACCATCACCCAGTTGGCCGCCAGCTTGGCGTCACCGGCAATGCTCACGACTTTTTCGAAGTAGTTGGCTTGCTCACGGCTGGAGGCCAGCACGCTGGCATCGTAGACCGACAAGCCGAACTGCTCCTGGAATCGCTCGCGCTTCTGCTGCGGCAATTCCGGCAGGGTGGCGCGGATGTCGTTGAGGAAAGAGTCCTCAAGCACGACCGGCAACAGGTCCGGGTCGGGGAAGTAACGGTAGTCGTTGGCTTCCTCTTTGCTGCGCATGGCGCGGGTTTCGTCTTTGTTCGGGTCGTACAGGCGGGTTTGCTGGATGACCTTGCCGCCGTCTTCGATCAGCTCGATCTGGCGACGCACTTCGCTGTTGATCGCCTTCTCGATGAAACGGAACGAGTTGACGTTCTTGATCTCGCAGCGAGTACCGAACTCGACTTGGCCTTTTGGGCGAATCGACACGTTGCAGTCGCACCGCAGCGAGCCTTCGGCCATGTTGCCGTCGCAGATACCCAGGTAACGCACCAGTGCGTGGATGGTCTTGACGTAGGCCACGGCTTCCTTGGCGCTGCGCATGTCCGGCTCGGAGACGATCTCCAGCAACGGCGTGCCGGCACGGTTCAGGTCGATACCGGTAGCGCCCGGGAATTCTTCGTGCAGGCTTTTGCCGGCGTCTTCTTCCAGGTGGGCGCGAGTGACGCCGACGCGCTTGATGGTGCCGTCTTCCAGGGGGATGTCCAGGTGGCCTTTGCCGACGATCGGCAGTTCCATCTGGCTGATCTGGTAGCCCTTGGGCAGGTCCGGATAGAAGTAGTTCTTGCGCGCGAACACGTTGTGCTGGCCGATCTCGGCGTCAATCGCCAGGCCGAACATCACCGCCATGCGCACCGCTTCCTGGTTCAGCACCGGCAGTACGCCGGGCATGCCCAGGTCTACCAGGCTGGCCTGGGTGTTGGGCTCGGAGCCGAACGTGGTGGCGCTACCGGAGAAAATCTTCGATTGGGTGGCGAGCTGGGTATGAATCTCCAGCCCGATCACGACTTCCCATTGCATAGTGTTCTCCTCAGAAGCCGGTAGGGGTGCGAGTGTGCCAGTCAGTGTTCAACTGGTACTGGTGCGCCACATTGAGCAGGCGGCCTTCCTGGAAATACGGGGCGAGCAATTGCACGCCGACCGGCAGGCCATCGACGAAACCGGCAGGCATGGACAAGCCCGGCAGGCCCGCGAGGTTGGCGGTAATGGTGTACAGGTCTTCAAGGTACGCTGCCACCGGGTCGCCGTTCTTGGCGCCGAGCTTCCAGGCCGGGTTCGGCGTGGTTGGGCCAAGGATCACGTCGACCTGTTCAAAGGCGGCCATGAAGTCGTTCTTCACCAGGCGACGGATTTTCTGCGCCTTGAGGTAGTACGCGTCGTAGTAACCCGCCGACAGGGCATAGGCACCGACCATGATCCGGCGTTGTACTTCGGCGCCGAAGCCTTCGCCACGGGAGCGCTTGTACAGGTCGGTGAGGTCTTTCGGGTTTTCGCAGCGGTAGCCGAAACGCACGCCATCGAAGCGCGACAGGTTGGAAGAAGCCTCTGCCGGTGCGATCACGTAGTAAGCAGGAATCGCGTGCTGGTTGTTCGGCAGGCTGATTTCCTTGATCACCGCGCCGAGCTTCTCCAGCGCCTTGACGCTGTTGTGCACCAGTTCAGCAATGCGTGGGTCGAGGCCGGCGCTGAAGTATTCCTTCGGCACGCCGATGCGCAGGCCCTTGATCGAGGTATTCAGGCTGGCGCTGTAGTCCGGCACGGGCTCATCGATGCTGGTGGAGTCCTGTTTGTCGAAGCCTGCCATGCCTTGTAACAAAATCGCGCAGTCTTCGGCAGTGCGGGCCAGAGGGCCGCCCTGATCAAGGCTGGAGGCGTAGGCGATCATGCCCCAGCGGGAAACGCGACCGTAGGTCGGCTTCAGGCCGGTGAGGTTGGTGAAGGCCGCTGGCTGGCGGATCGAACCCCCGGTGTCGGTGGCGGTGGCGGCCGGCAGGAAGCGCGCGGCAACCGCGGCAGCCGAGCCACCCGACGAACCGCCGGGCACGTGGTCCAGGTTCCACGGGTTTTTCACCGCGCCGTAGTAGCTCGACTCGTTGGCCGAGCCCATGGCGAATTCGTCCATGTTGGTCTTGCCCAGGGTCACGGCCCCGGCTGCGGCCAGCTTGGACACCACGGTGGCGTCGTAGGGTGCCTTGAAGTTGTCGAGCATCTTCGAGCCGCAGCTGGTGCGAACGCCCTGGGTGCAGAACAGGTCCTTGTGGGCGATCGGTGCGCCCAGCAGTGCGCCATTTTCACCGTTGGCGCGACGTGCGTCGGCGGCCTTGGCCTGGCTCAAGGCCAGCTCTTCGGTGAGGCTGATGAAGCTGTTGACCTTTGGATCGTGCTTGGCGATGCGCGCCAGCAGGGTCTTGGTCAGCTCTTCGGAAGAAAACTTTTTGTCGGCGAGACCGCGGGCGATCTCGGCCAGAGTCATGTGATGCATTGCAGGCTCTTTCCCTTTAGTCGATGACTTTCGGAACCAGGTACAGGCCGTTTTCGACCGCTGGCGCGATGGACTGGTAGGCCTCGCGATTATTACTCTCGGTCACGACGTCTGCGCGCAGGCGCTGGCTGGCTTCCAGCGGGTGAGCCAGGGGCTCGATGCCGTCGGTATTCACGGCCTGCATTTGGTCGACCAGCCCGAGAATGCTGTTCAGGGCTGCGGTGGTCTGTGGAAGATCGCCTTCATTCAGGCCAAGCGAGGCCAGATGCGCGATTTTTTCCACGTCGGAGCGTTCAAGCGTCATGGGAATCTCCAGTGGAAAACAGAACGGAGGCTGTCCGTGTGTTAGATTGTCGGAACACTACCGCATTTCTACGGTCTTACGGCCGCGATTGTGGGGGTTGGTGCACAGAAAGTCGGCCAATTTAGCACATTGGCGCCTTGCCCAAAATCCCTGTCGTTGTTAGAGTTTGCCGCACTTTTTTACCCACGCGTTGCCTAGGGTCCCTTTCCCATGTTCAAGAAACTGCGTGGCATGTTTTCCAGCGATCTTTCCATTGACCTGGGCACTGCCAACACCCTTATTTACGTGCGCGAGCGCGGTATCGTCCTGAATGAGCCATCGGTTGTGGCCATTCGGACCCATGGTAATCAGAAAAGTGTCGTTGCCGTCGGCACCGAGGCCAAGCGCATGCTCGGCCGTACACCAGGCAATATTGCCGCCATTCGTCCGATGAAAGACGGCGTGATCGCCGACTTCAGTGTCTGCGAGAAGATGCTGCAGTACTTCATCAACAAGGTTCACGAAAACAGTTTCCTGCAGCCCAGCCCTCGCGTGCTGATCTGCGTTCCCTGCAAGTCCACCCAGGTTGAGCGTCGTGCCATCCGTGAATCGGCCCTCGGTGCCGGTGCCCGCGAAGTGTTCCTGATCGAAGAGCCAATGGCCGCTGCGATCGGTGCCGGCCTGCCGGTTGAAGAAGCCCGTGGTTCGATGGTGGTGGATATCGGTGGTGGTACCACTGAAATCGCCCTGATTTCCCTGAACGGTGTGGTGTATGCCGAATCCGTACGCGTCGGCGGCGACCGCTTCGACGAAGCGATCATCACTTATGTGCGTCGTAACTACGGCAGCCTGATCGGCGAATCCACCGCCGAGCGCATCAAGCAGGAAATCGGTACCGCTTACCCTGGCGGCGAAGTGCGCGAAGTCGATGTGCGCGGTCGCAACCTGGCCGAAGGCGTCCCACGGGCCTTCACCCTGAACTCCAATGAAGTGCTGGAAGCTCTGCAAGAGTCCCTGGCCACCATCGTTCAGGCTGTGAAGAGCGCCCTGGAGCAATCGCCGCCGGAACTGGCTTCCGATATCGCCGAGCGTGGTCTGGTGCTGACCGGTGGTGGCGCCCTGCTGCGCGACCTCGACAAGCTGCTGGCCCAGGAAACCGGCCTGCCGGTGATCGTCGCCGAAGACCCGCTGACCTGCGTCGCCCGTGGTGGTGGCCGTGCACTGGAAATGATGGATAAACACACCATGGACCTGCTCTCCAGCGAATAAGTGGTTGCTGGTTTGCCCATGTTTCGCCCGCAGGCAGCACTTTGCAGTGCTGCCTGTTGGCGTTTATCTTCTTCAATCTGCATCCAGGCCGGTTAGATGCCGTATGAATAAAGAGAACATTTGCCTGGGAGGAGCGGCTTATTAAACCGCTTTTCGCCAAAGGCCCCTCATTGGGCGTGCGCCTGTTGGTGCTGGTCGTGCTTTCGGTCGCGCTGATGGTGGTCGATGCCCGCTTTGCACTGCTCAAGCCCGTGCGTAGCCAGATGTCGCTGGTGTTGATGCAGACCTACTGGATCACCGACCTGCCGCAACGTCTGTATCAGGGCGTGGCCAGCCAATTCGGCAGCCGCACCGAGCTGGTCGCCGAGAACGAAAAACTCAAGACCGAAAACCTGCTGTTGCAGGGGCGCATGCAAAAGCTGGCGGCCCTCACCGAGCAGAACGTTCGGCTGCGCGAGTTGCTCAATTCCTCGGCACTGGTCAACGAAAAGGTCGAAGTGGCCGAGTTGATCGGCATGGACCCCAACCCCTTCACCCACCGGATCATCATCAACAAGGGTGAGCGCGACGGCGTTGTCCTCGGCCAGCCTGTGCTTGACGCCCGTGGCCTGATGGGCCAGGTGGTTGAACTGATGCCCTATACCTCGCGAGTGTTGCTGCTGACCGACACCACCCACAGTATTCCGGTACAGGTGAACCGCAACGGGCTGCGCGCGATTGCCAGCGGTACCGGTAACCCCGAGCGCCTTGAGTTGCGGCATGTGGCCGATACCGCCGATATCAAGGAAGGCGACCTGTTGGTCAGCTCCGGCCTGGGTCAGCGTTTCCCGGCCGGTTACCCGGTGGCCACGGTCAAGGAAGTGATCCACGACTCCGGCCAGCCGTTTGCCATTGTGCGTGCCGTGCCCACTGCTGCGTTGAACCGCAGTCGCTACCTGCTGTTGGTGTTCAGCGACAACCGCACCCCGGAAGAGCGCGCCAACGACGCCGCCCAGGCCCAGGAAGCCGAAGACAAGAAGAACGGCACCACGCCGATCGTTCCTGCCACGGTGCCAAAGCCTGCCGCTGCGACACCGGCTACGCCTGCGGCTGCACCGGCAACGGCGGCGCCCGTGGCTACACCCGTGAAGCCCGCCGCGCACGCGGTTAAACCGGCCGCGACCAAGCCTCCTGCATCGACGCCGGCCACTACTACTCCGGCGGCCAAGCCTCCTGCGTCGACGCCGGCCACCACCACTCCGGCGGCCAAACCGCCTGCTGCTACCCCGGCCGCACGCCCAGCGGCCAGCGCCCCGGCAACCACGCGGCAGAGGGAGGAATAATGGCCGGTACTCATTCCCGCAACGGCTGGATCGTCTGGCTGACCTTCGCCATCGGCTTGCTGCTCAGCGTTTCGCCGCTGCCCCAGTTCATGGAAATCCTGCGTCCGCTTTGGCTGGCGCTGCTGCTGGCGTTCTGGTCGCTGAACCTGCCGCACAAAGTCGGCATGGTCACGGCGATGTTCCTGGGCTTGGCGGAAGATGTGCTCTATGGCACCTTGCTGGGCCAGAACGCGTTGATCCTGACCCTGATCACTTTCCTGGTGCTGTCCTTACAGCAGCGCCTGCGCATGTTCCCGATGTGGCAGCAGTGCCTGGTGATCCTGGTGATCTTCGGCCTGGCGCAGCTTGTCCAGCTGTGGCTCAGCGCGTTGACCGGCAACCGTCAGCCGACCCTGGCGCTGGTGCTGCCAGCCCTGGTCAGTGCGTTGCTGTGGCCATGGATCAGCTTCGGTCTGCGTGGGTTGCGCCGTCGCTATAAAATCAATTGAATGGATTGCGAGGCTCTGCCTGGTTATCGAACCCTACAGGGAGAGTCTGCAATGAATTCGCTTTACCTGGCCTCGGGCTCTCCGAGGCGGCGTGAACTGCTGACCCAGATCGGTGTGCCCTTCACCGTGGTCAGTGCCGCCATTGATGAAACGCCTCTCACAAACGAACCCGCCGTTGCCTACGTCGAGCGCCTTGCGCGCGGCAAGGCCGCGGCGGGTTTTGCCGTGCTCGGGAAAACCTTGGGCGCCTGTGTATTGGGGGCCGATACCGCCGTGATCGTCGATGGCAAGATCCTCGGCAAGCCCGTGGACCAGGCCGACGCCCTGGCGATGTTGATGGCCTTGGCGGGGCGTGAGCATGAAGTGCTCACGGCCATTGCCCTCACCGACGGTCAGCGCAGCGCAACCCGATGTGTAAGCAGTCGTGTACGTTTTCGCGGTATTTCTGTCGAGGAAGCGACAACCTACTGGCACAGTGGCGAACCCCAGGACAAGGCGGGCGGCTATGCTATTCAAGGCCTGGGCTCGGTATTCGTCGCCGGGCTCAATGGCAGTTATTCCGCCGTGGTAGGCCTGCCGGTGTGCGAAACCGCGCAACTGCTCGACCAATTCGGCATACCCTGTTGGCAAAACCTTACCGTGCGCTGAGCGTCGTATTCCAGCGCCCAGCCTTAAGCGACCGGTCACTATTGTGAAAACGCCTGAACGAGACCCAGCCATGAGCGAAGAGATTCTGATCAATATCACGCCGATGGAATCGCGCGTGGCGGTGGTAGAGAACGGTGTTCTGCAAGAAGTGCATGTCGAGCGCACCCAGAAGCGCGGGATTGTCGGCAATATCTACAAAGGCAAGGTGGTGCGCGTATTACCGGGGATGCAGGCCGCATTCGTCGACATCGGCCTCGACCGTGCCGCGTTTATCCATGCTTCGGAAATTTCCCTGCGCGAAGGCCCGGCGGTAGAAAGCATCAGCGCCCTGGTGCATGAAGGGCAGAGCCTGGTGGTGCAAGTCACCAAGGACCCCATTGGCTCCAAGGGCGCACGCCTGACCACCCAGCTGTCGATCCCGTCGCGTTACCTGGTGTACATGCCACGTACCGCGCATGTCGGCATTTCCTTGAAGATCGAGGATGAAGCCGAGCGCGAGCGCCTGAAGAAGGTGGTCAGCGACTGCGTGGCCGCCGAGGGCATCAAGGAAGCCGGCGGCTTTATCCTGCGCACCGCTGCCGAGGGCGCTGGCGCCGATGAGATCCTCATGGACATCCGCTACCTGCGGCGCCTGTGGGACCAGATTGGCGCACAGATCAAGACCATTGGCGCGCCGAGCGTGATCTACGAGGACCTGGGCCTGGCCCTGCGCACATTGCGCGACCTGGTCAGCCCGAAGATCGAGAAAATTCGCATCGACTCGCGGGAAACCTTCCAGCGCACCACGCAATTTGTTGCCGAGTTGATGCCGGAAATTGCCGACCGCCTGGAACACTACCCCGGCGAGCGGCCGATCTTTGACCTGTATGGCGTCGAAGACGAAATCCAGAAAGCCCTGGAGCGCAAGGTGCCGCTCAAGTCCGGCGGCTATCTGGTGGTGGACCCGGCGGAAGCCATGACCACCATCGACGTCAACACCGGCGCGTTCGTCGGTCATCGCAACCTCGAAGAGACCATCTTCAAGACCAACCTCGAAGCGGCCACCGCGATTGCCCGCCAACTGCGCCTGCGCAACCTGGGCGGCATCATCATCATCGACTTCATCGACATGGAAGATGAAGAGCATCAGCGCCAGGTGCTACGCACCCTCGAGAAGCAACTGGAGCGCGATCACGCCAAGACCAACATCATCGGCATTACCGAGCTTGGCTTGGTGCAGATGACCCGCAAACGCACCCGAGAAAGCCTCGAGCAGGTGCTGTGCGAGCCGTGCAGCAGTTGCCAGGGCCGCGGTAAATTGAAGACGCCGGAAACGGTTTGCTACGAGATTTTCCGAGAAATCCTGCGGGAGGCGCGGGCCTACCAGGCCGAAGGCTACAGGGTGCTCGCCAACCAGAAAGTGGTCGATCGGCTGCTGGACGAAGAATCCGGTAACGTCGCCGAGCTGGAGGGGTTTATCGGGCGCACGATACGCTTCCAGGTCGAAACCATGTATTCCCAGGAACAATACGACGTGGTGCTGCTCTGATCCCCAATCGTTTTCCCTTTATGAGACAGGCAGGCCTTGACCTGCCGTCCGATTACCGCCTTGAGGGTCGCCTGACATGGAGCGTCTGATACGCTTTTTTGCCGCTTTGACCCGTTGGGGCCTGGGCCTCTGTGCCTTGCTGCTGGTATTGGCGGCAGTGTATGTGAGCCTGGGTCGTGAATTGACGCCGCTGGTGGCCGAGTACCGTGCAGAAGTCGAGGCCAAGGCGCAGGCTGCGGTGGGCATGCCATTGCACATCGGCAGCCTCGAAGGCCGCTGGAGCGGCTTTGCGCCGGTATTGCTGGCCCATGATGTGATGGTGGGCGAGGGCAGCAGTGCCTTGCGCCTGGACCAGGTCGAAGTGGTGCCGGACATCTGGGCCAGCCTGATGGCCCGCGAAGTCCGAATCGCGCACCTGCAAGTCAGCGGCCTGCAACTCAGCGTCAAGGAAGACAAGGACGGTAAATGGGCCCTGCAGGGCTTGCCCGTCCAGGACGAGCAGCCGCTGGACCCGGCGCAAGTGCTCAAGCGCATGCAAATGGTCAAGCGCGTTTCGCTGCTCGACAGCCAGGTGACATTGCAGCCGTTTGACCATGCGCCGGTGACCCTGACGTATGTCGGCCTGAGCCTGCATACCGGCGCAACTCGCCAGCGTCTGGACGCACGCTTGACGCTGCCTGACGGGCAGCCGCTGGCCGTCAATCTGCGCACCCGTATCCGGGCGAGCCAGTGGAAGGACGCTGAAGTCCAGGCTTACCTGAGCCTGCCGCAGAGCGACTGGGCCAAGTGGATCCCGGCCAAGCTCACCCAGCAGTGGAAGCTCACCCAATTCAAGGCGGGCGGCGAGTTCTGGCTGACCTGGGCCAACGGTACCGTACAAAGCGCAGTGGCGCGGCTCAATGCGCCGCAGGTGAAGGGCAGCTACGCCGATCGCAAGCCGGTGCATATTGAGAACCTCGCCCTCACCGCCTACCTGCAACGCAGTGACACCGGCCTCAAGGTGCTGTTCGACTCGCTGGCGATGAACCTGGGCGAGACCCGCTGGGAATCTCGCCTGCAATTGCAGCAGGCCCTGGCCACCGATAAGGGCCAGGAAGTCTGGAAGCTCCAGGCCGACCGCCTGGACCTGACCCCGATCACGCCACTGCTCAATGCACTGGCGCCGCTGCCGGAAGGCGTGGCCAAGACTGTCCAGCACCTCAAGGCCACAGGCCTGCTGCGCAATGTGCTGGTGGATTTCCGCCCTCAAGACACCACGGATCAAAAAGTCAGCTTCGCCGCCAATCTCGAGCGCATCGGTTTTGATGCCTACTTCGGCGCGCCGGCCGCGCGCAATGTGTCCGGCAGCATCAGCGGTGACCTTGGCCGTGGCGAGTTGCGCATGGACAGCAAGGACTTCTCGCTGCACCTCGATCCAATCTTTGCCAAGCCCTGGCAGTACATCCAGGCCAATGCGCGCCTGACATGGAAGTTGGACAAAGAGGGCTTCACCCTGATCGCGCCGTACATCAAGGTGTTGGGCGAAGAGGGTAAAGTGGCTGCCGACTTCCTGATTCGCCTGCATTTCGACCACAGCCAGGAAGACTACATGGACCTGCGGGTCGGCATGGTCGATGGCGATGGGCGCTTCACACCCAAGTACCTGCCGGCGGTGTTGAGTCCTGCGCTGGATGAGTGGCTGCGCACCGCGATCCTCAAAGGCGCGGTGGACCAGGGTTTCTTCCAGTATCAGGGTTCGCTGAACCACGACGCGTTGCCGGCTTCGCGCAATATCAGCCTGTTCTTCAAGGTGCATGATGCCGAACTGGCGTTCCAGCCGGGCTGGCCGCATGTGAGCAAGGTCAATGGCGAAGTGTTTGTCGAGGAGAGCGGCGTGCGCATCCTCGCCAGCAAAGGCCAGTTGCTCGACACCAAGGTCAAGGATGTCTACGTCAATATTCCCCACGCCCCTGAAGGCAAGGACAGCCATCTGCTGCTCACCGGTGGTTTTGCCGGTGGCTTGGGCGATGGTCTGAAAATCCTCCAGGAGGCACCGATTGGCACCGCCTCGACCTTTGCCGGCTGGAAGGGCGAGGGCGACCTGCAAGGCAGCCTGGACCTGGATATTCCGCTGGCCAAGGGCACCGAGCCGAAAATCGTGGTGGACTTCAAGACCGATAAGGCACGCCTGCAACTGGCTGAACCCTCCCTGGACCTGACGCAACTCAAGGGCGATTTCCGGTTCGACAGTGCCAAGGGGCTCAGCGGCCAGAACATCACGGCCCAGGCGTTTGACCGGCCGATCAGCGCGCAGATCTTTGCCGACGGCAAGCCGGGCAATATCAGCACTCGCGTGACTGCCAAGGGCCAGGTCACGGTCAAGCGGCTGACGGATTGGCTGAAAATCACCCAGCCGTTGCCGGTGTCGGGCGATATTCCTTACCAGCTGCAACTGACCCTGGACGGCGCCGACAGCCAACTGATGGTCAGCTCCAACCTCAAGGGTGTGGCAGTGGACCTGCCAGCGCCGTTTGGCATGCCCGCCAGCCAGGGGCGTGACAGTGTCTTCCGTATGACCTTGCAGGGCGCCGAGCGCCGCTATTGGTTCGATTATGGTGAGCTGGCGAACTTTACCTTTGCTGCGCCGCCGGACAAATTCAATGACGGTCGCGGTGAACTGTTCCTTGGTGATGGCGATGCCGTGCTACCGGGGGCCAAGGGGTTGCGCATTCGTGGGGTGTTGTCGGAACTCGATATCGATCCCTGGAAGAAACTGGTGGACCGCTATGCGGGCAACGATCCGGGCGGCAGTGCCAAGCAATTGCTCAGCGGCGCCGATTTCAAGGTGGGTAAGCTGACCGGTCTTGGCACTCAGTTCGATCAGGTCAATTTGCAACTGGACCGCAAGCCTGCGGCGTGGGGCTTGCAGCTTGACAGCCAGCAGGCCAAGGGCACGGTGAACCTTCCAGACGCCAAGGGCGCGCCGATTGCGATCAACCTGCAATACGTGAAACTGCCGGCGGTGGACCCAACAGTTCAGGCTGACGAAAACGCGCCGGACCCGCTGGCGAGCATCGACCCCAAGGATATCCCGGCGCTGGATATTGCCATTGGCCAGCTGTTCCAGGGCCCGGACCTGATAGGCGCCTGGTCGTTGAAAATCCGTCCGACGGCCAAGGGCCTGGCCTTCAACAACCTGGACCTGGGTCTCAAAGGCATGCAGCTCAAGGGGGCCGGTGGATGGGAAGGTGCGGCGGGTGACAGCAGCAGTTGGTACAAGGGCCGCCTGGACGGCAAGAATATTGGCGATGTACTCAAGGGCTGGGGTTATGCCCCCACCGTCACGAGCCAGGATTTCCATTTGGATGTGGACGGGCGTTGGCCAGGCTCGCCGGCCTATGTGGGGCCCAAGCGCTTCTCCGGCAGCCTGGATGCGGCGTTCCGCAACGGTCAGTTCGTGGAAGTGGAAGGCGGCGCCCAGGCCCTGCGGGTATTCGGGCTGCTCAACTTCAATTCCATTGGGCGCCGGCTGCGACTGGACTTCTCGGACTTGCTCGGCAAGGGCCTGAGTTATGACCGGGTCAAAGGCTTGCTCGCGGCCAGTAATGGCGTGTTCGTGACGCGTGAGCCGATCACCATGACCGGTCCTTCCACCAATCTGGAGCTTAATGGCACCCTGGACCTGGTGGCTGACCGTGTCGACGCCAAGCTGCTGGTGACCCTGCCGGTCACCAACAACCTGCCGATCGCCGCGCTGATCGTCGGGGCGCCGGCCATTGGTGGCGCGTTGTTCCTGATCGACAAGCTGATCGGTGATCGTGTTGCGCGCTTCGCCAGCGTGCAATACAAGGTCGAAGGGCCGTGGAAGGACCCGAAAATCACCTTCGACAAGCCATTTGAAAAGCCAAACTGAGAGCCTGTGGAGTAGCATGGCCGCATGCCCATTACGGAGTGTCGGCCCATGTCCTTTGCGGTAATTCAAATGGTCAGCCAGAGTGACGTGCTGGCCAACCTGGCCCAGGCCCGTCGCCTGCTGGAAGAAGCGGCGGCAGGCGGTGCGAAGCTGGCGGTGCTGCCGGAAAACTTCGCTGCCATGGGCCGCCGTGACGTGGCCGATATCGGCCGTGCCGAAGCGCTGGGCAAGGGCCCGATCCTGCCATGGTTGAAACAGACCGCTCGCGACCTCACCTTATGGATAGTGGCGGGTACTTTGCCGTTGCCACCCAAGGACCAACCGCACGCCAAGCCTAACGCCTGCTCGCTGCTGGTGAATGATCAGGGCGAAATCGTTGCTCGATACGACAAGCTGCACCTGTTCGATGTGGATGTCGCCGATGCTCGCGGTCGTTATCGCGAATCCGACGACTATGCTTTCGGGGGCGACGTGGTGGTAGCGGACACGCCCGTCGGTCGTTTGGGCCTGACGGTGTGTTATGACCTGCGCTTCCCCGAGCTGTATAGCGAATTGCGCGCGGCGGGGGCCGAATTGATTACGGCGCCTTCGGCGTTTACGGCAGTGACCGGTGCTGCACACTGGGACGTGCTGATTCGCGCGCGGGCCATCGAGACCCAGTGCTACCTGCTGGCGTCCGCCCAGGGTGGTGTGCATCCGGGGCCACGGGAAACGCATGGCCATGCAGCGATCGTCGACCCCTGGGGACGCGTGCTGGCACAACAGGATCAAGGCGAGGCGGTGTTGCTGGCCGAACGCGATAGCAGTGAACAGGCGTCGATAAGGGCGCGCATGCCGGTGGTCAACCATCGGCGCTTTTTCTCGCAGGGCGCACAGCGACCTGCTTCGGAACGATGAATTTAAGGCCATACCTATGAGCGAGTTGTTGTCCTCAGTCAGTGAACACCTCCTGGCACCCGGTGGCGTGACCATCGAAAGCTTGCAAACCGTGCTGGGCGATCTCGCCGGGCCGGGCATCGATGCGGCCGACCTGTATTTCCAGGGGCAGATTTCCGAGTCCTGGGCCCTGGAAGACGGCATCGTCAAGGAAGGCAGTTTCAACCTTGATCAAGGGGTTGGTGTACGTGCGCAATCCGGCGAGAAAACCGGTTTTGCCTACAGTAATGCGATCACCCTGGAGGCCTTGGGCCTGGCCGCACGCGCCGCACGTTCCATCTCTCGCGCCGGGCAAAATGGCACGGTGCAGGCGTTCAGCACCCAGGACGTCGCGCAGTTGTACGCGCCGGATAACCCCCTGGAAGTGATCAGTCGCGCGGAAAAAGTCGAGCTGCTCAAGCGTATCGACGCCGCTACCCGCGCCCTGGACCCGCGTATCCAGCAGGTTACCGTCAGCATGGCCGGTGTGTGGGAACGCATCCTGGTGGCGTCGACTGACGGCGGCCTGGCGGCAGATGTGCGGCCGCTGGTGCGTTTCAACGTGAGTGTGATCGTCGAACAGAACGGCCGTCGCGAACGCGGTGGCCATGGTGGTGGCGGGCGTACCGACTACCGCTATTTCCTCACCGATGACCGTGCCATGGGATATGCCCGTGAAGCGCTGCGCCAGGCACTGGTCAACCTGGAAGCCATTCCGGCGCCGGCCGGTACTTTGCCGGTGGTACTGGGCTCAGGTTGGTCCGGCGTGCTGCTGCACGAAGCCGTTGGCCACGGCCTGGAAGGTGACTTCAACCGCAAGGGCAGTTCGGCCTACAGCGGCCGCATGGGCGAGATGGTCGCGTCCAAGCTCTGCACCATCGTCGATGATGGCACCCTGGCTGGGCGCCGCGGCTCGTTGAGCGTCGATGACGAAGGCACGCCGACCGAATGCACCACCCTGATCGAAAATGGCGTGCTCAAGGGCTACATGCAAGACAAGCTCAACGCTCGCCTGATGGGCGTGGCGCGCACCGGTAACGGCCGTCGTGAGTCCTACGCGCACTTGCCAATGCCCCGCATGACCAATACCTACATGCTCGGTGGCGAAAGCGACCCGGCCGAGATCATCGCGTCGGTGAAGCGCGGTATCTACTGCGCCAACCTCGGTGGTGGCCAGGTGGATATCACCAGCGGCAAGTTTGTGTTCTCCACCAGCGAGGCGTACTTGATCGAAGACGGCAAGATTACCGCCCCGGTCAAAGGTGCGACGTTGATCGGTAACGGTCCGGAAGCCATGAGCAAGGTGTCGATGGTCGGTAACGACCTGTCGCTGGACAGCGGCGTGGGCACGTGCGGGAAAGATGGGCAGTCGGTGCCGGTAGGTGTTGGCCAGCCAACGCTGAAGATTGATGCGATCACCGTGGGTGGCACGGGGTCGTAAGCGCGGGAGCTTCGGGTGGCGAAGACCGCCACCCGGGGAAGAGGATCAGCGCAGGCCGCGTTGAGTCTCGTCCAGCTCACGGATGTACTTGAAGATTTTACGGCTGGTGGCCGGCGCCTTGTTATGCGCCAGCTCGTGCTGGGCCTGACGGATCAGGGAGCGCAGTTGCTGGCGGTCCGCGTCCGGGTAGTCCAGTACGAATTTTTCCAGCACGGCGTCATCGCCCGAGATCAGGCGGTCACGCCAACGTTCCAGGTTATGGAAGCGTTCGTTGTACTGGCGAGTGGAGGCATCGGTTTGATCGAGCAAGGCCAGAATGGCGTCAGTGTCCTGATCGCGCATGAGTTTGCCGATAAACATGATGTGCCGTTTACGCGCGATATTCGCGGTGTGCTTGGGCGCATCCGCCAAGGCCCGGCGCATTTCGTCGGTCAATGGCAGTTTTGCAATCAAATCCTTCTTGAGCGTTGTAAGGCGCTCGCCGAGGTCAACCAGAGCATGCAGCTCACGTTTGACCTGGGTTTTGCTTTTCTCCCCATCGAGGGAGTCGTCGTAAGAATCAACCATGGTGGCAGTCCGCAAAGAAACGCCGCCATGATAACCAGTCGGGGGCCGCTTGTCCGGCCCGGTCGCTCGATGGCCTTAACCGAAAGCAGAATTTGAGTGGAGAAAACCATGAGTGCAGCCCAAAGCGTCGGTCCGCAAGCGTTACCGGCACTGCAGGAACAAGTCGAGCAGATCCTTGCCGAGGCCAAGCGCCAGGGGGCCAGTGCCTGTGAAGTGGCGGTGTCGCTGGAGCAGGGGCTGTCGACGTCGGTGCGCCAGCGGGAAGTGGAAACTGTAGAGTTCAACCGCGACCAAGGTTTTGGTATCACCTTGTATATGGGGCAACGCAAAGGTTCGGCCAGTACCTCGGCCAGTGGCCCCGAGGCGATTCGCGAGACCGTGGCAGCGGCGCTGGCGATTGCCAAGCACACCTCCGAGGATGAAAGCTCGGGCCTGGCCGACAAGGCGTTGATGGCCAAGGACTTGAAAGACTTTGACCTGTTCCACGCCTGGGACATCACGCCTGAGCAGGCCATAGAACAGGCGCTGACGTGTGAAGCCGCCGCGTTCGACGCCGATCCCCGCATCAAGAATGCAGATGGCACCACGTTGAGCACCCATCAGGGCTGTCGTGTGTATGGCAATAGTCATGGTTTTATTGGGGGTTATGCCTCCACGCGTCATAGCCTGAGCTGCGTGATGATCGCCGAAGCCAACGGCCAGATGCAGCGCGATTACTGGTATGACGTGAACCGCCAGGGCGATTTGCTGGCAGATCCGGTCAGCATCGGTCAACGTGCTGCGCAGCGTGCGGCGAGCCGATTGGGCGCGCGCCCGGTGCCGACCTGTGAGGTGCCGGTGCTGTTTTCGGCGGAATTGGCCGGGGGCCTGTTCGGCAGTTTCCTGGGAGCGATTTCCGGCGGCAATCTGTACCGCAAGTCCTCATTCCTGGAGGGGGCGATTGGCCAAAAGCTGTTTCCTGAATGGCTGACCATCGATGAGCGTCCACACCTGATGCGCGCCATGGGCAGTTCGGCGTTTGACGGTGATGGCCTTGCAACGTACGCCAAGCCGTTTGTCGAGAACGGTGAGCTGGTGTCCTACGTGCTCGGCACTTATGCCGGTCGCAAGCTTGGCCTGCCAAGTACCGCCAACTCCGGCGGCGTGCACAACCTGTTTGTGACCCACGGCGACGAAGACCAGGCGGCGCTGTTGCGGCGTATGGGCCGCGGCCTGCTGGTGACTGAGTTGATGGGGCATGGCCTGAATATGGTCACGGGCGACTATTCCCGTGGCGCGGCGGGTTTCTGGGTGGAAAACGGCGAGATTCAGTTTGCCGTCCAGGAAGTGACTATCGCCGGCAACATGCGCGATATGTTCAAGCAGATTGTGGCGGTCGGCAATGACCTGGAACTGCGCAGCAACATCCGCACGGGCTCGGTGTTGATCGAACGGATGACCGTCGCCGGTAGCTGATCCTTCCGACACGCTTCAACCAAAAGGCGCGCCATCTTAAAGATGGCGCGCCTTTTTTTGTGGTCGCGTGTCAGCGGTGATTGATTTGCCACTCTTGTTTTGATTCTCAATATCATTTAATAATAAATATCATTACCGAATGAGTGTGGATCATGAGTTCTGTCCTGCATGAGGATCCTTACCTCGAGAGCTGGCGCTGGATGAGTCGTCAGATTCGCTGCGGCCTCGACCCCAACGAGCCACGCCTGATCGAACACTACCTCAATGAAGGTCGATACTTGGCGTGCTGCACCGCGACCCATCCGTGGACGATCGCTGAAACCTCATTTCGCCTGTTGCTCGACACCGCCAGCGATATCGCGCTGCCCTGGCACTGGCGCTCCCTGTGCCTGGACCAGGCCTGGCGCCCGCTGCGCGACCTGGAAAAACTCTCGCACTGTGCCTGCCGCCTCAAGCGCTGGCAGGCGTTCGCCTGGCAACTGGCGACCTGCCAATTGCTGCCTTCCATTTCTCACTCCGACCTGGTGCAAGGATCTAACGATGAGTAACACCCGTATCGAACGCGACAGCATGGGCGAACTGCAAGTCCCCGCAGAGGCCTTGTACGGCGCACAAACCCAGCGCGCGGTGAATAACTTCCCGATCAGCAACCAGCGCATGCCGGCGCAATTCATTCGCGCCTTGATTTTGGCCAAGGTTGCGGCGGCCAAGGTCAATGTTGACCTCAAGCAAATCAGCGAAGGGCAGGGCAAGGCGATCGTCGACGCTGCCCAAGGTTTGCTGGAAGGCGATTTCATGCGGCACTTCCCGGTGGATATCTTCCAGACCGGCTCCGGCACCAGTTCCAATATGAACGCCAACGAAGTGATTGCCACCCTCGCGAGCCGTTTACTGGGCGAGGCGGTCAACCCCAACGACCACGTGAACTGCGGTCAAAGCAGCAATGACATCATTCCGACCACAATCCACGTCAGCGCTGCGCTGGTCCTGCACGAGCAAACGCTGCCGGCCCTGTTGCACCTGGTGCAGGTGATCGAGCAAAAGGCCGAAGAGGTTCACCCGTTCATCAAGACTGGCCGCACGCACCTGATGGACGCCATGCCGGTGCGCATGAGCCAGGTGCTCAATGGCTGGGCGCAGCAGCTCAAGGCCAATATCGGGCATCTGCAGGACCTCCTGCCGAGTTTGCAGGCGCTGGCTCAGGGCGGTACTGCAGTAGGGACGGGGATCAACGCACACCCTGAGTTCGCCGCGCGTTTCAGCCGGCAACTGAGCAGCCTCACCGGCGTGACATTCACGCCCGGAAAGAACCTGTTCGCCCTGATTGGCTCCCAGGACACCGCCGTTGCCGTGTCCGGTCAGTTGAAAGCCACCGCCGTGTCGCTGATGAAAATCGCCAATGACCTGCGCTGGATGAACTCCGGTCCGCTCGCCGGCCTGGGTGAAATTGAGCTGGAAGGCCTGCAGCCTGGCTCTTCGATCATGCCTGGCAAAGTCAATCCGGTGATCCCGGAAGCGACGGCGATGGTGGCGGCGCAGGTCATCGGCAATGACACGGTGATCACCGTCGCCGGCCAGTCGGGCAACTTCGAGCTGAACGTAATGCTGCCAATCATCGCGCAGAACCTGATCGCCAGCCTCGAGTTGCTGGCCAATTCCAGCCGATTGCTGGCGGACAAGGCTGTCGCCAGTTTCAAGGTCAACGAAGCCAAGCTCAAGGAAGCGCTGTCGCGCAACCCGATCCTGGTCACCGCACTCAACCCGATCATCGGTTATCAAAAGGCCGCTGAAATCGCCAAAAAGGCCTATCAGCAGGGCCGCCCGGTGATCGATGTCGCCCTCGAGCATACCGACTTGCCGCGTAGCCAACTGGAGATCCTGCTGGACCCGGAAAAGCTCACGGCCGGCGGCGTGTAATCACCGACCCTGCTTTGGAGGCTCACCATGGAGCACTGGAAACGCACGATCGAACGGGCCAATCGCTGCTTTATGGCGGGCGAATTGGTTGACGCTCGCGAGGCCTATTTGCAAGCCCTTGCCCTGGCTCAAGTGTTGTTCGAACGCTGGGCGGATGCCGACGAAGCAGTGGCGGCTTGCGTCATTTCCCATCACAACCTGGCGGATCTGCACCTGCGCCTGAACCAACCGGAGGAAAGTGCGGAATACCTCTGTGCTATTCACCAACGTCTGTTGCAGACCATGCAGGACCCACGCCTGAGCCCGCAGCTGCGGGAAGCGGCCCTGCGCCAGAGCAGCAAAACCTACGTCGAGCTGTTGAATTTCATCAGCGATCACGGCGAGTACCCTCGAACCCATCGCTTGCTGGGTGGCACTGCGGCGCAGCCGACCACGTCTCAATACGGAGCCCATTGATATGACTTATACCTTGCCTGCCCTGCCTTACGCGTACGACGCCCTGGAACCGCATATCGATGCGCAAACCATGGAGATCCACTACACCAAGCACCATCAGACTTACATCAACAACCTCAACGCTGCGGTCGAAGGCACCGAGTTTGCGGGTTGGCCGATCGAGAGGCTGGTGGCCAGCGTGCAGCAGCTGCCGGAAAAACTGCGTGCAGCGGTGATCAACCAGGGCGGCGGGCATGCCAACCACTCGCTGTTCTGGGCGGTGATGTCGCCCAAAGGCGGCGGGAAGCCCGAGGGCGTGCTGGGCAAGGCCATCGACGAGCAGTTGGGCGGCTTCGACAGTTTCAAGGAGGCCTTCACCAAAGCCGCGTTGACGCGCTTTGGCAGCGGCTGGGCGTGGCTGAGTGTCACCCCGCAAAAGACCTTGGTAGTGGAAAGCAGTGGCAACCAGGACAGCCCACTGATGAACGGCAACACGCCGATCCTCGGCCTCGACGTGTGGGAGCACGCCTACTACTTGCTGTACCAGAACCGCCGCCCGGAATACATCAATGCCTTCTACAGTGTCATTAACTGGCCAGAAGTCGCCGCCCGCTATCAGGCCGCTGTGGCCTGACAATCACCTTCATAACAAGATCTAAGGCCGACTATGGGTACTGAAACACTGGCGATCAGCAGCGGGCGAATGTTTCGTTATGCGCTTGGTTCGTTGCTGCTATTGGCAGGTACTGCATTGCTGGTGGCCCACGGGCTGGCCTGGCTGAACCTTGAACCGCGCATTCTGCGCGCCCTACAGGGTGGCTCTATCTGCGCGCTTGGCACGGCGCTCGGTGCGGTGCCTGTGCTGGTGATCCGCCGCATGCCGGTGGCATTGAGCGATACATTGCTGGGCTTTGGTGCCGGGGTGATGCTGGCGGCGACGGCGTTTTCGCTGATCGTCCCGGGCATTGCCGCGGCTGAAGGCCTGGGGCTTTCGCCCTGGGGCGCCAGTGGCCTGATCAGCTTTGGCATTATGCTGGGGGCGTTCGGACTGTATCTGGTTGACCGCAAGGTCTCCGGCGCGAGCCCGGAAATGCTGGTGGGCACCCCGGACAAACCGGTGATTCCGCCACGCATCTGGCTGTTCGTGTTTGCCATTATCGCCCACAACATCCCTGAAGGCATGGCGGTGGGTGTCTCGGCCGGCGGCGGTATGCCGGATGCCGACAGCCTGGCGATGGGCATTGCCTTGCAAGACGTGCCCGAAGGCTTGGTGATTGCCTTGGTATTGGCCGGGGCGGGGATGTCGCGAATCAAGGCGTTCCTGATCGGAGCGGCATCAGGTCTGGTCGAGCCCGTGTTTGCTGTGCTTTGTGCCTGGTTGGTCAGCCTGGCCGAGGTGCTCTTGCCTCTGGGGCTGGCCCTGGCGGCGGGCGCGATGCTTTTAGTGGTGACCCACGAGGTCATCCCCGAATCGCGGCGCAATGGTCACGAAAAGCTCGCCAGCCTGGGGTTGTGCATCGGGTTCTGTTTAATGATGGTGATGGACACGGCCCTGGGGTAACAGCCGCTCCCTTGTAGGAGCCGGCTCGCCGGCGTTCAATCCCGAGACTTGCGGGCTTGGCGACGCCACTGCCGGCGAGCCGGGCTCCTACAGGGGGTTATTCACCTTCATCGAAGTAGTTGTTGATCAACGCCACCAGGGCATCCATCGCTTCCTGCTCTTGCTCACCTTCGGTCTTCAAGTGAATCTTGGTGCCCTTGCCGGCGGCCAGCATCATCATGGCCATGATGCTTTTGCCGTCGACCATCGATTCTGGTGTGCGCCCGGCGCGGATCTGGCAAGGGAACTGCCCGGCAACGCCAACGAATTTGGCAGATGCCCGGGCGTGCAAGCCCAACTTGTTGATGATTTCAATTTCCAGAGCGGGCATCGCGGAGGTGTTCCTTTCAGCTAAGGTCGCGGTGGCGGACCTGGACATTCTTGAGGGTTTGTTGCAGCACATGGCCCAGGCGCTCGGTCAGGTAGACGGAGCGGTGGTGACCGCCGGTGCAGCCGATGGCAATGGTCACATAGGCCCGGTTGCTTGCAGCAAAGCGTGGCAACCATTTGAGCAAGTAGCTGGAAATGTCCTGGAACATTTCCTCGACATCCGGTTGCGCAGCCAGGTAATCGGCCACGGGCTGATCCAGCCCGGACTGATCGCGCAGTTCCGGCTTCCAATACGGGTTGGGCAGGCAGCGCACGTCAAACACCAGGTCGGCATCGACCGGCATGCCCCGCTTGAAGCCAAACGACTCCACGAGAAACGCCGTGCCTGGCTCCGGCTGGTTCAGCAGGCGCAGCTTGATGGCGTCGCGCAATTGATACAGGTTGAGGCTGGTGGTGTTGATCTTGAGGTCGGCGAGGTCAATGATCGGCCCCAGCAGCGTGGTCTCGTCCTCGATGGCTTCGGCCAGGGAGCGGTGAGGGCTGCTGAGGGGGTGGCGCCGGCGGGTTTCGGAGAAACGCTTGAGCAGCGTCTCCTCGTCGGCATCCAGGTACAGCACGTCGCAATGGATGTGCTTGGCCCGCACTTCCTCTAGCAATTGCGGGAATCGCTCAAGGTGGCTGGGCAAGTTGCGGGCATCAATCGATACGGCGACCAGGGGTTGCGCCAGTTCAGTATGGATCAACGCGCGTTCCGCCAATTCCGGCAGCAGGCCGGCGGGCAGGTTATCAATGCAATAGAAACCGCTGTCCTCAAGAACGTTGAGGGCGGTGCTTTTACCCGAGCCGGAGCGGCCGCTGACGATGATCAAACGCATGATTACTGCCCGTTCTGTTCATCCAGGACAACCTGGTACAGCGCCTCGTTGCTGTTGGCACTGCGCAGTTTGTCGCGTACTTCCTTGCGGTCGAGCATGCTGGCGATCTGCCGAAGCAGTTCCAGGTGCGCATCGGTGGCAGCCTGCGGGACCAGCAGTACAAACAGCAGGTCGACCGGGGCACCGTCGATAGCGTCGAAATCGATGGGAGCGTCCAGGTGAAGCAGGGCGCTGACTGGGGTCTCGCAGCCTTTGAGGCGGCAGTGGGGAATGGCGATGCCGTTGCCAAAACCGGTGGAACCGAGTTTTTCACGGGCAATCAGAGCCTCGTAGACATCTTGCATTTCCAGTTCAGGCACTTCGCGGCTGATCAGGTTGGCAATTTGCTCAAGGGCTTTCTTCTTGCTGCCGCCCGGCGCGTTCACGAGGGAACGGCCGGGGGTCAGGATGGTTTCAAGTCGGATCATGGGGGGAGAGTTAACGACCTGTGCCCTGAAGCAGGCTCAGATTCTTTTCCTTATGCTTTTTAAGTTGGCGGTCAAGCTTGTCTGTGAGCAAGTCGATTGATGCATACATGTCTTCATGTTCGGCATTGGCGACCACTTCACCACCGGGTATCTGGAGGGTCGCTTCAATTTTCTGCTGAAGCTTGTCGACCTTCATGATGACCTGCACGTTGGTGATCTTGTCGAAATGTCCCTCAAGCTTCCTCAGCTTCAGCTCGACATAGTCGCGTAGTGGAGGGGTGACTTCTACATGGTGTCCACTGATGTTGACTTGCATACAGCTTCTCCTTCGTTGCCAGTGCATAAAGCGGCAGGTAGGAATACCTGCCACTGGAACGCTGTGGCCCGCCCGTCACATCAAACGCTTACGCTCGCTGGAAGGCGCGATCCCGAGGGACTCGCGGTACTTGGCGACGGTTCGACGGGCGACCTGAATGCCTTGTGCCTCCAGTAAACCAGCGATCTTACTGTCACTCAATGGCTTTTTCTGATTTTCCGCGGCAACCAGTTTTTTGATGATCGCGCGGATCGCCGTGGACGAGCATTCACCGCCTTCTGAGGTGCTGACATGGCTGGAGAAAAAGTATTTCAGTTCATAAATGCCCCGTGGGGTATGCATGAATTTCTGCGTGGTCACCCGCGAAATGGTCGATTCATGCATGCCTACCGCTTCGGCGATGTCATGCAGTACCAGCGGCTTCATCGCTTCGTCGCCGTACTCCAGGAAGCCGCGCTGGTGCTCGACGATCTGGGTGGCCACTTTCATCAGGGTTTCGTTGCGGCTTTGCAGGCTCTTGATGAACCAGCGGGCTTCCTGCAATTGGTTGCGCATGAAGGTGTTATCGGCGCTGGTGTCGGCGCGACGCACAAAGCCGGCGTATTGCGGGTTGACCCGCAGGCGCGGCACCGATTCCTGGTTCAGCTCTACCAGCCAGCGCTCGTTGTCCTTGCGTACGATCACATCCGGAACCACGTATTCGGCTTCGCTGGACTCGATTTGTGAGCCGGGACGCGGGTTGAGGCTCTGCACCAGCTCGATGACCTGGCGCAGGTCGTCTTCCTTGAGCTTCATGCGGCGCATCAACTGGCTGTAGTCGCGGCTGCCCAACAGGTCGATGTAATCGGTAACCAGGCGCTGGGCCTCGGCGAGCCAAGGGGTCTTGGCTGGCAGTTGGCGCAATTGCAGCAGCAGGCATTCGCTGAGGGAGCGCGCGCCGATACCGGCAGGTTCGAACTGCTGGATGCGGTGCAGGACGGCTTCGATCTCGTCCAGCTCGATATCCAGTTCAGGGTCGAAGGCTTCAAGAATCTCTTCAAGCGTCTCGTCTAGATAACCCTGGTTATTGATGCAGTCGATCAGGGTCACGGCGATCAGGCGATCGGTGTCCGACATCGGCGCAAGGTTCAGTTGCCACAGCAGGTGGCTCTGCAAGCTCTCGCCGGCGGAGGTGCGGGTGGTGAAGTCCCATTCGTCATCGTCACTGCTGGGCAGGCTGCTGGCGCTGGTCTGGTAGACGTCTTCCCAGGCGGTGTCGACCGGAAGCTCGTTGGGGATGCGTTCGTTCCATTCGCCTTCCTCGAGGTTGTCCACCGTAGGGGAGGATTCCTGGTAGGAGGGTTCCTGCACGTCGGAATTGGGTTTTTGCTCGATGTTATCGGCCAGCGGGTCTGCGTTATCGAAGTCGTCGCCTTCTTCCTGGCGTTCGAGCATCGGATTGGACTCCAGGGCCTCCTGGATTTCCTGTTGCAGGTCCAGGGTCGACAATTGGAGCAGGCGGATGGCCTGTTGCAGCTGCGGTGTCATCGTCAGCTGCTGGCCCATTCTCAGGACTAGCGATGGTTTCATGGCAGGGGCTTAACACCTTATTCGCCGGCGCAATGCGCCATCCACGACAGGGCGCGTGAGCGCCAAACATAAGCAAATTATATGCCTGATGTCGGGGGCTTTGCCTAGAGCGCGGTAACAATAAAAATCCGGAGGTTTTGATTGACTCCCGCGCACCTTGGCGAACGGCCGTGACACCACGGTGTTTACAGGCGGAACTCGTGACCCAGGTACACTTCCTTGACCAGTTCGTTGGCCAGGATCGTGGCGGAATCACCTTCGGCGATTAGCTGGCCATCGTTGACGATATAAGCGGTCTCGCAGATATCGAGGGTCTCACGGACGTTGTGGTCAGTGATCAGCACACCAATGCCCTTGGCCTTGAGGTGATGGATGATCTGCTTGATGTCGCCCACCGAGATCGGGTCGACGCCGGCAAACGGTTCGTCCAGCAGGATGAACTTGGGCGCAGTGGCCAGGGCGCGGGCGATTTCCACACGGCGACGCTCACCACCGGACAGGCTCATGCCGAGGTTGTCGCGGATATGGTTGATGTGGAACTCCTGCAGCAGGCTTTCCAGCTCCTTGCGGCGGCCGTCTCGGTCGAGCTCCTTGCGGGTCTCGAGGATGGCCATGATGTTATCGGCGACCGACAGTTTGCGGAAGATGGACGCCTCCTGCGGGAGATAGCCGATACCGGCGCGGGCGCGGCCGTGCATCGGCTGGTGGCTCACGTCCAGATCGTCGATCAGTACGCGGCCCTGATCCGCCTGGACCAGGCCGACGATCATGTAGAAACAGGTGGTCTTGCCGGCGCCGTTGGGGCCGAGCAAGCCGACGATCTGGCCGCTGTCGATCGACAGGCTGACGTCGCGCACGACCTGACGGCTTTTATAGGCCTTGGCCAGATGCTGGGCTTTCAGGGTTGCCATTACTCGGCCTTCTTCTTCGGCTGGATAACCATATCGATGCGTGGGCGCGGCGCGCTGAGCTTGCTGCCAGTCGCGCGGCCGGCGTTGGCAACCTGTTTCACGGTGTCATAGGTGATTTTTTCACCTTCCGTAGAGTTGCCATCGGGGCTGAGTACCTTCGCCTGGTCGATCAGGACAATGCGGTTCTGCTGGGCGTGGTACTGGATGGTCTTGCCGTAGCCCTTCATGGGGCCGGTATCGGTAGCAGACTGCTTCTGTTCGAAGTAAGCCAGGTTGCCTACCGACGTCACCACGTCGATATCGCCCGATTGGGTGCGCGTCAGTGTCACCGTGTTGCCGGTGATCTTCATCGAACCCTGGGTGATGATCACGCCGCCGGTGTAGGTGGCGACGCCTTGCTTGTCATCGAGCTGCGCGTCGTCAGCCGAGATGTGGATCGGTTGCTGGCTATCGTTCGGCAGAGCCCAGGCGCTCACGCTTCCCAGTGCTGCGCCCAGACCGAGCAAAATAGGGAGAGTTTTAACGAGCCTCATACTGTCCTCTTACGTTCGATAGCAGGTGTATCCTGCTTTCTTTCAAATACGCTTTCATTCCTTTGCCAGTCGATACACCGCCAGCGCCGTCGATTCTAACGTCTTGCTCGGTCTGCGCATATTGCTTCTGCGGGAATACGGTCATTCGACTGGTGGTAATCACGGTCTCACGCTTTTTATCGTCGGTACGCGCAACGCGCACCGAGTCGATCAGTTCCACCTCGGTACCGTCCGGGTTGACCTCGCCACGCTTGCTGGTGACGTGCCATGGAAACTCGGTACCCCGGTAGATATTCATGTCCGGGTTGGTCAGCAGGGTGACTTCGCTGGCCTTGACATGCTCAACCTTGTCCGAAGTCATTTCGTACTGCACCTTGCCATCTGGCAGGAACTGCACGCTCTTGGCATTGGTGGCGTAATAGTCGATAGCGCTCTCGTCAACCTGCGCAGCAGGCTGGTCGAGAAAGCGCTCCGGGCTGATATTCCAGTAGCCCACCGCCAGGAACAGCGCGGCGATGACCCCGAATAGCAGGAAGTTGCGAATCTTTTTGCTCAGCATAAAACGCTCTATAAGTAGGCGGCGTGGGCCGCTTCAAGGCTACCCTGGGCACGCAGGATCAGCTCGCAGAACTCGCGGGCGGCACCTTCACCGCCGCGGGCGGTGGTAATGCCATGGGCGTGCTCGCGAACAAAGGCTGCCGCATTGGCGACGGCCATGCCCAGGCCCACTCGGCGGATCACCGGCAGGTCTGGCAGGTCATCGCCCAAGTAGGCGACCTGCTCATAGCTTAGGTTGAGTTGGCCAAGAAGCTCGTCCAGAACCACCAGTTTATCCTCGCGGCCCTGATACAGGTGAGGAATCCCCAGGTTTTGTGCGCGGCGTTCCACTACCGGCGTTTTTCGGCCGCTGATAATCGCCGTTTGCACGCCCGACGCCATCAGCATCTTGATGCCCTGGCCATCGAGGGTGTTGAACGTCTTGAATTCACTGCCGTCTTCAAGGAAGTACAGGCGGCCATCGGTCAGCACGCCGTCAACGTCGAAAATCGCCAGTTTGATGTGCTTGCCGCGTTGCAGCAGGTCGCTGGTCATTTACATCACTCCCGCACGCAGCAAGTCGTGCATGTTCAGGGCGCCAATCGGGTGGTCGTCGCCATCGACCACCACCAGTGCGCCGATCTTGTGGTCTTCCATGATCTTCAAGGCTTCGGCTGCCAGCATTTCAGGGCGCGCGGTCTTGCCGTGAGGTGTCATCACCGCGTCAATGGTCGCGGTATGGATATCGATGGTGCGGTCCAGGGTGCGGCGCAGGTCGCCGTCGGTGAAGACCCCGGCCAGGCGGCCGTCGGCTTCCAGGATCACGGTCATGCCCAGGCCCTTGCGGGTCATCTCCATCAACGCGTCCTTCAGCAAGGTGCCGCGTTGGACGTGGGGCAATTCATCGCCCGAGTGCATGACATTTTCCACTTTCAGCAGCAGGCGGCGGCCCAGTGCGCCCCCTGGGTGAGAAAATGCGAAGTCCTCGGCGGTAAACCCGCGGGCTTCCAGCAGCGCTACGGCCAGGGCATCGCCCATGACCAGCGCGGCGGTGGTGGAGGAGGTGGGTGCCAGGTTCAGCGGGCAAGCCTCGTGGGCCACGTGAACATTCAGGTTCACTTCGGCGGCCTTGGCCAGCGTCGACTCCGGGTTGCCGGTGATGCTGATCATCTGGATGCCCAGGCGCTTGATCAGCGGCAACAGGGTCACGATTTCGTTGGTGGTGCCGGAGTTGGACAGTGCCAGGATGACGTCATCCTTGGTGATCATGCCCATGTCGCCGTGGCTGGCTTCGGCAGGGTGCACGAAAAACGCGGTGGTCCCGGTGCTGGCCAGGGTGGCGGCGATCTTGTTGCCGACGTGGCCCGATTTGCCCATGCCGACCACGACAACGCGGCCCTTGCTGGCCAGAATCATCTCGCAGGCGCGTACGAAATCTGCGTCGATATGCGCCAGCAAGCCTTCCACGGCTTCAAGCTCGAGGCGGATGGTGCGTTGTGCGGATTGAATAAGGTCGCTGGATTGGCTCATGTCTGAAATCGTATAGCCTGACGAAAAGTCGGCGATTATAGCGGTAATGATCAATTCCCTCACGCAAGTTCGTCAGGGTTTGTTCACGATGCGGTTGAGATTCCATCTTCGGCAACCCTCCTTGGTAACATAGCCGGCAACGTTTTTTCCCTGTCCTCAATCTGAACAAGCGCTGTTCCGGCCTTGGGCGCCTTGTACCAGCAGTGATATAGTTCGCCGCCAGTTCGGTCCGCCCAGCCCACGTGGCCAACTATTGCGCAACGGTTGCAAACGTTTGTCGCACGCGTGGTGTCTGAGTGAGAGGCTGCATCCCAAGGAGTTTAGATGAGTGCCGATAACGCCTACGCGGTCGAGCTGAAGGGACTGACCTTCAAGCGCGGGACGCGCAGCATCTTCAATAACGTCGATATCCGCATTCCGCGCGGCAAGGTCACGGGCATCATGGGGCCTTCCGGTTGCGGTAAGACCACCCTGTTACGCCTGATGGGCATGCAGCTGCGCCCCAGCGCCGGCGAAGTGTGGGTCAACGGCCAGAACCTGCCGACCCTGTCGCGCAGCGATCTGTTCGATGCGCGCAAGCACATGGGTGTGCTGTTCCAGAGCGGTGCATTGTTCACCGACCTCGATGTTTTCGAGAACGTGGCGTTCCCGCTGCGGGTGCATACCCAGCTGTCCGACGAAATGATTCGTGACATTGTATTGCTGAAACTGCAGGCGGTAGGCCTTCGCGGTGCCATCGATCTCATGCCAGACGAGTTGTCCGGTGGCATGAAGCGTCGTGTGGCCCTGGCGCGTGCCATCGCCCTCGACCCGCAGATCCTCATGTACGACGAACCCTTCGTCGGCCAGGACCCCATCGCCATGGGCGTGCTGGTGCGCCTTATCCGCTTGCTCAACGATGCGCTAGGCATCACCAGCATCGTGGTTTCCCATGATCTTGCAGAAACCGCGAGCATTGCCGACTACCTCTATGTAGTGGGCGATGGCCAGGTGCTGGGGCAGGGCACGCCCGAAGAGCTGATGAACGCGGATAACCCGCGCATTCGCCAATTCATGACCGGCGATCCTGATGGCCCGGTGCCTTTTCATTTTCCGGCAGCGGACTACCGCTCAGATCTTCTGGGGAAGCGCTGATGCGCAAGACATCTCTCATCGAGAAGGTTCGCCTTTTCGGTCGCTCGGGCATCGACATTGTCGAAGTGCTGGGCCGCTCGACGATTTTCCTGTTCCACGCCTTGCTCGGCCGCGGTGGCATTGGCGGCGGCTTTGGCCTGCTGGTCAAGCAACTGCATTCCGTGGGCGTTATGTCCCTGGTGATCATCGTGGTCTCCGGGGTGTTCATCGGCATGGTGCTGGCGCTGCAGGGCTTCAACATTCTTTCCAGCTACGGTTCGGAGCAGGCCGTGGGGCAGATGGTTGCCCTCACGCTGTTGCGTGAACTGGGGCCGGTGGTCACCGCCTTGCTGTTCGCCGGGCGCGCAGGATCTGCACTGACCGCTGAAATCGGCAACATGAAGTCCACCGAGCAGCTGTCCAGCCTGGAGATGATTGGCGTGGATCCGCTCAAGTACATTGTTGCCCCGCGCCTGTGGGCCGGCTTCATTTCCCTGCCACTGCTGGCAATGATCTTCAGCGTGGTCGGTATCTGGGGCGGTTCGTGGGTGGCGGTGGACTGGCTGGGCGTCTACGACGGCTCCTACTGGTCCAACATGCAAAACAGCGTGACGTTCACTGGCGACGTGCTCAACGGCATCATAAAGAGCATCGTCTTCGCCTTTGTTGTCACCTGGATCGCCGTATTCCAAGGCTACGACTGCGAGCCCACCTCAGAAGGGATCAGTCGCGCCACCACCAAGACCGTTGTGTACGCCTCGCTGGCGGTACTGGGCCTTGACTTCATTTTGACCGCCTTGATGTTTGGAGATTTCTGATGCAAAACCGCACTGTGGAAATCGGTGTCGGCCTTTTCTTGCTGGCTGGCATCCTGGCTTTACTGTTGTTGGCCCTGCGAGTCAGCGGCCTGTCGGCCAGCCCCACCGCCGACACCTATAAACTTTACGCGTACTTCGACAATATCGCCGGTTTGACTGTCAGAGCTAAAGTGACCATGGCCGGTGTGACGATCGGCAAGGTCACGGCAATCGATCTGGATCGCGACAGCTTCACCGGCCGAGTGACGATGCAATTGGACAAGAAGGTAGATAATCTGCCGACCGACTCCACTGCATCTATCCTCACTGCGGGTCTGCTGGGCGAGAAGTACATCGGTGTCAGCGTGGGCGGGGAAACAGCCCTGCTCAAGGATGGCTCGACAATCCACGACACACAGTCGTCGCTGGTACTTGAAGACCTGATCGGTAAATTCCTGCTCAATACGGTCAATAAAGACGCCAAATGAGGAATCTGTACATGATCTCTACCTTGCGACGTGGCCTCCTGGTACTGCTTGCAGCGCTGCCGTTGATGGCCAACGCAGCAGGTTCTGCCCACGAGCTGGTGCAGGACACGACTAACAAGATGTTGGCTGACCTGTCGGCCAACAAGGAAAAGTACAAGCAAGATCCAAGTCAGTTCTACAACGCGCTCAATACCATTGTCGGTCCGGTGGTCGATGCCGAAGGCATCTCCCGCAGCATCATGACCGTCAAGTATTCGCGCAAGGCTACCCCGGCGCAGATGCAGGCTTTCCAGGAAAACTTCAAGAAAGGCCTGTTCCAGTTCTACGGCAATGCACTGCTTGAGTACAACAACCAGGGCATTACCGTTGCTCCAGCCGGCGATGAGTCGGGCGATCGCACCAGCGTGAACATGAGCGTCAAGGGCAACAACGGCGCCGTCTACCCTGTGCAGTACACGCTCGAGAAGGTCAACGGCGAGTGGAAGCTGCGTAACGTGATCATCAACGGCATCAACATTGGCAAGCTGTTCCGTGACCAGTTCGCCGATGCCATGCAGCGCAATGGCAACGACCTGGACAAAACCATCAATGGTTGGGCTGGTGAAGTCGCCAAAGCCAAGGAAGAAACCGATAAAGCTGCCGGGAAGCCTGCGCAATGACCGAGTCGGCTGTTCGTCTCGGCGATGCCGGCGAGCTGTTCCTCAGCGGCGTGCTGGATTACCGCACCGGGCCTGACTTGCGCAAGCAGGGCCAGGCACTGATCAAGACCAGCACCGCGCCCGCGTTGGTGCTGGATTGTTCGTCCGTGACCAAGTCCAGCAGCGTCGGCCTATCGCTGCTGCTGTGCTTCATGCGTGATGCCGAAGCCGTCAAAAAAACGGTCAGCATCCGGGCATTGCCCGAAGACATGCGTGAAATTGCCGAAGTTTCCGGTCTGACCGAGCTGTTGGCGCATCCTTAATACACATTATTAGAGAAGCCCCCCGTCAGAGTCCTGCTATGCGGGGTTCGCAGGCGCGGGGCTTTTTTGTATGATGTGCGACCCGCGCGCACTGGGCGCCGATAGAGGTTGAGCATGCAGGCCCTAGAAGTTAAGCGCTTTCTTGAAGGAAAGCTGCCGGAAACGACCGTAGAAGTTGAAGGCGAAGGCTGCAACTTCCAGCTGAACGTGATTAGCGATGAACTGGCGGCACTCAGCCCGGTCAAGCGTCAGCAGCAGATCTATGCCCATTTGAACCCGTGGATCACCGATGGCAGCATCCATGCGGTCACTATGAAATTTTTCAGCCGCGCGGCCTGGGCCGAGCGCACCTGAGCCCCCAAGGCGTCGAGATTCTTATGGATAAATTGATTATTACCGGCGGTGCCCGCCTTGATGGCGAGATTCGCATCTCCGGTGCAAAAAACTCTGCCTTGCCGATCCTGGCAGCGACCCTGCTGTGCGATGGCCCGGTCACCGTGGCCAACCTGCCGCACCTGCACGACATCACCACCATGATCGAGTTGTTCGGTCGCATGGGCATCGAGCCGGTGATCGACGAGAAGCTGGCCGTCGAAATCGACCCGCGCACCATCAAGACCCTGATCGCCCCGTACGAGCTGGTGAAAACCATGCGTGCGTCGATCCTGGTATTGGGCCCGATGGTTGCTCGTTTCGGCGAAGCCGAAGTCGCTCTGCCTGGCGGTTGCGCCATCGGCTCGCGTCCAGTTGACCTGCACATCCGTGGCCTTGAAGCCATGGGCGCGACCATCGACGTCGAAGGCGGCTACATCAAGGCCAAGGCGCCGGAAGGCGGTCTGCGTGGCGCCAACTTCTTCTTTGACACCGTCAGCGTGACCGGTACTGAGAACATCATGATGGCCGCTGCCCTGGCCAACGGCCGCAGCGTCCTGCAAAACGCCGCGCGCGAGCCGGAAGTGGTCGACCTGGCCAACTTCCTGATCGCCATGGGTGCCAACATCACTGGCGCCGGCACTGACACCATCACCATCGACGGTGTGAAGCGCCTGCACCCGGCTACCTACAAAGTGATGCCGGACCGCATCGAGACCGGTACCTACCTGGTTGCCGCCGCCGTCACCGGTGGTCGCGTCAAGGTCAAGGACACCGATCCGACCATCCTGGAAGCGGTCCTGGAAAAACTGCGTGAGGCCGGTGCCGAAATCACCACCGGCGAAGACTGGATCGAATTGAACATGCACGGCAAGCGTCCTAAAGCCGTCAACGTGCGTACCGCTCCGTACCCGGCGTTCCCGACCGACATGCAAGCGCAGTTCATTTCCTTGAACGCCATTGCCGAAGGCACCGGTGCCGTGATCGAGACCATTTTCGAAAACCGCTTCATGCACGTGTACGAGCTGCACCGCATGGGCGCGAAGATCCAGGTCGAAGGCAACACCGCTATTGTCACCGGTACCGAGAAACTCAAGGGCGCGCCGGTCATGGCGACCGACCTGCGTGCTTCGGCCAGCCTGGTGATCTCGGCGCTGATCGCCGAAGGCGACACCTTGATCGACCGCATCTATCACATAGACCGTGGTTACGAGTGCATCGAAGAAAAACTGCAGATGCTCGGCGCGAAAATCCGCCGCGTACCGGGCTAGTCCCTGCTGCTGAGAGCGCCTTCATTGGGATGAGCGGGGGCAAGCCCGCTCACCCCAAAAAGGTGCTTGCCGTTGAATAGGCGGTATGCTGAATGTGTTCCAAATCGAGGCTGTAATGGCCTCGATCTGTGTCTGGCGCCGTTTGCGACCGGACAGCAATAGCCTGATGAAGGACTGACGTTTCCATGTTGACCATCGCACTGTCCAAGGGCCGCATCCTTGACGACACTTTGCCGCTTCTGGCTGAAGCGGGCATCGTGCCGACCGAGAATCCGGACAAGAGCCGCAAGCTGATCATCCCCACTACCCAGGACGACGTGCGCCTGTTGATCGTGCGGGCTACCGACGTGCCGACCTACGTTGAACATGGCGCAGCCGACCTCGGTGTCGCCGGCAAGGACGTGCTGATGGAATACGGCGGCCAGGGCCTGTACGAGCCATTGGACCTGCGTATCGCCCTGTGCAAGCTGATGACCGCTGGCCGTGTCGGTGACGTCGAGCCCAAGGGCCGCCTGCGCGTGGCGACCAAGTTCGTCAACGTCGCCAAGCGCTATTACGCCGAGCAAGGCCGCCAGGTCGATATCATCAAGCTCTACGGCTCCATGGAGCTGGCGCCGCTGATTGGCTTGGCCGACAAGATCATCGACGTGGTCGACACCGGCAACACCCTGCGCGCCAATGGCCTCGAGCCCCAGGATTTCATTGCCGACATCAGCTCCCGCCTGATCGTCAACAAAGCATCGATGAAGATGCAGCACGCCCGTATCCAGGCGTTGATCGACACCCTGCGCAAGGCAGTGGAGTCGCGACACCGCGGTTGACTCACCTGCGCGGCCCTAGGTCGCGCCCGTCTATCCGCCTCATAGCCAGAATTCTCAGGTGCCCAAGCGGATCGACTGCTAACTTTCGGCGCCTGAGCATTTTTGCCAATCCTATGAGGCCCTCGCTATGACCACGTCCACTGCAATTGCCCGACTCAACGCTGCCGACCCGGATTTCGCCCATCATCTGGATCATCTGCTGAGCTGGGAAAGCGTGTCCGACGATTCGGTCAACGGGCGAGTACTCGATATCATCAAGGCCGTGCGCGAGCGCGGTGATGCGGCGCTGGTGGACTTCACCCGCCAGTTCGATGGCCTGGACGTCGCGTCGATGGCCGACCTGATTCTGCCCCGTGAACGCTTGGAGCTGGCCCTGACGCGCATTACTGCACCTCAGCGCGAAGCCCTGGAAATCGCGGCGGCGCGCGTGCGCAGCTACCACGAAAAACAGAAACAGGACTCCTGGAGCTACACCGAGGCCGACGGCACTGTGCTGGGCCAGAAAGTCACGCCACTCGACCGCGCTGGCCTGTACGTGCCGGGCGGCAAGGCGTCGTACCCGTCGTCGGTACTGATGAACGCAATCCCGGCCAAAGTGGCGGGCGTGACCGAAGTGGTCATGGTGGTACCGACCCCGCGCGGTGAAATCAACGAGCTGGTGCTGGCTGCAGCCTGCATCGCCGGTGTCGATCGCGTGTTCACCATCGGCGGTGCCCAAGCCGTTGCCGCCCTGGCCTATGGCACTGAAAGCGTGCCTAAGGTCGACAAAGTGGTCGGCCCTGGCAACATCTACGTCGCCACCGCCAAGCGCCACGTGTTTGGCCAGGTGGGCATCGACATGATCGCCGGACCTTCGGAAATCCTCGTGGTGTGCGACGGCCAGACCGATCCGGACTGGATCGCCATGGACCTGTTCTCCCAGGCCGAGCACGACGAGGACGCCCAGGCGATCCTGGTCAGCCCGGACGCCGAGTTCCTCGACAAGGTTGCCGCCAGTATCAATAAGCTGCTGCCGACCATGGAGCGCGCCGAGATCATCGAGAAATCGATCAATGGCCGTGGCGCGCTGATCCTCGTGCGCGACATGGAGCAGGCCATCGAAGTGGCCAACCGCATCGCGCCGGAGCACTTGGAGTTGTCCGTAGCCGACCCACAAGCCTGGCTGCCGTCGATTCGCCACGCAGGCGCGATCTTCATGGGCCGTCACACCAGCGAAGCCCTGGGTGACTACTGCGCGGGCCCGAACCACGTTCTGCCTACCTCTGGCACCGCGCGTTTCTCTTCGCCGCTGGGGGTGTATGACTTCCAGAAGCGTTCGTCGATCATCTTCTGCTCGCCGCAGGGCGCTTCCGAACTGGGCAAGACTGCCTCGGTGCTCGCCCGCGGTGAATCCCTGAGCGCCCATGCCCGTAGCGCCGAATACCGCATCCTTGAAGAGAAGGGGAACTGACACATGAGCAAATTCTGGAGCCCCTTCGTCAAGGACCTCGTGCCTTACGTGCCCGGCGAACAACCCAAGCTGACCAAGCTGGTCAAGCTCAACACCAATGAAAACCCCTACGGCCCATCGCCCAAGGCGTTGGCGGCGATGCAGGCCGAGTTGAACGACAACCTGCGCCTGTACCCGGACCCCAACAGCGACCTGCTCAAGCAGGCCGTGGCCAAGTATTACGGGATCGATGCCGCCAAAGTGTTCCTCGGTAACGGTTCCGATGAAGTCCTGGCGCACATTTTCCACGGCCTGTTCCAGCACGATCTGCCGCTGTTGTTCCCGGACATCAGCTACAGCTTCTACCCGGTTTACTGCGGCCTTTATGGCATCAAGTCCGACCCGGTACCACTGGATGCGCAATTCCAGATCCGAGCAGCCGACTACGCCAAGCCCAACGGCGGGATTATCTTCCCCAACCCGAACGCGCCCACCGGCTGTGTGCTGGCGCTGGACGCGGTGGAGCAGATCCTCAAGGCCAGCCCGGACTCGGTAGTGGTGGTCGATGAAGCCTATATCGACTTCGGCGGCGAAACCGCCATCAGCCTGGTGGATCGCTACCCGAACCTGCTGGTGACCCAGACCCTGTCCAAATCGCGCTCACTGGCCGGTTTGCGCGTGGGCCTGGCCGTGGGGCACCCGGACCTGATCGAAGCGCTGGAGCGCGTCAAGAACAGCTTTAACTCCTACCCGCTGGATCGCCTGGCGATTGCCGGCGCGGCGGCGGCGTTCGAGGACCGTGAGTACTTCGAGAAGACGTGCCAGTGGGTGATCGACAGCCGCAACACGCTGGTCGCGCAATTGGAAGGCAAGGGTTTTGAAGTGTTGCCGTCGGCCGCGAACTTCATCTTTGCGCGTCACCCACAGCATGATGCTGCGGGCCTGGCGGCCACGTTGCGTGAGCAAGGGGTGATCGTGCGTCACTTCAAGCAGGAGCGGATTGCCCAGTTCCTGCGGATCAGCATCGGCACGCCGGAGCAGAACCAGGCGCTGATCGATGGGTTGGGTGAGCTCTAGGCTTCATTGACTGAATGGCCCCATCGCCGGCCTTGCCGGCGATGGGGCCATCAGCAATCCAGAAAGCCGACAGCCCTACAGCAGCGGCTCATCCGGCTTCTTGTTCTTCCAGCCATCATTGCCCGGCAGCAACAGGTTCAAACCGATCGCTACCACCGCGCACAGGGCGATGCCCTTGAGGCCGAAGTCATCCGGGCCGGTGCCGGTACCGACCAGTACACCGCCAATCCCGAACACCAGGGTCACCGACACGATCACCAGGTTGCGTGCTTCGCCCAGGTCGATCTTGTGGCGGATCAGCGTGTTCATCCCCACCGCGGCAATCGAGCCGAACAACAGGCACAGAATCCCGCCCATCACGGGCACCGGAATGCTCTGCAGCAATGCGCCGAACTTGCCGATGAACGCCAGGCTGATGGCAAACACCGCTGCCCAGGTCATGATCTTCGGGTTGTAGTTCTTGGTCAGCATCACTGCGCCCGTCACTTCGGCGTAAGTGGTGTTCGGCGGGCCGCCAAACAGGCCGGCGGCGGTGGTGGCAATGCCGTCACCCAGCAAGGTGCGGTGCAGGCCGGGCTTCTTCAGGTAGTCGCGACCGGTCACGCTGCCCACTGCAATCACACCGCCGATATGTTCGATCGCCGGGGCCAGGGCCACCGGGACGATGAACAGGATCGCTTGCCAGTTGAATTCCGGCGCGGTGAAGTGGGGCAGGGCGAACCAGGGGGCTGCGGCAATCTTCGCCGTGTCGACCACGCCAAAATAGAACGACATGGCAAAGCCCACCAGCACGCCGGAGATGATCGGCACCAGGCGGAAGATGCCCTTGCCGAACACCGCCACGATCAAGGTGGTCAGCAGCGCTGGCATCGAGATCATCATCGCCGTCTGGTAATGAATCAGCTCGGTGCCGTCACCGGCCTTACACATCGCCATGTTGGCGGCGATCGGTGCCATGGCCAGGCCGATGGAGATAATCACCGGCCCGATCACCACGGGCGGCAGCAACCGGTCGATAAACCCGGTGCCCTTGATCTTCACCGCCAGGCCCAGGAAGGTATAGACGAAACCGGCCGCCATCACCCCGCCCATGGTCGCCGCGAGGCCGAACTGGCCCTTTGCGAGAATGATCGGGGTAATGAAGGCAAAGCTCGATGCCAGGAAGACCGGCACCTGTCGCCCTGTCACCACCTGGAACAGCAATGTGCCCAGGCCTGCGGTGAACAGTGCGACGTTTGGATCAAGACCTGTGATCAGTGGCATCAACACCAACGCGCCAAATGCTACGAAGAGCATTTGTGCGCCAGACAGGATCTGGCGCCAAAGCGGGTCGTTGAATTCATCCTGCATGTTCACGCGTCCTTCTGCTTGGTGCCGAAGATCTTGTCACCGGCATCGCCCAGGCCTGGAATGATGTAGCCGTGTTCGTTCAGGCGCTCATCGATGGATGCGGTGTAGATCTGCACATCCGGGTGAGCCTTCTCGACGGCAGCAATGCCTTCTGGGGCAGCGACGAGGACCATGGCGCGGATGTCACGGCAACCGGCTTTTTTCAGCAGGTCGATGGTGGCAACCATGGAGCTGCCGGTGGCGAGCATCGGGTCGATGATCATCGCCAGGCGCTCGTTGATTTCCGGGACGAGTTTTTCCAGGTAGGTGTGGGCCTGCAAGGTTTCTTCATTGCGGGCCACGCCCACGGCGCTGACCTTGGCGCCCGGGATCAGGCTGAGGACGCCTTCGAGCATGCCGATACCGGCGCGCAGGATCGGCACCACAGTGATTTTCTTACCGGCGATTTTCTCGACCTGGACGGGACCGGCCCAACCAGGAATCTCGTAGCTCTCCAAGGGCAAATCCTTGGTCGCTTCGTAGGTGAGCAACGCTCCGACTTCCTGAGCAAGCTCACGGAAGTTCTTCGTGCTAATGTCGGCGCGGCGCATAAGGCCGAGCTTGTGTCGGATCAGCGGGTGGCGGATCTCGCGAGTGGGCATGGGAAAGGCTCCGGCGGCGGGCAAAAAAACCGGCCTAGATTAATCTATCCGAGGGTGTTGTCCTATAGACATCTAGTACGTTAGTCCATTAAGGCTTGCTCGGAGCGCACGAGAAGCGTACCTTCGCCCGCTTTTCTTGCCACAGCACCCCCTTGGAGAGCGCCATGTCCGCTGATCTCGAGCATATCCGTCAAATCATGCGCGAGGCTGACTGCCTGTACACCGAAGCGCAAGTCGAAGAAGCGATCGCCAAGGTCGGCGCACATATCACCCGCGAAATGGCCGACACCAACCCGGTGGTTTTCTGCGTCATGAACGGTGGCCTGATCTTCGCCGGCAAATTGCTCACCCACCTGCAATTCCCATTGGAGGCGTCGTACCTGCACGCCACTCGCTATCGCAATGAAACCACCGGCGGCGACCTGTTCTGGAAAGCCAAGCCGGAAGTCTCCTTCATCGATCGCGACGTGCTGATCATCGATGACATCCTCGACGAAGGTCACACCCTGGGCGCGATCATCGACTTCTGCAAACACGCCGGTGCGCGCAAAGTGCACACCGCCGTGCTGATCGACAAAGACCACGACCGCAAGGCCCGTCCGGACCTGAAAGCCGATTACGTGGGGCTGCCGTGCATTGACCGCTACATCTTCGGTTACGGCATGGACTACAAAGGCTACTGGCGCAATGCCAATGGGATTTTCGCCGTCAAAGGGATGTAAGCCATGGTCCGCTTTCTTGATCAGACGCTGTTTGCCGACCTGGCCGAGAAAGCGGCCGCCAGCCCTCGCGGTCGACACCACCACAACTTTCATCAGATGGAAGAGCCTTGCCATCGGCTGGCGGTGGGCCTGCAACCTGAGACGTATGTGCCGCCTCATCGGCACCTGAGCGCGGATAAGGCGGAAACGTTGTTGGTGCTCCAGGGCCGCTTGGGCTTGCTGGTCTTCAGCGAAACCGGCGAGGTGCTCGCCAAGCGCGTCATGCAGGCCGGTGGCGAGTGTGCGGGCGTCGATCTGCCACCGGGCGTGTTCCATGGCCTGGTGGTGCTGGAGCCCGACACGGTCATGTTCGAGTGCAAGGCCGGACCCTACCGTCCGGTGAGTGAGGGCGAACTGGCCGACTGGGCGCCCCGCGAAGGTGACGCCGGCGTGGCCGAGTACCAACGCTGGATGCTTGCCCAGTTCGATTGAGCTACAGTGCTGGGCTCATCTTGCCGGAGCAGCCCATGAGCTTGTTGACACGTATCGGCGCCGTCCTGGCGCTGACCCTCAGTTTGCCCCTGGCCGCCGCGCCTGCACCGATGCACAGCCAGTTCCTGCCCTCGGATGACCTCACCCTGCGTGCCGAAGCGCCGGACCAGCAGCAACTGCTGCAAGTCACCGAGTACACGGTGGTGGCAGGCAACCAGCGCCAATCCAGCCAGCAGCCGATTCCGGTGACCTCCCCGTTGATGATCCGCCTCAAGGGTAAGCCCCTGAACAAAGGCGCGAGCATCAACCAGGTGGTGCTCAACTTCGATGCTGAAAGCAAAAGCCTGAAAAAGCCGGTGTATGACGACAAGAGCAAGGTCCTGACCTTGTCCTACCCGGTGGCTCAGTATCGGGTGATTATCGACCTGCTGCGCAATGACACGGTGTATGTGCAGTTCCTCAGTTATGCCAATGGGCATATATGGGCGGATTTGCATACCGGTGCGGTGCGCGCAAAGTAGTCAGGCGACGCAGATTCCGCTATGTGGATGCAATTGATGTGGGCGCTGGCTTGCCTGCGATAGCGTTATATCAGTGACAGAGGGGCCGCTTGACGCACCGCTATTGCAGGCAGGCCAGCGCCCGCAGGCATGTTTGGTTGTTTTCGAAGGGGGTGTCTGGCAGGTAGACTTCCTTTCCCGTGTAAATGTCTGCAGGCTGGAGTCGGTAATGCGTAAAGATAAGAAACAGGTGATTGGTGACGAGATCGGTGACGACCAGATCAAGTTGTTCCTGGACTTCGAGCCGGTCGACGCGACTTCACCGTCCTTGCACAAGCTGATCAAGGCCTACCGTGGCCTGCGTATCGACGATTTCGAACGGTTCCTGGGCTTCTTCAAGGAAGCTGGCCTGGACCTCGACGGCAAGGATGAGCACGGCCAGACCTTCGTCGACCTGATCAAGGACCAGCGTAACGCGGACGAGTACATCGAACTGATCGAAAACGCTCGCGGCTGATTATCCGACACCTAAAAAAACGCCCCGTTCTCATCACGAGAACGGGGCGTTTTTTATTGCGTCATGACCTCACGCGTAGCTTTCGGTCTCGGCGGCAGGTTCCACCAGCTCCAAGCTGATGTTGTTCTGGGTGTTGATCTTGCGGTACAGCTCGGCATCCGTCTCGAGAACCTTTTCCCGTGCGGGGAAGATCTCGTGCAGTTTGGATGCCCACTCACCGGCAGCTTTGGCCGGGAAGCAGCGCTCGATCAGTTCCAGCATGATCGAAACAGTCACCGAAGCGCCCGGGGATGCGCCCAGCAGGGCTGCCAGCGAACCATCCTTGGCGGCCACCAGCTCGGTGCCGAATTGCAGCACGCCGCCTTTCTTCGGGTCTTTCTTGATGATCTGCACCCGTTGGCCGGCCACTTCCAGGCGCCAGTCTTCGGCTTTCGCCTCGGGGTAGAAGCGGCGCAGGGATTCCAGGCGCTGCTCCATCGATTGGCGCACTTCGCTGACCAGGTACTTGGTCAGGTCCATGTTGTCTCGCGCCACTGCCAGCATCGGGCCGATGTTGCCGGCGCGAATCGACATTGGCAGGTCGAGGAACGAGCCGTGCTTGAGGAACTTGGTGGTGAAGCCGGCGTATGGCCCGAACAGCAGGGACTTCTTGCCCTCCACCACGCGGGTGTCCAGATGCGGCACGGACATCGGCGGCGAACCCACGGCGGCTTGGCTGTAGACCTTGGCCTGGTGATGCTTGACCACTTCCGGGTTGTCGCAACGCAGCCATTGGCCGCTGACCGGGAAGCCGCCAAAGCCTTTGCTTTCTTCGATACCCGAGGCTTGCAGCAGCGGCAGGGCCGCGCCACCGGCGCCGAGGAACACGAACTTGGCGTCCACTTCACGGCTGTTGCCGCTGTTGACGTCCTTGATGCTCACGGTCCAGCCCGCGCCATTGCGCTTGAGGCCGGTGACACGCTTGCTGTACTTGACCTGGGCGTCCGGCGAACTGGTCAGGTGGTTCAGCAGCTGATTGGTCAGTGCGCCAAAGTTGACGTCGGTGCCGTTCATCACACGGGTGGCCGCGATTTTTTCGTCGAGCGGACGGCCCGGCATCATCAGTGGCATCCACTCGGCCATCTCGCTGCGGTCTTCGGTGTAGTGCATGTCCGAAAACGCGTGATGCTGGCTGAGGGTTTCAAAGCGCTTCTTGAGGAAGGACACGCCTTTTTCGCCTTGCACGAAGCTCAGGTGCGGCACCGGGCTGATAAAGGACTTGGACGAGCCAAAGGTGCCCTTTTTGGTCAGGTACGCCCAGAACTGCTTCGACACCTCGAACTGGGTGTTGATGTGCACGGCTTTCTTGATGTCGATGGAACCATCGGCAGCCTGCGGCGTGTAGTTCAGCTCACACAGGCCGGCGTGGCCGGTACCGGCGTTGTTCCACGGGTTGGAACTTTCCGCGGCACCCGAATCCATCAGCTCAACGACTTCCAGCTTGAGGCCGGGGTCGAGCTCTTTGAGCAGTACGGCCAAGGTGGCACTCATGATGCCGGCCCCTACCAGTACTACGTCGACTGCTTCGTTATGCGCCATTTAACGCGTCTCCAAAATCTGCAGCACCAAATTGACGGCATGGCTGCCAGGAGTGACGGGGCGGTTCACGTGTTGCCCCAGGTTACCCATGGCCAGGATCGCCATGTCCGATTCGCAATTCTTTGCAACTTCAGCACACGCTTCCTGCCGGGCTAATCTGCCTATGAACGCATTCATGGGCGCCCGTGGCAATTCGACTTATGGTCAAAGCGTGTGATTCGTGCAACCAATCCGTAGCGGACAGGCTCAAGCTCCGGTTTTTGAGGCGTGCTCGGTCCTGTGTGGTTGGGCTGTTCCAGACGCTGATGGTGCTTGTACAAACGCCAAACTATTCATTTGCTCGCCACACTCTTGTGAAGTTGTGAAAACCCGTTTTTTCACGCTCTTTTGAAGACGTGAACCTCAAAAAAGGGCTGCCCCAGCCTGGCACCTGGCCCGGATACCTTGCCGACACGCGGCAAAACGGGCAAAAACTCAAGTGGCCGAGCGCAATGGCAGCTCTGGCAGATTCGGTAAAGGTGGGTGGTTTGCACGGAAAACAGCAAGCGCGCCAGCTTCACTCGATCTGTGTGGGCGGCTCTCTGTGGGCGATTCTTGGGGTTAATGCCGAGGCATTAACGATGCTGCGAGGCCCGATCAGGAGACGTCCTTATAATCGGGGGGAGATTGTAGCGAAGAACGCTATGGAAATGGGCGTGTTTTATGACTTTTATTAGGTGTTCGGTCAGGCGGCCAACGGCTGGTGCCGGGGCGACCGCGCTGGACGTGGGCTGACGCGCGCGCGGGCCGGCAGCGGGTGGTGCATCCAGCTCAGGCGGATTTCATCGATTTCCACCCAGCCGTCGCCTACGGGAGGCTGGCTGCACTCCTTGAAGGCCTGGCAGCGCCCCTGCGCATCCAGCAGGGCGAACTGGCGAAGGGTGGGTTTGCGCGTGAACAGCGACCAGAGAAAATGCATGGCGGTTGACCTCCTGAGATTGGGGCCAAGCTTGCCTGTCGGGCATGACGGGGCTGTGTATCGGTCGTGACATATCAGTGACAGCGAACCGCTCCGGGCCACGCAGGTCTCAGGTTGTAACTGGCGCTAGTTCCCGGCGCCGGCGCACCGCTATACTGCCCGCCTGTCGGTACCCGATTTCTGGAGAGAAGAGCATGTTGCAACGCCTGTTGTTCGGTTTGATCACTGTGACCAGTTTGACCCTGGTTGGCTGCGCCAACAGCCCGCAACAACTGACCCCGGAACCGAAGATCACCACGCAGCTGGCCCCAGTGGGCCACGGCCAGGCGGTGTCGGTGCGTGTGGTCGATGGCCGCCCATCGCCGACACTCGGCTCGCGCGGTGGCCTGTACCCGGAAACCGCGCTGGTGTCGGTGAACGCCCAGGACGTGCTGCCCAAGCTGCAGGCCCAGGCCGAAGCGGCTGTGCGCCTGCTGGGTTTCACCCCGAGCCCCAACGCGCCGGGCGCTCCGCAGTTGACCATCACCCTGGCCGAATTGAAGTATCAGTCGCCTAAAGACGGCCTGTACGTGACTGAAGCTTCCATTGGCGCAACCTTCAAGTCTGACGTCACCGCCGGCACTCGTCGCTATAGCGGTCGCTACGGCGCGTCCCTGAACCAGCGCTTCGGTATGTCGCCGAATCAGGAAACCAACACCAAGCTGGTCAGCGACGTCCTGAGCGACGCCTTGACCCGCCTGTTCAAGGACCCAAGCATCGGTTCATTGCTCAGCTCGCAATAATCGATCCTTCAAAAACCGGGCGCCTTGAGGCGCCCGGTTTTTTTTCGCCTCCAGTTTCACGCGGCGGTGTCGATACAGAAGTCCAGCATGCTCACCCCCGTCAGCAGATCGGTCTCCGGCAAGTCCGCATGCTGGTGCCCACCAAGGGCGCAATACACCAGCCAGTGGCGGTCCTGGACGTTGAAGGCCAGGCTGCCGATCAGCGCCTCCTGCTCATCGCTTTGGGTGATCAGGTACAGCCGATCCTGGTTCTGGGCGTGCAACATGACAAGCTCCTAAAGCGTCGAAGGGCAACAGAGTGGCCTGTTAAGGTGACGTTCAGGTGACGTTGTAAATTACTGGATACATTAGCCGTCAATGGGGGAGGGAGCATTTCAGGCGCCGGAGGCCGCTATCGTTCAGGTTTGTATCTGAGCTGATACCAAGACACTGTTCTACTGAGGTTTGCGATGGCGCTGCCCGCACTATTGATCAATGCTGTGGCTTTATTGGTGGCCTGCCCCGGGGCGGCGCTGCTGTTCATCACTCGCCTGCGCGAACAGCGCGCGATGGCCGACCTGACCGCGCAAAGCGAAGAGCGCGCGATCGACCAACCGATGTTGTTTCTGGATGTGCGCACTGAACGGGCGCATCGCCTGGCTTACCGCATCGGGTTCGCCTGCCTGGGGCTGGCACTCACGATTTCCTGGCTGAGCACCCGCCTCTAAAAATACCGCGAAACAGAAACGGATATGGAAGCTGGGCTTGTGTGGGAGCTGGCTTGCCTGCGAATAGCATCACCTCGGTGTGACTGACACACCTAGGTGCCTGCATCGCGGGCAAGCCCAGCTCCCACGCGTTGTTTACAGCGCGATTCCAGCCTTGACCCGATACTGATTGCGCACCGGCGTTGCATATTGCAGCACCAGGTATGGCCGGTGCTCGGCCGGGCATTCGTTCAGGCGGCGCTCCCATTCAGCCTTGGCCTTGGCCAATTCATCCGCCGGGAACACTTCGGCGGCCGTCGGCACCTGCAATTGCGGGTCGGCGTCGCTCCATTGCTGATACGCCAGGTAGTGCACCGGGAACAACCGGTAACCGCCCAGAATCTGCCGGTCCATTTCCACCGCCAGCAACTTGGTGTCTTCGAAACGCTCGGTGATCGGCGGTGCGAAATTGATGTGGACCCGGCCCTTGTAGCCTGTGATGCCAAGGGCGATGCTCACGTCGTCTTCACCCGGCGCCTTGGTGTAGGTGCCGGTGGTGGCGCGGATGTACAACTCGCGAGCCTTGGCGGTGTCGCATGGGTCGTACTCGTAGCTGATCGACACCGGCGTCAGGTTCAGCGACTGGATCACCTCGGCGAACGGCTCGTCCTTGCGGCTGACGTGGAACATCTTGAGGATCGCCGACTCGGTGCGATCGTCCCCATCCTTGGCGCGCCCTTCGGCCTGTGCGATCCAGATGGATTGGCAATCGTTGCGGATCGAATGGTTGATGTAGGCCGACAACAGGTTGTAGGCCGCCATTTTCTCCTTTCGTCCGGTGATCGAGCGGTGCACGATGAAGCTCTTGTTCAGGCGCATCAGGTCGCTGACAAACGGCTTTTGCAGCAGGTTGTCGCCAATGGCGATGCGTGGCGTCGGCAGCCCGGCGTGGTAGACGGCATAGTTGACGAACGCCGGGTCCATCACGATATCGCGGTGGTTGGCCAGGAACAGGTAGGCGGTGCCGGACTTGAGTTGCTCGACGCCGGTGTAGGTCACGCCGTCGGTCGCGCGGTCAATGGTGTGGTCGACGTAGTACTCGACTTTGTCCTGCAGCGTGGCCACGGTAGTGACGCCGGCAAACTCACGGCGCAGTTTGCGGGCGATCATCGGCTTGAGCAGCCAGCCCAGGGCGCCGGCAAAGCGCGGGAAGCGGAAGTGGGTCAGGATGTCCAGAAAGGCCTTGTCACGGAACAGACGTGCCAGCACTGCCGGGACTTCGCTGTCGTTGTAAGGTCGGATGGTATCGAATTCGCCCATCATGCTCTCTTGTTAGAAACGGCTAGGGTAAGTATAGGAAATACCAGGGTACGGACCGAGTAATGGGCTCGGCCGGAAATAGCCCTGTAAATAGACCGGCGATTATACGCACAAGTCACCTTGGAGGCTGCGATGCTGGAAACCGCGACGTACGATTGTCCTTATTGTGGTGAAGAGGTCGAGACAACCGTGGATTTGTCCGGGGGGGATCAGACCTATATAGAAGACTGCCAGGTGTGTTGCCGACCGATCATTTTCCATCTGCAGGTTCATGGTGAAGAATGGATGCTGGAAACCCGTAGCGAAAATGAATGACGGGGGTGCCCCATGCAGCGAATCTACGAACCGGAAAACCTGATGGAAGGCGAGTTGCTGCAACAGATGCTCGCCAGCGAGGGCATCGAGGCGCACCTGGTTGGCCGCCATTTGCTCGGTGGCACCGGCGAACTGCCGATCTTTGGCCTGTTGGGCCTTGAGGTAGACAATGACCGCGCCGTGGACGCGCGCGAGCTGATTACCGCCTACATGGGCGCGCAACCCTTGCCCGGAGACGAACCTGACAGCTACCCCGACGTGCTGGTCTGTTAGGCTGTCGTTCGGTTTACCCAAGAGTCGTGTTGCCCCATGTGTGGACGTTATGCCCTGTTTCGCTGGACCCCTGCTTTTGCTGCTTTGCCAGGCTTCCCCGCCGACCAGCAGGCCCAGTGGAACATCTCCCCGAATGATTCGGTGCTGATCCAGCGCCTGAGCGACGGCCAGCGCACCCTGGCGCGCGCGCGCTGGGGGCTGACGCCGCCGTGGCTGACAGACCTCTCTCGCACACCCGCGCATGCCCGCGCGGAAACCCTGGCCGAGCAACCAATGTTTCGCGAAGCATTCCGGCAGCGCCGTTGCCTGCTGCCGGCCAATGGGTTCTACGAATGGCGCGGCACCCAACGCAAACGCCCGTACTGGCTGACGCCGGGGGAGGGCTCCACGTTGTTTTTTGCCGCGATCTGGGAAGCGTACCCCGTGCAGGAACAGGTGTGGCTGAGCACGGCGGTGGTGACCCAGGCTGCGCAGGCTCAGCGCCGGCCGCTGATTCTGGATGCCGCGGGGCAGGAAGCCTGGCTTGATCCCGAGACGCCGTTGCACGTGTTGCAAGGGCTATTGGCCGGTGAGCCCACCGCATTGCGCGAGCGTGTATTGGCCAACATGGTCAATGATCCGAAGCTCAATGGGCCGGAGTGCCTGACCCCGGCGTGACGCTGGGCGCTACGCGGTGTATGTGCGGGCCTCATCGCAGGCAAGGCAGCTCCCACATTGGACTGTATTTACACGTCCAAGTGTGGGGCAAGCTTGCCTGCGATGGCGGTCTTACACCTTGAACTGATTGATCAGCCGGCGCTGCTGCTCCGCCAACTTGGTCAAATCCGCACTGGCCGCGCTGGACTCATCCGCGCCGCCCGCCACCTCGTTGGCCACCTGGCCGATATTGATCACGTTGCGATTGATGTCCTCGGCTACCGCGCTCTGCTCCTCGGCCGCGCTGGCGATCTGGGTGTTCATGTCGTTGATCACCGACACCGCCTGGGTGATTGTCTCCAACGCTTCAGCCGCCTGGGCGGCGTGCTGCACGCTTTCATCGGTGCGGTTCTGGCTGTCTTCCATTACCCGCACCACATCCCGCGTGCCTTGCTGCAGTTGCTGGATCATGGCCTGGATTTCTTCGGTGGCCTTCTGGGTTTTCTGCGCCAAGTTGCGCACTTCGTCAGCCACTACCGCGAAGCCACGGCCTTGTTCGCCGGCACGCGCCGCCTCGATGGCGGCGTTGAGGGCCAAGAGGTTGGTCTGTTCCGCGATCCCGCGAATCGCCGTGAGGATAGCGTTGATGTTCTCGCTGTCCTTGGCCAGGGTTTGCACCACGCTGACCGCCTTGCCGATTTCCTCCGCGAGCGCACCGATGGAGAGGGAGGTATCGCGCACAATGCGCATGCCTTGGCTCGCGGCCTGGTCGGCATGGCTGGCGGCTTGTGCGGCTTGGGTGGCGTTGCGCGCAACGTCTTGCGCAGTGGCGGTCATCTCATGCACAGCGGTGGCCACTTGATCGATCTCCACCATTTGCTTATGCACACCCTGGTTAGTGCGGATCGCAATATCAGCCGTGTGCTCCGATGAGTCGCTGACCTTCTGCACTGAACTCACCACCTGAGTGATCATGCCTTGCAGCTTGATCAGGAAGGTATTGAAGCCCGTGGCGATCGCGCCCAGCTCATCGGCGCGATTACTGGTCAGGCGCCGTGTCAGGTCACCTTCGCCCTGCGCGATGTCATTGAGCATGGCCACCATTTGCTTGAGCGGGCGGGCGATGCCGTGGCCGACCAGCCAGATCACCAGCAGGCCGATACCGGCGATCACCAGGCCGGCGACGGTCATGCCCAGGATGTCGGTCTTGCGCTGGGCTTCCAGGTCGCTTTGCAGTTTCTGCAAGTCGGCCATCACTGCGCTCAGGGGCAGTTGCACCATCAGGGTCCAGCGTGCGTCGGTCTGGCCGATATTGAACGGCAGGAACAACTCGATATGCCCGTGTTCCTTGTCGATGTCGTAGCGCACTTCACCGACTTTCAGCTGGTTCAGGTTGGTCAATTCGTTGCTGTCGAGCAGGTCGCCGGCTTTTTCGCCGAGTTTGCTCGCGTCCTTGGTGTAGGCCACCAAGCGGCCGTTGCTGGAGATCAGCGCCAGCTCGCCGGCGCCGTTGTAGAGTTTCTGGTCGGCGCTGGTGAGCATGTCCTGAATGAAATTCACCGACAGGTCGGCACCGACGATCCCCTCAAATGTGCCGTCGATCATGATCGGCTCGATAAACGAAGCCAGCATCACCATTGCATTGCCGACCTTGTAGGGAGCCGGGTCGATGGCGCAGGCTTTCTTGCTTTCCTTGGAACACAGGTAGTACTCACTGGCGCGTACACCGGTGGACAGGATGTTCTGGTCGTTGACGTCAGCGAGTTTATCCAGGCCCAGGCTGCCATCCGCGTTGCGGTACCACCACGGCAGGAAACGTCCGTCGGCGCCTATGCCGACAATAGGGCTGTTCACGTAGGCCGCGTCGTTGTGATCGATGGCGTTGGGCTCCCAGCCAATGTAGGCGCCGAGGATCTTCGGGTTGCGTACCACGGTTTCGTGCAGCAGGTTGATCAGTTGTTCGCGGCCGACTTGCAGGGCCGGATCGCCCTTGGCGTCTTTCATGCCGAGCAGGGCGTTGGCGGTGGCCAGGCCCTTGGCGGTCACCAGTGGCGCTTCCAATTCACGCTGGATCAAGGTGGCCTGGGTGTGCGCCAGGGTGGTGAGGCGTTGCTCGATAATCTGTTCGAACTGCACCTGGGTGCGCGTTTGCACCATCTCTTGGGTCCGCGCGCCGGCAAACAACGCGTAGAGCACCAGCACCGCGACCACACTCAGGACAATGGCCCCGGCCAAGGCCGCGACAGAAAACTGAATCGACTTGAATTTCATGAAAGCTCCGGGCACAGGGGGGGACGGTCCGCCTTTTTGTATCGGCCACGGGCGTGCTGGGCATGAGGGGGCGCCCTGCAAAATTGTTCGGGGTGTCGCGAATGGAATGCCCGCCGCCGTTACGGGTATTGGTGGGATGTATCTGAAAATCGGTGGTTACACGTCTGGTGTATCTGGCGCAGATACAAATGTACGCCTACGATACGCGCCATGTTTTCAGGGAGCAGGCGCATGAATATGAAAGGTATGAAGAAGTCGTTGGTCGTCAGCGGGTTGGTTGCAGCGATGCTGCTGGCCGGGTGTCAGTCGGTCAACACCACCAGCGGCGGCGCCGTCGGGGTTGAGCGCAAGCAGTACATGTTCAGCATGCTGTCGAGCCAGGAAGTCGACCAGATGTACGCCCAGTCCTACCAACAGACCCTGGGTGAAGCCAGTGGCAAGGGCCTGGTCGACAAAACCAGCGCCAACGCCAAGCGTGTGCAGGCCATCGCTAACCGCTTGATCGCACAGGCGCCTACCTTCCGCGCCGATGCGGCGCAGTGGAAGTGGGAAGTGAACCTGATCAAGAGCGACGAAATGAACGCCAACTGCGGGCCTGGCGGCAAGATCTTCGTGTACAGCGCATTGATCGACAATCTCAAGCTCACCGATGATGAACTGGCTGCCGTGATGGGCCATGAAATTGCCCACGCCTTGCGTGAACACGGTCGTGAAGCCATGTCCAAGGCCTACGGGATCGAGATGGCTAAGCAGGGGGCTGGTGCATTGTTCGGCCTCGGCCAGGACAGCCTGGCATTGGCCGATACCGTGGCGAACTACGGCATGACCTTGCCCAACAGCCGCAGCAATGAAAACGAAGCTGACCTGATCGGTCTGGAACTGTCGGCCCGTGCGGGTTACAACCCGAATGCCGCCATCACGCTGTGGAACAAGATGGCCAAGGCTTCGGAAGGCGCGCCGCCAGAGTTCATGAGCACTCACCCGGCGTCCGACAGCCGGATCGCCTCGTTGCAGGCGGCGATTCCGAAAGTGACGCCGTTGTACCAGCAGGCCAAGAAATCTTGATATTCCAGGGCCGGTGAACATCCAACTGTGGGAGCGGGCTTGCTCGTCAAAGCGTCAGGTCAGTCAATATACCTGTTGTCTGACACGCCGCCTTCGCGAGCAAGCCTGCTCCCACATTGGATCGGGTTTACCGTCTTGAACCCTTAGATCCAACCGCTGCTTTGCATGGCTTTGTACACGGCGACGATAGCCAGGATGAAGAACGCTGTTGCCGCCAGTCGACGAATCAAGGTCAACGGTAGTTTTTCCGCCGCAAAATTCCCCGCCAATACCACCGGCACGTTGGCAATCAGCATGCCCAAGGTCGTCCCGATAATCACCAGCCACAGTTCTGGGTACTGCGCCGCCAACATCACCGTGGCGATCTGTGTCTTGTCACCGATTTCCGCCAGGAAGAACGCGATCAGCGTGGTCAGGAACGGCCCGAATTTTCGCGTGGTGCTGGCTTCGTCATCGTCGAGTTTATCCGGCACCAAGGTCCACAACGCCGTGGCGCAGAAGCTCGCCGCCAGGATCCAGTGCAACACCGCATCCGAGAAGAAGCTCCCGAACCAAGCCCCGACTGCACCGGCAGCCGCGTGGTTGGCCAGGGTCGCGGCAACGATGCCGGCGATGATGGGCCAGGGTTTGCGAAAGCGGGCAGCAAGAATGAGCGCGAGCAGTTGGGTCTTGTCGCCGATTTCGGCCAAGGCAACGATTGCGGTAGGAACGAGCAGTGAATCCAGCATCAGGTAGGTTTCCAGGGGCGGGTCGACACGGCTATGACACGTACAGCCTTCCCGCCCCGGGTAAGGTGTGCGTGTCATAGGTCTTGTCAAACCCCGGTCCGTCTGTGCGGACTCCTGGGTCGCATACGCCATGGTCTGCTGACCAAGTATGTTGACGTATGCCGGACGAGCGTGGCGCTCGTGGGAGACTACTCCCCTAGGACGGAGCGGATTCTGCCTAGGCAAAACCCATTCGGCAAGCCTTCTTTTTCAAACGCCCGTCAGCCACGCTTGGCGCGGTAGATGCGAAAACCATTGCCTTCGGCCTTCACCGCGCACACGCCCAGATGCTCTTCGATCAGCGGTTGATACTTCAGGAAGCTGTTGGCAACCAAGCGGAGTTCGCCGCCTTTTGCCAGATGTTTGGCTGCTTTTCGCAGCAGGTTCTCAGTGGCGAAATAGTCGGTATGCACCCCGACGTGGAACGGCGGGTTGCTCAAAATCGCGTTCAAACCCATCGGTGCGGCGTCGATGCCATCACCGGTCAACACCTCGGCCTCCAGGCCGTTTGCGGTCAGGGTCAGGCGGCTGCTGGCGGCGGCAAAGGCGTCCACATCCAGCATCGTCACGGCGTTGTGCGGGTAGCGACGTTTTACCGCAGCCCCCAGTACGCCAGCGCCGCAACCGAAATCCAGCAGATGACCGCTCGGCAGCTTGTCCAGGTGCGCCAGCAGCAACTCCGTGCCGCGGTCCAGGCGACCGTGGCTGAACACGCCCGGCAGGCTCACCACCTTCAGCGGACCTTCGGCCAGTGGCACTTCGAAGAACTGTGCCAGGCTCTCCAGCTCGATCGCTTGCGGTGCGTTGGCCACGGTGACCTGCCACAACTGGCAATGCCGTGCATTGTCGAGCTTGCGCGGTTTGCCGAAGGGGATCATCTGCTTGGCGGCGCTTTCGATACCGGCTTTTTTCTCGCCGACCAGAAACAGTTCGGCGCCGGGCAAGCGTGCAGCCACGGCGTTGAGCAGGTAATCGGTAAGGTCCTTGGACTTGGGCAGGAAGATCACGGCTGCATCAAACGCACGCTCAGGTACGTTCACGCCGAAGTGGCTGCGCTCGGCGAAGCGTGCATCAAGCGCCGCCTGGTCGCCAGCATGCCAGCTCCAGCCGTGTGCGTTGGGCAGGCGGCCGAGCAAGTCGTCGGCAGGCAAGCCCACCAACAGCAGGTTGCCTTGAAAAAGTTCGGCCTGACGAAGCAGTACTTCACTGCGCGGATCCATGGTCTGCTCCTTGAAAAGGGGCGCAGTTTATCAACTCACAACGCGCAGCGGGGTGTCGCTGAAAAAGCCCCGGGCGTTTTCCGCCAATTGGCCGACGATGCGCTGGCGCGCCTCACGGCTGCCCCAGGCATTGTGCGGCGTAACGATCAGGCGAGGGATATCGCCGGCCAACAACGGGTTGCCGTTGACTGGGGGTTCCACGCTCAGCACATCGGTCGCCGCACCACCCAGGTGGCCGTTGCGCAACGCATCGGCCAGCGCTTGCTCGTTGATCAACCCACCGCGTGCGGTGTTGACCACCAACGCGCCGGGCTTGAGCAGCGCCAGTTCGCGAGCGCCGATTAAGTCACGGGTATGTTCGTTGAGCGGGCAGTGCAAGGTGAGCGCGTCGACCTGCTTCAGCAGTTCATCCAGCGGCACACGGTCGGCGCGCGCGGGGCGTCCTGGAATTGCGCCGAGTATCACGCGCATGCCGAAGGCTTCGGCCAGGCGTGCCACGGCGCCACCCAACTCGCCATGACCGAGCAGGCCGAGGGTCTTGCCTTCCAGCTCGATGATAGGGTGGTCCAACAGGCAGAACTGCTTGGCCTCCTGCCACTTGCCGGCGCTCACGTCCCGTTGGTAGTCCTTCAAGCGCGTCGCCAGGTTGAGCAGCAGCATGATCGTGTGCTGCGCCACCGATGGCGTGCCGTAGCCCTGGCAGTTGCTCACGGTGATGCCATGGGCGCGAGCGGCTTCAAGGTCAACATTGTTGGTGCCGGTAGCCGACACCAGGATCAGCTTGAGTTCCGGGCAGGCCGCCAAGGTTTCACTGTTCAGGGCGATCTTGTTGCTGATCACCACTTGGGCGCCCTGCAGGCGTTCAACCAGGTTCTGCGGCGTGGTGTCCGAAAACAGCTGCAACTCGCTGAAACTGTTGCGCAAGTCGCTGAGGTCAAGGTCCCCCAGGTCCAGGGACGGGTGATCAAGGAAGACGGCGCGGCGATTGTTCGTCATCAACTGTACCTTTTGCGACAGGGTTCGAAGGCGTAATCTTCCGAGCCTATCAGATGAAATAATCAGTTACTTAATTGGAGTGAGCATGTACGCCGCCGAGTTCTTGACCGTAGCCCTGATTCACTTATTGGCGGTGGCCAGCCCAGGCCCGGATTTCGCGGTGGTGGTGCGTGAAAGTGTTACCCACGGCCGCCGCGCCGGGACCTGGACCGCGCTGGGCGTGGGGTCGGCGATTTTCCTGCACGTGGGTTATTCGTTGCTGGGAATCGGCTTGATCGTGTCCCAGTCCATCGTGCTGTTCAACGCGCTCAAGTGGGCGGCGGCGGCCTACCTGTTGTACATCGGCTTCAAGGCTCTGCGCGCGCAGCCGGCCAAGCCTGCCGCCGAGGGCGAGTTGCACCGCGAAGCTGGCGAGCGCACTCCGCGCGGCGCGTTTACCGCCGGTTTCGTGACCAACGGCTTGAACCCCAAGGCCACGCTGTTTTTCCTGTCGCTGTTCACCGTGGTGATCAACCCGCACACGCCGCTGGCAATCCAGGCCGGTTACGGCGTGTACCTGGCGGTGGCGACAGCGCTGTGGTTCTGCCTGGTGGCCATGCTGTTCAGCCAGCAACGGGTGCGAGCCGGGTTTGCGCGGATGGGGCATTGGTTTGATCGGACCATGGGCGCCGTGCTGATTGCCATCGGGGTAAAGCTGGCCTTCACCAGCATGAAATGAGCCGAATGCTGGCGCAAAGCTAGCATTCATTGGGGTCTGCAAATCATTCCTTTGGCTGATTTGGCTGAAACATAAGGTCTCTACAGTGCAGATCTTCAAGCCAAGACTGTGCAGTCATAAAAAGGGATTCGTATGTTGCAGACCCGTGTTATCCCGCCCGCCGAAGGTGCGTACCAATACCCGCTGTTGATCAAACGCCTATTGATGTCCGGCGCCCGTTACGAGAAAACCCGGGAGATCATCTACCGCGACAAGCTGCGCTATACCTACCCGACCCTGATCGAGCGCGTCGCGCGCCTGGCCAACGTGTTGACCGAAGCGGGCGTCAAGGCCGGTGATACGGTGGCGGTGATGGACTGGGACAGTCACCGTTACCTGGAATGCATGTTTGCCATTCCGATGATTGGCGCTGTGATCCACACCATCAATGTGCGCCTGTCTCCGGAACAGATCCTGTACACCATGAACCATGCCGAGGACCGCTTCGTGCTGGTCAACAGTGAGTTCGTGGGCCTCTACCAGGCCATCGCCGGCCAGCTCACCACCGTCGACAAGACCCTGCTGCTCACCGATGGTGACTCCACGACCGCCGAGCTGCCCAACCTGGTAGGCGAATATGAAACCCTGCTGGCCGCCGCCAGCCCGAAGTACGACTTCCAGGACTTCGACGAACACTCCGTTGCCACCACGTTCTACACCACCGGCACGACCGGTAACCCCAAGGGCGTGTACTTCACCCATCGCCAGCTGGTGCTGCACACCATCGGCGTGGCGACCATCATGGGCAGCGTCGACAGCGTGCGGCTGCTCGGTACCAACGATGTGTACATGCCGATCACGCCGATGTTCCACGTACACGCCTGGGGCCTGCCGTATGTGGCGACCATGCTGGGCCTCAAGCAGGTGTATCCCGGTCGCTACGACCCGGAATACCTGGTGGAGCTGTGGCGCAAGGAAAAGGTCACGTTCTCCCACTGCGTACCGACCATCCTGCAAATGCTGCTCAACGCCAAGGCTGCCCAGGGCGTGGATTTTGGTGGTTGGAAAATCGTCATCGGCGGCAGTGCACTCAACCGTTCTCTGTATGAAGCGTCCAAGGCGCGTGGCATTCAGTTGACCGCCGCCTACGGCATGTCCGAGACCGGGCCGCTGGTGTCCTGCGCCCACCTCAACGAAGAACTGATGGCCGGCACCGAGGATGAACGCACCACTTACCGCATCAAGGCTGGCGTGCCCGGGCCATTGGTGGAAGCGGCGATCATCGACGCTGACGGTAACTTCCTGCCCGCCGACGGCGAGTCCCAGGGCGAGCTGGTGCTGCGCGCACCGTGGCTCAGCGAAGGCTATTTCAACGAGCCGCAAAAGGGCGCCGAGCTGTGGGCTGGCGGCTGGATGCACACCGGCGATGTGGCCACGCTGGATGCCTTCGGCGTGATCGATATCCGCGACCGCATCAAGGATGTGATCAAGACTGGCGGCGAGTGGATCTCTTCCCTGGCCCTCGAAGACCTGGTCAGCCGTCACCCGGCGGTACGCGAAGTAGCGGTGGTGGGCATCGCCGACCCGCAGTGGGGCGAGCGTCCGTTTGCCTTGCTGGTGGTGCGTGATGGCCATGTGATAGGGGCCCGCGAGCTGAAGGAACACCTCAAGCCGTTCGTGGAACTGGGCCACTTGAGCAAGTGGGCGATTCCAAGCCAGATCGCCGTTGTTACGGAAATTCCCAAGACCAGCGTAGGAAAACTCGACAAAAAACGTATCCGTATCGACATCATTGAATGGCAAGCCAACAACAGCACGTTCCTGTCCACCCTCTGAGCTGATTTGCCGTGCCGTTGTGGCACGGCAGTGCTCTATATCGCGCCTTCACTTGTGATTTGCCGATTTTCAGCCATCCTTGCCGCGTCGGCCCTCGCCGACATGGCGAAAGGACTGTGGCAGACGGGTTGGTGATGCAAATCACACTTTAGAGGGATCAAGCGGTACCCCCTGCTGGCTATAGTCCCATCCAGAGTTTTTCAAGGATGTTCCGCTTCGGGCCATGGGGGCTCGGCTGCCGAGCGGCATTGGAGTCGTTGTATTCCGGCCGTTACACGCATCAGGGAAAGAACTCACTGCCATAACAATAATGCACATGGAGTAGCGTCGATGACCTCAGTAAACCAGTTCTGGCGCCGGGCAAGACTGCCCCTGGCCGTCAGTCTCGCTTCTACGCTCGCCGGGCCCGCATTCGGCGTCAGTTTCAATATCGGTGAAATCGAGGGGAGTTTTGACTCGTCGCTTTCCGTGGGTGCCAGTTGGTCGACAGCCAAGGCCAATCGGGATCTGATCGGTGTCAACAACGGCGGCAGAGGCTTGTCGCAGACCTCCGACGACGGCCACTTGAACTTCAAGCGCGGTGAAACGTTCTCGAAGATCTTCAAGGGTATTCATGACCTGGAACTGAAGTACGGCGACACCGGTGTGTTTGTGCGTGGCAAGTACTGGTATGACTTTGAGCTCAAGGACGAAAGCCGTCTGTTCAAGGACATCAGCGACAACAACCGTAAAGAAGGCGCCAAGTCTTCGGGCGGGCAGATTCTTGATGCCTTCGTCTATCACAATTATGCGATTGCCGATCAGCCAGGGTCGGTGCGGCTGGGCAAGCAGGTTGTCAGCTGGGGTGAGAGTACTTTCATCGGTGGTGGCATCAACTCCATCAACCCGATCGACGTGTCGGCATTCCGTCGTCCGGGGGCTGAAATCAAGGAAGGCTTGATTCCAGTCAACATGTTCTATGTATCGCAAACATTGACCGATAACCTGTCGGCGGAAGCGTTCTATCAGTTGGAGTGGGACCAGACCGTTACCGATAACTGCGGCACTTTCTTCTCTCAGCCTGATGTTATTTCCGATGGCTGCAGTGACAACTTGCGGGTGTTGAACAGCCGTCGCTTCCTGCCTGCCGCAGTACTGCCAGGGCTTGCCGCAAATGGCGTCGACGTCAATAACGAAGGCGTATTGGTGCGTCGCGGCCCCGATCGCGATGCGCGCGACAGCGGGCAGTTCGGTGTTGCGTTCCATTACAACTTCGAGCCGCTGGACACAGAGTTCGGCGCTTACTTCATGAACTACCACAGTCGTGCGCCGATCTTCAGTGCCCAGGGTGCACCGCAATCCAAATACACCGGTGCAACCCCTGGTGTGCCAGCCCAACTGCGTCCGTTGGTGGTCGCGGGTAACTCCAACTACTACGTTGAATACCCGGAGGACATTCGTCTCTATGGCTTGAGTTTCTCCACCACACTCCCCACCGGTACAGCCTGGAGCGGGGAGTTGAGCTACCGCCCTAATGCCCCTGTACAACTGAGCACGACAGACATTCTTTTTGCCGGTGTAACGCCACTTGCCCCCTTCAACAATGCGTCTGTGTTGAAGGGGAGTCCGGGCCAGGACCTGCACGGCTACAACCGCAAGGAAGTCACCCAGTTCCAAACCACCTTCACGCACTTCTTCGATCAAGTCATGGGCGCGAGCCGTTTGACCACTGTCGGTGAAATCGGCGTTACCCATGTCGGTGGGCTGGAAAGTAAATCCGAAGCGCGTTATGGCCGTGATCCGGTCTTTGGTCCGGGTTCGCTGCCAGGGGGGTTCTGCAACACGCTCAACAACTCCACAGCGCAAGGGGGTGGCCTGCCTAATGCTGCCAGCTTGAACACCAACTGCAACAACGACGGTTACACCACCGCCACATCCTGGGGCTACCGCGCTCGCGCCATCTGGGAATACCCGGACGTGTTCGCAGGCGTCAACCTCAAGCCAAACGTGGCGTGGTCCCACGACGTCAAAGGTTACTCGCCAGGCCCTGGCGGTAACTTCGAAGAAGGTCGCAAGGCGGTCAGCCTGGGCCTAGATGCCGAGTATCAGAACACTTATACCGCCAGCCTGGCCTACACCAACTTCTTTGGTGGCAAGTTCAGTACGGTGGATGATCGCGACTTCGTCGCCTTGAGCTTCGGCGCCAACTTCTAAGCACACTGTATTTTCAGGAAGAACAACAACATGAAAATAACCAAAAGTCTGTTGCACGTGGGTGTGCTTGGGCTGTCGATCCTGGCGAGCAACGTCATGGCGGCAGTCTCGGCGGATGAAGCCGCCAAGCTGGGCACGACCCTGACTCCGATGGGCGCCGAGATGGCCGGCAACGCCGCCGGCACCATTCCAAAATGGTCGCCGCTGCCAACCAACGCCGGTGCCGTCGATGCCCGTGGGTTCCTGGCCAACCCCTACGCCAGTGAACAACCGCAATTCACCATCACTGCGGCAAACGTCGAGCAGTACAAAGACAAGCTGGCGCCGGGGCAGTACGCGATGTTCAAGCGTTACCCGGAGACCTTCAAGATGCCGGTCTACCCGACCCATCGCGGCGCTACCGTGCCGGCCGATGTGTTTGCGGCCATCAAGAAGAACGCCACCACCACCAACCTGGTGTCTGGCGGCAACGGCCTGGAAAACTTTGAAACCGCCGTGCCGTTCCCGATTCCAAAAAGCGGCGTCGAGGTGATCTGGAACCACATCACCCGTTATCGCGGCGGCAGCGTGACCCGCCTGGTCACCCAGGCCACCCCGCAAACCAACGGCTCGTTCAGCCTGGTGTATTTCAAAGACCAGTTCGTGTTCCGCGACAAAATGAAAGACTTCGACCCGAAGAACCCGGGCAACGTGCTGTTCTACTTCAAGCAACAAGTGACCGCTCCAGCGCGCCTGGCCGGTGGTGTGCTGCTGGTGCACGAAACCCTGGACCAGGTGAAGGAGCCGCGTTCGGCGTGGGTCTACAACGCCGGCCAGCGCCGCGTGCGTCGGGCGCCACAAGTGTCCTATGACGGCCCGGGTACCGCCGCCGACGGCCTGCGTACCTCCGACAACCTCGATATGTACAACGGTGCACCGGATCGCTACGACTGGAAGCTGGAAGGCAAGAAGGAGATCTACATCGCGTCCAACAGCTACAAGATCGACGATCCGAAGCTCAAATACGCCGACATCATCAAGGCCGGCCATATCAACCAGGACCTGGCTCGCTACGAGCTGCGCCGCGTCTGGCACGTCGTGGCCACCTTGAAGGAAGGCCAGCGCCACATCTACGCCAAGCGTGACTTCTTCATCGACGAAGACACTTGGCAAGCGGCGGTCATCGACCACTACGACGGCCGTGGCCAACTGTGGCGCGTCGCCGAAGCGCATGCCGAGAACTACTACGACAAACAAGTCCCGTGGTACGCCCTGGAAACTCTTTACGACCTGCAGTCCGGCCGCTACCTGGCCTTGGGCATGAAGAACGAAGAGAAGCAGGCGTATGACTTCGGCTTCACCGCCACCACCAGCGACTTCACCCCGGCGGCCCTGCGCCAGGATGGTGTCCGCTAAGCTGCACGCGTCACTCAATGTGGGAGGGGGCTTGCCCCCGATAGCGGTGTGACAGTCAGCGCGTATTGACTGAGCCACCGCTATCGGGAGCAAGTGCCCTCCCATTTTTGTTTGTCGCGATATGTCTTGTCTCAGTTCTTTTTCAGGCAAATCCTGCAAAGATCTACAAACCTGCCGCTTTTACCGCTAGTCTGCGGACATCTGCAATGCCGACAACAGCCTTCTACAAGAGCCCGGCGATGACTGATCTGTCCCGAATCCAAGGGCCTGCCAGTGCGGTAATCCCAACCCTGGAAGGTCGCTTCTACAGGCCACCCCTACCTGACGGCTATGTGCTGCGTCCACGCCTGTGCGAACGCCTGAGTGCCGGCCTGGAAGGGCGGTTGTTGCTGGTCAGCGCACCGGCGGGGTTCGGCAAGAGTTCGTTGGCGGTGGAGTTCTGCCAGAGCCTGCCGGCGCATTGGCAAAGCCTGTGGCTGGGCCTGAGCCCTCGGGACAACGACCCCGGGCGTTTCCTCGAGCGCCTGCTCGACGGTTTGCAGCAATTCTTCCCGCAAATTGGCGCCCAATCGTTGGGCCTGCTGAAAATGCGCCAGCGTCACCAACCCTTTGCCTTCGAAGAATGGCTGGATGGCCTGCTCGATGAGCTGACCGTGCACCTGTCTACCCGCGCCCCCCTGTTGCTGGTGCTGGATGACTACCATCTGGCCCAGGGGCCGGTGCTCGACCGCTGCCTGCAGTTTTTCCTCAACCATCTGCCCGACGGCCTGGTGGTGCTGGTCACCAGCCGCCAACGCCCGGACTTGCATCTGGCACGGTTGCGGTTGTCGCGTCACCTGCTGGAGCTGCATGAGCAGGACCTGCGCCTGACGCACGGCGAATCGCTGGCAGTGCTGGATCGCCACAGCAGCTCGTTGCGCGGCGAAGCCCTCGATAACCTGATCCGCCGAAGCGAAGGCTGGGTCGCCGGCCTGCGTTTCTGGTTGCTGGCCGCCTCCGAAGCCGGCAGTGACGGCGCCTTGCCACAGAGCCTGCACGGCGGCGAAGGGCTGATTCGCGATTACTTGCTGGAAGAAGTCATCGACTGCCTGCCGGCCGAAGTCCAGGCGTTTCTGTACGACACGGCCCCGCAGGATCGTTTTTGCAGCGAACTCTGCGACGCGGTGCGTGAGGCCCATGACAGCGCCGACATCCTGCGCTACCTGCAAGCTCACCAAGTGTTCCTGGTGCCACTGGACGAGCAGGGCCATTGGTACCGTTATCACCACCTGTTTTCCGACCTGCTGCGCACCCGTCGAGCCAGCAGTAATGTACTGCCGGCGGCCAGCCTGCACCTGCGCGCGTGCCGCTGGTTCAATGCCCAGGGCTTGATCGATGAGGCGGTGGAGCAAGCATTGCGCGCCGGCCACCTGGATGTCGCGGCCAACCTGGTGCAGAACCTGTCCGAAGAACAGCTGTTGGCCGAGCAGAATGTCGGCATGCTGCTGCGCTGGAAAATGGACTTGCCCGACAGCCTGCTGATCAGTACGCCGCGCTTGATCGTGCTCTACAGCTGGGCGCTGGGCCTGGCCTGCCAGTTGGATGCGGCCGAAGAACTGTCCAGCTACCTCAGCCGCTTCCTGCCGGCACCGTCGGCCACCGCGCAAAAGTCGATGTTGGCCCAATGGCTGGCGTTGAGCGGCATCATCGCCCGGGGCCGGGGGGACCGCGAACTGACCCAGCGCTATTGCAGCGAAGCCTTGGAAAGCTTGCCGCAACGGCGTTATGGCCAGCGGTTGATGTGCCTGTCGACCTTGTCCAACCTGGCCATTGTCGATGCCGACCTGTGGCGTGCGCGTGGCTTGAATCGCGAGTCCCTGGAGCTGGCGCAACGCGTCGGCAACCCATTGTTCGAGGCCTTGGCCCATTACGACCGGGCACGGGTGCTGCAGGCGCGCGGTGAAATCCTGCGTTCCCTGGATGAAGTGCGCCAGGGCCTGCAGCGCCTGCACGGGCTGGCGCCCCAGCGCTTGTACGCGGTGCGTGCGCGCTTATCGCTCTATGAGGGTTATCTGCTGCTGGTGCGGTTCCAGCCCGAAGCCGGGCTTACCCGTTTGCGCGCCGGCCTTGCCGAAGCCCGTGCTTGCCGCGACATCAGCGTGTTGATCGGCCATTGTGTGATCGCCAGTTTCGAAGGGCGCCGGGGCGAGTTCGCCAAGGCCTTTGCCGAACTCGCCGAGGCCGAGCGCCTCATGCATATCTGGGACGTGCCGCCGATCTACTACCTGGCGATGATCACCCTGATCAAATGCGAACTCTGGCTGGCCCAGGGCCGTACCGACCTGGCCGACGCCTGGCTGACCCGCCTGGGGCAGACCTACAACGGTGAGCATGCCGCCGCCGCACCGGAATTCCACCCGCACCTGCCTCAGCACATCGGGCTGCAGCAGGCAGCGCTGGATGCTACTCGCCATCAACCCGCCGCGGCGTTGCAACGCCTCGAAGAACTGGCACAACAGGCCCATGACGACGGGCGCCAGATGATCGCCCTCATGGCCCTGACGCAACAGGCGCAGTTGCTGCTGGAAGGCGGCCAGGAAGCCAAGGCGCGTCCGGTACTGGCCCAGGCACTTGAGGCGGGCGCCGGTGGCGCGTTGCAACCCTTCCAGCGTTTGCTGGAAACCCACCCGGAGTGGATGCGCGAGCAGCTCGCCAAGGACCCCCATGGCCTGCTGAACCAGAGCCTGCTGGCGCTGTTGCCGGCGGTCGTGGTGGCGGAGATTGCGTCGACCCACGAAACCCTGAGCACGCGCGAGCTGGCGGTACTGCAACTGATCGCTCAGGGCTGTTCCAACCAGGAGATCAGTAACCGGCTGTTCATCTCTTTACACACGGTCAAGACCCACGCGAGCCATATCAACAGCAAGTTGGGTGTCGAACGACGTACGCAAGCGGTGGCGCGGGCGCAGGAGTTGAGGCTGATTGGTTAAGCCTGGGCTGTTGCGAAACCCGCAGCCATGCAGCCTTGTTCTCGGGGTGAACCACCCGCTACTTCAGCCACGGTCCGCCAGTGGCTCACCGAAAGGCGCGGTCCATTGCCTGGCTCCAGGATATAGCCCTGGTTGCGCAAGTGTCGTCGGTGGTTGAAACCGAGATATTGAAGACGCTGCGTGTCCACAGTTCCTGCAGACCCCGCTCGGTATTCGAGCCGTTGCGCATCAGCACTTCTGCCAGCTCCATGTAGCGGGCTCCTGAACTCGCGTCGTCATCGTCGGCCCGGCCAGGAGGGGCATGGCGCCAGCACGAAAGAGGTGACGGGCGCCCAGCAAATAGTCTGACTCGCCGAGCTGAGTGTTCGCGTCATATAACCCGTCGTGTAGTTCGCGTTCCAGGCGTCGCTTCATCAAATTATAGTTTAATTGCATTTAGTACGACTCAGAGACTCCTCCCATGACGCTAACGCCCCCCACGCTCATTCGCGAAACCTTCCCCGTTGGCCCGTTGCAGTGCAACTGCACCATCATCGGCGACCCCATTAGCAAGCAAGCCATCGTCGTCGATCCGGGCGGCAACCATGAACTTATCCTGGCGCGGCTCGATGCCCTGGGGCTCAAGGTGGTGAGCATCATCCACACCCATGCCCACCTGGATCACTTCCTGGCGTCTGGCCAGTTGAAAGAGAAGACCGGCGCCACGTTGCACCTGCACAAAGAGGATCAATTCCTTTGGGATAACCTGGAAATGCAGTGCCAGATGTTTCGTGTGCCCTATACCCCGGTGCCTGCTCCGGACCGCTGGCTGGAAGATGATGAAGAGCTGGCGTGCGGCTGCGGCGTGGCGTTGCACACGCCAGGGCATACGCCGGGTTCGATGAGCTTCTGGTTTGCCGATGCCAAGCTGCTGATTGCCGGCGATACACTGTTCCGTCGAGGCGTGGGGCGTACGGATCTATGGGGCGGCGACCAGGCCACCATCGTGCGTTCGATCAAGCAGCGTCTGTATACCCTGGACGAGGGCGCGACCGTGGTCACCGGTCACGGGCCGGACACCCGCTTGGGTGATGAAATGCGTGAGAATCCTTTCGTGCGGGCGTGAAGGAATAATGGCTGGGGAGGGGCTTTTGCCTGGCAGGCAAACGTTGTAGCAAAAAACTCAGGTCGTGTTCAGCGAGCGTCTGCTACGGTTTCTGTAGCCACGGAATTTTTACCGTTTATCGCGTTCCAAACTCGGCACAGGTCCATTGCCAATGTCCTTTGCACCATAGAATGCAAAAGTAGGAGCTCCCTTCATGTTCACTTCGCGTCGTCTGCTTGTTGTCGCTACCTGCGTAGCTTTGTTGTCCGGCTGCGCATCCCCTAACCCTTATGACGGCAGCAGCCAGGGGCAGGCAAGTAATGAGTCCGGCGGGATGAGCAAGACCGCCAAGTACGGTGGGCTGGGTGCCCTCGCTGGTGCCTTGGCCGGCGCGGCCATCGATCACAACAACCGTGGCAAGGGCGCACTGATCGGTGCCGTCGTTGCGGGTGCTGGCGCTGCCGGCTATGGCTACTACGCGGACCAGCAGGAAAAGAAACTGCGTGAAAGCATGGCCAATACCGGTGTTGAAGTTCAGCGCCAGGGCGATCAGATCAAGCTGATCATGCCGGGCAACATCACCTTCGCGACCAACTCCGATGCGATCTCCAGCAGCTTCTACCAGCCACTGAACAACTTGGCCAACTCCCTCAAGCAGTTCAACCAGAACACCATCCAGATCGTCGGTTACACCGACAGCACGGGTAGCCGCCAGTTGAACATGGACCTGTCCCAGCGTCGTGCGCAGAGCGTGGCCAACTACCTGACTTCCCAGGGCGTCAACGGTGCCAACCTGAGCGCCCGTGGCGCCGGGCCGGATAACCCGATTGCCAGCAACGCCGACGTCAACGGCCGTGCGCAGAACCGTCGTGTGGAAGTGAACCTCGGTCCGATCCCGGGCCAGCAGTACGGCCAGCCAGGCGCCCAGCAACAGGCGCCGCAACAGAACAACCAGTTCCAGGGCAACCCGTACTCCCAGTACCAGTAAATATTCGTTCATAAAAAAGGGCGCCGTAAGGCGCCCTTTTTTATGGCTGTCGGTTACATCAATCGATGTACTCGAAGACCTTCACGATTTTCTGCACGCCGGACACACCCTGCACCAGGTTGGCGGCGCGAGTGGCTTCCGCCTGGGTGAGCAGGCCCATCAGGTAGACGATGCCGTTGTCGGTGACGACCTTGATGCGCGAGCCGGGGATCGCGTTATCGGTGAGCATCTGTGCCTTGATCTTGGTGGTCAGCAATGCGTCATTGCTGATTGCCAGCAGCGTGATCGGGTCCATCACCTGCAATTCGTTGTGCACCTTCTTAACCCGCTGTACCGCGGCGGCGGCTTGTTCGGCCTGGGCCTTGAGGTCGGCGCGTGGCGTCTGGCCGGCGAGTAGCACGACGCCGTTGAAGCTGGTCACCACGATGCGCGAAGCACCGTTGCCCAGGTCTGGCGCGGCCTTGGCGACGTTGACCTCGACCTTGGTCTCGATCAGCGAGTCGTCGATCTTGCTGCCGAAGGTGCGGGTGCCCTTGTCATCCTGAATAGGGGTGTCACGTGTTGCGGTGATGGCCGTGCTGCAGCCGCTGATAGCGAGGCACAGGGTGATGGCCAAAAGGCTTAGGCGGTTAACGGTCATTCTTCACTCCCAAACAGTTGGCTGTCGATCAGGTCGCACAGGCAGTGGATCGCCAGCAGGTGGACTTCCTGGATACGTGCGGTGACATTGGCCGGTACGCGAATCTCCACGTCTTCAGGCAGCAGCAGCGAGGCCATTCCGCCGCCATCACGTCCGGTCAATGCTACGACAATCATTTCGCGATCATGTGCGGCCTGGATCGCTTGAATAATATTCGCCGAGTTGCCGCTGGTGGAAATCGCCAGCAGCACGTCACCTGGTTGGCCCAGGGCACGGATCTGCTTGGAGAAGATTTCGTTGTAGCTGTAGTCGTTGGCAATCGAGGTGATCGTCGACGAATCGGTGGTCAAGGCGATGGCCGGCAGGCTCGGGCGCTCACGCTCGAAACGATTGAGCAGCTCGGACGAGAAATGCTGGGCATCGCCGGCCGAACCGCCGTTGCCGCACGAAAGCATTTTGCCCTCGTTGAGCAAGGCATTGACCATGACCTGACTGGCTTGCTCGATGTGCGGTGCAAGTACGTCCATCGCCTGTTGCTTGGTGTCGATACTGGCCTGGAAAAGCTGGCGAATTCGGGATTGCATGTCCATCTGTGTGACCTTAAGTAGCGCGGCTGTTTGGCACAGGAATGTGCAGCCCGCAAAGCAAAGAGCAAAAGTGTGTGGTGAAGATGTCCGGCGAATCAGCTGTCGAAGGCATTTTTAAGCCAGTTCAGATCAGCCTGACCAGACGGTGTGCTTTCTATGGCAACCACATCGAAACGGCAGGGGGCGTCGGCCCAGCGATGCTCTTTTTGCAGGAAGAACTGCGCGGCGAGTATCAGCTTCTGACGCTTGCGCCCGTCGATACTGGCGAGCGCGCCACCCCATTGTGCGTGTTTTCTGTAGCGGACTTCGACGAATACTACTGTATCGCCGTCAAGCATGACCAGATCAAGCTCGCCACGTTTACATAACCAGTTCTGCGCCAACAGGCGCAGACCTTGTTGTTGCAAGTGCGTGAGCGCTTGTCGTTCGGCGTCCTTGCCGCTTTGTGCGCTGGACCGCTCGGGCATCAGCGCGGGGTGTCTGGCAGGCGTTGGACCTCACCGCCGACAAACTTGGCCCAAGGCATCTGGCGATCTACGCGTTGGTTGTTGCTGATGCCCAGGTTGCCCGACAGACCGTCGACACGGGTATCCGGCAGGGCCTTGAGTTGCCCCAGGCGTGGCGCCAGGCGGTAGGCATCGACGCCCATCGCGTAGAGGCGGCCGAGGCTGCCATTGGCTTGCGGCCATTGTGCGGCAACCTGGTTGCGCAGTGGGTCAGTGGTGTTGAGCAGCCAAGGGGTTTCGCAGAACATCACGTTGGTCATGTCCAGGTACTGGTTCTTGTCGCCGCTGGCACTGAACACGTGGGACGTGGCGTACACCGGTACATCGCCGGCGTATTGGAAGTTCAGGGTCGGCTTGATCTGCTGGGCCAGTTGCGGGGTGACGGCCAGGAAGATGAACTCGATGTCCTGGCGACGCGACGGCTGCGCGGCTACGTCGGTGCCAACGGTGCTTTGCAGGCTCTTGGCGCGGCCTTCGCTTTTACGCAGTTGGAACAGGTCGGCAATCTGCTGGGCGAGGGCAACCGGCTGGTCGACATACTCGACACCCACAACCGTACCGCCATTGGCTTCCCAGTCCTGGCGGAACGCCTTGTAGACGCGCTCGCCCCATTCGCCACGAGGCACCATCGCCGCAGCGCGGTGCAGGCCGTCGGCACGGGCGCGGCGCGATACTTCGCGAGCTTCGTCTTCTGCGGCCAGGCCGAACTGGAACAGTTGCGCCGGGCCTTGATCCGTCTCGCTGTAGTTGAGCGCGAGGGTGGTGATTGGCAATTGCGGGCGCGCGCTGAGTTGCTTGACCAGCGGTTTTTCCAGCGGGCCGACCACCAGTTGCACGCCGGCGGCCTGGGCCTTGGCGTAGAAATCATCGAGGGACGTCAAGCGCGAGCTGTCATAGAACTCGATCACTGGCGGCTTCTGCCCGGCTTGTTCAGCCTGGTAGTGCGCGGCCATGAAACCTTCGCGCAGCGCTTTGCCGACGGAGGCCAGAGGGCCATCCTGCGGCAGCAGCAGGGCGATCTTGTTCAGGGGCTGGCTAGCCAGTTCCTTGAGTTTGGTCAACGGCGTTGGCAGTTCCACGGCAGCCGGATGGCCCGGGTTCTGCGCGCGCCAGGTGTCGATGGCCGCTTGTTGTTGCTCCAGCGTGCCGGCGCCCTTGACCGACTGGGCCAGGGTGATCCAGCCGTCCAGCACCGGGTTGCCGCTGGCCTGTAGCTGTTCGGCCGGCAGGGCGGCAATCAGTACCCAGATGGCTTCGTGGTTGTTTTTGGCGGCATCGCCGGTGAGCAGCGGCGCCATGGCGACGCGTTCACGCGCGGCAGCCAGGGTCTGGCCATCGGCTTCATAAGCACGTGCGTGCACACTGCCGGTTCGGAGCTGCTGTTCAGGCGGCAGGTCCTTCAGGCTTTGCAGGCTCGGGTGGTTGAGGGCAGCCAGCGCCGCCTTGGGCTGGTTGCGCGCCATGGCCAGTTCGGCGGCCAGGGTGCTGGCAAAGACTTGCGCGGCTGGCTTGAGGACGTCCAGGGGCACTTGCGCAAGAATCTGCGACGAGCGACCAGGGTTGTTCTGCTTGTAGGCCATGTCTGCCGCACTCAGGCGCAGCAATGCGGCCTTTTCTGGCGTCTTGGCGGTAGTCGCCTGTTCGAGCAGTTGCTCGATACTGGCGTCCGGGGTCCGTGGAAGGTCGCCAAGGCTGGACGAGGGCGAGCTGGCGCACGCGGCCAGCAAGGCAGCGAGGCAGAGGGCGGAGAGCAGCCGCAGGCAAGCGATCATGTAAGTGTTCCTGATACCGATCAAATTAGCGTGGAATTGTACCCAAGCACTGGCCCAGGCGCGATGTTACTGGCGTGAAACCGTCGATTTAGGTCGTGCAAATGTTGCAGGTGGCTATCAGCGGCCTGAAAGGCATCGGCCGTGATGGCATATTTTCAAGGCGCCTACGCGCTACAATGTCGCTTTTGCCAACCATCGAGGTGTGCGTTTTGACTGCTCCAGGTCCTTTGAATTCCACTGCAGGCTCGCTTTTTGTCGTGGCGACGCCCATTGGCAACCTGGACGACATCAGTGCCCGGGCATTGAAGGTGTTGCGCGAGGTTAAATTGATCGCGGCTGAAGACACGCGGCACTCCCAGCGTTTGATGCAGCATTTTGGTATCAGCACGCCATTAGCGGCCTGCCATGAACACAACGAGCGCGAAGAAGGCAGCCGTTTTATCGTGCGCCTGCAGGCTGGCGACGATGTGGCGCTGATCTCCGATGCGGGCACGCCCCTTATCTCCGACCCTGGCTACCATCTGGTGCGCCAGGCGCGGGCCGCTGGTATCAATGTAGTGCCAGTTCCGGGAGCGTGCGCGCTGATCGCTGCATTGTCGGCGGCTGGCCTGCCGTCCGACCGTTTTATCTTTGAGGGTTTTCTGCCGGCCAAGGCCGTGGGGCGACGTGCGCGCCTGCAAGCGCTGAAGGAAGAACCGCGCACCTTGATCTTCTATGAAGCCCCGCATCGCATCCTTGAGTGCCTGCAGGACATGGAGCTGGTATTTGGCGGCGAACGCCTGGCACTGCTGGCGCGTGAGCTGACCAAGACCTTCGAAACCCTCAAGGGCCTGCCGCTGGAGGAACTGCGCGCATTTGTCGAAGGCGACAGCAATCAGCAGCGCGGCGAGTGCGTGGTGCTGGTGGCGGGCTGGACGGCGCCTGAGGATGAAGATGCGGTTGGCAGCGAGGCCATGCGCATCCTCGACCTGTTGCTCGAGGAGATGCCGCTCAAGCGTGCGTCGGCCCTGGCGGCGGAAATCACTGGCGTGCGCAAGAACCTCTTATATCAAGCTGCGCTGGATAAACAGAAAGGCGAATAGTTCCGGGGTCTAAGCTGTATTCCGTCTGAACGTGATGGCAATTCTGAACTTTTATTACTTGTCCTAAGTCCGCCGTGCCGTTAACCTGCGCGGCGGAGAGTCGATTGGACAGTCGCTGCCCTCTATGAAAATTAGGGGGGGGAGGAAAGTCCGGGCTCCATAGGGCGAAGTGCCAGGTAATGCCTGGGAGGCGTGAGCCTACGGAAAGTGCCACAGAAAATAACCGCCTAAGCACTTCGGTGCCGGTAAGGGTGAAAAGGTGCGGTAAGAGCGCACCGCACGACTGGCAACAGTTCGTGGCTAGGTAAACCCCACTTGGAGCAAGACCAAATAGGGTCCCAAGGCGTGGCCCGCGCTGGGACCGGGTAGGTTGCTAAAGATGTCCAGTGATGGCCATCGTAGACGAATGACTGTTCAAGACAGAACCCGGCTTATAGATCGACTCTCCACCTTTTTCCTTCTGTCCGAATCTCGAGCAGAAACCCGGTAGTAACGCAAGAATCCCTCCCTGCCAAATCATTGGCAGATGCATCTTCGTAATACCAAAAAAATCTTACTCTTAATAAATTACTTTAACTTTAGGCCATAGCTCTTTGAGCTATTTGTGCTTGTTGGGCCCAAAACATCGCCGAACTCTGGTTTCTCCTCCTTTTACGCTCCTAAATCTCCGTTCTGTAAGGCTTTTCCTTGAATCCGCGCCTTGACGGTGTGGTGGGCGCATTCCTATAGTGTGCGCAAGTGGCGGAAAGTGGCACAAAGTGGGTTTTTTGAACGTAAAACGCTAAAATTTGGAGAAACGCATCTGTGTTTCGCGGAGCTAACGCTATCAGTCTCGATGCAAAAGGCCGTCTCGCCATGCCGAGCCGGTATCGTGACGAGCTCATTTCGCGAAGTTCCGGGCAGTTGATCATCACCATTGATGCCGTTGACCCTTGTTTATGTGTTTACCCGCTCGATGAGTGGGAGTTGATCGAAACCAAATTGCGCGCCCTGCCTTCATTGCGTGAAGAAAACCGCCGCCTGCAGCGTTTGCTGATTGGTAATGCCGTCGACCTCGAGCTCGATGGCAGCGGTCGTTTCCTGGTGCCACCGCGGTTACGCGAGTACGCCAAGCTGGACAAGCGCGCAATGCTGGTCGGCCAACTGAACAAGTTCCAATTGTGGGACGAAGATGCCTGGGATGCTGTTTCTGCAGCTGACCTGGCTGCTATTCAACAACCGGGCGCCATGCCTGATGAACTGCGTGATTTGATCCTGTGACTATTGATAGCGGCTTTAACCACATCACCGTACTGCTTGACGAAGCCGTTGAGGCTCTCGCCGTACGCGCGGATGGCTGCTATTTGGATGGCACTTTTGGCAGGGGCGGGCATAGCCGGTTGATACTCAGCCAGCTCGGGCCTGACGGTAAGCTCCTCGGGTTCGACAAAGACCCTCAAGCGATTGCCACCGGGCAAGCGCTAGCGGCCGAAGACGGCCGCTTTGTCGTTGTACAGCGTAGCTTTGCCGAGCTGGGTGCCGAAGTTGCCGAGCGTGGCATGGCGGGCAAGGTGGCCGGGGTTTTGCTCGACTTGGGCGTGTCTTCGCCACAGCTCGACGACCCGGAGCGTGGCTTCAGTTTCATGAACGACGGCCCACTCGACATGCGCATGGACCCGACCCGTGGCATCAGTGCCGCGCAGTTCATCGCCACCGCGCCGGTGGAAGAGATCGCCCGCGTATTCAAGGAATACGGTGAAGAACGCTTCGCCGGTCGCATGGCCCGCGCCGTGGTCGAGCGCCGCGAAATCCAGCCGTTCGAGCGCACTGCCGACCTGGCCGAAGTGCTGAAAGTCGCCAACCCTGCGTGGGAAAAGGGCAAGAACCCGGCCACCCGTGCATTCCAGGGCCTGCGCATTCACGTCAACAACGAATTGGGCGACCTGGAGGCTGGCCTCGAGGCTGCCCTCGAGGCGCTGGAAGTGGGCGGTCGCCTGGTGGTGATCAGCTTCCACTCCCTGGAAGACCGTATCGTCAAACTGTTCATGCGTCGCCTGGTCAAGGGTGAATCCGACAACCTGCCGCGCAACCTGCCGGTACGTTTCGAAGCCTTTGTGCCGAAAATCAAAATCCATGGCAAAGCGCAGTTCGCTTCCGAAGCCGAACTCAAGGCCAACCCACGTTCCCGTAGCGCCGTCATGCGCGTCGCGGAGAAGTTGCGGTGAGCAAGCTTTTCGCCAAGCCCCTCCCGGGCGGCAGCTTCTTTATGTTGCTGTTGTTTGTGGGCGTGCTGATTTCCGCAATCGCGGTGTCGTACAGCGCCCACTACAACCGTCAACTGCTCAACACCCTGTACGGGGAGTTGAGTGTGCGCGACAAGGCGCAAGCGGAGTGGGGGCGGCTGATCCTGGAGCAAAGCACCTGGACGGCCCATAGCCGTATCGAAGTGCTGGCCACCGAACAGCTGAAAATGCACATCCCGGGCGCGGCCGAAGTCCGCATGGTGGCGCCATGATGAAACTTGAGGGCGCACTCTACCCATGGCGCTTCCGCCTGATGCTTGGCTTGCTGGCATTGATGGTCGGTGCGATCACCTGGCGGATCATCGACCTGCAAGTGGTCGACCGTGACTTCCTTATTGGTCAGGGTGATGCTCGCAGCCTGCGTCATATCCCTATTCCTGCGCACCGCGGCCTGATCACCGACCGTAATGGCGAGCCTCTGGCTGTCAGTACACCGGTGACCACCTTGTGGGCCAACGCCAAGGAATTGCAGGTGGCCAAGGACCGTTGGCCGGCGCTCGCTGCCGCCCTGGGCCAGGACCCGAAAGCCTTGGCCGAGCGCCTTGAAGCCCAGGCCAATAAAGAATTCATCTACCTCGTTCGTGGCTTGACGCCTGAACAGGGCCAGCAGGTGCTCGACCTTAAAGTCCCTGGTGTCTACGGCATCGAGGAATTCCGTCGTTTCTACCCGGCCGGTGAAACCACCGCGCATATGGTTGGCTTTACCGACATCGATGATCACGGCCGTGAAGGGGTGGAACTCGCCTACGATGAATGGCTCGCCGGAGTTCCCGGCAAACGACAAGTCATCAAGGATCGGCGCGGCAGACTGATCAAGGATGTCCAGGTCACCAAAAACGCCAAGGCCGGTAAGCCCTTGGCGTTGTCGATTGACCTGCGCCTGCAATACCTGGCCAACCGCGAGCTGCGGAATGCGATCATCGAGAACGGCGCCAAGGCCGGCAGCCTGGTGATCATGGACGTGAAGACCGGCGAGATCCTCGCGATGGTCAACCAGCCAACCTACAACCCCAACAACCGTCGCAACCTGCAGCCGGCGATGATGCGCAACCGCGCGATGATCGACGTGTTCGAACCGGGTTCGACCATGAAAGCCATCTCCATGAGTGCCGCACTGGAGACCGGACGCTGGAAGCCCAGCGACAAGGTCGAGGTGTATCCAGGCACCCTGCAGTTGGGCAAATACACCATTCGTGACGTATCGCGTACCGAAGGTCCGGTGTTGGATCTGACAGGTATCCTGATCAACTCCAGTAACGTAGGCATGAGTAAGGTTGCCTTCGATATCGGCGGCGAAACCATCTACCACCTGGCGCAGAAAATCGGTTTGGGCCAGCCTACCGGCCTCGACTTCCCCGGCGAGCGCGTGGGCAACCTGCCCAACTACCGCGACTGGAAAAAAGCCGAGACCGCCACGCTTTCCTATGGCTACGGCCTGTCGGTGACCGCGATCCAATTGGCTCACGCGTTCTCGGTGCTGGCCAATAATGGCCGCATGGTGCCGTTGAGCCTGATCCACGTCGACGAAGCACCGAAAGCCACCCAGGTGATCCCGGAAAACGTCGCCAAGACCATGCAAGGCATGCTGCAACAAGTGATCGAAGCGCCGCGCGGTGTGTTCCGTGCCCAGGTGCCTGCGTATCACGTGGCCGGCAAGTCGGGTACTGCGCGTAAAACGTCGGTGGGCACCAAGGGCTACGCGGAAAACTCCTACCGTTCGCTGTTCGCCGGCTTCGGCCCGATGAGCGACCCACGCTACGCCATCGTCGTGGTCATCGATGAGCCGAGCAAGGCCGGTTACTTCGGTGGCCTGGTATCGGCGCCAGTGTTCAGCAAAGTGATGTCCGGCACCCTGCGCCTGATGAACATCACGCCGGACAACTTGCCGTCGACCCAACAAGCGAACGCCGGTCCACCGGCCGCTGCCGTAAAAGCCAATGGAGGGCGCGGCTGATGTCTCTTAGCCTGAACAAGATTTTTGCCCATGCCGGTCGCGATCTGTTGATCCGCGAGCTGAGCCTGGACAGTCGTAATGTGCGCGCCGGTGACCTGTTCCTGGCCGTGCCGGGTGGCAAGCTCGATGGCCGTGCGCACATCGCCGATGCGTTGCAACGCGGCGCTGCTGCCGTGGCTTATGAAGTGGAAGGCGCGACTGTGCTGCCGATCACCGACGTGCCATTGATTCCGGTCAAGGGGCTCGCCGCACAGCTGTCGGACATTGCTGGGCGCTTTTATGGCGACCCGAGCCGCCAACTCAACCTGGTCGGCGTCACGGGCACCAACGGCAAGACCAGCGTGACCCAACTGGTTGCGCAGGCCCTTGACCTGCTGGGCCAGCACTGCGGCATCGTCGGCACCCTCGGCACCGGTTTCTACGGCGCGCTGCAAAGCGGCCTGCACACCACGCCGAACCCGATCGCCGTGCAAGCGACCCTGGCCGACCTGAAAAAAGCTGGCGCCAAGGCAGTTGCCATGGAAGTGTCGTCCCACGGCTTGCACCAGGGGCGCGTGGCCGCGCTGGCTTTCGATGTGGCGGTGATGACCAACCTGTCCCGCGATCACCTGGACTACCACGGCACCATGCAGGCCTACGCTGCCGAGAAGGCCAAGCTGTTTGCCTGGAATGACCTCAAGTGCCGCGTGGTGAACCTGGACGACGAATTCGGTCGCCAGCTGGCCGCCGAAGACCGTGAGTCGCGCCTGATCAGCTACAGCCTGGAGGACGCGAGCGCTTACCTGTATTGCCGTGAAGCCCAATTCAATGACGAAGGCGTGCGCGCCACGCTGGTGACGCCGCAGGGCGAGCACCATTTGCGCAGCAGCCTGCTGGGGCGCTTCAACCTGAGCAACGTCCTTGCCGCCGTTGGCGCGTTGCTCGGCCTGGATTACGCCCTGGATGAAATCCTGCGTGTGCTGCCGAAGCTGGAAGGCCCGGCCGGTCGCATGCAGCGCCTGGGTGGCGGCACCCAGCCGCTGGTGGTGGTCGATTATGCCCACACGCCCGACGCCCTGGAAAAAGTCCTGGTGGCCCTGCGCCCCCACGCCAAGGGCAAATTGCTGTGCCTGTTTGGTTGTGGCGGTGATCGTGATCGCGGCAAGCGTCCATTGATGGCCGAGATCGTCGAGCGCCTGGCCGATGGCGTACTCGTGACCGACGACAACCCGCGCAGCGAAGACCCGAGCCAGATTTTCGACGATATCCGTGTTGGCTTCAAAGACGGGTCCAAGGCCACGTTCGTCGCCGGTCGCGGTGCGGCCATTGCCCAATTGATCGCCAGCGCCAGCGCTGACGACGTGGTAGTGCTGGCCGGTAAAGGCCACGAGGACTATCAGGAAATCAATGGCGAACGCCATGCCTTCTCCGATCTGGTCGAGGCCGATCACGCCTTGACCGCCTGGGAGGTCGCCCATGCTTAAAGCAATGACATTCAGCGAACTGACCCAGGCCCTGTCGGCCCGTGTCCTGTCGAGCGATTGCAGCTTCGACGGCGTCAGTATCGACAGTCGCAACATCAAGCCGGGGCAGTTGTTTGTCGCGCTGGCTGGCCCGCGCTTCGATGGTCACGACTACCTGAATGAAGTCGCCGCCAAAGGCGCCGTCGGCGCTTTGGTGCAACGCGAAGTAGCGGACTCCAGGCTGCCGCAGCTGTTGGTCGCCGACACCCGCCTGGCCCTCGGCCAGCTCGGCGCGTTGAACCGCACCGCATTCACCAATCCCGTTGCCGCCATCACCGGCTCCAGCGGCAAGACCACGGTCAAGGAGCTGCTCGCCGGCGTGCTGCGTACGCGCGGCCCGGTGCACGCCACCCGTGGCAACCTGAACAATGATTTCGGCGCACCGCTGACCCTGCTTGAACTGGCGCCGGAACACACCGCGGCGGTGATCGAACTGGGCGCCTCGCGCGTCGGCGAAATCGCCTACACCGTGGCGCTGACCAAGCCCCACGTTGCGATCATCAACAACGCGGGTACTGCCCACGTCGGCGAGTTCGGCGGCCCGGAAAAAATCGTCGAAGCCAAGGGTGAAATCCTTGAAGGCCTCGATGCGTCGGGCACTGCTGTGTTGAATCTCGACGATAAGGCCTTCGAAACCTGGCGTGTACGCGCCGCCGGGCGCAAGGTCCTGACGTTTGCCGTGCTCAACGCTGCGGCTGATTTCCATGCATCCAACATCACGGTCGATGCCCGTGGTTGCCCGTCCTTCACCTTGCATACCCCGCAAGGCAGCGAGCACGTCCAGCTGAATCTGCTGGGCAACCATAACGTCGCCAATGCCTTGGCCGCCGCTGCCGCCGCATACGCCCTGGGCGTTTCGCTGTTCGGTATCGCCACAGGCCTGGGTGCGGTGCAGCCGGTCAAGGGCCGCACTGTTGCTCAGCTTGCGACCAATGGCATGCGGGTGATCGATGACACCTACAACGCTAACCAGTCCTCGGTCTGTGCTGCCATCGACCTGCTCAAGGGCTTTGCCGGTCGCAAGGTGCTGGTGCTGGGCGATATCGCCGAACTGGGCGACTGGGCCGAACAGTCCCACCGCGAAGTCGGCGCCTACGCGGCGGGCAAAGTCGACGCTCTCTATGCCGTTGGCAAGAACATGGCCCACGCCGTCGACGCCTTTGGCCCCGGCGCGGTGCATTTTGCGACACAGGCCGAGCTGATCCAGGCGCTGACGGCGGCTGAACACGACACACACACAACCATTTTGATCAAGGGATCGCGCAGCGCGGTGATGGAAAACGTCGTCGCGGCCTTGTGTGGCTCAAGTACGGAGAAACATTAATGCTGCTGCTGCTGGCTGAGTATCTGCAACAGTTCCACAAAGGCTTCGCGGTCTTTCAGTACCTGACCCTGCGCGGGATCCTGGGTGTGCTGACCGCGTTGTGTTTGTCGCTGTTCCTGGGGCCGTGGATGATCCGCACCCTGCAGAACCTGCAAATTGGTCAATCGGTTCGTAATGACGGCCCGCAGTCGCACCTGTCCAAATCCGGCACCCCGACCATGGGCGGCGCGCTGATCCTGTCGTCCATCGGCGTCAGCACCTTGCTGTGGGCTGACCTGCACAACCGCTACGTGTGGGTGGTGCTGTTGGTGACCCTGCTGTTTGGCGCCATCGGTTGGGTGGATGACTACCGCAAGGTGATCGAGAAGAACTCCAAGGGCCTGCCCAGTCGCTGGAAGTATTTCTGGCAGTCGGTGTTCGGTCTCGCTGCCGCGATCTTCCTTTACATGACAGCGCCAAGCGCAGTGGAAACGACCTTGATCATTCCGATGCTCAAGGACGCCAGCATTCCACTGGGCATCGGCTTCGTGGTGCTGACCTACTTCGTGATCGTCGGCTCCAGCAACGCGGTCAACCTCACCGACGGCCTCGACGGCCTGGCGATCATGCCGACGGTGATGGTGGGCGGCGCGCTCGGCATCTTCTGCTACCTGTCGGGTAACGTGAAATTCGCTGAATACCTGCTGATCCCGTATGTACCGGGTGCAGGTGAATTGATTGTGTTCTGCGGCGCGCTGATTGGTGCAGGCCTGGGCTTCCTGTGGTTCAACACCTATCCCGCACAAGTCTTCATGGGCGACGTTGGCGCGTTGGCGCTGGGCGCTGCCTTGGGCACCATCGCGGTGATCGTTCGCCAGGAAATCGTGTTGTTCATCATGGGCGGTGTGTTCGTGATGGAAACCCTGTCGGTGGTCATCCAGGTGGCTTCCTTCAAATTGACCGGGCGCCGTGTGTTTCGCATGGCGCCAATTCACCACCACTTTGAACTCAAGGGCTGGCCTGAGCCACGTGTGATCGTCCGCTTCTGGATCATCACCGTGATTTTGGTGCTGATCGGCCTTGCCACCCTGAAACTGAGGTAGAAACGAGTGTCCCTGATCGCTTCAGACCACTTCCGCATCGTTGTCGGCCTCGGCAAGAGCGGCATGTCCCTGGTTCGCTTCCTGGCGAACCGGGGCAAGCCGTTTGCCGTGGCCGATACGCGGGAAAATCCACCGGAGCTGGTCACGCTGCGCCGTGACTACCCGCACGTGGAAGTGCGTTGTGGCGAGCTGGATGTCGAGTTTCTGTGCCGCGCCGATGAGCTCTACGTGAGCCCCGGCCTGGCCCTGGCGACACCGGCCCTGCAAGCCGCTGCGGCCCGTGGCGTGAAGCTGTCCGGCGATATCGACCTGTTCGCGCGTAACGCGAAGGCACCGATCGTGGCCATCAGCGGTTCCAATGCGAAAAGCACCGTGACCACCCTGGTCGGCGAGATGGCGGCTGCGGCCGGCAAGCGCGTGGCCGTGGGCGGCAACCTCGGTACACCGGCGCTGGACCTGCTCAGCGACGACGTCGAGCTGTACGTGATGGAGCTGTCGAGCTTCCAGCTGGAAACCACCCACGACCTCGGTGCCGAAGTGGCCACCGTGTTGAACGTGAGTGAAGACCACATGGACCGCTACAGCGGCCTGCCGGCGTACCACCTGGCCAAGCACCGGATCTTCCGTGGCGCCAGGCAAGTGGTGGTCAATCGCCAGGACGCCCTGAGCCGTCCGTTGATGGGCGAGGGCCTGCCGTGCTGGACCTTCGGCCTGGGCAAACCCGACTTCAAGGCCTTCGGTATTCGCGAAGAGAACGGCGAGAAATACCTGGCCTTCGAATTCCAGAACCTGATGCCAGTCCGCGAACTGAAAATCCGGGGCGCGCACAACCAGTCCAACGCCCTGGCCGCGCTGGCATTGGGGCATGCCGTTGGCCTGCCATTTGATGCCATGCTGTCGGCGCTGCGTACCTTTGGCGGCCTCGAGCATCGCTGCCAGTGGGTGCGCGATCTGAATGGCGTGAGCTATTACAACGACTCCAAGGCTACCAACGTCGGTGCCGCCCTGGCGGCGATCGAAGGCCTCGGCGCCGATATCGACGGCAAGCTGGTGCTGATCGCCGGCGGCGACGGCAAGGGTGCCGACTTCAAGGACCTCAAAGGCCCGGTGGCTGAACACTGCCGCGCCGTGGTGCTGATGGGGCGCGACGCTGGCCTGATCGCCGCTGCCTTGGGTGATGCCGTGCCGCAAGTTCGCGCCACCTCGCTGGACGATGCCATTGCCCAATGCAAAGCCCTGGCGCAGCCGGGCGATGCGGTGCTGCTGTCGCCGGCGTGCGCCAGTTTCGACATGTTCAAGAACTACGAAGAGCGCGGCCAGCTGTTCGCCCGCGCCGTGGAGGCCTTGGCATGAGTATCAATTTCAGAAACATCATCAAGCCGTACCCGTCGCCGATCATTACCGGGCGCGGTATCGACCTTGATTTTCCGATGCTTGCCGGTTGCCTGGCATTGCTCGGCCTGGGCCTGGTGATGATCACGTCGGCGTCTTCCGAAGTGGCCGCCGTGCAGTCGGGCAACACCCTGTACATGATGATCCGTCACCTGGTGTACCTGGTGATCGGCCTGGGCGCGTGCATCGTCACCATGATGATTCCTATCGCCACCTGGCAACGCCTGGGTTGGTTGATGCTGATCGGCGCGTTCGGCTTGCTGATCATGGTGATCCTGCCCGGCATTGGCCGGGAGGTGAACGGTTCGATGCGCTGGATCGGCTTCGGCGCCTTCAACGTGCAGCCGTCGGAAATCGCCAAGGTGTTCGTGGTGATCTACCTTGCGGGCTACCTCGTGCGTCGCCAGAAAGAAGTGCGCGAAAGCTGGATGGGCTTCTTCAAGCCGTTCATCGTGCTGCTGCCGATGGCCGGCCTGTTGCTGATGGAGCCTGACTTCGGTGCCACCGTCGTGATGATGGGAGCGGCGGCGGCGATGCTGTTCCTCGGCGGTGTGGGCCTGTTCCGTTTCACCTTGATGGTGGTGCTGGCCGTGGCCGCCGTGACCATCCTGGTGCAGGCACAGCCCTACCGGATGGCGCGTCTGATCACCTTTACCGACCCATGGTCCGATCAGTTCGGTTCCGGCTACCAGTTGACCCAGGCCCTGATCGCCTTCGGTCGTGGTGAATGGCTGGGCGTGGGCCTGGGCAACAGTGTGCAGAAGCAATTCTACCTGCCGGAAGCCCACACCGACTTCGTGTTCTCGGTACTCGCCGAAGAGCTTGGCGTGGTCGGTTCGCTGTGCACCGTCGCGCTGTTCGTGTTCGTGTGTGTACGCGGCATGTACATCGGCTTGTGGGCCGAGAAGGCCAAACAGTATTTCGCCGCCTATGTGGCGTATGGCTTGTCGTTCCTGTGGATCGGCCAGTTCCTGATCAACATTGGTGTGAACGTCGGCCTGCTGCCGACCAAGGGCCTGACCTTGCCGTTCCTCAGTTACGGCGGCAGTTCGTTGGTGATCTGCTGCGCGTGCCTGGGCTTGTTGCTGCGCATCGAGTGGGAGAGTCGAACCCACCTGGGCAGCGAAGAGATGGAGTTCAGCGAAAGCGACTTTGCCGAGGAGCCGACCCATGGGCGCTAATGTGCTGATCATGGCGGGCGGCACCGGGGGCCATGTGTTCCCGGCCCTGGCGTGTGCGCGGGAATTCCAGAACCGTGGCTACACCGTGCACTGGCTGGGCACACCGCGTGGCATCGAAAACGAATTGGTGCCGAACGCCGGCTTGTCGCTGCATTTGATCAACGTCACCGGCCTGCGTGGCAAGGGCAAGTTGTCCCTGCTCAAGGCACCGTTCGTGTTGCTCAAGGCGGTGTGGCAAGCGCGCAAGCTCATGCGTGAATTGAAACCGGTGTGCGTGCTCGGCTTTGGCGGTTACGTGACCGGCCCGGGTGGTGTCGCCGCCAGGCTTGCCGGCGTGCCGGTGATCGTGCACGAGCAGAACGCCGTTGCCGGTACCGCCAACCGCCTGCTGGTGCCCTTGGCGGCGCGGGTGTGTGAAGCGTTCCCGAATACCTTCAGTGCGTCGCACAAGCGCCGTACCACCGGCAACCCGGTGCGCACCGAACTGTTCATGGACATCGCCCGCCAGGCGCTGGTCGGGCGTAAGGCACACCTGCTGATCCTGGGCGGAAGCCTGGGCGCCGAGCCGCTGAATAAATTGCTGCCGCAAGCGCTGGCGCAACTTCCTGTGGAATTGCGTCCGGAGATCTTCCACCAGGCTGGCAAGAATCACGATGAAGTCACCGCCACTCGCTATCGCGAAGCCGGTGTAGAGGCAAACGTACAGCCCTTCATCAAAGACATGGCCCACGCCTATGGCTGGGCCGACCTGGTGGTCTGTCGCGCTGGTGCGTTGACCGTCAGTGAACTGGCTGCCGCCGGTCTGCCGTCCTTGCTGGTGCCCTTGCCCCATGCGATCGACGATCACCAGACCCGCAACGCCGAATATTTGGCCGGGGAGGGCGCTGCCTTCCTGCTGCCGCAAAGAACGACTGGCGCCGCCGATTTGGCCGCACGCCTGACCGAGGTTTTGATGCAACCGGAACGACTCAACAGCATGGCGAGCACCGCAAGCCGCCTGGCCAAACCTGACGCAACCCGCACCGTGGTCGATATCTGCCTGGAGGTGGCCCATGGTTGAGAATCAGAAAGCCATGCCGCAACCGGAAATGCGCCGTATCCGTCGCATCCACTTCGTCGGTATCGGCGGCGTGGGCATGTGCGGCATCGCCGAAGTGTTGCTGAACCTGGGCTACCAGGTGTCCGGCTCCGACTTGAAAGAGTCGCCGGTCACTGATCGCCTGAAGTCCTTTGGCGCACAGATCTTTATCGGCCACCGCGCCGAGAACGCCGCCGAGGCTGACGTGCTGGTCGTCTCCAGTGCCGTGAACACCTCCAACCCTGAAGTGGCCACCGCCCTCGAGCGCCGCATTCCCGTGGTGCCACGCGCCGAGATGCTGGCTGAGCTGATGCGTTACCGCCACGGCATCGCCGTCGCCGGTACCCATGGCAAAACCACCACCACCAGCCTGATCGCCTCGGTGTTCGCCGCCGGTGGCCTGGACCCGACGTTCGTCATCGGTGGCCGCCTGAATGCAGCCGGCACCAATGCCCAGCTCGGCACCAGCCGCTACCTGATCGCCGAAGCCGATGAAAGCGATGCCAGCTTCCTGCACCTGCAGCCACTGGTGGCCGTGGTCACCAACATCGACGCCGACCACATGGCGACCTACGACGGTGACTTCAACAAGTTGAAGAAAACCTTCGTCGAGTTCCTGCACAACCTGCCGTTCTACGGTCTGGCCGTGGTGTGCCTGGACGATCCGGTGGTGCGTGAAATCCTGCCGCTGGTCAAGCGTCCTACCGTGACCTACGGCTTCAGCGAAGACGCCGATGTGCGTGCGATCAATGTGCGCCAGGAAGGCATGCAGACCTTCTTCACGGTACTGCGCCCGGATCGCGAGCCACTGGATGTGTCGGTGAACATGCCGGGCAACCACAACGTACTCAATTCCCTCGCGACCATCTGCATTGCCACCGATGAGGGCGTCAGCGACGAAGCCATCGTCGAAGGCCTGTCGCGCTTTGCCGGCGTGGGCCGTCGCTTCCAGGTCTACGGCCAGTTGCCGGTAGAAGGCGGTGACGTAATGCTGGTGGACGACTACGGTCACCACCCGACCGAAGTCGCCGCCGTGATCAAGGCCGTGCGCGGTGGCTGGCCGGAGCGCCGCCTGGTGATGGTCTACCAGCCGCACCGCTACAGCCGTACCCGCGACCTGTACGACGACTTCGTCAATGTACTCGCCGATGCCAACGTGCTGCTGCTGATGGAAGTCTACCCGGCCGGTGAAGAACCGATCCCGGGCGCCGACAGCCGCAAGCTGTGCAACAGCATCCGTCAGCGTGGGCAGTTGGACCCGATCTACATCGAGCGTGGTGTGGACCTGGCGCCGATCGTCAAGCCACTGCTGCGTGCCGGCGACATCCTGCTGTGCCAGGGCGCCGGTGATATCGGCGGCCTTGCGCCGAAATTGCTCGCGAGCCCGCTGTTCGCTGCCGTGCAGGGGAAGTCGAAATGACCACGAATTACGACGCCCTGTTCTCCACCCTCACGCCTGCCGACTTCGGCCGTGTGGCGGTACTGTTCGGCGGCAAGAGCGCCGAGCGTGAAGTGTCGCTCAAGTCCGGCAATGCCGTGCTCCACGCCCTGCAAAGCGCCGGTGTGAACGCGTTCGGCATCGACGTCGGTGATGATTTCCTCGCCCGCCTGCAGGCTGAGAAGATCGACCGCGCTTTCATCATCCTGCATGGCCGTGGCGGTGAAGACGGCAGCATGCAAGGCCTGTTGGAGTGCGCTGGCATCCCTTACACCGGCAGCGGCATTCTCGCCTCGGCACTGGCGATGGACAAGTTGCGCACCAAGCAGGTATGGCACAGCCTGGGTATTCCAACCCCGCGTCACAGTGTGCTGTGCAGCGAAGACGATTGTATTTCTGCAGCCAAGGAACTGGGCCTGCCTTTGATCGTCAAACCAGCCCATGAAGGCTCCAGTATCGGCATGGCCAAAGTGAACTCGGCCGCCGAATTGATCGACGCATGGAAAGCGGCAAGTACCTACGATTCGCAAGTGTTGGTGGAACAGTGGATCCAGGGTCCCGAGTACACCATCGCCACCCTGCGTGGCCAGGTTTTACCGCCTATCGCATTGGGCACGCCCCACACCTTCTACGACTACGACGCTAAATACCTGGCTTCCGATACCCAGTACCGGATCCCATGTGGCCTGGACGCAACCAAGGAAAAAGAATTGATGGACCTCACGGCGAAAGCCTGTGAGGCGCTGGGTATCGCCGGTTGGGCGCGGGCAGACGTGATGCAGGATGACCAAGGGAATTTCTGGTTCCTGGAAGTCAACACCGCTCCCGGCATGACCGACCACAGCCTGGTACCTATGGCCGCCCGTGCCGCCGGCCTGGATTTCCAGCAGTTGGTGCTGGCGATCCTGGCCGCAAGCATCGAGCCTCGAGGCTAAGCACATGAACGGCGCATCGCTTCGTCATCAGCCCCCACAAGCACCCGGCCGCAAGCCGGTGCCACGGGGTGCCAGCCGAATGGTGGCTAAAGAGCCGATGTCGGCGCGCCTGCCGAAAGCCAATTTTGGTTTCCTCAAGGCGTTGTTCTGGCCTGTGCTGCTGGTGGTGTTGGGCTTCGGAACCTACGAGGGCGCCCAGCGTCTGTTGCCGTATGCCGACCGGCCGATCACCAAGATCAGCGTGCAGGGCGACTTGAGCTACATCAGCCAGCAAGCGGTACAGCAGCGCATTGGCCCATACCTGGCGGCGAGCTTCTTCACCATCGACCTGGCCGGTATGCGCGCGGAGCTGGAGCAGATGCCGTGGATCGCCCACGCCGAAGTCCGCCGCGTATGGCCGGACCAGGTGACGATCCGCCTGGAAGAGCAACTGCCCGTGGCCCGTTGGGGTGACGAAGCATTGCTGAACAACCAGGGCCAGGCATTCACCCCGCGTGAGCTGGCCAACTACGAGCACCTGCCGCAGCTGTTCGGGCCGCAGCGGGCGCAGCAGCAAGTGATGCAGCAGTACCAGGCCTTGAGCCAGATGCTGCGGCCACTGGGCTTCTCCATTGCACGCCTGGAACTGCGTGAACGGGGCAGCTGGTTTTTGACGACCGGGGCAGGCAGTTCCGGCCCGGGCATCCAGTTGTTGCTGGGACGCGACCGCTTGGTGGAAAAGATGCGCCGTTTCATTGCCATCTATGACAAGACCTTGAAAGAACAGATTACGAACATTGCGAGCGTCGACCTGCGTTACGCCAACGGCCTTGCCGTCGGCTGGCGTGAACCGGCTGCGCCCACGGCAGCGCAACCCGCTGTCGCGAAGAATTAAGAAGAGGCAGGACCCATGGCAAACGTGCAAAGCGGCAAAATGATCGTCGGTCTCGATATCGGCACCTCCAAGGTGGTGGCGCTGGTGGGCGAGGTCGGGGAAGACGGCACGATCGAAATCGTCGGTATTGGCACGCATCCGTCCCGGGGCCTGAAGAAGGGCGTGGTGGTGAACATCGAGTCCACCGTGCAATCGATCCAGCGCGCCATTGAAGAGGCGCAGCTGATGGCCGGTTGCCGGATCCACTCGGCGTTCGTCGGCGTGGCCGGCAACCATATCCGTAGCCTGAACTCCCACGGCATCGTGGCGATCCGCGACCGCGAAGTCAGCTCGGCCGACCTTGAGCGCGTCCTCGACGCAGCCCAGGCCGTGGCGATCCCGGCTGACCAGCGCGTGCTGCACACCCTGCCGCAGGACTACGTGATCGATAATCAGGAAGGCGTCCGCGAGCCCCTGGGCATGTCGGGCGTGCGCCTGGAAGCCAAGGTCCACGTGGTGACCTGCGCCGTCAATGCCGCACAAAACATTGAAAAATGCGTGCGCCGCTGCGGCCTGGAAATCGACGACATCATTCTTGAGCAACTGGCTTCGGCCTACTCGGTACTGACCGACGACGAAAAAGAACTGGGCGTGTGCCTGGTCGACATCGGCGGCGGCACCACGGACATCGCGATCTTCACCGAGGGTGCGATCCGTCACACCGCTGTGATCCCGATTGCCGGTGACCAGGTGACCAACGACATCGCGATGGCGCTGCGCACACCGACCCAGTACGCCGAAGAAATCAAGATCCGCTACGCCTGCGCCCTGGCCAAGCTGGCCGGCGCCGGCGAGACCATCAAGGTGCCAAGCGTGGGCGACCGTCCACCGCGCGAACTGTCGCGCCAGGCCCTGGCCGAAGTGGTCGAGCCGCGCTACGACGAACTGTTCACCCTGATCCAGGCTGAACTGCGTCGCAGCGGCTACGAAGATTTGATCCCGGCCGGCATCGTGCTGACCGGTGGCACCTCGAAGATGGAAGGCGCGGTCGAACTGGCCGAGGAAATCTTCCACATGCCGGTACGCCTGGGTGTTCCCCATGGCGTCAAAGGCCTGGGCGACGTGGTGCGCAACCCGATTTATTCCACCGGTGTGGGCTTGCTGTTGTACGGGCTGCAAAAGCAGACCGACGGCATTTCCCTGTCGGGCCCGAGCAACCGTGACAGCTACCGCAGCGACGACGAGGCCAAAGCGCCGTTGTTCGAGCGCTTGCAGGCTTGGGTTAAAGGCAATTTCTAAAGATTTACCGCAACACCGTTTCAAGCAGTAGGCGAAAAAACTAGAGAAAACGAAAGGAGAGGGAACATGTTCGAACTCGTAGACAACATCCCCGCAAGCCCGGTCATCAAAGTGATCGGTGTCGGCGGTGGCGGCGGCAACGCTGTCAACCACATGGTCAAGAGCAACATTGAAGGCGTTGAATTCATCTGCGCCAACACTGATGCCCAGGCGCTGAAAAGCATCGGCGCGCGGACCATCCTGCAATTGGGCACTGCCGTGACCAAGGGCCTCGGCGCTGGCGCCAACCCGGAAGTCGGCCGTCAAGCCGCGCTGGAAGACCGCGAGCGTATTGCCGAAGTGCTGCAAGGCACCAACATGGTGTTCATCACCACTGGCATGGGCGGTGGTACCGGTACCGGTGCTGCGCCGATCATTGCCGAAGTGGCCAAGGAAATGGGCATTCTGACGGTTGCTGTCGTGACCCGTCCGTTCCCGTTCGAAGGTCGCAAGCGCATGCAGATCGCCGACGAAGGCATCCGTCTGCTGTCTGAAAGCGTCGACTCGTTGATCACCATCCCTAACGAGAAGCTGCTGACCATCCTGGGCAAGGACGCAAGCCTGCTGTCCGCGTTCGCCAAGGCCGACGATGTACTGGCCGGTGCCGTTCGCGGTATCTCCGACATCATCAAGCGCCCAGGCATGATCAACGTCGACTTTGCCGACGTACGTACCGTCATGAGCGAAATGGGCATGGCAATGATGGGCACTGGCTGCGCCAGCGGTCCGAACCGTGCACGCGAGGCCACTGAAGCGGCTATCCGCAACCCGTTGCTGGAAGACGTGAACCTGCAAGGCGCACGTGGCATCCTGGTGAACATCACCGCCGGTCCTGACCTGTCCCTGGGTGAGTACTCCGACGTGGGTAGCATCATCGAAGCCTTCGCTTCCGAGCACGCCATGGTCAAAGTCGGTACCGTTATCGACCCGGACATGCGTGACGAACTGCACGTGACGGTCGTGGCTACCGGCCTGGGCGCAAAAATCGAGAAGCCTGTGAAGGTCATCGACAATACCGTTCATACCAGCCACGCCAGCCAGCAAGCTGCCGCTCCAGCGCCTGCGCGCCAGGAACTGCCGTCTGTGAACTACCGTGACCTGGACCGTCCGACCGTGATGCGCAACCAGGCTCAGGCCGGTGCTGCGGCGTCCCGTAGCCCGAATCCGCAAGATGATCTGGACTACCTGGACATCCCGGCATTCCTGCGTCGTCAGGCCGATTAATGGAATGTATCAGGGCTATGAAGGTGATTGGTGTTCAGCAAAGGTCTGGTCTGCTATTATCGCCAGCCTTTGTTGATACCAGTTCGCAATTTGCGCTGAAGCGGTCCAAGCCATGATTAAACAACGCACTCTGAAGAATATTATTCGTGCCACAGGTGTAGGTCTGCACTCCGGGGAGAAGGTATACCTGACCCTCAAGCCTGCACCTGTCGACACCGGCATCGTGTTTGTGCGTGCCGACCTGGACCCTGTGGTGCAGATTCCTGCTCGCGCGGAAAACGTTGGCGAAACCACCATGTCGACCACATTGGTCAACGGTGACGTCAAAGTGGATACGGTGGAGCACTTGCTCTCGGCCATGGCTGGCCTGGGCATCGATAACGCCTACGTCGAGCTCTCCGCGTCCGAAGTCCCGATCATGGATGGCAGCGCTGGACCCTTCGTATTCTTGATTCAATCTGCCGGCCTGGAAGAACAGGACGCAGCCAAGAAGTTCATTCGCATTCTGCGGGAAGTGACAGTAGAAGACGGCGACAAGCGCGCCACCTTCGTCCCGTTCGAAGGCTTTAAAGTGAGCTTTGAGATCGATTTCGATCACCCGGTATTCCGTGACCGCACCCAAAGTGCAAGCGTGGATTTTTCCAGCACTTCGTTTGTAAAAGAAGTCAGCCGCGCCCGTACCTTTGGTTTCATGAGTGACATCGAGTACCTGCGCAAGCACAACCTCGCACTCGGCGGCAGCGTTGAAAACGCCATTGTGGTCGACGCGGATGGTGTACTGAACGAAGACGGCCTTCGCTACGAAGACGAGTTCGTGAAGCACAAGATCCTCGATGCAATCGGTGACCTCTACCTGCTGGGCAATAGCCTGATAGGCGAGTTCAAAGGCTTCAAGTCGGGCCATGCCCTTAACAACCAGCTGCTGCGCAAGTTGATTGAGCAGACAGATGCTTGGGAAGTCGTGACCTTCGAAGATGCCAGCACCGCACCGATCTCTTACATGCGTCCCGTTGCGGCGGTGTAAGTCACAACTCTCTTCTTTAGTTTTGAAAGGCTGCCTTCGGGTGGCCTTTTTTTATGCCTGGTGATCCGCCAGCGATAACGCGCGGCAAGCCCCGCTCACCGCAGTAAACCTGCGCACCCCAGGAAGGGGCCGCGCTCATCACAGGGTCGCCGCATCCACAATCCGATTACGCCCCGTATGCTTGGCTTCGTACAGCGCCCGATCCGCACTCAGCAACAACGTCTCCAGCGACAGGCGGCTGCGCTTTTCCCAGGTACTCATGCCAATGCTCACCGTAATCGGCTGTTTATCCCCCGCCACCCTCGGCAAGTGTTCGATACTGCTGCGGATATGCTCGGCGATCACCCTGGCGCCCTTGGCATCGGTCATCGGCAGCACCACAGCAAACTCTTCACCGCCATAACGCGCCGCCAGGTCGGCCGGACGGCGGATATTGGCGCCGATCACTTGCGCCACCGTACGCAGCGCCGCATCACCACCATGATGGCCGTGGCGGTCGTTGAAGGCCTTGAAGTGATCCACGTCGATCATCAGCACCGTCAGCGGCTCCGTCGAGCGTTGCGCGCGATCCCACTCCAGGCGCAGGCGCTCGTCCAGGATGCGGCGGTTGGCCAGGCCGGTCAGGGCGTCGGTGGCTGCCAGTTCTGACAGGACGCGCTCAGCGCGATAGCGGCGTCGCAGTTCCCGGCGCAGCATCCAGGTCAGCCATAACAAGCCAATACAGAGGATGCCAGTGGCACCACTGGTCAGCAGTGCGGCGCGTATCCAAGGGGCGAATACATCTTCACTGGACAGTGCTACCACCACAATCAGCGGCAGTTCTCCGACATTGGTGAAGGTGTACAGGCGCTCCTTGCCGCTAATGGCCGAGATGGCCTGGAAGCTGCCATTGCCTTCACGCAGTATTCTTTTGAAGTTCGGTCGTTCGCTCAGGTCCTTGTCAATCATGTCGCTTTCCAGCAGTGGCTGCTGCGCCAGCAAGATGCCTTGGTTGTTCAGCAGGTTGATGCTGCTGCCATTGCCGATCGTCAGGGTGCTGAATAGCTGATCGAAATACGCCAGGCGCATGGTCGCGACCGCGACGCCCGCGAACTCGCCATTGGGTCCCGAAACGCGCCGACTGAATGCCATGCGCCAGACCTGGTCGCAGTTGCAATGGATCTTGAACGGCCGACTGATAAACAGGCCGGCCTGGGCGTCCTTGGCATGCACCTGGAAATAATCGCGGCTGGCAAAGTTGCGCGGGGTGGGTTGCAGGGTGGAAGAGTCAGCGATCACCGCGCCATTGGCGTCCAGCAAGAGCACTTCGCCCTTGAAAGGCGCCGCCGTGGATAAGTCGAACTGCACCAGGTGCTGGATATTCGCCGCAACCTGCGACAGGTCATTGCGCTGCTTGGCTGCGATCAACCCCTTGAGGGCCAGGTCGTAGAGCTCGACGTTACGCAGCACGTCGGCGTTGATCAATTGCGCAATATTGGTGGTTGAGCGCGTGGCTGCCCGCAGGGTGCTGGCGTGTTCACGGATCAGCAATACAGCGACGATCACAACGATCAAGGCGACGGTGAGGCCACTGCCCAGAATCAGTAGAAGTTCCGGGCGTGCTGGCAGGGTACGAATGCGGGGTCGACTCATCGCGCAGACTTCAGCAGGGAAGATGCTGGCAGTTTAGTTCTACGCGATGAAAATTAAATCACTGGTTAAAAAGAAAGATGCGTGGGGTCAGAACACGTTGATCGGATAGTCGACGATCACCCGGTACTCATCCACGTCCCGGTCTACCGCGGCATAACCGTTGCTCCCGCGGTTGACCGCCCATTGCAGGCGCACCGCCAGGTCCTTGGCCTTGCCGCCCTGCACCACGTATTTCACGTCGATGTCCCGTTCCCAATGCTTGGCGTCCTTGCCATCGGCGCTGTACCAGGCACTGTAGCCACGGCTTTGCGGGTCGACCTTGGTCAGGTCGGTCTTGCCGCTGATGTACGAAACGGCCGAGGTCAGCCCGGGCAGGCCCAGGCCGCCGAAGTTATAGGCGTACTTGAGTTTCCACGAACGCTCATTGGGGCCGTTGAAGTCGGAGTATTGCTGGGAGTTGTCCAGGTACACGCTGTCGCCCTGGGCGATGTAGTCGAACGGCGTGTTGCCGTTGACCCGCTGGTACGCGGCGGTCACGCTGTGATGGCCGACGTCCACGGTGAAGTGCAGGCTGTAGGTGTTGTTGTCGATATCCCCCAGCAGCGACTGCCCGGTGTCCTGGGTATGGTAGTAATGCAGGCCGGGGTTGAGACTGATCATCTCGTTCACCACGTAGGTGTAGTCCAGGTCGTAGTAGTACTGGTGCCACACGTCCTTGAGCTCGGAGGCGTAGAGGTTGCTGGTCAGCCCGTCGATACCGCTGAACGACACGCCTGCCCAGTTCATGTGCTGGCTGTCTGCGTTGGCGGGCAGGGCGCCATAGCTGGTGCCGATGCGGCGGTGGCCGCTCTGGTTGTAGAGCTTGGTAAAACTGGCCTGGCCACCTTCGAACATCCAGCCATCGAGGCTGTGGTTGGTCAGGCTCACGCCGCGGAAGGTCTGCGGCAACATGCGGGTCGCGCCGCCGGCGATCACCGGGTTATTGAGGAACAGGTCGCCGGCTTTCAGTTCGGTGTCGAATGCGCGCATTTTCAAGGTGCCGCCTGCGGTCGAGAACGAACCGGGGGCCTTGCCGTTGCCGCTGCCGTACGGAAGGATGCTGGAACCATCCGTGCCGCCACCGCCGTCAAGTTTAAGGCCGAGCATGGCGTGAGCGTCCAGGCCGAAGCCGACGGTGCCCTGGGTATAGCCGGATTCGAAGGTGCCGATGAAACCCTGGCCCCACTCCTTGCTGTCATCGGTGTGGATGTCACGACGGTCGCGGTTCATGTAGTAGTTGCGGGTGTTGATGTTGAGGTGCGAGCCTTCGACGAAACCGTCTGCAGGTAGGGTGTCTGCCGCGTGGGCAATGGGCGTGATCGTTGCTGCGATTGCGAGAAATAACGGGGTGAACGTCAGCGAGTTCTTCACCGGTGTAGCTCCTTTGGTCAATCGGAAACGGCCAATGTCGTGGGTGTGTGCCTGGCCTTTTTTACGGCAAAAAAAAGCCGCTGAAGTCAGCGGCTTTAAGACAGATTCCCAGTGTAGAGCCCTGGAAATAAGTCGAGGGAAATTCGGGTAAGCGGGAGGCTGCCTTTGCCGTCGCGCTCATCGATGCGTCAAATTAACGCAGGCGAGCGGTGCGATACAGAGTGTAACAAGATAATGACTGTTGCCCAAATCGCAACAGTCAGGGCGACGGGGGGCTTCTTTGGCCACCTGTTGACCGAGGTGTTCAGGCCGGCAGAGTAATGCCGAAGGTATTGCCGCCTTGTTCGCTGCGCACGAACACATCGCCGCCGTGCATCAACGCAATCGCCTTGACGATGGCAAGGCCCAGGCCGTGATTGGCGCCGCTGTTGCTGCGCGACGCATCTACCCGGTAAAAACGCTCGAACAAGCGTGGCAGGTGTTCGCTGGCGATCGCGTCGCCGGGATTGGTCACACCGATCGCCACCTGATGCTCCTGCACCTCTATGTTCACGGTGATCACCTGCCCGGGCGCGGTGTGCTGTACCGCGTTGCTCAGCAGGTTAATCAGGGCTCGGCGCAGGTGCGCCTTTTCGATCTGCACCAGGGCATCGCCTCGGACCTGCACCTGGACCTGGGCGTCTTCGAGGATGAAGTCCAGGTAGTCGAGGGTGGTCGCCACTTCATCGGCCAGGGAGCTTTCGATCAGCTTGGTGGCCTTGCTGCCCTGGTCGGCGCTGGCCAGGAACAGCATGTCGTTGATGATCGAGCGCAGGCGCTCCAGCTCCTCGAGGTTGGATTGCAGCACCTCGAAGTAATGCTCGGCAGAGCGCCCGCGAGTCAGCGCGACCTGGGTCTGGCCGATCAGGTTGGTCAGTGGCGAGCGCAGTTCGTGGGCCACGTCGGCATTGAACGACTCAAGGCGTGAGTAAGCCTGTTCCACGCGGTCGAGGGTGGAATTGAATGAGTTGACGAACTGGCTCAACTCCGGCGGCAACGGTGACAGTTGCAGGCGCCCGGAGAGCTTGGGTGGGGCGAGTTTCTGTGCCTCATCCGAGAGTTTGCCCAGGGGTTTGAGGCCGATGCGCGCGACCCAGAAGCCCAGCAACGACGCCAGCACCACGCCCACCAGCGAGAGGGCGACCAGCGCTACCAGCAGGTGGTGCTGGGTGGCACGGAAATTCTCGGTGTCGATGGCGATCATGAAACGCAAGGGCGGGCGTTGATCCTTGGCCGGGAACTGGCTCACCAGGACCTTGAGCGGGTATTCGCGCCCCGGCAGGCGCAGGTCGCGCTTACCCGTCGGGCCTTCGGCGAAGGCACGGATCTGCGCATCGGGGTTGCCGTACTCGTAGTTGGGATCGCTGCTCACGACCCAGAACCGGATGCGCTTGTCTTCCTCGCCCAACAACTTGAGCTTGGCCTGAATCTTCACCCAATGGTCCGGTGTGCCGAAGCGGTTCACCGACGACTCCAGCACGCTGTAGCGCGCATCCAGCTCGGCGCCTGGCAACAAGCCGAGGCTGCGGTCCACCTGCTGATACAGCGCGCCGCCGATCAACAGGAAGATCAGCAGCGCCACCAGCGTGAACAGGCTGCTCAGGCGCAGGGCAATGGAGTTAGCTGACACTTCGGCTCTCCAGCACATAGCCCATGCCACGGATGGTGTGCAGCAGCTTGGTGTCGAACGGCCCGTCGAGTTTGGCACGCAGGCGCTTGATCGCGACTTCCACCACGTTGGCGTCGCTGTCGAAATTGATGTCCCAGACCATTTCCGCAATCGCGGTCTTGGACAGGATCTCGCCCTGGCGCCGCGCCAATACGCTGAGCAGCGAGAATTCCTTGGCGGTCAGGTCCAGGCGCAGGCCGTTGCGGCTGGCCTTGCGGCTGATCAGGTCGATCCACAGGTCGGCAACCGTCACCTGCACCGGTTCGTGGCCGCCGCTGCGCCGTGTCAGGGCTTGCAGGCGCGCCACCAGTTCCAGGAAGGAAAACGGTTTGCCCAGGTAATCGTCGGCGCCCTCGCGCAGGCCGCGAATGCGGTCTTCCACACGCTCGCGGGCGGTGAGCATGATCACTGGCGTCTGCTTGCGTGCGCGCAATGCACGCAACACACCAAAGCCATCGAGGCCGGGCAGCATCACGTCGAGCACGATCACGGCGTAGTCGTTTTCCAGCGCCAGGTGCAAGCCCTCGACGCCTTCGCGGGCGACGTCGACGGTGTAGCCCTGTTCCGTCAGGCCGCGGTGCAGGTAATCCGCGGTTTTTTCTTCGTCTTCAATAATCAGGACGCGCATCAGCCTTTTGCTCCAGGGCGGGGCCTCAGCCTCAATGTGTGGTCGCCAACGCAGGCGTTGGTTTGGGCTTGTGGAAAAACTTTTCAAGGTACAAGTATATGACGGGGGTGGTGAACAGCGTCAGCGCCTGGCTCACCAGCAAGCCGCCGACCACCGCGATACCCAGCGGTTGGCGCATCTCCGCACCGGGGCCGGCACCGAGCATCAGCGGCACCGCGCCGAGCAGGGCCGCGAGGGTGGTCATGATGATTGGCCGGAACCGCGTGACACAGGCTTCATAGATCGCGTCCTCCGGCGACAGGCCCCTGACGCGCTGGGCCTCCAGGGCAAAGTCGATCATCAGGATGCCGTTTTTCTTCACGATACCGATCAGCAGCACCAGGCCGATCAGCGCCATGATCGAAAAGTCCTGGCCCATCAGCGACAGCATGATCAGTGCACCCAACCCCGCCGAGGGCAAGGTGGAGATGATCGTCAACGGGTGCACGAAGCTCTCGTACAGCACACCGAGGATGATGTACACCGCCACCAGCGCCGCCAGGATCAGCCATGGTTGACTGGCGAGCGAGCTCTGGAAGGCTTGGGCTGCGCCCTGGAAATTGCCGATGATGGTGGTTGGCATGCCGATTTCATTCTTGGCCTGGTTGAGCATGATCACCGCATCGCCCAAGGCCACGCCCGGCGCCAGGTTGAACGACAGGTTGGCGGCCGGGAACATGCCGTCATGGCTGATCGAAAGCGGCCCCACGCTAGGTGGGTCAACCTTGGCCAGCGCTGACAGTGGCACCATCTCGTTGGTCAGCGGCGAGCGCAGGTAGAAATAGTTGAGGCTTTCGGCCTTGCCGCGTTGCTGAGTGTCCAGTTCCAGCACCACCTGGTACTGGTTGATCTCAGTCTGGAACTCGTTGATCTGGCGCTGGCCGAAGGCGTCGTACAGCGCCTGGTCGACATCGGTGGCGGTCAGGCCAAAGCGCGCGGCGGCCTGGCGGTCGATGCTGATATGGGTGATGCTGCCGCCCAGTTGCAGGTCGTTGGACAGGTCGCGGAATGCCGGGTTGGCGCGCAGTTTTTCGGTCAGGCGTTGGGTCCAGGTATTGAGCGTCGGGCCGTCATTGCTCTTGAGCACGTACTGGTATTGTGCGCGGCTGGGGCCGGAGCTCAAGTTGATGTCTTGCCCTGCGCGCAGGTACAACACGATGCCCGGCACCTTGGCCAGCTTAGGGCGGATGCGGTCGATGAACTGGCTGGCGGACACATCGCGGTCGCCGCGGTCTTTCAAGGCGATCCAGAAACGGCCGTTGGCGATGGTCTGGTTGCTGCCCGTCACGCCTACCGAGTGCGAAAACGCCTGCACCGCCGGGTCGGCCTTGACGATCTCGGCCAGTGCCTTGTGCTTGGCGACCATGTCCGGGTACGACACATCAGCCGCCGCTTCACTGGTGCCGAGCACGAAGCCGGTGTCCTGTACCGGGAAGAAGCCCTTGGGGATAAACACATAGCCGACCACGGCCAGGGCGAGGGTTACCACGAAGATCGCCGCCATCGTGCGTTGATGCGCCAGGGCGCGGCGCAAGTTGCGCGCATAGCCGGCCAGCAGTCGCTCGCTGAAGCCCGGTTTGTCGTGGGCGTGATGGGTGGGTGCGCGCATGAACAGCGCGGCCAGGGTAGGCGCCAATGTCAGCGAGACCACCACCGAGATCAGGATGGTCGAGGTCGCCGTCAGCGCAAACTCCTTGAACAGCCGCCCGACCACGCCGCCCATGAACAGCAGCGGAATAAAGGCCGCCACCAGCGAGAAGCTGATGGACACCACGGTAAAGCCGATCTCGCTGGCCCCCTTGATTGCTGCTTCGCGCTTGTCGAGGCCTGCCTCCAGGTGGCGGTGAATGTTCTCCACCACCACGATGGCATCGTCCACCACAAACCCCACGGCGATCACGATCGCCACCAGTGTGAGGTTGTTCAAGCTGAAGCCCATCAGGTACATCAACGCAAAGCTGGCGACCAGCGACACCCCCAGCACGCTGGACACAATCATCGTGGCCGACAACTGCCGCAGGAACAGCGCCATCACCGCCACCACCAGCAGGATGGCGATCAGCAGCGTCACCTCGACTTCATGCAGCGACGCACGGATGGTCTTGGTACGGTCAGTCAACACGCTGACCTGCACTGACGCCGGCAGCATGGCTTGCAGGCGCGGCAGCTCGGATTGGATGCGGTCCACGGTCTCGACGATATTCGCGCCGGGCTGGCGCGAGATCACCAGGTTGACCCCTGGCGTGTCGCCGGACCAGGCCTGTACGTAGGCGTTTTCCGACCCGTTGATGACTTTGGCAATATCACGCAGTTGAACCGGTGCACCGTCCTTGTAGGACACGATCAACTGGGCGTACTCATCCGGGTGGAACAACTGGTCGTTGGTCGACAGGGTCGACACGCTGTTCTCGCCGTAGATCGCGCCCTTGGCCAGGTTGAGGCTCGATTGCTGGATGGCCAGGCGGATATCGGCCAGGGTCAGGCCGATGGCGGCGAGTTTGTCCGGGGAGGCTTGTACCCGAATCGCCGGGCGCTGCTGGCCGGTGATATTGATCTGGCCCACGCCGTCGATCTGGCTGATCTGCCGCGCCAGCAGGGTTTCCACGTAGTCGCTCAGCTCAGTGCTGGGCATGCTGTTGGAACTGACGCTGAGGATCAGCACCGGGCTGTCCGCCGGGTTGACCTTCTTCCAGGTCGGCAGGCTGGGCATGTCACTGGGCAGTTTGCCGGACGCGGTGTTGATCGCCGCCTGCACTTCTTGCGCGGCCGTGTCGATGCTCTTGGTCAGGGTGAATTGCAGGGTCAGCAGGCTGGAGCCGAGGGCGCTGCTGGAGGTCATCTGGGTCATGCCGGGGATGGCGCTGAATTGCACTTCCAACGGCGTGGCCACGGATGAAGCCATGGTGTCCGGGCTGGCCCCGGGCAGGGTGGCAGTGACCTGGATCGTCGGGAATTCCGCTTCTGGCAGTGGGGCGATGGCCAGGCGTGGGAATGCGATGAGCCCGAGCAGCACCAGTGCGAAGGTCAGTAGCAGCGTGGCGACGGGGTGGTCGACGCACCAGGCCGACGGCGAACGAATGCCACTCATGGCTGCACCTTGGCATCGACGGTCTGGATCACCTGCGGCGGCTCCTTGAGCACCTCCACCTGGGCACCGGCCTTGAGCCGAGACTGGCCATCACTGACCAGCACATCCCCGGCCTGCACGCCCTTGATGATGTTCACGTCGCTGTCCTGGTACGTGACCTGCACCGGTACCACATCGACCTTGTCACCCTTGACCCGATACACAAAGTGCGAATCCAGGCCGCGTTGCACCACTGTCGGCGGTACCACCAGGGCATTTGTGTCGAGGGCGGTCTGGATCTTGATGGTCACCAGTTGCCCTGGCCACAGGCGCTGCGAGGCGTTGTTGAATTCGGCCTTGGCACGCAGGGTGCCGGTGGTGGAACTGATCTGGTTGTCGATGAGGCTCAGGTGGCCTTCGCCCAGCAAATCACCGGTCTGGCCGTCAGTGTCGGCACCCATGTAGGCATCGACGCTGGCCTTGGTGGGCGCCGCGATCAGGCCTTGCAGGGTCGGCAGCATCTGCTGCGGCAGGGAGAACTCGACGGCAATCGGGTCGATCTGTGTCACGGAGAACAGGCCCTGGGTGTCGCTGGTGCGCAGGAAGTTGCCTTCGTCCACGGTGCGAATACCCACGCGGCCGCTGACCGGTGAACGTATTTGGGTGTAGGAAAGTTGTACCTGAGCCGAGTCGATCGCCGCCTGGTTGCCTTGGGCCGTGGCCTTGAGCTGGTTGACCAGGGCTTGTTGCTGGTCATAGGTCTGTTTGGACACGCCGTCGTCGACGCTCAATTCCTTGTAGCGCTTGAGGTTGACCAGCGCCACCTGCAACTGCGCCTGGCTTTCGCCGAGCTGGGCCTTGGCCTGGTCAAGGCTGGCGCGGATCGAGCGGTCATCGATGGTGGCCAGCAGGTCGCCGACCTTGACCAATTGGCCTTCCTTGACCAGCAATTTGGTCAGGATGCCGTCCACTTGAGGGCGAATCACCACACTGTGCAGCGACAGTACCGAGCCAATCCCGCTGACAAAGCGCGGAATATCCTGCTGTACCACGCTGACCACCCGCACCGGTATCGCCGTGGGCGCCGCCAGCTTGGTCTTGGCTGGGCGGGTCAGTGCCCAGGCTGCAACAGCCAACACCACGAGGACACCCACGATCAGGGCGGTTTTTCGTTGAATTTGCATGGGTGAGGCGCCAGGGCAAAGAATTGGAAGTGTGTGAGGCCTTTATAGCCTGCCAACCCGGTCAGCACGGTGACTGCTAACTGACAGCGCTGTCAGTAAAGGCCGACCATTCGTACAGGTGGTGGTTAAAGATCCGAGGCGGGCAGGTATACTGCGCCCCAGCGTGGCCCGCAAGCCGGCCCCGCGTCATTCTTTGCACGCTCCGGAGCTTCCATGACTTCCCCGACACAACCCCCTGTTGACGCGGCCGACCTCGTCGATCCGGCCAGCGCCGAAGGCGTTGAAAAAGCCGAGATCCCGGCGTTCAAGTTTCCCTTCAAGCCGGGTGAACTGGCGGGGGCCAAGAATACCGCCCAGCCCTGGTACAAGAACGGCGCCAAGAATGGCCACACCAAGAGCCCAGGCATGGCGCCGCCGGGCACTCGCCGTTCCATGGGTAAACGTTAGGATTAATCCGCTGTAATATTTGCGGATGTTGCCTACAGCCTCCGTTGATCTTTCTGCTTGTAGGCCCGCGACCGTTTCTTGAAAGCTTGCACAGCTTCCGCTCTGCCCCGATTTTTTACCGGGGTGCAGCGGAGGGCGCTCTTTCCGGAAAAGGACGTTTCCTGTGCCCCTGATACACCTCTGTGTAGCGCTTGCCCTGTTATTCGCGGTGGATGCCGTAGCCGGCACTGATCAACCGCGACGCGAAATCCGCTTCGCTGTTGCCGCTCAATTCCCTCCCTTTCAGAGCCGCAACCCGCAAGGGCAGTTGGTCGGCCTGAACATCGAGCTGGGCAACGCGCTCTGCCAGCAATTGAATGCGCGCTGCACCTGGGTGGATCAGGTGCTGGTCGAAAGCTTCGAAGGCCTTGAGTCCCGGCGATTCGATGCAATCATGGGCATTGCCCCCACGCCCCTACGGCGGCGTTGGGTGAGCTTCACCGATAACCTCTACCCCTTCACCACGCGCCTCGTCGCGCGGCGAACTTCTGGTCTGTTACCGACGCCAAGGTTGCTCAAGGGCAAGCGAGTCGGTGTATTGCTCGGCAGTAATCGCGAGGCCTTCGCGCGGTCGCAATGGGCGCGCAAAGGCGTGATCATCAAGAGCTTCTGGCTCAACGACGAACTGGTTCGTAGCCTGGTGGCAGGCGATATCGATGCGACGCTGCAGGGCACGGTGGAAATCCGCGACGCCCTGCTCGACACCGCTGCTGGCCAGGATTTCGACTTCCTGGGCCCCGCCGTCTCCGCCGAATTGCTGGGCGACGGTGTGGCGATCGCGCTGCGCAACACCGACACAACACTGCGTGCGGAGCTTAACCGTGCCCGCGAAGAACTGGTGCACAACGGTGAATACCAGCGGATCCTGGCGCCCTATCGCCTGGATGTCCCTTGAAGGCCGGTTATTGCGCAAAACAGGCGCTGGACCCGTGTTCGCCTCACCGGTGGGCTTGGCGTCGACGCCAGCAACCGTTCGACTGAGGGCGTTGAGGTATTGCCTACGAAGTCAAAAGCCCAGTCGTGAGGGCCCACGTGTACTTGTTAAACCGTGTGGCGCGTTCTTGGCGTCGTTTCCCTGCCCGCACTACCTTTGCAGCGAGCACACAGTTCGCGAACGCGCGGATTGAAACCGAGTGCCTGGCCAGCTATTGACCCGCTACAGACAGGTGAGCGAGGCGCCAGGGGCGACGCAGATCAAGCAGCGCGCAACGAAATAAATGCGTAGTTGGCCGGCACCTCAGTTGCAATCTGCGCCCCGGCATCCAGCACTTGCTCGGCGATGTCCATGCCGGAGACATGGAACACCCACTCATTGGCCACGGGCGGCCGATCCACGGCCAATTCAATTGCGGTGGCAAACGCGCCCATGTCCGGCAGGTAGGCGGTAAACCCATCGCCCTTGAGCGCCGTGGTGCGAATACCCAGCAGGGCGCATACCGCCTCCTTGGTCTGCACATCGTCGCGGTCTGCCTGGCGCGAGCGGCGGATCAACTCGGCCAGTTCCAGGTCCATCAACTCGCCACCCACGATCAGCGCCGGCCCCTGTTGCCAGGATTCCGGTGGGCAATCCTTGGCGGCTGGGTTCAGTGGGATATGCGGGTTGATCTCCATCGGGTAGATGCGACACACCAGCGGGCGACGCTCATAGATGCGACACAGGTTGTCTTCGTCAAGATTCCGGCAGCGCCCGGCGTTATAGGCGGCAAAGGTGATTGCCACAAACGCCTCGGTGGTGCCGCTGGGCACGATCACCGAACGGCGCTCGGCATGTTCGCGTTGCTGCTGGGGCAGGCCCAGGCCATTGCCCAGGAAGCCCTCCACCAGAACGATGACATGGCCGCCATCGGCCGCCCACATGCGGGCCTCGTCGAGGGTCAGGGGCACGTGGTGGTCCGTGCAGCATTTGCCGCAACCAACGCAGGAAAACTGAGTATTCATGGCGGATCTGTCACCAGGCTAGGTCAGAGGGCACGCAGGAACAGTGACGGGTTTTTACCTCTGTTCACCGTTTTGGATCTCTGGAAGCAAGTTATACGCCAGTGCCTGTCAGTCCTCAGGCACTGCATCGCGCAGGACAAATCTCATTCCCGCGCTTTCATACAGCTGGCGGGCACGCAGGTTGCTCTCGCGCACCTTGAGGTCCACATAGGGTTCTCCGCGCTGCTTGAACGTCTGGAAGCTGTGCAGCAACAACGCGCGGCCCAAGCCTTGGCCCTGGGCACATGGGTGAACCGAGAGGTTCTTGATAAACGCGCTGGTCCAGCACTGCGCCACGGCGAGGATGCCTTCGTCGTTGCTCGCCACCAGGCAGAGCGTGGGGTCGAACTCGGCATCGGTGGTGAACTGGTGCTGCCAGGTTTCCAGGTTGGGAACGCGGCCGCCGCCCTGGTCCTGGGTCAGGCGCAACACCGCATGAATCGCCGGGGCGAGGTCGGCGCGGTAATGATCCAACTGCGTGCCCGCCGGCCACTGCGGCGCCGGTAGGGCGGTGGTGAGGTCACGGCGCAACAGTTGGAAATACTCTGCCACCCGTTACTGCCCCTGTTGTGCCACGGTCTGCGCTGCCACGACCAGGCACTTGGTCAACTCGGGCGAGGAAAACTTGGTCAACACCGCGTTGGCGCCGGCCAGGCGGGCTTTCTCGCTGTTCATCGCGCTGTCCAGGGAGGTGTGCAGCAACACGTAGAGGTGCTGGAAGTCCGGGGTTTCGCGCAAGGTGCGGGTGAGGGCGTAGCCGTCCATTTCCGACATCTCGATGTCCGACACCACCACGTTGATCTGCTCGGCGGTGCCTTGCAGCTCCAGCAGCACGTCGATGGCCTCCTTGGCGCTGCGGGCGGTGTGGCAGGTGAGGCCGAGGTTGCGCAGGGTGTGCACGGATTGCTGGAGCGCCACCTGGCTGTCGTCCACTACCAGGATACGTGCGTGGCCGAGCACCTCGGCCTCTTCCATGGTCAGGTCAGTCGGTGCCACTTCGATCGGTGCCGGCGCGATGCCATGGATGACTTTTTCGATATCCAGCACTTGCACCAGGCCGCCTTCCACCTGGGTAACCCCGGTGATGAACGCGCGGTTCCCCCCGGAGCCATAGGGCGGCGGGCGGATGTCGGTGGTCAGGCAATGCACAATCTTGCTCACCGCCTGCACATGCAACCCCTGCTTGGAACGGCTTACGTCGGTGACGATCAGGCAGCCTCCGTCCGGATCCTGCAGGGGCATTTCGCCGAGTGCGCGGCTCAGGTCGATCACGGCCAGCGAGTTACCGCGCAGGGTGGCGATGCCTTTGACGTGCGGGTGGGACTCCGGCAGCTTGGTCAACGGCGGGCAAGGGATGATTTCGCTGACTTTCAGCAGGTTGATCGCCATCAGCTTGCCGCTGCGCAAGGTAAAGAGCAGAAGCGAGAGGGAGTCTGCGCGGGCTTTGGTGGTGGACATAAAAACCTTCTGTGGATCAGGAATGATGATCTATAGAGAGTTATCGACTTGGGGGAGCCAGGCTTTAACCGGATTTTGTGTCGGGATGGGGGGGGGCGCTGGCTTGCCTGCGATGCGCGCACCTCGGTCACTGATTTGCACCGGGGTGATGCGATAGCAGGCCATCCAGCTTAAATGCGCTAGGGGTCAGCCCTTCCACACCTGCGGGTTCACCAGGTCCTGCGGGCGCTGGCCCAGCAGGGCGCTGCGCAGGTTGTCGAGGGCACGGTTGGCCATGGCTTCGCGGGTTTCATGGGTGGCCGAGCCGATATGCGGCAGCGTCACGGCATTGCTCAGTTGGAACAGCGGCGACTCGGCCAGGGGCTCGCGCTCATACACATCCAGCCCGGCACCGCGGATACGCTGGCTTTGCAGGGCTTCGATCAGCGCCGGCTCGTCCACCACCGGGCCGCGTGAAATGTTGATCAGGATCGCGCTGGGCTTCATCAGCCCCAGCTCGCGGGTGCTGATCAAGTGACGGGTCTTGTCGCTCAACGGCACCACCAGGCAGACGAAATCCGCCTCGGCGAGCAGCTCGTCCAGGCTGCGAAACTGCGCACCCAGTTCCTGTTCCAGCGCCGGCTTGCGGCTGTTGCCGCTGTACAGGATCGGCATGTTGAAACCCAGCCGCCCACGCCGGGCCACGGCCGCGCCGATATTGCCCATGCCGACGATACCCAGCGTCTTGCCATGCACATCGCAGCCAAACAACGACGCGCCGACGCTGGCTTTCCACTGGCCGGCCTTGGTCCAGGCGTCCAATTCGGCCACGCGGCGGGCACTGCTCATCAGCAGGGCGAAGGCCAGGTCGGCAGTGCTTTCGGTGAGCACGTCGGGGGTGTTGGTGAGCATGATCCCGCGCTCGTTGAAGTACGGTACGTCATAGTTGTCGTAGCCCACCGAGACGCTGGACACCACTTCCAGCTGGTTCGCCCCTTGCAACTGCTCGCGGCCCAGCTTGCGACCCACGCCGATCAGACCATGGGCGTGGGGCAGGGCTTCATTGAATTGAGCGTTGATATCCCCCAGCTTGGGGTTGGGCGCGATCACCTCGAAGTCCTGCTGCAGGCGTTCGATCATTTCCGGGGTGACACGGCTGAAAGCGAGGACAGTCTTTTTCATTGCAGGCGGGCTCATCGACTACGGAAGAATGCCAAGCACGCTAACATTCCTGGCCCCGGTTGTCAGGAGACGGCATACCTAAACTGGGCAGCGTCCCCATTGGGCCGGTGTTGCCAGATTGAATCAGTTCGCCAGTCGCGCACCGCTGAGGCTGCCACTCAATTCATACGCCACCAGTTCCGCCTGGTGTGCCGCCAGAATCTCTGGCAGCGAGCCGCGCAGGTATTCCACCCAGGTCTTGATCTTCGCATCCAGGTATTGGCGCGACGGGTAGATGGCGTACAGGTTCAATTCCTGGGAGCGGTAGTTGGGCATCACCCTCACCAGGGTGCCGTTGCGCAGGCCCTCGATCGCCGCGTACACCGGCAGCAGGCCGATGCCCATGCCGCTGGTGATCGCGGTTTTCATCGCATCGGCCGAGTTCACCAGAAAGGGCGAGGTGTTGATTGCCACGCTTTCCTGGCCTTCGGGGCCGTTGAAGGTCCACTTGTCGAGCTGGATCACCGGGCTGACCAGGCGCAGGCAGGCGTGGTTGAGCAGGTCATCGGGGCGATGGGCGCAGCCCTTGGCCTTGACGTACTCCGGTGAGGCACAGGCGATGCTGTAGGTGATGCCCAGGCGCTGGGACACGAAGCCGGAGTCAGGCAGCTCGCTGGCCAGCACGATGGACACGTCATAGCCTTCGTCGAGCAGGTCTGGCACGCGGTTGGCCAGGGTCAGGTCGAAGGTGACGTCCGGGTGGGTACGGCGATAGCGCGCAATGGCGTCGATGACGAAGTGCTGGCCGATGCCGGTCATGGTGTGCACTTTCAACTGCCCGGCAGGGCGTGCATGGGCGTCGCTGGCTTCGGCCTCGGCTTCCTCGACGTAGGCCAGGATCTGTTCGCAGCGCAGTAGGTAGCGTTTACCGGCCTCGGTCAGGGCAATGCGCCGGGTAGTGCGGTTGAGCAAGCGGGTTTGCAGATGGGCCTCAAGGTTGGAGACCGCGCGCGACACATTGGCTGTGGTGGTATCCAGTTGCACGGCGGCGGCGGTGAAGCTGCCGGCTTCGGCCACGCAACTGAAGGCGCGCATGTTTTGCAAAGTGTCCATGGAGTGTTCTCAAGGGAGATGCCAAATTGTGACATGAAGTTGCGCGCAGGTGTGTATCCGCTGGGCGCTGTACCCCCCCGACATAAGTGGCGAAAGGTCAGGACAAGGTCCAAGCCGCACTGACGTTCGCCCTATAGTGCGGCATATATTCCCGGAGCAAGTGATGCAAAGCCGCCCGTGCGAGGGCGCGGTTTTCACCGGTAGGCGCGTCGAGGGCGGCGTGGGCGTGCTGTATCAGCGCTTCGGCGGCCCGGGTGAGTACCGGGCTGATGCGTTTGAGCGCGTCAATCTCGGCGGTCAGCGACGTACCGTGGGCCTGCCGGCCCAGGGTGTCGAGCAATGCATGAACGTCATCGGCGTGCCGGTCTACGTAATCGTCCCAGCCCGGCTGCTCATCGGGGTTTTCCAGGTAGCGGCGGGCGATTGGCAACAGATGATCCAGCGAGTCGCTGCCTAGGCGTTCCTTGCGCAAGGTTTGCCGGGTGCGCAACGACTGCGCCTCGATGCCGCTGAACTGCTCGACCTGTTCCGGCAGCACCAGGTCGCGGTTTTTGTCCACCGTATGACGGGTATAGAGCACCACCGGTTGGCCGTGCTTGATCTTCACCAGCACTTGGGTGGACGAGGGTCTGGCGGGATCAAGCAGCGATTCGCTGATCGAGCGGACCAGGTGTTCCCAGTCGAATGCCTGCTCGCCAATGGCGCGAAGTGCTTGGTGCAGCATTTTCTTGACGACTTGCCGGGATTTTAAAGGGGCAATATCGATTGTCAGGTAATCACCGCTCAGGTGCGGGTCATCGAGCTTGCGGTGGCTGACTTCAATCGCCACCCCTTTGCCTGCCCCGGCCTGCGACGAGGCCGTTACCCCGGCAGAGAAACTCTGCACCTGGGCCGTGGCGGTCAACTTGTAGACTTTCAGCGCATCGGGGCGCAGCTGTGCACGGTTGCGCTGGATCAGCGTGTGCAGTTCAGTATCCAGCGGCCTGTCGATGCGCGATTGTGCCTTGAGCAGCACATAGCGCTCCAGCAATGACTGGGCCTGTTTGTTGCTGGCGCGGCGGGTGGCGTTCAGCTCGGAGGCGGGCACCGGTGTGCAGACCTGCTGGGTGAATTGTGTGCTGGTGGCGCCTATGTGGTTTTTCATGTCGGCCAACAGCGCCAAAGGGTTGTCGTTGTAGTGCGTGTGCGAGGCCAGGCGGCGGAGTGCCAACTCAGGCGCTGTTTCATACAGGCCCAGGATGTCCAGGGTGATGTGGCGGTGAGTGCGTTGCAGGGTTGGCTTTATCGTGGTGTTGACCTGCAGGGCACTGAAGACATTCACCGTCGCCTTGTTATGGGCCGTCAACGTGAAACCGCGTTCGGTGATCACCGGTTGGGAAGTGTTTCTTACGCTGGGCAGCTCGACATCGGTCAGGCCCGCGCCGGCCAGCGCAGCCCTGACATAGGGTTGGCTCAGCGCTGAGTAAGCCAGGTGTTTCTGCAGGTGATGGCTATCACGCAACAAACTGGGCAGGTTCTTCACCGTGCGACGGATGCTCTCGCTGAGAGAGGTGCGAACGGAATGGCTGCGGGCATCGGCGTACTGCTCCAGGTTGGTGTATTCGCAAGACGAAACATAGCCGATACCGAGTTGGCTGCGGGTCTGGAACTGCGCTTCGATCGATGACTTCAACTGGGCCTGCAGGCTGATGGCGCGCGTGCTTCTGATGCGCTGGTCGGCGCCGACCTCCAGGCGCGAGTCGGCTGCCAGCTGCGGCCCGGCACGCGTCTGCAGCGTTGGCTCCAATGCAAAGCTGTAGCCGATATGACGGTGGTTGCTGCGTTCGCCGCCGTTGCGGACATAGGCGAGTGCCGGCAATAGCTTTTGCGTCAGGCGCAGATGTTTGCCAGCGCTGACGGCTGCCCGAAACTGCCATTTGAGGGCGCGACACAGTACATAGTCGGCTTCGATGCCCGGGTCCCGGGAGGTGCGGTGCCGGCGAAGCAGGTGTTCGGCCTTTTTGAAAAACGCGTAAAAATCCGGTAGCGCCTCTACCGACACCTCAAGGCTCGGCTCTGGGCTGGACAGCTTGTGGTGAAGCGCCTCTATCGACGCTTGATCGCGATGATAGCCCGCAAGCGGGATCAGCTTTTCCAGGACTCGGTCTGCGATCCAGCACACATCACGTTCCAGGGGGCGCATGCCGGGTTGCAGGGGGGCTGGCGAGAGGTGTAGCTGCCTGCGCAGAACGTCAGCGGTCTCTTGTGCAGGCGCGGGTATGGACGCCTCGAAAGGGCGTGCGTTGAGGACTGAAAACATTCGGGCACTCCAGAGGGTGGAATGCTCGTTATTCTGCTCGCCGGCATCGCACCGGGCTGTAGGGGGAATACCCCTGCGCCGGTATAAATAGCCCAACATCCTTGGCGCCGACCCGGATTATCGCCTGAACGGTAACAAAGATTCACAGGAATGCCCGCTTATCGTTCCCCATGCCGCCCCCTAGAATTGCGCCACCTCTCCCCGCTATACCACCTCAGGAATTCGCAGCAGTGCCGCGTCGCATCAGCAGAGAGCTGAAGACTCTCAGTGTTTGGGCCTTATCGTTAGCAATCAGCGGCTGCATCGGAACCGGAGGAATCGCCCCCCAAGGCCAGTCCCTCAACGCCAGTAACCTGGCCACCGACGAAGCGATCCAGAGCGCCGCCCAGGATGCTCACTGGCCCACCGCGCAATGGTGGCAGGCCTACGGCGATCCCCAACTCAACCGTTGGGTCGACCTCGCCACCCAACACAGCCCGAGCATGTCCATGGCCGCCGCGCGGGTGCGTGAAGCACGGGCCATGGCCGGGATCGCCGAGTCGGCGGAGGCGTTGCAGATCAATAGCGACACCACCCTCAAGCGCCACAATTGGCCCAAGGATCAGTTTTATGGCCCCGGCGAGCTGAGCGGCGCCAACACCTGGGACAACGCTGCGTCCCTGGGCCTGAGCTATGCCCTCGACCTGTGGGGCCGCGACAGCAACGCCACCGAGCGTGCCGTAGACCTTGCCCACATGAGCGCCGCCGAAGGGCGCCAGGCCCAGCTCGAATTGCAGAACAACGTGGTACGCGCCTATATCCAGCTGTCGTTGCATTACGCCAACCGCGACATCGTCGCGGCCACATTGGCCCAGCAACAGCAGATTCTCGACCTGGCCAATAAGCGCCTGGACGCCGGGATCGGCACCCACTTCGATGTCAGCCAGGCCGAAACCCCCTTGCCCGAAACCCATCGCCAACTGGACGCCCTGGATGAAGAAATCGCCCTGACCCGTAACCAGTTGGCGGCATTGGCGGGCAAAGGGCCGGGGGAGGGGGCGACATTGCAGCGTCCGACGTTATCCCTCGCCGCACCCTTGAAACTGCCGTCGAGGCTGCCGGCGCAATTGCTCGGGCAACGCCCTGACGTGGTCGCCAGTCGCTGGCAAGTCGCGGCCCAGGCCCGGGGCATCGATGTGGCCCACGCCGGGTTCTATCCCAATGTCGATTTGGTCGGCAGCCTCGGCTACATGGCCACCGGTGGCGGCGTGCTGGAGTTCCTGGCGGGCAAGAAACTCAACTACACCGTGGGGCCTGCGATCACCTTGCCGATCTTCGACGGCGGTCGCTTGCGTGCAGAACTGGGCGAAGCCAGCGCCGGTTATGACATCGCTGTCGCCAAGTACAACCAGACCCTGGTCAATGCCCTCAAGGGCATCAGCGACCAATTGATCCGTCGCGAATCCATGGCTAAGCAATCCGCCTTTGCCGCGCAATCGGTGGCGTCGGCGCAGAAAACCTACGATATCGCGATGATCGCCTACCAGCGTGGCCTCACCGACTACCTCAATGTGCTGAATGCGCAGACGTTGCTGTTCCATCAGCAGCAGATCGAGCAACAGGTCCAGGCCGCGCGCCTGAGTGCCCATGCTGAATTGGTGACGGCCCTGGGCGGCGGCCTCGGCGCCGGCGACGATGTGCCGCAAGACGCCAAGACCCTCCCGCGCAAGACCCCGGCGGCGCTGGCCGTGTTCGATCACTGAGTAGACTTTGATGACTCCCTTGCCTGTACCGCTGCGCTGGCTGCATTCCCTTGAGTGGCGCCGTGGTTTTTTCGACTGGGCACGCAGCGATGGCGTGACCTGGGTGTACATCTTCAAGGTCCTGGTCGCCGCGTTCCTGACATTGTGGTTAGCCATGCGCCTGGAGCTGCCGCAACCGCGCACCGCGATGATCACCGTCTTTATCGTGATGCAGCCACAGAGTGGCCAAGTGTTTGCCAAGAGCTTCTATCGTTTCCTCGGCACCCTGGCGGGGTCGGCGGTGATGGTGCTGTTGATCGCCTTGTTCGCGCAGAACACCGAGCTGTTCCTGGGGGCTTTGGCGATCTGGGTGGGCATTTGCACCGCTGGCGCGACGCGCAACCGTAACTTCCGTGCCTATGGCTTTGTACTGGCCGGCTACACCGCGGCGATGGTCGGCCTGCCGGCCCTGGCCCATCCCGACGGTGCCTTTATGGCGGCGGTGTGGCGGGTACTGGAGATTTCCCTGGGGATCCTGTGTTCCACGTTGGTCAGTGCTGCGATCCTGCCGCAGACCAGCAGCGCCGCGATGCGCAACGCCTTGTACCAGCGCTTTGGCGTGTTCGCGCTGTTCGTCACCGATGGCCTGCGCGGGCGCAGCCAGCGTGAGGGGTTCGAGGCCAGCAACGTGCGCTTTATCGCCGAAGCGGTGGGCCTGGAAGGGTTGCGCAGTGTCACCGTGTTTGAAGACCCGCACATGCGTCGACGCAATGGCCGGCTCAGTCGCCTCAACAGCGAGTTCATGAGCATCACCACGCGCTTCAACGCCTTGCACCAATTGCTGGAGCGGTTGCGCACGGATGACGCGGACCATGTGGTCGCGGCAATCAAACCCGGCCTGCAAGACCTTGCCGAAGTGCTTGATGGCTTTTCCGGTCGTGCGCTCACCAGCCCAGATGCGGCGCGCCTGGTCAATCAGCTGAGCGCCTACAAGGACGGCCTGCCCGCCAAGGTTCGTAGCCTGCGTGCGAGCTTCCAGGAGCAAAACCCCAGCGAAGCCGAACAGCTGGATTTCCACACCGCTTACGAACTGCTTTACCGCTTCGTCGATGACCTGCACAACTACGCGCAAACCCACGCTTCCCTGGCAGACCACAGCCATGCCCGCGAGCAATGGGACGAAACCTTTATCCCGAAAACCAACTGGCTGGCCTGCGCCGCCTCGGGGATTCGCGCGTCGTTCATCCTGATCGTGCTCGGCAGCTATTGGGTGGCGACCGCCTGGCCCAGCGGCGCCACCATGACCCTGATCGCCGCCGCCACCGTGGGCCTGTCGGCCGCCACACCCAACCCCAAGCGCATGGCCTTCCAGATGGCTTGCGGCACGTTGATCGGCGCGCTGGTGGGCTTCGTCGAAATGTTCTTCGTGTTTCCCTGGATCGACGGCTTCCCGCTGCTGTGCGTGATGCTCGCCCCGGTGATCATCTTCGGCGCGTTTCTCGCCTCGCGCCCGCAATACGCGGGTATCGGGGTCGGCCTGCTGATCTTTTTCAGCACCGGCTCGGTGCCGGATAACCTCACGGTCTACAACCCCTATACCTTTATCAACGACTACATCGCCATGGTCATCGGCATGCTGGTGTGCGCCGCGGCGGGGGCGATCATCCTGCCGCCCAACAGCCGCTGGCTATGGCGCCGGCTGGAGCAGGACCTGCGTGAGCAAGTGGTGTATGCGATCAGCGGCAAGCTCAAGGGCCTGGCTTCGAGTTTCGAAAGCCGTACCCGCGACCTGTTGCACCAGGCCTACGGCCTTGCGGTCGGCCAGCCGCAGGTGCAACGCGATTTGCTGCGCTGGATGTTCGTGGTGCTGGAAGTCGGCCACGCGATCATCGAGCTGCGCAAGGAGCAGGCGATTTTGCCGGTGCACCCGGCGTACGCCGAATCCCAGCCCTGGCGCCAGGCGATCCGGGTGATGGGCCGCTCGCTGGTGCGGCTGTTCCTGCAACCCAGCGCGAGCAACCTGGAGCGTGGCCTGATTGCCGTCGACCATGCGATCAGCCGTGTGCAGGCCACCGACGAGCCCTTCGCCCCGCACTTCGACACCTCGGCGCTGCGCCGGGTGAAGAGTTACCTGCACTTTATCCGCACCTCGCTTTTGGACCCGCAATCCCCCTTGGCGGCCCTCAAAGGCGCCACGCAAGGAGCCCTGCATGCCTCGTGAAATCGCGTTCCACGGCGTCTACATGCCGACCATGACCCTGATGTTCTTGATCGCAGCCGCGCTCGCCTGGGCGTTGGATCGCTTCCTGGCCGGGTTCGACCTGTACCGTTTTTTCTGGCACCCGGCGTTGTTGCGCCTGAGCCTGTTCGTTTGCCTGTTCGGCGCCTTGGCGCTGACCGTCTACCGTTGAGAATGCCCCGATGAAAAAGTTTTTCAGCCTGCTCGCGACCTTGCTGGTACTGGCCCTGGCGATCTGGATTGGCCGCACGCTGTGGGTGCATTACATGGAGACGCCCTGGACCCGTGACGGCCGTGTGCGCGCCGACATCATCAACGTGGCGGCCGATGTGACCGGTGAGGTGGTCGACGTCCCGGTACGTGATAACCAGCGGGTGAAAAAGGGCGACCTGCTCATGCAGATCGACCCCGAGCACTACCGCATCGCGGTCAAGCAGGCGCAATCGCTCGTCGCCTCCCGCAAAGCGACCTGGGAAATGCGCAAGGTCAACGCCCATCGCCGGGCTGACCTGGATGCGCTGGTGATCTCCAAGGAAAACCGCGACGACGCCAGCAATATTGCCGACGCCGCGCTGGCGGATTACCAACATGCGCTGGCGCAACTGGAAGCGGCCGAACTCAACCTGAAACGCACCCAAGTGGTGGCGGCGGTGGACGGCTACGTCACCAACCTCAACGTGCACCGTGGCGACTACGCACGGATCGGTGAAGCCAAGATGGCCGTGGTGGATATGAACTCGTTCTGGGTTTACGGCTTCTTCGAAGAAACCAAACTGCCCCATGTAAAAGTCGGTGATAAAGCCGATATGCAGTTGATGAGCGGCGAGACGTTGAAGGGCCACGTCGACAGTATCTCGCGCGGCATCTACGACCGCGACAACCCCGAGAGCCGCGAGTTGATCGCCGACGTGAACCCGACCTTCAACTGGGTGCGCCTGGCTCAGCGCGTGCCGGTGCGCATTCACATCGATGAGGTGCCGGAAGGCGTGTTGTTGGCGGCGGGTATTACCTGCACCGTCATCGTCAACCCAACGCAACATTAACACCGTGGGAGCGTCAGGCCTTGATAAAGGTCTCATGCAGGTGGCGCCACAACAGCGCGCCACTGGCCTGTTTCTCGAACACCACCGTGGCGCGGCGATCGGTCTGGGTGCCGCTGTCATCGACCTGATGCTCACGGTAGGTCACCGTCGCACCCCGCGCATGCCGGTCAATCCCGGCCATCTCGCTCAGGGTGATCTTCAACCCCGGGCGCATGCCGCCCAGGCGCGTGAACAACGCATTGACCCCGGCCGAGTTGACCCGTGTACCCGTGGCGGGCGCAATCATGCTGAACTCGGGTGAGAAGCGCGCCAGCAGATTTTGCAGCGTGCCCTCAGGCGCAACGCCGGCAAACCATTGCTCGATCTCGACGTGGGTCTGGATCACTTCTTCAAAAAAATCACTGTAGTCAATCATCGCTGGGGCTCGCTGGCAGGGTGAAGCAGTGTGCGGACTCTGGAAGCGTCCAGGCGCAGCACCGCAAGAAAAGGCAGCAGGGTCAGGGCTGCCGCCATCGTGAAGGTTATGGCGAAGGAATCCAAGGCTGACAGCACTGCACTGAGCACGGCGGCGCCCACGCAGAAACTCACTTGGCGGTTGATGTTCCACAAGGCGCTGGCGTGGCCCATGCGCTCGCCGGGGATATCGAGAAACGCCAATGTCTGCGCGGTGCTGCTGCACAGGCTGCCGCCCAGGCCCATCAAGAGATAGGCCGGCACGATCAGGGAGGGCGCGTTGAGCAACAGGATGCCGACGCATTGCAAAGCCATGCCGGCCAGCAGCAGCGGCGTTGGCCCGTAACGGTTGAACAGCTTCTTACTGAGGTAAATAGCCAGTGCCGAGGCCAGCGCCCAGGGCAGCATCAGCACGCCGGTCTGTGTTGCGTCATAGCCGAGGCCGCGCAGGTAGAGGATGGCGATGAGGCTGGTGCCGATGAATACGCCTGGGATGCACAGGTAGATCAGCATGGCGGTGCGCAACATCGGGCTGCGGGCCTGTTTGAAAATACTGCCCACATCCAAGGCCGGTCGGGCATTGGTGGGTGCTTCGGGTTTTATCCACAACAGGGCCAGTAGCAACGTGATCAATGCCAAGGGCAAGTTGGCATAGAAAATCCAGCGCCAAGACATGCTGTCGACAATCAAGCCGCCCAGCGCCGGGGACAACGCCGGCACCAGCAAGGCCACCGACATCACCCGCGCCGTCAGCTGGCTGCGCTCGGCGGGCGGAAAATACCGGTAGGCCATCGCCTGGCCCACTGGGATCAACAACCCACCGCCCAACCCTTGCAGAAGGCGCCAACCGATCAGCGCCTCAATCGAACTCGCCTGGCCTACCCATAACGAGGCGCCGGCGAACAGCAGCAAGCTGGCGGCAATCAAGCCGCGTTCACCCATCATCGCTGCCAACCACACGCTGAAGGGAATAATCAGGGTCAACCCGAGCATGTAGGCGTTGCTGACCCACGCCAGCTGCGTGACCGAGGCGTGCAGCTCGCGGGCGATATCCGGGTAGGCGATCGTGGCGACAAACATGTTCACCAGGTCCAGGGCAAAGCCCAGCAAAAAGATCCAGGCGACTTTCGAGCGGTAGGTCATGGGCGCGATCCTGCGAGTGAGGCGGGCAGGGTAGTTGGCACGCAACGTTTGGGATACCTCGGTTTGCCTGCTAGTTTGTCAAAAATATTTTGACAAAGAGGCACGCAACCGATGGTCAGCCTGGACCGATTCGATACCTTCAAGGCCGTGGTCGAGGCCGGCTCGCTGACCGCAGCGGCCGACCTGCTGGGGCAGACCCGTGCCGTGGTCAGCTTCAACCTCAAGCGGCTGGAGGCCGAACTCGGCGTCACCTTGTTGACCCGTAACACCCGCCAACTGGCACTGACCGATGCGGGTGAGCGCTTCTACCGGCGTTGCACGCGCGTGCTCGAAGAGGCGCGGTTGGCGGTGGAAGAAGCGCGTTCGGAGCATGCCCAGCTCAAAGGGACATTGCGCATCACCACGACCGTGGAATACGCGTTGGCTGTGGTAGCGCCGGCGGTCGAGGCCTTCCGCCGCTTGCATCCCGACCTGAACATTCACTTATCCACCTCCTCGACCCATGCGGACCTGATCTCCGAGCGTTTTGACGTGGCGATTCGGTTGGGCAGCCTGCTGGATTCCAATCATCGCGCGGTGCAACTGTCCACGTTCGAGGTATTCGCCGTGGCGGCGCCCGCGTTTGTCGGGGCTGACACCCTGGATGCAGTGGAGCGATTGCCCAAGCTGGGGCACGGTCGCTTGGCGGAGCTGAGTGTGACCGACCCCGCAGGTGGCCAGCATCAATACCGCCCTGGCAATGCTTCGCTGGTGGCCGACAGCGCGGCGGTTCTCCAGGCCTTTGCCGTGCGCGGGCATGGCGTGGCAGTGTTGCCGCAATGGTTGGTGAAAGACGAGCTGGAGGCCGGGAGGCTAGTGCGCCTGTTGCCGGACCATCGCTTCGCCCCGCAAGGGATCTATGCGATGTATCCGGACACCCGGCATTTGCCCCTGAAAGTGCGGGCGTTCATTGATTTCATGAAGGGCTAGAGCGAACCGGCCAGCCCGAAGCGTTTCTTCAGCACTTTTTCCAACAGCGCTTTGGGCAGCAACGCTGCCATTAACGGCAACGCTCGGCTGCCATTGCCCGAACGCAACAGCCGAGGTGGTTGCGCCTGTTGCACGGCTTTCAGCACCTGCGCCGCAAAGACGCTGGCCGGGGTCGGCTTGTCCTGCGAGGCCTGGCTGCGTGCACGTATGCCCTCGCGCAACGGCCACCACGGCGACTGTTCATTGATCAACAGCTCTGCCTGGGCGCCGGCGTTTTTTGCGAAGTGGGTGTTGATGGCGCCCGGTTGCACTTCCATGACCCGCACGCCAAACGGTGCCAGTTCCATGCGCAACGCATCGCTCAGGGCGTGCACAGCCGCTTTCGATGCGCAGTAGGCACCAGCGAAAGGGGTCACCAATACACCGGAAACGCTGCCGATATTCACCACCAGGCCTTTGCCGCGCCGCAGGGCCGGGAACAACGCCTGGGTCACGCCGACGATCGAGAACACGTTGGTTTCGAATTGGCGCTGCATCGCCTCGGTGCCGCCGTCGAGCAGCGGGCCCATGGCACCGTAGCCAGCGTTATTGATCAGTACATCCAGTTCGCCCCATTGCTCGGCCAGGTGCTGCAGGGCGGCGCTGTCGTTGACGTCCAGTTTCACGGCGTTGAAGCCGGCGGCGCTGAGGGTGGTGACGTCTTCTTCGCGACGGGCGCTGGCCCACACGTCATAGCCTGCCGCCTTGAATGCGTCGGCCAGGGCGCGGCCGATGCCACTGGAACAACCGGTGATGAGTACGTTGGGCATGGATCAATCCTTTGTCAGTCCGAGAAACTGCCTTGCAGGTGCTCGGCACGAAATTCCAGGGTTTGCGGGCGGTAGCCGGGGCGCAAGGGGGGTGTGGGCAGGCAGTCTTCCCAGGTGGCGGCGGCCTGCAGCTCGCCGGGGCCGCGATAGCGTGGGGCGGCGTAGACGTTGTCGGCCAGGTTGACCGAGTCGCCCGGTGCATAGGCGGCGACGCGCCAGCGCAGTTCGGTCAACGGTACGTCGTTGCCGTTGTTCAGGGTCAACTTCAGTGGGCGGTCCGCAGGGCATTCCTGTGGGGCGTAGGTGATGCGCAGCTCGAGGCGGGCCAATTGCGCGGCTTCGCGGTTGTCCAGCCATACCACCCAGGCGGCGACGCAACCCAGGCCGACGGCAGCCGCCAGCGAGACCGGCAGCGCCTTGGCCGGGTAGCGCAGCAGCAGGATCAACCAGGTGATGATCAGTAGGACGCCGAAGAACATGATGACAGTCTCGTGTGCGGGTAAAACATCCTACTCGCGGCATGGCCTTGATGCCTATCGCGGGCATGAGTTTTCGTCTGCGGGGGAACCGGATAACTCATTTTTCCCACAGAGCCAGCATAGGGACATGCAGATCATCCAGGAGGGTATCAACCGCGTTCTGATTATGTGAGACGAACTATGATTGCTTCAGCCCTTCTTGCGCCGGCTGCCACTTCCCTGATTGCGTCAGTGGTGACCTCTCTCGTCACGCCTGCGCCAGCGTCGACGCCAACCAACCCTCGAACCTCCAGCCAGGCGAATGCAGGGCGCCACACGCCTGTGCAGCCGCGCATGCAGAATCAAAGGCTGACCAGCCTGGGGCAAACGCTGCTGCAAGGGGCCGGGACGCTTTTCCCTACTGCCCGGTACAACCACAGCGAGCAAGCCAAAGGCGCGGGTTATATGGCGGGTGGCGCAGCGGCAGAAGGGATTGGGAAAAGGCTTGGCAGCAGTGGCGGCATGCTCACCAAGGCGTTTGGCGCCGCAATGGTCATGGGGGGCAGGGTTGCCCAGGAATATGGCCAGAACAAATATGACGGCGCTCGCAGTACCACCCAAAATACCGGCAGTTACAACGCCTATTCCCCGTCGGCCTGGGGGAACAAGTCGGCTTGACAGCTGATTGCCGTCGAATTGAAAAAGCCCCCACCCAACCCACTGCGGATAGGGGACGCAATGGGCTGGGCGAGGGCTTCTTGTACGACTGTTTTACTGCGCGATAGTTTTCACCGACACGCCACGTTCAACCGGGGTCGAGCGACCGTAGATATCTTCGAACCGCTCGATATCGTCTTCGCCCAAGTAGCTACCCGATTGCACTTCGATGATTTCCAACGGGATCTTGCCCGGGTTGCGCAGGCGGTGTACGGAGGCGATCGGGATGTAGGTGGACTGGTTCTCGGTGAGCAGGAACACATTCTCGTCACAGGTGACTTCGGCCGTGCCGCTGACCACGATCCAGTGTTCGGCACGGTGGTGGTGCATCTGCAGCGACAGGCATGCGCCCGGCTTGACCGAGATGTGCTTGACCTGGAAACGCCCGCCCATGTCCACCGAGTCGTAGGAGCCCCACGGACGGTAGACTTCGCAGTGGTTCTGGGTTTCGCTGCGGCCTTGGTCGTTGAGGGTCGAGACCATCTGCTTGACGCCCTGGACCTTGTCCTTGTGGGCAATCATCATCGCGTCCTTGGTTTCCACCACTACGATGTTGTCCAGGCCGATCACCGATACCAGCTTGCCGTTACCGTGGATCATGCAGTTGCGGCTGTCCTGGATCACCACGTCGCCCTTGCTGACGTTGCCGTTGACGTCTTTGTCGTTGACGGCCCACAGCGACGCCCAGCAACCCACGTCGCTCCAACCGGCACTCAGTGGCACCACGCAGGCACGCTGGGTTTTTTCCATCACGGCGTAGTCGATGGAGTTGTCCGGGCAGCAGGCGAAAGTGGCTTCGTCGAAGGTCACGGTGTCAGCGGTCTGCTCGCTGCGCTCCAGGGTCAGCAGGCAGGTGTCGTAGATGTCCGGGTCGTGCTTTTTCAGCTCTTCGAGGAAGCGGCTGGCGCGGAACAGGAACATGCCGCTGTTCCAGAAATAACCGCCGCTCTTGACGAACTCGACGGCGCGTTTTTCATTGGGTTTTTCCACGAACTGCTCGACGCGGCTCACGCCTTCGGGCAGCAGCGAATCATTGGTGGACTTGATGTAGCCGTAACCGGTTTCCGGACGAGTAGCCGGTACGCCGAACAGCACCATCTCGCCACGTTCAGCGGCCACAGTGGCCAGGGCCAGGGCGCGTTGCAGGGCTTTCTGGTCGTCGATCACGTGGTCGGCCGGGAGCACCAGCATCAGCTCATCACGGCCTTCATTGACCAGCATCATCGCCGTGAGGGCCACGGCCGGCGCGGTGTTGCGGCCGAATGGTTCCATCAGGATGCGTTGGCTTTCCAGCTTACGGGCGGCCAGTTGCTCGTTGACGATGAAACGGTGGTCCTTGTTGCAGACCACGATCGGGGTGTCCATGCCTTCGAACACCAGGCGCTCCAGGGTTTGCTGGAACAGTGTGTGTTCACCGGTCAGGGCCAGGAATTGTTTAGGGAACTGTTTACGGGAAAGCGGCCAAAGACGTGAGCCGCTACCACCGGAAAGGATTACTGGAATCATGGGTGTTTCTCCTTGAATCGATTTGGGTCAGAGCTACGAAGGTTTGTCGTTTCACTCTTGTTTTTGTCTCGGTCCGACCAGGCTCCTCGGTCCCTGTGGGCGCCGGGCTTGCCCGCGATGCAGACGACTCGGTTTGTCAGTTACACCGAGGTGATGCCATCGCAGGCAAGCCAGCTCCCATGGGGGAACGGAGCCAGGTCGAAAATGTAATCAGCGGGTCGACACAGGGCGTTTCACCCACACTGGCGACAGGCTCGAGCCGGAACCGGTGACGTACAGCACCGCTGCCTCACCACGCTCCAGTGCAACCGGTTTCACGTCGCCGACTTTCTTGTCGCCGTCATACAGCGCCAGGCTGACTTTCACCGGGTTGATTTCGCGCTCGCCACGGCCTTTGGCAGCGACTGCCTTGACCACGTCGGTCTTGCCGTCAGCGGTTTTCAGGGTCAGGGCCTTGTCGCTGAGGTTCTGCACGCGTACCAGGGATTTCTGCTTGTTCTTGAACGGTGGTTCTTCGATCAGCTGTGGCTGGCCGCTGCCGCTGTTGACCAGGGTGTAGTAGTGGTCCGGTGCCAGTTTGACCGGTACGGTCTGGCTGCCGACCTTGGCGCTGTAGTCACCGCCGGGCATGAAGCTGAAATCGCTGCTGGCCAGGGGGGCAACGTCGCTCAGGTTGGTGGCACCGACGGTGGCGCTGACTTCCTGGTTGCTGGCGTTGTAGATGCGCACGAAGCTCGAGCCTTTTGGCGCGGTAGGGCCGTAGAGGGCGGCGTCGCCACCGGCGAAGGCGGACATCGAGACGAAGCTCAGGCCGGCCGCGATAGCCAGGGTTTTAGCGAGACGACGAGGAGTTGTGGTGAAAGTCATGTGAGTTACCTCTCTTTCAGTTTTGCGCCCGGTCGGGCGTCTCGGATTTTTGGTGTTTAACTGGGGTGTTGATTGCCATGTTCTGTTGGCGCGAACCGGCTTGTTTAAGCTGCGCAACCCACGCGGGGTCGGCATCACCGATTTCGTTGTTCACGGGCAGATAACGTTCAGGAAACTCCCAGATCAGCACCTGCGGCGGGCTGTTCTTGAAGTCATCGCTTTTCAGGTAGCTGAGCATCGGCAGGATCGGGCCGTGGCCGTCTTCGGCGTAGCTGACCACGTCGCTGCCCAGGGCTTGCTTGAGGGCGCCGACGAAGTTCCAGTTGGGGTTGGCGCTATAGCTAGTGCCTACCAGTGCTACCGGGGTTTCGCTGTCGCTGAACAGCGCGTCGTCGCCTTTGGTTTCGGCCAAGTGCGTCACGCGTTTTTCCAGCGGCTCTTTCGGCGGCATCAGGTTTTCGAACAGTGGGTCCAGCGGCAGGAACAGACGCAAGTCGCCTTTGTGCGGCTCGGTCTTCTCGGCTTCGGTGACAAAGCGCTGCGGCTCGCCGCTCAGCGGGGTCTTGTCGGCAATGGCCTTGGCCAACTGCTTGGCGGCGATTTCAGCGCCGTCCGGCGTCCAGTGGGTGTCGGTGCGCAGGAACACTTGCTTGCCGCCGAGCTTGGCCTGTTGCAACGGGCCGAGCAGGTCCGGGGCGATGATCTTGTCGGCCGCCACGCGGGCATGGAAGTCCTGGTACAGGTTGGCGTGAATGCTGGCGGGTTTCACCTCACCCAGGTGCTCCGGGTACAGGCGCACCTTGGCCGGCACGATCGCCATCACCAGTTGAATACCCTGGGCCTTGAGTTTCTGGCGCACGCCTTCGACCAGCGCGTAGTTACCTTCAAGGTTCTGGTCTTCGTTGACGGCGGGGTTGAACTCCTCGTCGCTGTACAGCCAGTGATCGCGGCCCAGCACCACGCCGGGACGGCCCTCATTGAACAGCTTGTAGTCCAGCGCTGCCCACAGGTTGGTGCCGATACGCTTGATCGGGAACTGGTCGTCGTAGTGCGTCTCGACGGCCTTGGTCCAGCGACCGTTGAGCACCGTCGCGTCGGCATTGGTGCTGAAGCCGAAGAAACTGCGCAGCGACCAGGCGCCCAGGGCCAGCAGCACCACCAGGAACAGGCCGATATAGAGGACGCGGAATGAACGGGTCATGGTCGGCTCCCTCAGAATTGGAAGTAAAGGAACGGCGAGAAACTCTGCGCCGACAGTTTGAGAATCGACGCCACGAACAGCAGCAGCACCGCAGCGCGCATGGCGTAGCGTGGCCAGTCAGCGGTCCAGTAGGCCGGTTGCACGGCGGCATCCTGGCCAACGGTGAAGCCTGGCTCGTGGATGCTGCCTGGGTTGTCGCCCGGCACGGCCTTGATCAGGCTCGGGTCGGCCGGCTTGGTTTTTTCCGCAGGGCGATTGGTGTAGAAATCGCGCAGGCCGAAGAACGCCAGCGTTGCGTAGGCCACCACCAGGGTCGCCACTTGCAGGCCAGTGAGGTTGGCGCGGTTGAGTTCCGACAGCGACCACTCGCCAAAGCTGAACATCGCGCCGTACATCCGGCCGGCGACATGCAGGTTTTCGGCGCGGAAGATGACCCAGCCCATCACCACCAGCAGGAAGGTGAAGGCCCAGCGCAAGACGTTGAAGCTGCGCGGCGCGGTGTTGAGGCCGATGGCTTTTTCAATCGCCAGCCACATGCCGTGCCAGGCACCCCACACGATGTAGGTGATGTTCGCCCCGTGCCACAGGCCACCGAGCAGCATGGTCAGGAACAAGTTGCGGTAAGTGGTCAGCGTGCCTTTGCGGTTGCCGCCCAGGGTGATGTACAGGTAGTCACGCAGCCAGGTGGACAGGCTGATGTGCCAGCGACGCCAGAACTCGGTGATCGACTGGCTGATGTACGGCTGCTTGAAGTTTTCCATGAAGCGGAAACCCATCATCAAGCCCAAGCCGATCGCCATGTCGCTGTAGCCGGAGAAGTCGAAGTACAACTGCGCGGTGTAGGCCAGCGCCCCGAGCCAGGCATCGCCGGTGGTGGGGTTTTGCAGGGCGAAGCAATGGTCGGCCACCACCGCCAGCGTATCGGCAATGAAGACCTTCTTGATGAAGCCCTGCATGAACCGCGTGCAGCCCTCGGAGAATTTGTCGAGGGTGTGCGTACGGTTGTTGAACTGGTCGGCCAGGTCGCGGAAACGCAGCACCGGGCCGGCAATCAGGTGCGGGAAGATCGCCACGAACGCTGCAAAGTCGATGAGGTTGCGAGTCGCTGGGGTATCGCCCCGGTACACGTCGATGATGTAGCTGATGGACTCGAAGATGTAGAACGAGATCCCGATCGGCAACAGCACGTGAGTCAGGATGAATGGCTCCAGGCCGGCCGACTTCATCATCAGGTTGATGCTGTCGACGCCGAAGTTGGCGTACTTGAAGTAGCCCAGGATGCACAGGTCGACCGCCACGCCCAACAGCAGCCAGCGTTGAGCCGGCTTGGTGCGCACGCCGGCTGCACCGACCTTGAGGCCGATCCAGTAGTTCCACAGCGTCACAGCGGCGAACAGCGCCAGGAAGTCCACTCGCCACCAGGCGTAGAACACGTAACTGGCAATCAGCAGCAGCAGATTGCGATAGCGTTGCCCGCTCAAGTAGTACAAGCCGAGAAAGATCGGCAAGAACAGAAACAGGAACACATTGGACGAGAAAACCATCCCGATCTCTCCATGTTTAACCAACAGTCAAGGGCCAGAGCCCCCCCAAACCCCCCCACGATTTCGCGAGGGGGCGGTATTACATTCCTACTGACGAAACCGGCTCAAACTGTGGGAGCTGGCGTGCTCGCTCCCGCATTTGAAGTGCGTTTCGTCAACTGCCTTTGTTGCCCTTTTCATGCGTCGGGTCGTAGACCTTGGTCAGGTCGCCCCCGAGACGGAAGGTCTTGAACGGCTGCATCCCGTGCTTGCGCTCGATGACATCCGGGGCGCAGGTGTAGAGGGTGCAGAAGGGTTCCAGCCAGGCGAATTTCATGTCCTGCTTCAAGTCCTTCATGTCCTGCTCTTTGCCGTTCTTCTGCTCGAAGATCTCCGGGTCCTTGACCCCAGCGAGCACTTTGTCGCCCAGGCGCTTGAGCGCGCTGTTGTTTTCCTGGCGCAGGTCCACACCGTTGACCAGGGCAAAACTGGCGATCATCGACAGCGGCGGCAGGGCGTAGTTGTGGTACGACAAGGCGCGTTGCTGACGCTTCAATTCGTTCGGCAAGAAGCCTTGGTCATCGACCTGGTTCGCGCCGACCTTGTATTCCTTCACGGCCCAATCAAACAGGTCGCGACGGTTGGTGGCGACGGACGTTGCCATCACCGACCAGGCGGCCCAGTAGGAGTGGTTGTTGGTTTTTTCCAGCGGCAGGTTGTCCCAGTCGCTCACCACTTGATCGGCCAGTTTGTTGAACCAGGCTTCGATCAGTTGCGATTCCTGCTGGTGGTTCGCCAGCGGGTGCGACTCGGAGAACTTCAGGCGTACATAGGCCGACGCCATGCTGCCCAGCGCCCATTTGCGCATGGACTTGCCGGTGTGGTTGAAGTCCTTGGACATCAACGCATCCGCCTTGGCCCAGCTGGTCAGCCAGTTGAGCGTGCATTCCAGTTGCTCCGCACGCCCGTCGCGCATGAACTGCATCACGCGCTTGCTGGTGTCTTTTTCCAGCTTGGTGATGTCGGCGGTGCTATCGCGAAAGGCTTTTTCCGATTGCACATTCAGCGTGGAACGGGCCTTGTCCGAACCTTCGTACTTGCTGCGAAATTGCAGCGAGCCGGTGTACGGCGCCGGCATGGCGTCGCAGTCATTCTTGAAGTCGCCGGTCTTGAACGCTTCCACCGGGGCGAAATAGCCCTGGGGTGGACGCAGTGGCGCGGCGGCGTTGACTGAACCGGCGAACATCGCCAGGCCCAGCAGCGTTGGAATCAATAACTTCTGCATAGGTAACCTCATTGCCCGAGTGACGCAGTCTTCTGACCGCCGCTAGGGAACACGTTGCGTGTGCAAATTTTCGCTTCGACTTTCTGCGCGGCAGCGCCCGCTTCGGGACCCTGCACTTCCACGGCCAGCAAGTTCTGCGAGGCCCAGTCTTCATCGGTGCGCAGTTCAAAGGCGAAACGCCCGTCTGTATCGGATGTTTCGGGTTTCTCGATCTTGATGTCCTCGTGGCGACCGTTCATGTACCAGAGGGTGGCTTGCAGGGTTTTCACCGACGGGTCGGCGAAGCGGATATCAACCTGATGGTTGGCGTTGCGCAGGTCTTTGTTCGAACTGTTAACCAGCAATTCGTTCTTGCCGGGTTTCAACGTCGTGCTGGCCGTCATCTGCGCGGTCTTGCCTTCGCAGCCGTTGTCGAGCAGGGCCATCATCTGGCGGTAGATGGTCTCCTGGTCGAGGCGATACAGCGGCGAGAATTCCCAGATCAGGATCTTCGGTGGGGTCTTCTGGAACTCATCGCTGCCCAGGTACTGGATCATCGAGCCTTCCAGGCCACCGCCGGGGAAGGCGACGTTGAGGATGTCGGCACCGATTTCCTGTTCGAGGAAGCCGGCGAAGTTGTAGTTCTTGCCGCTGTGGCTGGTGCCCACCAGGGTGATCTGCGGGTTGCCCGAATCGCCGAACAGGTCGCCGTCGCCCGCTTCGCCCTTGGGCTCGGTGGTGAACTGGTCCATGTACTGGATCGCGTAGCTGGTGCCGCACAGTTGCCCGGCCATGTTGTGCAGGGTGCCGGTCTTGCCCATGCGCCCGGAGCGCTTGGTTTCGAATTCACGCTGCGGGATGCCCGCAAACTCAGGCATTGCACGCACTTTGGCACCGACGATTTTCGCCGTGCGCTGGGCACCATATGGGGTCCAGTGCTGGTCGCCACGGAAGTAGAAATCGTGGGCCGGCAGTTCATCCGGCAGTTGCTCGTTGGTCAACGGTGACAGGTCCGGCACCACGTAGCCCATCTTGGCGAAACGGCCGAGCATGGTCTTGTAGTTGCCCAGCGCCTTGTCGAAATCGAACTTGGCTTTCTCTTCCGGGTTGAGCTTGTTGCGGTTCACCAGGCCACGGGTCGGCTGGTAGACCACCACCAGTTCCACACCCTTGGCCTTGAACGCATCGTGCAGTTGTTGCATGCGCTTGTAGCCGGCCGGCGTGGTATCGAATTCGGTACGCAGGTCTTCCTGGGTACGGAACAGCCAGTCGCCCTGGGCTTGCACCAGGGTGGTGAAGTTCTGCTGGTAGCGCGTGGTGTAGTTCTTCGCATCGTGGGCGGCCGGGCACAGGCTGCAGCATGGCTCGGCGGTGAAGGTCGGTGCCTTCACATCGTCGGCGCGTACGCCCTGGCTGGCCGCGAGCAGGCCGAGGGTCAGACCCGAGAGGCTCAGCAGTTTGATCATGTGTGGGTGCATAAGGGTCATCCTCAGTCCTGCAATTCGGTCTGGCGTTCGACAGGGTCGATCAGCACGGCTTTCTGCTGGCGCACCAGCAGGTCGAGAATCTCTTCCTGGCGATCGCCCAGCACGCCGTTGAAGCTGATGCCGCTGGATTTGGTCGGCGCCAGCATCGACACGCGGTACAACTCGACACTCAACGGCGAGTCGATGGACAGCGGGCCACTGCCGTTACCCGCCAGTTCACCGCCGACCACGATCAGCGAGACCTTGGCGTCGAACGGGTCGAGGGCGATGTCGCGGTCGGTGTCGGTCAGGTCCTTGATGTGGCCGTAGAGACCGGTGAGGCCGTTGGCCATGGAGGTGTTTTCGTACAGCTTGATGTTCACGCTGTTACGCACGCGGATACCGTGGCGACGGTTGGCAATCACCTTGTTGCCCCACAGCAGGTTGTCACCGCTCTCATAGAGCGTGATGCCGTCGGTGTGGTTACGATAAAACTCGTTGTCGGCCACGATGTTGTTGACGCTGTTACGGTCGAGCACCAGGCCCGAGAGCTTGTTGTCGAAGCTGCGGTTGTTGAAGATGAAGCTGTCGTTCACTTCCCGGGAGATGATGATGCCGTGCTTCTTCTTGGTGCCGTAGACGGTGTTGTCCGCGATGATCAGGCCGTGGGAACGGTCGTGGGGGTCAATGCCGTAGACGATGTTGTCCTTGTAGGTATTACCCTTGATCACAAAGCCCGTGGTCTCGTAGCAGTAGAAGCCGTACCACATGTCCGAGAACTCGGAGTCGATGATCCAGCCGGTCGGCTCGGGACGCTTGAGGACCTTGGCCATGTTTGGCGTGTACTGGGAAATACTCACCCCGTACGACTTACTGTTGGCGTAGCCGAAACTGGCCATCTTGGTGTTGGAGATGTAGGTCTGCGTACCGCCCCAGGCCAGCAGGAACGGGCGGAACTCCTTGGGCGACTTGAACAGCGCAGGGCCCTTGGCCTTTTCGTTCCAGCCGGTGACTTTGGTGTCACGCACGAACAGTTGGCCGTCGTTGATCAGGAACGAACCGGCTTCCTGGGACAAGCGCAGCTCCTGGGTTTTCTTGTCGATTTCCAGGATGCCCTTACGCCCAACCACGATCGGCAACTTCGCCAGGAACACACCCGGCGAGGTTTCGCTCAGGTACTGCTTGGGCACCTTGCCCAGCAAGTCCTTGAGGTTCATGTAGCCGTCGTCGACAAAGATCGCCTGGGGAATGCCGTGCTGGCGCACCACCCATTCGGCCATCTTGTTGTCACCGCCGATGAAGTCCTTGAGGGCGTCTTCCTGCATCATGCGACGGATGCTGATCTTGCCCGGCTTGGTGCGCACGATCTTCTTTTCCATCGCCGCGTCGGTGTAGCCGGACAGGTCCGGCAGGGTCGGCTTGGCCATTTCCAGCGGCGCGGTCGGCGGGCTGGAGATGGTGTAGGTCTTGGCCTGTTGCAGCTCCTTGGCGATGGTCGGCGCTTTAGCCTGCGGCGCGACATCGGCCATGGCAGCAGCGCTGGCCAGCAGCATCGCTGCCGCCAGCATGGCCGAGCCTTTGAGGGCTTGAGGGTTCATTGCGCAGGCTCCCATCAGAACTTCCAAATCACGTCGACAAACGCGCGATGCATGTACGAGTCAACCTGGCTGCCATAGGCGTCGCCCGGCTTGAACACACCTGCACGGAAACGCACCAGGGCCGATGGCTCGTCGATCGACTGGCTGAGCGCAGCCGGCAACAGGCCGGTCTTGAAGTACTTGGTGACCACCAGGTCCATCTCCTGGCCCAGGTCTTTCTTGCCGTCTTCAAGCGGCAGGGAAGTGCTGGACAGGATCGCGCCGGTCACGTCATCGGTGTTGTTCTGCACGGCATCGATGCCGTTGCTGCCCACCGGCTTGTTGCCGTCGACGCGCCAGAACTTGTGGTACACCAGGCTGGCGTCGTAGTCCTCGCGCAGCTGCCAGGAACCGAACAGGCTCATCGACTGCATGTTGTTCATCTCGCCGCGGAACGCTTCGCCGAAACGGTGCACGCGGGACTGGGTGCCGGTCCAGTTCGAACGGTTGCTTTGCAGGCCGTTCTGCTCGTACTCGGCGCTGGCGCGGGAGTAGGCCGCACCGACTTGCCATTGCGGGTCCAGGCGCAGGCGGATGCCCAGGTCGGTGGCCCAGCCATTCACGTCGTCGCTGCGCTTGGCCGTGGTCGGGCGGGTGCCGTCGGCGTTCAAGGCGTTGACCGTGTCGCGGTCGCCCTGCACGCCGGTAATGCTCGCCCAGTAGTTGACGGTGTTGGTGTTGCGCCAGTTGTAGGCATCGCTGTTGGCTTCGATACCGAGCCAGGTCAGGTCGCCGTTCTCGCGCTTGTCCAGCGAGTCAGTGGCCACGCCTGGTTCCGGGTAGTCGAGCTTGCCGTCGTCATGGGTGTGGTGTGCGCGCAGGCCGATCCACTGGCCTGGGGTCCACTGGTAGGCGGCGTCGGCATAGAGGTGCTGACGGTCCTTGTCCTTGGGCGACAGTTCCTTGAGGTCGGTGCGGTATTCGCTGAAGCGTTCAGCGACACCGACGTTGGCCTTGAGCAGGGTGGTGTCGAAGGTCCAGTTGAGTGCTTCGATGTTGGTGTCGCGCCATTGGCCGTCGTCATTGCGCAGGCGCTGGCGACCCAGCTTGAGGATCTCGCCTGGGTAAGGCGTGAAGCCGCTGTAGCCGACCCAGAACTCGCGCATGGCCAGGTAATTTTTCTTGGTCTTGCGATCGTCGTTGGTGGTCTGCTGGTTTTCGTCATCCGCCGACTGTTGCAGGGTGTCGGTCTCGATGATGTCGCTCGACACCACCGCCTGGCCCATGGCGTAGGCGCTCCAGTTGCCGCTTTCACCGTAGATCCACGGGCGCAGGTCGAGGCCGATACCGTTGACGTCACCGCCTTTTTGCGTGCCGAGGTCGCGGTCATCTTCGGACTGCGCGGTGGCTTTCACTTCCAGGCCGAAGTTCTTGGCTTCGGTCAGCGCGGCCAGGGTCGGGCACGACCACAGCAGGGCAAAGGTCAGGCCGATGCCGGCCTTGACGAATGGGTTGAGCTTCATAGGGATTCCTCGCCGTCTTCTTCTTCCAGGGCGTGCAGTTGCAGCGTGCTCTGGGCCAGGGTGCCGCGTGCGGCCAGTTCCTGTTGCACCAGGCGTTGGCCTTGGGCGCGTTGCTCCGGAGTGAGCGGGGTTTCGAGCTGCGTGGCCAAGTCATTGGCCTCTGGCGTGTCCTGGGCTTTAGCCAATTGGCTGAAGACATAGGCATTCAACGGGTCGGGCTTGGTGCCCTTGCCTTGGGAAAACAACTGGGCGATGGCGAAGTCGGCGCTGTTCTGGCCGTTGCGCGCAGCGGTCAGCAAATGGTCCAGGGCTTTTTGCGGGTAGACCTTGCCCAGATAGCCGCGGCGGTAGATCTGGCCGAGGTAGTAATCGGCGGCGACTTCCTTGCCCACGGCTTTTTCGAAGTGTGCTTCGGCGGCCTTGGCATCGGCAGGCACCCACTTGCCTTCGTAGTAGAGCTTGCCCAGCAACAGCTCGGCGCGCGGCTGATCGGCGGCGCGGCCGTTGTCCAGGTACTTCATCATCTGGTCGACGTCGCCCAGTTCAGGGAAGTCGTAGAGCAGTTGTGCCAGGCTGACCCACGACGCCGGGTAGCCGGGGGCGATCTTTTCCAGCAGCGCCTGGGCGGTTTTTTCGTCGGTCTTGCCCAGCGAGGCATCACCCAATACGCGAGCTACGCTGTCGACGCGCTGTGCAGTGACGGTGCCACGGCTGTAGCCGGCTTCCATCTGCTTGAGCAACTCGGCCTGTTTTTCCGGCTCGGCTTTTTTCTGGTAGACCGTGGCCAGCTCGACATAGCAGATATCGGTGGTGTTCAGCGCGGCCTTGCAGATGCGCTCCACGTCATCCAGGTGCTGGTCGTAGGTGTCCTGGGTGCGATACAGCAGCACTTGGGCCAGGCCCGCCTCCGGGTAACCGGAGGCCTGCCATTGGCTGATCTGCTGCTGGGCATTCACGTCCGGGAAGCTGTGCGGGTACTGCAGGTACAGCATCGCCAGTGGGATCAGGGTGTTGCCTTCGCCATTGGCAAAGGCTTTTTTCAGCAGGCCTTCGGCCTCATGGTGTTCGGCTTCGGTGCTGCCAGGCTTGGCCACCAGCAGGCGACCCAGGCGGGCCTGGGCGCGCGGCGAGGTGTCCGCCGCCGCACGGTAGGTGGCTTCAGCCTGTTTGATTTGCGCCGGATCGCGGGTGCCTACCTGGATGTCGGCCAGGCCCACCTGGGCCTCGCTGTAACCCAGGTCTGCCAGCTGCTGGTAATTCTGCTGGGCGGTGACGGTATCGCCACGCTTGAGCGCTTCATTGGCCAGGCGTTGGTCGGGCAGGCCGGCGCAACCGGCGAGGGCGATGGCCAGCGCCAGGGGCACCGGCAGGTTTCGAAGGGCGCTCATGATTAAAGACCCGAAGCCATGGCTTTATCGATCAGCCAGTTCAGGGACGGGCCACGGTCGCTGGTCACTTCCACCGGGCGGCCGGCGTAGGTGGTATCCAGCGGCGCATCAGGCTTGATCTGTACGCGGATGTCGGAAGACAGGTCGGCGCTGTTCAGGCTGGTGCTGCTGACGATCGTGCCGGTGCGAACCTGTTCTTCGTCGGCCACCTGGAAGCTCACCGGTGTACCTGGGCGGACGTCACCGAACTGGCGATAGGTGAAGCGCGCTTCAACATTGGCCAGGCTGCCACGGGGTACCAGTTGGAAGATCACATCGCCTTTGTTGGCGTACTGGCCGTCAGCGACCATTTGCTGGGTAACCACGCAATCGCATGGCGACGTCAGCGTACCGGTCATTTGCTTGCCGAACAGCTCCTCGACCTTGGCCGGTTGCAGTTGGTCTTCGTCCAAGTGGCCCTTGAGCACATCGAGCATGCTGGTGCTGAAGGTCGCCAGTGGTGCGCCCTTGGCGGCAATTGCGTCGCCTTTGAGCAGGCTTTGCACGGTGCCGTCGCGTGGCATCGTCACGTTCATGCCCGGTACGCTGACGATGCCCGCCTGGGCGTGGCTGACGAAGTACATGCCGTAGATCGACTTGAAGACAAAACCGAACGCGGCGAGGCCGACCAGGAAGATTGCCAGGCTGAACGTCACGGCGCGCAAGCGACCGAAGGCGCTCATGTTGCTGCCGCTGTCCTTGACCTTGCGCGCTTTGGTGAAGTTGTCACGTTGCAGCGTCGCCAGCACGTCGCCCATGGTCACGATGTCACCCGACAGGTGCGAAGTGATCAGGTGGCGCAGGGTGGAAATGTCCTGCTGTTCCAGGTTCTGGAACTGGCAACCGGTGCGGCCGCTCTGGCGGTCGTAGGAGCGGATCTGCAGTTCCACGTCCATGGCCAGGCCGAGGTTGTCGATGACGAATTGCAGGCGACCCTTGTGCACTTCACCCACGGTCAACGGCTGGGTGGCGGTGAACGCCAGGCCGCCAGCGGACAGGTCGATCACCCGCGCTTCGGTCTGGGTGCGGTCGGTGTTGAAGAAGCGCAGCTTGGCCGGGATCTTGACCCGGGCATGTTGGCGCTGGGCTTCGGACTCGTGGACAACGTTGGCGTTTACTTGGCTATTCATGGTGTGTAGTTCCTAGTTAATTCAGGCTTGGCAGGGTCAGACCATCATCAGCAACACGGCGACGAAAATGCTGCCGGCGGAGAAGGTCATGGTCCGAGACGACCAGGTGTTGAACCAACGTTGAAAGCTGGCCAAATCGCGGGTCAGTTTGGTGTCCTGGCGGGTCCAGGACTGTTGATCAAGGCGGAAGAACACGTAGATCTTCACCAGCGCGCCCATGATCTGGTTGTAATAGAGAATCACCGGGTACGCCGGGCCGATCTTGTGGCCCGAGCACGACAGCAGCAGGGTCAGAATCAGGCGGGTGATGCCGATCCACAGCAGGTACGCGAGGATGAACGCGCCGCCGTACTTGAAGGTGGCGATGATCGCCACGGTCAGGCCGAGCAGGGAGGTCCACATCGACACACGCTGGTCGAACAACACGATGCTGGTGAACAGGCCCAACCGACGCATACCCAGGCCCAGGGCGCGGGAGTTCTGGCGCAGGTTGTTGCCGTACCAGCGGAACATCAGCTTGCGGCTGGCCTTGATGAAGCTCTTTTCCGGCGGGTGTTCCACGGTGTGGATCGCGGCGTCCGGCACGTAGAAGGTGTCGTAGCCCAGACGCATCAGGCTGAACCAGCTGGACTTGTCATCGCCGGTCAAAAACTTGAAGCGGCCCAGGCGCCAGTGTTGCAGCGAGTCGCTTTCCACGTCGGCGATAAAGCCCGGGTCGGTCACGACATTGGCGCGGAACACCGACATACGACCGGTCATGGTCAGTACGCGCTTGGACAGGGCCATGGAGCACATGTTGATGTGGCGCTGGGCGAAGCGCAGCTTGTGCCACTCGCTCATGATGTAGCCGCCGCGCACTTCGCAGAACTCGTTGGTGGTCAGGCCACCGACGTTGCCGAACAACTGGAACCACGGCACGGTCTTGCGTACCACGCCTTCGGCCAGCACGGTGTCGCCATCGATCACCGCAACTACCGCACGTTCATCCGGCAGGTGGCGGGAGATGGCGCGGAACCCGAAGGCCAGGCCGTCGCGCTTGCCGGTACCGGCGATGCGCACGAAGTCGAGTTTCACGTGTTCCGGTGGGTTCATGCGTTCCCACAGGCTTTTCACCAGCAGTTCATCGGACATTTCCACCAGCGAGCAGACTACGGTGGTGGGGAAGCCGCATTCGATGGCTTCACGGATGACTGAGCTGTAGACCTGCGCGGTGGTCAGCGCGTCGATACGGAAGCTGGTGACCATCAGGAACACATGGGATGGGTCGGCAGCCTTGCCCAGCTTGCGTACTTTGCGGCGCAGGTGCGGGTAGACCACATACAGGAACAGCATGCCGCGAAAGAAATGCGTAGCACCCATCGAGTAGCGCCAGATGCCGACGGCGCCAATCAGGAAAATAAAATTCTTCGACTCGGAGTCGAACGTACTCGCCGGCAAGAGCAGGGCGAGTCCCATCAGCAGGCTCAGAAAGAACAGCCAGCCGGCGGATTGGAGCAGTACGTGTTTTAACTTGGACATAAGCGTCATCCGAAGGTGAAGAAGGCTCCAGGCTGCAAGCGCTGGGGATTGGTACGCTTGCAGCCCGGAACTTGCCGTTGCTGTTACCAGCAAATGCCTTCGGTGCGGCCGCTGACGCTGGTGGCCTTGGACATGAAGCCCACCAGGTCGACCACTTGCTTGCCGTGCGGTGCGTTATGCGCCAGGGCACGGAACTTCTCATCGCGGTTGCCCAGGATGATCACGTCGGAGTTGTTGATCACATCGTCGAAGTTCGAGTTGAGCAGGGACGACACGTGCGGGATCTTGCCTTCGATGTAGTCTTTGTTCGCGCCGTGGACACGGGCGTACTCGACGTTGCTGTCGTAGATGCTCAGGTCGTAGCCCTTGCCGATCAGCATTTCGGCCAGCTCTACCAGCGGGCTTTCACGCAGGTCATCGGTGCCGGCCTTGAAGCTCAGGCCCAGCAGCGCGACTTTGCGTTTGTCGTGGCTGGAAACGATGTCGAAGGCGTTCTGTACCTGGGATTCGTTGCTGCGCATCAGCGAGTTGAGCAGCGGCGCTTCCACGTCCAGGGAGCTGGCGCGGTAGGTGAGGGCGCGCACGTCCTTGGGCAGGCAAGAACCACCGAAGGCGAAGCCTGGGCGCATGTAGTACTGGGACAGGTTGAGGGTCTTGTCCTGGCAGACCACTTCCATCACTTCGCGACCGTCGACGCCGACAGCCTTGGCGATGTTGCCGATCTCGTTGGCGAAGGTGACTTTGGTGGCGTGCCATACGTTGCAGGTGTACTTGATCATCTCGGCAACGGCGATGTCCTTGCGGATGATCGGCGCGTCGAGTTCTTCGTACAGGGATTGCAGGACATCGCCGGAGGCTTTGTCGAATTCGCCGATGACGGTCATCGGTGGCAGGTCGTAGTCGGCAATGGCGGTGGATTCACGCAGGAATTCAGGGTTGACCGCAACGCCGAAGTCGACACCGGCTTTTTTGCCCGAGCAGTCTTCCAGAATCGGGATCACCACGTTAGCGACGGTGCCTGGCAGGACGGTGCTGCGCACGACCACGGTGTGGCGGGTAGCTTTGTCACGCAGGACCAGACCGATTTCGCGGCATACCGCTTCGATGTAGTCCAGTTCCAGATCGCCGTTTTTCTTGCTCGGCGTACCGACGCAAATCATCGACAGGTCGGTATCTCGGATGGCTTCGGCGAAGTTGGTCGTGCCGCGCAGTCGGCCGGTTTCGATACCCTGGCTCAACAGCTCGCCCAGACCTGGTTCAACGATTGGCGATTTGCCCGCATTGATCAGGTCAATCTTGTCCTTGGAGATGTCTACGCCGACCACGTCGTGGCCACGGGCAGACAGGCAACCGGCACATACCGCGCCAACGTAACCGAGACCAAATATGCTGATGCGCATCGCATTTACCTCTTTGTCATTGAAGACGTTCATAATCATGCCAATAATTGGCCGGAGTTCATGTTTGCAAGCGTCACTGATGCCACGGAAGTTGAGCGAATAGACGCCGACTTACCGCGTACTGGCATGTTAAATAGTGAGTGACTAACTATTGCACTCAAGTTGTGCGCAACTTGGCCTTGTTATTGGGGCTTGCCCTGAAATGCAGCCAGCCTTCCTGGGAGAAGGGCTCGGCGCCAGTGCCGCATGGCTTTGATAGAGGCTGCAAGCCCTTAAATATCAATGCCTTGGGTTTTCTCACTGACCCATTAGGGTAAGCACAGCCTTGGCCTTATAGTTCGTGGCAATTGTTCCTTATCGCCGCTCTCAACTAGTTGGTTGGTAATGTGACCACTGAGTCAAAGTTAATGTGACAACTTTGCTACTTCCCTGGGTCCGCGTTGTAAGTCATCTCCTACAGAATCAGAGAATTTCGTTACCGGTGGTATGAGCGGTGCTTTAGGACGAAGTTCCAGCCCGCTCATCCTGTTTACTGAAATTTTTTGAAATATTAGCCAAGATGGCACTAGTACTATATTGATAGCACTTGCTATTTGGGCCAGTAGTTATGGGGAGTTGGCACGCTGGGATAGTTTTTTGCCACTAGTGTTTTAAAAAAGTGGTGCCACTACGAAAAAAATCGACGAATGTCGAGTGAAAGAATTGTTAGAGAGGTGACATGATATTTTTTGACGCCAAAATAATGACGTATATCTGTTAGCCGGGCGATGAAAACGTGGGCGCTGGCTTGCCTGCGAGGGCAGTGTTTCAGTCAGGATGGAGTCGACTGATGCACCGGCATCGCAGGCAAGCCAGCGCCCACGATTGATATTCAGCGCGGCGACCGGCGGGCCGCTTTATTCCGGTGCGTGATCGCGCAGAAACACCAGGTTGTCCGGCTTCGACTGCTCGGCATTGAAGCGATAGCCCTGCACATCAAACGTTTTGAGTTTGGCCGGGTCATTGATCCGCTCTTGGATCACAAAGCGGCTCATCATGCCCCGCGCCTTCTTGGCGTAGAAACTGATGATCTTGTACTGGCCGTTCTTCAGGTCCTTGAACTCGGTGTTGATGATCCGCGCGTTCAGGGCGGTGCGCTTGACCGCAGAGAAGTACTCGTTGGAGGCCAGGTTGAGCAGCACGTCGTCGCCTTGCTCAGCCAGCGCTTCGTTGAGCCACTCACTGATTCGCGTACCCCAGAAGGCGTACAGGTCCTTGCCACGGGCGTTGGGCAGCTTGGTGCCCATTTCCAGGCGGTACGGCATCATCAAGTCCAGGGGGCGCAGCAGGCCGTACAAGCCCGATAGCATGCGCAAGTGGTCCTGGGCGTAGGAGAAGTCGGCGTCGCTGAAGGTTTCGGCATTCAGGCCAGTGTAGACGTCACCTTTGAACGCCAGCAGCGCCTGCTTGGCATTGGTTTGGTTGAATGCTGGGGTCCAGCTGCCGAAACGGGCGGCGTTGAGGCCGCCGATCTTGTCGGATACGTGCATCAATTCGCTGATTTGCGCCGGGCTGAGGGTGCGCAGTTGCTCGATCAGCGCCTGGGAATGGTCCAGGTACTGCGGCTGGGTAAAGCGCTGGGTTACCGGCGGGGCCTCGAAGTCGAGGGTCTTGGCGGGGGAAATCACCATCAGCATGAAGTCGTCTCCTGTAAACGTGGAGGGGATTCTAGGGGGTTGGGCGGTTTGACTCCACCTATGATGGCGATAGGCGCGATCCGCTATGATGGCCGGTGACTCTGGAGAGGGAGACCCCGTGTGCGAATAGCACTTTTGTTGTCGGCTTGCTTGTTTTGCCTGAATGCACAGGCGGCGCCCGTGGATGTGGCCAGCCTGGACCGTGGCACCTGGCCGGAAAAACTCGGCAGCCCGGCGCTGTTCGATGTGGCCTCGCGCGCGGAAATTCTCATGTTCGCCCACAGCCTGCTGGCCAGTGAAAATCAGGATGAAGCTGCGCTCAAGCAGCGCCTGGGCCTGAAGATCATCAACCTGGCGGCCATTGACGACCTGCGTCGCCAGCTCTGGCAACGCCTGCTGGAGAACTACACCTTTGCCCAGCAGAGTTGCGAGGTCGATGCCTCGTTCTGCTACCTGGTGGAGAGCATGGACGACCTGCGCGAACAGGCCGGCAAGTTCGAAGTCAGCGAAGATTCCTTCTATATAGGCTGGGCGAACCCTAGCCATATCTTCCATGAGCGCTACCTGGACGAGCTGCTGCGCAAGGCCGCGCTGTTCCCGCAGATCAGCAGCGAAATCGCGCGTTTCGGCGACCATGAGCGAAACGGAGACGAATTCAACGATCGCCTGTTCCTGCTGACGTTCGACGGCGGCCCCGCCCCGGTCAGTGGCAACACCGACTGGCTCACCGACTACCTGCGCAAGCAGAAGATGAACGCGACCTTCTTCGCTCTCGGCAGCAGCCTGCAAACCCGCGTTGAACGCAGCGCTGTCGCCGATGTGCAGGCGCTGTACCAGGACCAGTGCGTGGGCACCCAGGGCTGGCAGTATCGCTCCCACAGCCATTGGGTGGATTGGCAGAGCTCAATCACCCGCAGTGCCTCGCTGGTGCAGAACCTGATGCCGGAAAACTATGTGCCGCTGTTCCGTCCGCCCTATGGCCAGCGCCGAGCGGACAGCCAGGGCTTTTTCCAGGCCCAGGGCCTGCAGGTGGCGTTGTGGGATATCGATTCCCAGGACGAGCCCGGCAAACTCAAGGCCGATGAGTCGGCGCAACGGGTGCTGACGTTGATGCTGCTGTGGCGCAAAGGCGTGATCGTGTTTCACGACACCCAGGACAAGGCGCGGGTCGCTTTGCCGATGTTGTTGCAGGCAACGGCACAGAGTGGTCTGGGTTGGCAGGACTGCCGAGAGGCTTTTCGCTGAAGTGCCCGGCCCTGTTGGACATGAGGCTTTTTCGGGGTGATTTTTCGCGACATTTCGATGCAGGCGGACTTCCGACTTTAACGGGGTACCTGGCACTCGGCTAGTGCTATTCGTCATCCTGAAAAATAAACTTCAAAAAAGCGTCAAAGTGCTTTTTCCTGTCATGGGTTTTGCGGTATTACGAAGTCAGATCGCCGAAACCTGCAGCACAGGTGGCGTCTTCCAAGACTCCTCATGTGGGCACTGCGCTTGACGTCACTCAGGTGCAGTCGGTGGTCGAATCGAGGCGCAGCACCGCCCAGGTATTGCGTCGACTGGCTCCCACAAAGGTGACCGAGTATGGATGATCATGGACGTAACCCTTCTTCCGACCAGCCAATCCTTTACGTGCTTGATACCAACGTATTGATCCACGATCCAAACGCACTGCTTAACTTCGAAGAACACCACGTCGCCATTCCGATGATCGTGCTTGAGGAGCTCGACAAACTCAAAAGCGGGCACCACAGCGTGGCTGCCGAATGCCGCCAGGCCATCCGCCTGATCGACAAGACCTTGGGCGAAGCATCGCCGGAGGACGTAGAGGTCGGTGTGCCGATCCAGCGCGGCAAAAGCGGGCCCAAGGGTTTGCTGTCGATTCTGATGAGCAAGCGCAGCGAGCCCAACAGCCTGCTGCCGGAAAACCTGAACGACAACAAAATCATCAACCAGTTGATCGACCTGCACGCGCGCGACAAGGACCTGCGCCTGGTGCTGGTGACCAAAGACATCAATATGCGCCTCAAGGCACGAGCGTGTGGGATCGCTGCCGAGGACTACAGTACCGACCAACTGGTCGACGACGTGTCGATGCTCTCCCGTGGTTATCACACGGTGACCGGCTCGTTCTGGGACCTGGTCAGCAAGGTCGAAACCCGTCAGGACCATGGCCGCACCTGGCACCAGGTGCAACTGATCGACAACCTGCCGGCCGTGCACATCAACGAATTCATCATCGACGAACAAGGCTTCGTAGGCTGGATCAAAGAGATCCAGGTCGACAAGCTGCTGATCCTCGACCTGCATCAGGAGCCCCTGTTGCACCAGGAAGCCTGGGGCCTGAAACCGCGTGACATCTACCAGAGCCTGGCGCTGTACGCGCTGCTCGACCCGGACATCCACCTGGTCAACCTGACAGGCGCCGCAGGCTCGGGTAAAACCATCCTCGCCCTGGCTGCCGCCATCGAACAGACCATGGTGACCAAGCGCTATCGCCGTATCATTGCCACCCGCAGCGTGCAGGGCCTGGACCAGGAGATCGGCTTCCTGCCCGGCACCGAAGCGGAAAAAATGGAGCCGTGGCTGGGGGCGATCACCGACAACCTCGAAGCCTTGCACATGGATGACGAAAACACCCATGGCAGCGTCGACTACATCCTCAGCAAAGTGCCGTTGCAGTTCAAATCCCTCAACTACATCCGAGGTCGCAGCTTCCAGCAAAGCCTGATCCTGATCGATGAATGCCAGAACCTGACCCCGCACCAGATGAAAACCATCATCACCCGTGCCGGTGCCGGTTCCAAAGTGGTGTGCCTGGGCAACCTGGCACAGATCGACACCCCTTACCTGTCCGCGACCAGCTCCGGGCTGACGTACCTGACGGAACGCTTCAAGGATTTCCCGAACGGCGTGCATATTGCGCTGCAAGGGGTGCCTCGTTCGATCCTGGCTGAATACGCCGAGTCTCACCTGTAACCACTGAACGGTAGGAGCCGGTTTGTGTGGAAGCTGGCTTGCCTGCGATAGCCTCACCGCGGTGTAACAGATACACCGCGGTGCCTGCATCACGGGCAAGCCCGGCTCCCACACAAGCCGGCTTCCACTTTTAGTCAGTGTTGGGTTTACAATCGATGCTCCTGATCAGGAGTATCCCTGTGCTGACTCATCTCGATTCCCAAGGTCGCGCCCATATGGTCGACGTCACCGACAAGTCCGTGACGTTCCGTGAGGCGGTGGCCGAAGCGCGCGTGCGCATGCTGCCCGAGACCCTGAAAATGATTGTCGACGGCGCCCATCCCAAGGGCGACGTGTTTGCCGTGGCCCGCATTGCGGGGATCCAGGCGGCAAAAAAAACCAGCGACCTGATCCCCCTGTGCCACCCGCTGATGCTCACGGGCGTCAAGGTCGAGCTGCGCGCCGATGGCGTGGACGCGGTGCATATCCTGGCGCGCTGCAAACTCTCCGGCCAGACCGGCGTGGAGATGGAAGCCCTCACCGCTGCGAGCGTCGCGGCATTGACGATCTACGACATGTGTAAAGCCGTGGACCGTGGCATGACCATCGAAAGCATCCGCCTGCTGGAAAAGCTCGGCGGTAAAAGCGGGCACTTCAAGGCGGACCAGGCATGAGCATCACGGTATTGTTTTTTGCGCGTTACGCCGAGGCGGTGGGCTTTGACTCGCTGGAAATGGAAGGCGATTTTGCCACTGTCGAAGCTGTGCGCCTGGCGTTGGCCGGTGACCCGGATTTTGATGTGCTCAACGAAACCCGTTTGATGTGCGCCCGTAACGAAGAACTCTGCGGACTCGACGAGCCGCTGCAACCGGGTGACGAAGTCGCCTTCTTCCCCCCCGTGACCGGAGGCTGAACATGGCCATTCGTGTGCAGGCCCAGGCGTTCGATCCAGGGGCAGAGGTGAATGCCATGCATGCGGCCAATGTCGGTGTGGGCGCGGTGGTGAGTTTTGTCGGCTATGTGCGCGACTTCAATGACGGCCGCGACGTGTCGGGGATGTTCCTGGAGCACTACCCGGGCATGACCGAGAAAGCCCTGGCCAAGATCGCCGTGGAAGCGGAGCAGCGCTGGCCGTTGCTCAAGCTGGAAGTGCTGCACCGTGTTGGCGCGCTGGAACCCGGTGAGCCGATTGTGTTCGTGGCCGCTGCCAGTGCCCATCGCCAGGCTGCGTTTGATGCCTGCGCGTTTGTGATGGACTACCTGAAGACCCGGGCGCCGTTCTGGAAAAAAGAAAATACCCCTGAGGGCGCGCGTTGGGTGGAAGGGCGCAGCAGTGATAACGCCGCAGCGGATCGCTGGAAGTAGCCAGCCGAACCCAGAACCCACTGTGGGAGCTGGCTTGCCTGCGATGCTGACACCTCGGTGTTTTTAGTGACACCAGGTGATGCTATCGCAGGCAAGCCACCTCCCACGTTTGTGACTGCGTTTGAAGCTTAAGGACGTTTGCGCTCGACGGCGCGCAACAGATGCGTTGGCGGCGTTTCACAGCTTATCTTGCGCCCCAGCAGCGTCTCGATCGACGGCAGTTGGTACGAGTCATCCTCCCCGGCAAAACTGATCGACACACCCGCAGCCCCGGCACGACCGGTACGGCCGATGCGGTGCACGTAGTCGTCGGGTACTTCCGGCAAGGTGAAGTTGATCACGTGGCTGATGCCGTCGATGTGAATCCCGCGACCGGCGACGTCGGTGGCCACCAGCACACGAATCTTGCCTTCGCGGAAACCTTCCAGCGTCTTGATGCGCTTGTGTTGCGGCACATCGCCGGACAGTTGCGCGGCGTTCACACCGTCACGCACCAGGCGTTCTTCGATGCGGCGCACTTCGTCCTTGCGGTTGGCAAACACCATCACGCGCTCCCAACCATTGTCGTTGACCAGGTTGTAGAGCAGCTTGTACTTGTCCGCACCGGCCACGGCGTAGATGTGTTGCTCGACGTTTTCGCTGGCGACGTTTTCCGCTTCGATCTCGACGATGGACGGCTCAGTGGTCCATTGCTTGGCAAGGTTCATCACGTCTTCGGTGAAAGTCGCGGAGAACAGCAGGGTCTGGCGTTCGGATTTCGGCGGAGTCTGGCGAATGATCTGACGCACTTGCGGGATAAAACCCATGTCGAGCATGCGATCGGCTTCGTCCAGGACCATCACTTCGACCATGTCCAGGTGCACGTCGCCGCGCTGGTTGAAGTCGAGCAAACGGCCAGGGGTGGCCACCAGGATGTCGCAGTGACGGGCTTCAAGGTGCTTGAGCTGCTTGTCGAAGTCCATGCCGCCCACAAACGTCATGACGTTGAGGCCGGTGTACTTGGTCAGGTCCGCGGCGTCCTTGGCGATCTGAACCACCAGTTCCCGGGTAGGGGCGATGATCAGTGCGCGCGGCTCACCCATGTAGCGTTCTTTCGGCGGCGGCGTTTGCAGCAGTTGGGTGATGATCGAGATCAGGAACGCGGCGGTCTTGCCGGTACCGGTCTGGGCACGGCCGATGGCGTCTTTGCCCGCGAGGGTAAAGCCCAGCACTTGCGCCTGGATCGGCGTGCAGTACGGGAACCCCAGGTCCTGGATGGCGTGCATCAGTTCCGGAGCTAGCTTGAAATCGTGGAAGCGGGTCTTGCCTTCCTGGGGCTCGACGACGAAGTCTTCGAGCTTCCATGGGGTCACGGGCGGTTTGGGAGCACGTTCGCGCCGCGGCTTGGGTGCGACTGGCGCGGGAGCGGCTTCAACCGGCGTTGCCTGTTCAGGTGGCGTCACGGTTGGTTTCTTCGGCTGCGCGACAGGTGCGGTCCGGCCGGGCTGTTTACCGTCATTGCGGCTGCCGGGTGTCGGGACAGGAGCACTGGGAACAGGCGCGAGCGGCTCAGCCTCGCTTTTGCCGAACATCTTCTTAAGTGCTTTGAGCACGGTGATCTCATTAATTGGTTAAGGAATGTACGCCGGCCAGTGTAATGCAAGAATCGGGCGCGGCGTAGTGCGTCTGTCATACGGCTACATAAACGCTGGTTTTCAGCCCAGGCGAGCGGTCAACCAGGCGCCGATGTCGCGTATCTCCTCGGGTAACACTTCGTGGCCCATTGGGTATTCCTGCCATGCAACGGTGACACCACGGCTTTTCAAATGCTCGTAGGCACTGCGGCCCATGGCGTTCTGCACCACGTCATCGTATTGGCCATGCAGGCACAGGGCGGGAATGCGCTGCTGGCTGGCGGACAACTCCAGCTCGTCCCCGAATGTCGGCGCATAGGTGGAGAGAGCGATCACGCCACCCAATGGGCCTTCCCAGTTCAGAAACGCCGTGTGGAAAACGACGGCGCCGCCCTGGGAAAACCCGGCGAGGAAAATCCGCGAGGCGTCTATTCCGGTTCTCTTCTGCGTCTCGATCAGATCCACGACCATTTTGGCCGATACCTCCAACTCTTCCAGGCTGATAGACCGGGCCGGGCTCATGGCCTTGATGTCGTACCAGCTGGGCATCTCGTAGCCGCCATTGATCGTCACCGGACGGGTAGGCGCCTGGGGCAAAACGAAGCGAGTGCTCAGCAAGCTTTCCTGCAGCGCTTCGGCCACCGGCAGAAAGTCGTAGCGATCGGCACCCAGGCCATGCAACCAGATTACGCAGGCGTCTGCGGGCTTGGCGGGCTGAAGAATCAAGGGTTCGGTCATGTCTGCTCCATTAATGTGCGTGCGCTCCGATTGGGTGCGTCGGAACGGTGCGCGACGGGTTGATCTGTTAATAAGATGTCGCACGGTTGAATGTTTTTCTATTGACCGTGGGCTGAATCGACTCAGCCGGCACTCTGGTACGGGCCTTGCTATGTGTTGAACGATGTCAGCGCTATCTCAGGACGGTAACACTATCAGTGACTGCCGCTCATGGGATAGCAACTGGAATTACCGCGACAACTTCATGCCGCTTGACCCTAAAAAAAGCCAACACGGGTCGATATCGCCTCATAAGGGTGCGCTGAGGTTCTAGCTCCGACACAACAAGAGCAAACTGGAGGTTTGAATGAAGGTATTGAAATCCACCCTGGCCATCGTTTCCGCGGCGGCTGTACTGGGTGTCAGTGGTTTCGCCCAAGCTGGCGCCACGCTGGACGCCGTGCAGAAGAAAGGCTTTGTGCAATGTGGCGTGAGTGACGGTCTGCCGGGTTTCTCGGTACCGGATGCCAGCGGCAAGATCCTGGGGATCGACGCTGACGTTTGCCGCGCTGTGGCCGCTGCCGTTTTCGGCGACGCTACCAAGGTCAAATTCAGCCAGTTGAATGCCAAGGAGCGTTTCACCGCGCTTCAATCCGGCGAAGTCGACATTCTGTCCCGTAACACCACCATGACCAGCTCCCGCGACGCCGGCATGGGCCTGAAATTCCCAGGCTTCATCACTTACTACGACGGCATCGGCTTCCTGGTAAACAATAAGCTGGGCGTTAAAAGTGCCAAGGAACTGGACGGTGCAACCATCTGCATCCAGGCCGGTACCACCACTGAGCTGAACGTTTCCGACTACTTCCGTGGCAACGGCCTGAAATACACCCCGATCACCTTCGACACCTCCGACGAAAGCGCCAAGTCGCTGGAATCCGGTCGCTGCGACGTACTGACGTCCGACAAGTCCCAACTGTTCGCCCAGCGCAGCAAGCTGGCCGCGCCGAAAGACTATGTGGTCCTGCCGGAAACCATTTCCAAGGAACCCCTGGGTCCAGTCGTGCGTAACGGCGACGACGAGTGGCTGGCCATCGTGCGCTGGGTTGGCTACGCCATGCTCAACGCTGAAGAAGCCGGTATCACTTCCAAAAACGTTGAAGCTGAAGCCAAGTCCACCAAGAACCCGGACGTTGCACGTCTGCTCGGTGCTGACGGTGAATACGGCAAAGACCTGAAAGTGAAGAAAGACTGGGTCGTACAGATCGTCAAGCAAGTGGGTAACTACGGTGAAGTGTTCGAGCGCAACCTGGGCAAGAGCACCCCGCTGGAAATCGACCGTGGCCTGAACGCACTGTGGAACGCCGGCGGCATTCAATACGCACCACCTGTGCGCTGATCGCTGATGGTTCTGTCACCCGGTGGGCCAACCGCCGGGTGATGTTCTGTTCCATTATTTCCGGGGCACTTCATGCAAAATCAAATCGGCGCACCAAAGCAGAAGCTCAGCTTCAGCGATCCCAAAGTGCGTGCGTGGCTCTTCCAGATCATCACGATTGTGGCGGTGGTCTCGCTGGGCTGGTACCTCTTCAACAATACCCAGACCAACCTTCAGCACCGGGGCATTACCTCGGGTTTCGACTTTCTTGAACGCAGTGCCGGCTTCGGCATCGCGCAGCACCTGATCGACTACACCGAATCGGACAGTTATGCCCGTGTGTTTGTGATCGGTTTGCTCAACACCTTGCTGGTGACCTTCATCGGCGTGATCCTGGCGACGCTGCTCGGGTTCGTCATCGGCGTGGCTCGACTGTCGCCGAACTGGATGATCAACAAGCTGGCGACCGTGTATGTAGAAGTCTTCCGAAACATTCCGCCGCTGCTGCAAATCCTGTTCTGGTACTTCGCGGTGTTCCTGACCATGCCGGGGCCGCGTAACAGCCACAACTTCGGCGATACCTTCTTTGTCAGCAGCCGTGGCCTGAACATGCCGGCAGCGATTGCCGCTGACGGCTTCTGGCCGTTTGTGGTCAGCATCGTCGTCGCCATCGTGGCAATCGTGCTGATGGCGCGTTGGGCCAACAAGCGTTTCGAAGCCACCGGCGTACCGTTCCACAAGTTCTGGGCGGGCCTGGCGCTGTTCATCGTGATCCCGGCGTTGTGCGCCTTGATCTTCGGTGCACCGCTGCACTGGGAGATGCCCAAGCTGCAAGGCTTCAACTTTGTCGGCGGCTGGGTACTCATCCCTGAACTGTTGGCACTGACCCTGGCACTTACGGTGTACACGGCGGCGTTTATTGCCGAGATCGTACGTTCGGGCATCAAGTCCGTCAGCCACGGCCAGACCGAAGCTGCGCGCTCCCTGGGCCTGCGCCCTGGTCCGACGCTGCGCAAGGTGATCATCCCGCAGGCACTGCGAGTGATTATCCCGCCGCTGACCAGCCAGTACCTGAACCTGGCGAAAAACTCGTCGCTGGCCGCCGGTATCGGTTACCCGGAAATGGTTTCGCTGTTTGCCGGCACGGTGCTCAACCAGACCGGGCAGGCGATCGAAGTCATTGCCATCACCATGAGCGTGTACCTGGCGATCAGCATCAGCATTTCCCTGCTGATGAACTGGTACAACAAGCGCATTGCGCTGATCGAGCGGTGAGGAAACACGCATGAGTACGCATACTTTCAAACCTGATATGCCGCCGCCGAACAAGGTGTTCGGGCCGATGGCATGGATGCGCGCCAACCTGTTTTCCAGCTGGCTCAACACCCTGCTGACCCTGTTGGCGTTTTACCTGATCTACCTGGTGGTGCCGCCGATCCTGCATTGGGCAATCCTGGACGCCAACTGGGTCGGCACCACGCGTGCCGATTGCACCAAGGAAGGCGCTTGCTGGGTGTTTATCCAACAGCGTTTCGGGCAGTTCATGTACGGCTACTACCCTGGCGACTTGCGCTGGCGCGTAGACCTGACCGTGTGGCTGGCCATCGTCGGCGTCGCGCCGTTGTTCATCTCGCGTTTCCAACGCAAGGCGATCTACGGCCTGAGCTTCCTGGTGTTGTACCCGATCATCGCCTACTTCCTGCTGCACGGCGGGATCTTTGGCCTGGCCAACGTGGCGACCAGCCAATGGGGCGGGCTGATGCTGACCCTGGTGATCGCCACCGTCGGCATTGCCGGCGCCTTGCCGCTGGGCATCATGCTGGCGTTGGGGCGCCGTTCGAACATGCCGGCGATTCGAGTGGTCTGCGTGACCTTCATCGAATTCTGGCGAGGCGTGCCGTTGATCACCGTGCTGTTCATGTCGTCGGTGATGCTGCCGTTGTTCCTGCCTGAAGGCATGGGCATCGACAAATTGCTGCGCGCGCTGATCGGCGTGATCCTTTTCCAGTCGGCCTACGTGGCCGAAGTGGTGCGCGGAGGCCTGCAGGCAATTCCCAAAGGGCAGTACGAAGCCGCCGCCGCGATGGGCCTGGGCTACTGGCGCAGCATGGGCCTGGTGATTCTCCCGCAAGCCCTGAAGCTGGTAATCCCTGGCATCGTCAACACCTTTATCGCGCTGTTCAAGGACACGAGCCTGGTGATCATCATCGGCCTGTTTGACCTGCTCAACAGCGTCAAGCAAGCCGCTGCCGACCCTAAATGGTTGGGCATGGCCACCGAAGGCTACGTGTTTGCGGCCCTGGTGTTCTGGATTTTCTGTTTTGGTATGTCGCGCTATTCCATTCATTTGGAACACAAGCTCGACACAGGCCACAAGCGTTAGGAGTTGTTGTTATGAGCGAAGCGATCAAACAGCCTGTGAGCCCTGAAGGCATTATCCAGATGCAGGGCGTCAACAAGTGGTACGGCCAGTTCCACGTGTTGAAAGACATCAACCTCAACGTCAAGCAGGGCGAGCGTATCGTGTTGTGCGGCCCGTCCGGTTCGGGCAAGTCCACCACCATCCGTTGCCTCAACCGCCTGGAAGAACACCAGCAGGGCCGCATCGTGGTCGACGGCGTGGAGCTGACCAACGACCTCAAGCAGATCGAAGCGATCCGCCGTGAAGTCGGCATGGTGTTCCAGCACTTCAACCTGTTCCCGCACCTGACCATCCTGCAGAACTGCACGTTGGCACCGATGTGGGTGCGCAAGATGCCCAAGCGCAAGGCCGAGGAAATCGCCATGCACTACCTGGAGCGTGTGCGCATCCCGGAGCAGGCCCACAAGTTTCCGGGGCAATTGTCTGGCGGCCAGCAACAGCGCGTGGCGATCGCCCGTGCCTTGTGCATGAAGCCGAAAATCATGCTGTTCGATGAGCCGACCTCGGCACTCGATCCGGAAATGGTGAAAGAGGTATTGGACACCATGATCGGCCTGGCCGAAGACGGCATGACCATGTTGTGTGTAACCCACGAGATGGGCTTCGCCCGTACCGTGGCCAACCGCGTGATCTTCATGGACAAGGGCGAGATCGTGGAACAGGCGGCGCCGAATGACTTCTTCGACAACCCGCAGAATGATCGGACCAAATTGTTCCTGAGCCAGATCTTGCACTGATCGATGCTTGAAACGATAAACCCGGCCTGGTGCCGGGTTTATTTTTTGGGGGGCTAGGAGGCCTTGAGTGTTTCAGTGTCGCTGTGCACGGTGTAGGTAAAGGCGCCGCGCATATCCGCGCCTTCTGCCAGGACTTTTGCGTCAGCAAGCAGGTGCGGGTGACGATCCAGTAGCCGCATCAGCACCACCAATGGTTTGGGAGCAAGCAACTCGCCACGTTCGTAGCGGGAGAATGCGTTGTGGCCGCCACCGGACAGCAATTCCACCGCTTCTTTTTGCGTAAGATGGAGTTTGCGACGGGTGCGTTTGATCTCGGCGCCGATCATCTTTCTGGCTGCGAGGACAAGCTCATCACCTGCCTCTCCATAACGATCAGCACTGTCGGTATCAGGATCCCAAAAGCCGTCTGCGCATACGTGACATTCCCAACCTGAAAGGTTGTCCACCCGGCGCTCCATGCCTTTGACTTTGATGGTTTCGCTGCGCCCCTCAAAATAATGCAACGCGTCGGGGGCGCCACAGATGTAGCAATTTTTTACCTTCATGGGTTTTTCTCCTTGAAAGAGATCACCGGCGGGGCACTGTCCGGGGAGTAAGTGACCTTTATGTAGATATCCCTTTCTTTTGAATGAGTGCAGTAAACGTCCTGCCAGACCCGATGATCGCTATAGGTGGTCATCGATTTGTACAACATCCAGTGTTGTAACCCATAGATGGCCTCCTGCATCTCACCGACGCTGAAGTGAAGTTCCCTGCCGCACCTTTGTGCTGTATGTGTAAACGCTCTTCTTCCAAGCCGCCTCACATCCAGCTTTATCACCGCCAAATCGTAATGAGGTGTGTACTTTTCCATAAGACACTTGAATCCATAATTACCCTCAGAGGGTAATTTTACCAATCGAAAATACTGCTCCTTTGCCTGCCTAAGAACCCTAGTGCGTTGCCTTTGTAGTCAAGTCCGAATAGGCTGTAGGAAAATTCATCCTATGATTGGACGAAAGCGCTGAGCCCATGACAGACATCGCCCCCTTGATCAAACGCTCCCTGGTCGACCAAGCCTTGGAGCAGTTACGGCTACGCATCACCGAAGGCCGATGGGCCATCGGTGAGCGCCTGCCCACCGAGCCTGAGCTGTCCGCCGAGCTGGGTATCAGCCGCAATACCGTGCGCGAGGCCATGCGCGTATTGGCGTTTTCCGGGTTGATCGAGATCCGTCAGGGCGATGGCAGTTACCTGCGCTCGATGACCGATCCGCTTGGAGCGATGCGGGCGCTGTCCCATTGCACCCTGGAGCAGGCGCAGGAGACGCGGCAGATACTGGAGGTGGAGGCCATCGGGCTGGCTGCAGTGCGCCGCACCCAGCAAGACCTCAAAGCGTTGCGCAGCGCACTGGACGCCAGCGCCGAGCTGTATCACGGTGACCTGGAGGCCTATATCAGCGCTGACCTGGTGTTTCACAAACACTTGGTCGACGCCGCGCACAACCCTGCCTTGAGCGAGCTGTACCAGTATTTCTCCGCCATCGTTGGCGCACAGTTGCGCCAGACCCTGAATATCTCACCGCGCCGCCAGGCCGTGTTTGACTTGCACGTCGCCCTGCTCGACGCGGTGGAACACCAAGACCCCGAGCGCGCCAAATCCGTCTGCCGGCAGTTGATCAATGAACCTTGAAGCCAAACGCACGACCGAACTCGAAGAACTCTTGATCGACGCCGAAGCCGACGACGAGGTGGTGCAGCACAGTCACCCGGTGGTCAGCCGCCCCTGGCTGTTGTTGCTGGGCCTGATCCTGGTGGCGTTGAACTTGCGCCCGGCACTGTCGAGCATGTCGCCGCTGCTGGCTGAGGTTTCACACAGCCTTGGGTTGTCAGCGGCCAAAGCCGGCTTGCTGACCACCTTGCCGGTGCTGTGCCTGGGCCTGTTCGCGCCGATGGCACCGATCCTGGCCCGGCGCTTCGGCGCCGAGCGCGTGGTGTTGGGGATTTTGCTGACGCTGGCTGCCGGGATCATCCTGCGCAGCTCGTTCGGTGAGGTTGGTTTGTTTGCCGGCAGCCTGATCGCGGGTGCGAGCATTGGCATCATCGGCGTGCTGCTGCCGGGTATCGTCAAGCGTGATTTCGCCAGGCAGGCCGGCGCCATGACCGGCGTCTACACCATGGCGTTGTGCCTGGGGGCAGCGCTGGCGGCGGGCTCCACGGTGCCGTTGAGTGATTACTTTGGCGACAGCTGGAACATCGGCCTGGGGTTCTGGCTGGTGCCGGCGTTGGTGGCGGCGTTGTTCTGGTTGCCGCAAGTGGGGCACAAACACGGCGCGCATCAAGTCGCCTATCGGGTGAAGGGTTTGCTGCGTGACCCCTTGGCGTGGCAGGTCACGGTGTACATGGGCCTGCAATCGTCCCTGGCCTACATCGTCTTTGGCTGGCTGCCGTCGATCCTCATCGGTCGTGGCTTGAGTGCCACTGAAGCCGGGCTGGCACTGTCCGGCTCGATCATCGTGCAATTGGCCAGTTCGCTTGCGGCACCGTGGCTGGCCACCCGAGGAAAGGACCAGCGCCTGGCCATCGTCGTGGTGATGCTGCTGACCCTGGGGGGGTTGTTCGGTTGCCTGTACGCACCGCTCGATGGGCTGTGGGGGTGGGCAATCCTGCTGGGCCTGGGCCAGGGCGGTACGTTCAGCCTGGCGCTGACCTTGATCGTGTTGCGTTCGCGTGACGCCCACGTCGCCGCCAACCTGTCGAGCATGGCCCAGGGGTTTGGCTATACGCTGGCTTCCCTTGGCCCGTTTGCGGTCGGCCTGATTCACGACTGGACCGGCAGTTGGTCGGCTGTGGGCTGGGTCTTCGCGGTGATTGGCCTGGGCGCGATCGTCGCCGGGCTGGGCGCAGGCCGTGCGTTGTACGTCGGGGTGTGCAGCGAGAAGGTCTAGAGGTAGACCACCTCCAGAGTGCCCGAGCCGTCCAAGGGGATATCGGTGCTCAGGTCCAGGTTCTGCTTGGCATTGATCACCGCTTCGAGGGTCAGCGTGCTGGTCAGTGTCTGGATCGCAGAGGGGCCGGCCGTGCTGCCTTCAAGGTCGGTAAACCCCAGCAGGCTTCTGGCGTCGATGTCGATCGGGTTGCGGTTGGACGTGCGCCACGCTACGCCGCCGGTGGTGGACTCGGTGCCATAAAGGCCTGGCAGCGTGTCTGCCACGGTTTGCTTCGGATCGAAACTGACCGAATACACACCGATCTTGTTGCCGCTGTTGTCCAGGCCCATCCCGTAATAGATCTCGCTGTTGACGTGGGCGGTGCCGTCACGGTTATCGCGCATGCGCAGGGCGTAGCGCACCGGGCCATTGCAATCGATGCTCAGGTTCAGGGATTTGGCCGGCAGCCGCGTACCTGTCGTGAGGTTGAGGTCTTGTTGGGAAATCTTGCCGAAGTCGACCAAGCCCCCGGCGGACAAGGTTGGGGTGCAGGCCTCCGGGGTGATCAGGCCTTTGACGTTCAGCTCGACCGTGGAGTCGGCCATCGCCAGCGGGCTTAGGGCAAGGGTCAGGAACATCAGTAACGGTTTCATTGTGGGGCTCCGGTACGCGGGTTAGAGGTAGATGATTTCCAGGGTGGCCGAGCCGTCGAGTCTGATCTCGCTGCTCAGGTCCAACTGCTGGAGCGGGGCGATGACTGTCTTCAGCGTCAGCAGCGCGGATACCTTCTGCAACGCTGTGGGGCCAAGGATGCTGCCGGCACTGTCGGTAAAGCCCAGGTAGCTGCGGCCAGCCAGGGGCAGTGGGTTGGCATTGGCGCTGCTCCAGGCAGCGCCCGCCGTGGTGGACTCGGTGCGATACAGCTGTTGCAGGTTATCGGCGCTGGCCTGCGCCGGGTCGACGTTTACCGAGTAGCGGCCGATCTTTTGCGCGCGTGCGTCCAGGCCCAGCCCGTAGGCTGTCTCATCGGTGCCGCCGGTTGCCGAGCCCAGGCGATTGTCTTGCATGAGCAAGGCAAAATGAGTCGGTCCGTCGCAGTTCACTGTCAGGGCCAATTGCTTGTCCGGCAGGTGCGTCTCCTTGTCGGGGTTCAGTGCCTTGGCCGACACCTTGCCAAAGTCCACCGTGCCGCCATTGGACAGGCTGGGCGTGCACGCCGCTGGAGCGAAACGCGCGAGCAATTGCAGCTCCCGGGAGCGACCGGAGGCGGGCGCATCGACCCACCCAGAGGCCTGCCAGGTCACGGCATCGCGAACGCGGGCGGCGCCGTCCTCGGCCCAGGCATTGGCCACCATCTGTACGGAAAAGCGGCGACCGAGCGCGGGCTGGCCGTTGTGCAACGGCACGATGCCATGGTCGGCTCGCCAGGTCAGGCTTGAACCGTGGGTACTCGGTGCTAGCCCGTGACCGGCAATCAAGCCCAGGTTCACGGCATGGCCATCCAGCACCGCGTCCTGGACCTGTAACTGGTAGCTGCCCTGGTCGGTGAAACGAAACCGTTCGGCACCGGCGGCCAGGCCTCGGTAAAACAGGCTCATCGCCACAGGTTGCAAGCAGGTGAGGGTCACGCCGACACGTCGCTCGCCGAGTAAACGCTCGGGCGCAGGCGTCACCAGTACGGCGCGGTTCATCAGGCCGAAATCCAGGCGTGGCTCGCTGAGGTCCAGGCGGCATTCTTCCTGCGCCTGCGCAGGGCCGATGCCGATGCCGAACAGCACGAGCGCTATCGCGGGCAGCAGGTAATCAAGGTTCATGGCAGGTTTCCTCAAGGCAGTGGGCATCGGGCCGGGGCGGTTTCGAAATACACCTGCGGGTCGGCCTTCTTTGGCAATTCAAAGTGCAAGCGGCATCGTGGCTGCCCTGGGGCCTTGATCCACAAGGGGGGCAGGTCAAGCACCGTGGGCAGGAACACGTGGTTGCTTTCTTGCACCAGCGTGACGAACTCGCCGTCGGCGGTGGTCACCGTGGCCCCACGCGGAACGGGCCTGTCCAGGGTCAGCAAGGCCCGACGCGTCAGCGCCACGCCAAACTCAAGCCGGTCTACCGCCCCACGGCCCGCCGAGACCACGGCCAGGCCATTGCTGATGTCGGCATTGCGCGGCAACGAGCCGGTTTGCACTTCCACCGGGCTTCGGCCATAGGCGCTGACCTGCGGCACCACCGCCTGGCCTTGCCAGTCGGTCCACACAGGGCCGCTCGGCGTGCTGACCTTGACGCCGGCCATGTCCCCCACCGACAGCAACGCGAAGGTGTCGCGCACCGGGTACGGCGAGAAGGTCACGCCGTCGCCGTGCAATACCACCGCGCCACGCGCGCCCCCCTGATAGCTGGAACGCTCGTCGTCCGAGCGCGTGTAGTTGACGTCCAGCTGGGTGTAGAACGGCAGCGCCGAGAGCCCCAGCGACGATTCCACCTGGCGGTCACGGCTGTCATGTTCAACCCCGACCCGATAGGCCAGTTGATCGTTAATCTGTTCGTTGACGCCCGTCCCGATACGGTGCTCGCCGCCGGAATTACGCACCCAGGCCCGGCCACGGCGGCGCTCGCCAAGGGGCACGCTGATATTCAGGTAAACGGCGTCATCGTTGTATCGGCGGCCGCCCATGTGCCATTCGGCGGTGGCCGACAGGGACACGCCACCCACCTGTGTTCCCCACGAGGCCAGCGCGCGGCTGCTGCTGTCGCCGGCAAACGAGGAGGTGCGGGAAACCCCGGCGCTGAACGCGCCCAGCCGGGGATGGGACCATGAGGCCGTGGCACTCTGCTGGTCGCGGTAGCGAGAGCGCTGTTGTTCACGCGTGTCCGTGAGGTAGGTTGATTCGCTGAGGTCGCGGTAGTCCTCGGTTCGCCAGGAGTTGGCGGCGCTGATGGCCCAGCGGTCACCCAGTCGTTGGCTCCATGAGAGGTCGGTCTGCAGGCCGCGTTGCTGATCACGGCGCGTTGACTCGGCGGCGATGACTGCCAGTTGCCATTGGCTGTCCTGCGCGGGCAAGAAGCCCAGGTTCAGGCCAACCGACCGGTAATCCATCGCCGCCAGTACGCCGCTGCCCAGTGACACCAGAGGGTGAGGTGCACTGGTCCACCCCGCGCTGACTACCCAGGGTTGCGCGCCGTCGCCTCCGTCTGCATCGCGCACCCGGCCGGCGGCCACCGAATAGCCCGGCGCCGGCAAGCCCAACCCGAGCATCGCAGCCGGGACGGTGAAGCGCCGTTCTTCGCCGGAGGTTTCCTTGACGGTCACCTCAACATCGGAGCGCCCGCTCAAGCGCGGCACATTGCTCAGGGAAAAGGGGCCGGCCGGCACCACGGTGGAGTGGATCAGCGCACCGTTCTGGCGTACTTCCACCTGGGCCGGCCCATTGGCGATGCCATCGATGGTCGCACCTTGATTCTGGTCTTGCAGGCCCTGCTCGGTCAGCACTTGTACGCCGGTGATCTGGGCCCCGGCCAGCACTGGGTTATAGAGATTGATCTGCCCCGCCTGCAACACCGCTTGTTGGCGGGCGAAGGTGCGTTGGGCGTAGGCGTCCAGGTGAGTGCTGCGCGAGACGCCGTCTTGCCAGGTCTGGACTTGGCGACTGCGCACGATCCAGTCGCCGGCATTGAAGCCGACTTCGGTATTGGCCGAGCCGAATCGGCTGGTGTCATCGCCGTACTGGTTATGCAGCCCCGTCACGTCGTAGTTGAGCAGGCCGGCAAACCCGCCGGTGCTGTAGCCGGAAAAATCCCGAGTCGCCGGACGCAGCGCCTGGGTGGGCACCACGAGGGACAGGCTCAGGCTGGCCGGGTCTGGCTCAATCATGGTTTGCGGGTACTGCTCGATAAACCCGTGACAGGCGCCCGTGCTGCGAGGCGGTGTTTCCAATTGCGCCGCGTCCAGCAATGCAGTGTCGAAGCACAGCGTGCCGTGGTCGTCGAAGGTGGCGTCGACACGCCCTCTGCGCAGGCCGTTGACCGACAGGTTGACGGCGTGGCGACCGCTGGCAAAGCGCGGTGCTTGCAGCAGCAAACTGGCCAGCTCCGGGTCGATGCCGCGTTGGTGCAGGGTCTGGTTGTCGAAGGTGCCCGTTGCCGGATCGGCCCAGGCGGGGCCAGCCAATAGGGCAGGGCCAAGGGCGGCCCAGGCAATGATGTGCAGCTGAGCGCGTGACAGGCGTGGTAAAGCGCCGGGCACGGCGTTGCCGTCACGGTAATTCATGACTGTGTTCACACAAATGCACTCTTGTGATGGAGGCCCGTGGCTAGACTTTCGTTGGCGCCAGGCTGTCTTCCCGGTGGCCTTCAGGGAGTGGCCACTTCGTTTTATAGAGGCGTCGCAGTGTCCATGGACGCCGTTGGATCAACGTGTGATCGGCGCATCATGAGGCGCGACGGCAAAGCCATACACCGTGGCCGGCTGCAGGCGTACCGCGGTTGCGGCAGGCCCTTTCGCCGGGACCGTCAAGGTCTCTCCCGGCAGCACATAGGTGCGTGGCAGCATGGCCGCGCCTTTGCCGGGTAGCAGTCGCAGTTCCTGGGCCAGGCGTACCACGTAAGGCGTGGGGTTGTGCACGCTGAGCCGGCCGTTTTTCAGCTTCCAGCTCAACCCCAGCCACGGCGTGCGGTTGGGCGGCAGGCCCTTGGGATTCAGGATCACCGGCAGGTTCTGCCGCACCGTGACGCCCACTTGGGCGCGCCCGGCCTCGGCGCCGGATCGTTTCTGGGGCATGCCCTCGAAAATCACCCGCTTGAGGCGTTGGGTCTTCAGCGGCTCCTTCGATTGCAGGATGAACCGCACCAACTGACTCTTGCCGGGCTCCACCCGTGCGAGAGGGGGCGTGACGAACAGCAGCGTGTCCTGGTCTTCGGGGATGTCTTCAAGGGTCACATGCAGCAGGGCCAGCTTGCTGTCGGTGTTGGTCACCGACACGGCAGCTTCGCCCTCCGCTTCGTGGACGATGACTACCGAGGTGTCGGGCACCATACCGTCGGCCAGCGCGCTGGTGGCGCAGCACCACAGGGCGAAGCCGGCACAACCGGCGCGTATCCAGGAAACTTGCATCATCTGAGCACTCATTCAATAAGGGTTACAGGTACTTGAGGTCCAGGGTGATCGAACCTTGCAAAGGCACTTCTTCCTTCAGCGTCAGGCCACTGGCCGGGCTGATGGCGGTTTCCACTCGCAGGCTGGCTACCAACTGCCTGATGGGCTCGGGCTGGAGGGCGTCCGAGCGCGCGAACCCAATGTATTGCGCCGGGTAGGCGTTGGCCTCGGGGTGCCAGGTGCCGCCGTTGTCGGGCGACGTCAGGACACGCAGCGCCGCGCCGTCGCCTACCGGCCCACGCAACGCCAAGCCCACTGACCCCAGGCGTTCCGACGGCGCGTGAATGTTCATGCCCAACCCGTAGAACACCAGCGGTGCCGGCGATGAGCCCGGGTGATTATCGATACCCACCAGGGCAAACAGGGTCGGGCCTTCGCAGCTGATACTCAGGCCCAGTTGCTGGCTGGGCAGTTGGGTGTATTCACTTGGCTTCAAGGTCCGTGCCGGGATCTTGCCGAAATCGACCAGGCCGCTGTCGGACAGCGATACGCTGCAGGCCTGGGGCGTGATTCGGCCGGTCACGCTCAAGTCCACGGTGGACCCTGCGAGGGCGGGCGTCAGGTTCACGGCGAGCAGCATGAGCGCGCAGGAGAGGATCGTTGTGTTCATCACGTAGGATCACTGTGGAAGAGTTCGGTATCAAAGACGTGCGCCAAGCAGCGCCAGGGTGTTACAGGTAGCGGGCTTCAAGGGTTACGTTGCCGTCGAAGGGGACTTCGCTCGTCAGCGTCAGGCTGTCGGTAGCCTCGATGGCGGCGATGACGCCTAACCTTGCCGAGAATCGAGTGCTGGGAATCGGCTGGCTGGCATCCGCCAGGGCGCTGGGCGCGTATAGCCCCGGTAGAGTATAGGTGTAGGCTTTTTTCCAGGTCGCTCCATGGTCTTGCGACTCACTCATTTGGACGGCGGTGTTATCCACCCTCGGATCTTGCAGGTACGGGGTAAGAAAGCCGATTTTCTCCCCGGCGGGGGTCAACCCCAACCCTGGGTAACTCGGGTTGGAGCTGGTCCCCGATCGGTTATCAACGAACTGCAAGGCCATCGCGGTGGGCGCCTCGCAATGGATGTCGAGTGACAAGTCCATGTGTTCGAGAAACGTGATATCGGTCTGTTTCAAGTCTTTTGCCGCTATCTTTCCGTAATCGATAACCCCTCCATCGGACAGTGTGGGAGCACAAGCACTCGGCGTGATCAACCCCCGTACGGTCAGGTCGGTAGTCGAGGCCGCAATGGCGCTGGTACTCGCGCCCAACAGCAGGGCGCAACTAAGGGTGCGGTGCAGGGTGTTCATGGCTCGGATCAATCCTGGGTTGTCGGGGGTAAAGCGCACGGTCGGGCTTACCAGTACTTCAATTGCAGGGTGGCATGACCGTCGATGGGCACCTCATCCACCAGGGTCAGGTCGGTGGCCTTGACCAGGGTGGTAAACGCGCTCAAGCGGGCGGTCAACACCTTCAGGGCGATCGGGGCGTTGAGGTCGTCAGCGCTGGCAAAGGCAGTCAGGCCTGCGTGCCCCAGGTAAGTGGAAGGGCGCCAGGAGGTCCCGCCGTTGCTGGACATGATGGTGCGCACCGGCACCGTGTCGGCCACTGCGTCCAGGACGCTGAACGCGACGCTGCCCAACATCTGGTCGTCATTGACCCTGCCCAGGCCCTGGCTGGCAGGGTGGATGGCCGAGGTGCCGGCGCGGTTGTCGATGGCAGTCAGCGTGAACAGCGTTTCTGCCTCGCAAGTCACCTCCAGTTGCAGGTTGGCGGTCTCCAGGCGAGTCGGCTGGTCGGGGGCCAGGTCCTTCACGGTCAGTTTGCCGTGGTCGACGATGCCGCCGCTGGACAGGCTGGGAACGCAGGAACTGGGTGTAATCACGCCGGTGACGCTCAAGTCGGTGGCGCTCGCGGCAAAAGCACCAGGAGTGCCAGCCATCAGCACAGTTGCGGTAAAGCAGGTCAGGGCACGAATCATGGTTGACACATCCTGTGGGGTAAGGTGGCTTACAGGTACTTCACTTCGAGGGTGGCAGAGCCGTTGAATGGCAGTTCATCGAGCACATTCAGTCTACGGGTCGGAGAGATAAGGGGGCTGATGACGAGATCCGTGCTCAGCGCCTGGATGGGGCTTGGCGCCCACAATGGACCACCGGGTTGATCACTGAATGCTGCGAGGAAAACCACAGGCCACACGTTGTCTTCATTGTTTTTCCAACTGTCGCCGTCGGCTGAGGCGATGTGGGTAGCCGGGGACCCGTCGGCAATCGGGTTGGTGAGCATGAGGTGATAGCTACCGATGTTTTTGTCGCCAATCATGCCCAGGCCGTAGTAGTTGTAAGGGTCAATCGAGCCGGTACTGTTGTCGATGCCTTTGAGGGCGAACAGTGTGGGGCCCTCGCAGGTGACGGTCATTTGAAGGCTGGTCGCCGGTAACTCGGTTATAAGGTCGGGATGGAGATCCGACACGGAGATTTTTCCGTAGTCGACAACACCCATGCCAGACAAGTTGGGTGTGCAGGCCGTCGGCGTGATTATTCCCTTGACGGTCAAGTCGACGCTGCTGGCGGCATACACCTGTGAGCCGGCGGTCAGCAGCAATGAGAGGGCAAAGAGTCGGGAGCAGGGGGGCATGGCAAAAGAATCCGAGAGGGCGCGCGGTGCGCCGGGTCAAAAAAGGGTGATTTACAGGTACTTCACTTCGATCGTGGCAGAGCCGTCGAGCAGCACTTCATTGGCCAGGTCCAAGCCTCTTGCCGCGGCAATCTCAGTGCGCACTGTCATGTCGGTCGTCATGTCCTGGATAGGAATCGGTCCCCTGTTGATGCCTGAATCGGCACCGAAGCCCGCCAAGGTCCCGGCTTGCCACACTGCCCCATCCATGCTGTTCCAGGTCAGCCCGCCGTCAAGGGACTCAACCGGATAGATGGTCTGGGTATCTGCCACCACATTGCTGAATTCAAGTGCGTAGTGACCGATTTTCTGCGTGTTATTAATCAGGCCCAGGCCGTAGCCGTACGACGCCGTGGTCGAAGAGGCACGATTGTCTATGCCGTTCAGCGCGAACAAGGTTTGCGCGTCGCAGTTCACGCTCATCTGCAAGATGACTTTGGGCAAATGCGTCGAAGTGTTTTGGTTCAGGTCCTTGGCGGAGATCTTGCCGTGATCGACAATGCCGTTGGCGGATAAGGTCGGCGTGCAGGCACTCGGCGTGATCAGGCCTTTGACGATCAGCTCCACTGAGCTTGCGGCAACGGCCGAGCCCTGGTGGGCGATCGTGAGAAAGAGGGCGAGTGCAGCGAGAGGCTTATTCATGTCGTGGGTTCCGGTGCAAGGATTGCTGACTGTGGGTCGTGTGTAACCGTCATGTGTTTGCGACCACCGGGAATGGCTGGCCGCGCCCTTTTTGGGCAGCGGCGAATTTATCCAGCGTGAAGGGCCGGGGGAATACAACAATTACGACAGTGAGCGGAAGTCGTACGTCGTTGATCGGCGATGTCGGAACCGGCTTTTGATTACGTAGGATTTATGCAGTTTTCGTAGTTGTTGTATGGTCCGAAGCCCTCCATTCGACTATTTTCCGGTCCGCTTTCGCGGTCATGAAAAACTCAAAAAGATCATCCAGAATGCCGCGTCCTGTTGATCAGGTCGGGGCTGTTTCCTGCACGCCTTGCGTGCCATCCACGCCCGTTCATTACGGTAAGTCGAGGTCGTCATGTCATCGGGCATTCCCCCAGGCAACGGCAGTGGGCATGAACCCCTGCCGCCGGCCACCTCGCCCGCCTATTGGCGCCGGCTCAAGGTGTTGGTGATCGACGACCACCCGGCGTATTGCCTGCTGATGGGCGGGATACTGGAACGGCTGGGCCTGGACTATGAGGCCTGTCGGGACGGTCGCGCCGCGCTCGCCGCCATGGACGAGCACCACTTCGACCTGATCCTGACCGACTGCCAGATGCCTGGCATGGATGGCTACGCCATGACCCGCAGGGTTCGTGCGCAGGAACGTGAGGCCATGACGACGCGAGTCCCCATCATCGGCTTGACCTCCAACCTGGGCCCGGAAGAGGTCCGCCTGTGCCTGGAAGCCGGCATGGACGCCTGGCTGGTCAAGCCCCTCACCTTCATACAACTGCGCAACGTCCTGGTGTACTGGCTGGCGCAGGCCGACATGTGCGTGCCGAGGCCTGAGGGTGAGGTTCATGCCCAGTTCACGCGCGAAGGCTGGCCAACGCGTGCCGTGCTGGTGCAGATGTTTGGAGGTGGCGAGGTCTTGGAAAGCATGCTGGGCAGCCTGACGCATGAGGCACGGCAAGACTTGCGAGCGCTGTCGAGTGCAGTGATCCGCCTCGATGAGGGGGCCACCGTCCAGCACTTGCACCGGCTGATCGGCAGCGTTGCATTCCTGGGCGTTACCTCGCTGGAAAAACGTGGCATCCGGCTGATCTCGGCGGTCACCCGCGATGGCGTAGCCATGCATGCCCGTACCTTGGTGCGACTGCGACAGGATCTGGTGCGTTACCTGGCCTACCTGTCGACGCTCTGAAGTTCACCGTCATGGTCCGATTTGCAGGAATTTTACGACCTGTAATGTAGGGCGTTTCTGGCGGTACATTCTGTTTGTTTTGTAGGCCTTAATCTCGTCGGCAGCGATTGCGGGGCTATTCGCCATTAGCGGGTTTTGTTGACGGTTGTTGCGATCCAGAACCAGCGCTATTTTTGCGCAGGTCAATTTGCCATCATGGTGTCCCTCATGCTTCGCGTAATAATTGCTGACGATCATCCAATTGTGCGTATCGGCCAAAAAGTAGTGATCGAAGCGAATGGAAAGTGCAAGGTGGTCGGCGAGGCCGATGGCCCCGATCAGTTGCTCGCCTTGCTCGACCGCACGCCCTGCGACCTGCTGGTGACCGACTTTGCCATGCCGGGCAACCAACAGGCGGACGGTTACGGCCTGTTGAGCCTGATGCACCGCAAGTACCCAGCGATGCCGGTGATCCTGGTGACCATGTTTGCCAACGTCGCCACCCTGCGTGCCTCCTTCACCCACGGCGCCCGGGCGATCGTGGCCAAGAGTGCCTCGGCCAGGGAGTTGCCCCAGGCCATCAAGGCGGTCAGCGAGGGCCAGACCTTTGTCAGTGAATGCCTGCGGGTGCAACTGGTGGAAGCCGGCACCGGTGATCAACAGGCGGTGCCGCAGTTGTCCGGCAAGGAGCGTGAGGTGGTGCGCATGCTCGCCAGTGGCCTGACCGTCAGCCAGATTGCCGCGCGGGTCAATCGCAGTATCTCGACCATCAGCAAGCAGAAAAGCACAGCGATGAGCCGGCTGTGCATTTCCACCGACGTGGATTTGTTCGCCTATGCCCGCAGCAGCGGCATGGTGCCGTGATACCGGTCATTTGCGCGGCGAATGTCAGTAGCATTGGCGACGTGGGCGGCTTATCGTGCGGCTATCTTTTCGACGCCAGCGGAGCCTGCCCATGAGTGATGCCCATAACGCCCTGATCACCGAGTTCTACAGCGCGTTCCAGCGCCTGGACGCCGAAGCCATGGCTGCCTGCTATACGGACGACGTGCTGTTCAGCGACCCGGCGTTTGGCGAACTGCGCGGGCGCGATGCCGGGGATATGTGGCGCATGTTGACCACGCGGGCCAAAGACTTCTCCCTGACGTTCGACCATGTGCGCAGCGACGAAACCACGGGCAGCGCGCATTGGGTGGCGACGTACCTGTTCAGCGCCACCGGCAATACGGTGGTCAATGATATCGGTGCGCGGTTCGTGTTTCGCGACGGCAAGATCTGCGAGCATCACGACCACTTCGACCTGTGGCGTTGGTCGCGCCAGGCGTTGGGTCTCAAGGGCCTGCTGCTGGGCTGGTCGCCGGCGCTGAAAAACGCCGTGCGCGCCCAGGCGCTCAAAGGGCTGAAGGCATTCCAGGCCAGTCGTTGATAAGATTGGCGCTCTTCTGGTTTGCCGACATTGACCCGTGACTGATCCTTCCGAACCCAAGCCCTGGTTTGTCTACCTGGTGCGTGCCGCCAATGGTTCGCTCTATTGCGGCATCAGTAATGACCCGGTGCGCCGCTTTGCCTCCCACCAGAGCGGCAAGGGCGCACGGTTCTTTCTCTCCAGCCCGGCCGTGGCGCTGGTGTACACCGAGCAATGTGCGAGCAAGGGCGAGGCGCTGCGCCAGGAACGCCTGATCAAGAAGTTGAAGAAGAGCGCCAAGGAGTGCCTGGCGGCAAGCGGCTCATTGATCTGACTGATGGGTTCCCATCGCCCCCACGCGTGATTTTGCAGGCTAAGCTAGCGGCTCATTCCATTGAGCGGAGCCTGGCATGTCTGAGTTGATCCTCCACCATTACCCGCAGTCCCCCTTCGCTGAAAAAGCTCGTCTGTTGTTGGGCTTCAAGGGCTTGTCCTGGCGCTCGGTGCTTATTTCACCGGTGATGCCCAAGCCCGACCTGACCGCCCTGACCGGTGGCTATCGCAAGACACCCGTACTGCAGGTCGGCGCCGATATCTATTGCGATACCGCGTTGATCGCCCGCCGCCTGGAGCAGGAGAAGTCGTCGCCGGCGCTGTATCCACAGGGCCTGGAACTGGTTACTCAAGGCTTCGCCGCCTGGGCCGATTCGCTGGTGTTTTCCCATGCGGTGGCGCTGGTGTTCCAGCCGGAATCCCTGGCGGTCAAGTTCGCCAAGGTGCCGCCGCACATGCTCCAGGTGCTGGTGGCCGACCGTACCCAATTGTTCAGCGGCGGCACCGCGACCCGGGTACAACTGGAGGTGGCCAAGCATCAGTGGCCGGCCATTGCCAGCCGTATTGAACAGCAGCTGCAGCACCAGGCCGGGGATTTCCTGTTCGGCGAGCCGTCGATTGCCGACTTTGCCCTGGCCCATCCGCTGTGGTTCCTCAAAGGCTCGTCGGTGACCGCGCCACTGGTTGATGCGTATCCCGCTGTCGCCGCGTGGCTGGACCGGGTGCTGGGCTTTGGCCATGGCACCGCCAGTGAGATGAGTGCCGAGCAAGCCTTGGACGTCGCCCGCAACGCCACACCGGCCGCCTTGCCCGATGAAGTGTTCGAAGACTTGAACGGCTTCAAGGCTGGCCAGCCGGTGACTGTTTCGGCGACCGACTACGGCACTGACCCGGTGGCCGGTGAACTGCTGTTTGTCGGGCGTGAAGAGCTGATCCTGCGCCGTAGCGACGAACGCGCTGGCACCGTGCATGTGCATTTCCCACGCATGGGGTTTCGCATTCAGGCGCAATAAAGAAAAATATTTGCAAATAAAGGTGAGGTAAATCCACCGCCCAACCGTGTAGTGCTTGAAACTGCGATCTATTCGCATTAACAGCGTTTTCTACACGGGTTCTCACAGCATGAAGTCGACGGCGGGCGGTTGGGTAAAACAGTGGCTGGGAGCCTCGGCATTGGCAGTGTCGGGGCTGGCGTTGCTGCCTCTGGGCGTGGCGCAGGCGCAGGAGCAGCAAAGCACGCAGTTCAACTTTGCCCTGGCAGCCAAGCCGCTGCCCCAGGCACTGAGCGATTTCAGCCGGGTCACCGGGATCAGCGTGATCTACACCGATGAAGCGCCGTACGGCTTGAACGCCCCGGCGGTCAGCGGGCAGATGAGCGCGACCCAGGCCCTGCAACGGTTGCTCGGCAGCACCGGCTTTACCTTCCGCCAGATCGACGCCCGCACCCTGGCCCTGGAGCCGGTACCCACCGAAGGCGCGGTCAATCTCGGCGCGACCACCATCAGTGGTGTCGGCCAGCAAACCCAGGACAGCACCAGCTACCAGCCACCGCCCACCAGCTCGGTGATGCGCTCCCATGGCCTGCTGCTGGAGACCCCGCAAACCGTTAACGTCGTGCCCGCCCAAGTACTGCGCGACCAGACCCCGCGCAACCTGGACGATGCCCTGGGCAATATCAGTGGCATCACCCAGGCCAATACGCTGGCCAGCACCCAGGACGCGGTGATGTTGCGCGGTTTTGGCGACAACCGTAACGGCTCGATCATGCGCGATGGCATGCCTATCGTGCAGGGGCGTGCGCTGAACGCTACGGCGGAGCGGGTCGAAGTCCTCAAGGGCCCCGCCTCCTTGCTGTATGGCATCCAGGACCCGGGCGGCGTGGTGAACATCGTCAGCAAAAAGCCTGAGCTGGTTCAATCCACCGCGCTGACCGTGCGCGGCTCCACCTTCGGTGACGGCAAGAATGGCAGCGGCGGCAGCCTCGACACCACCGGCCCGATTGGTGACAGCGGCCTGGCCTATCGGCTGATCGTCGACCATGAAGACGAAGACTACTGGCGCAACTTCGGCACCCACCGCGAAAGCCTGATCGCACCGTCGCTGGCCTGGTATGGCGACACCACCCAGGTGTCGTTCGCCTACGAGCATCGCGAGTTTCTCACGCCGTTCGACCGTGGTACCGCCATTGATCCCAAGACCAACCACCCGCTGGATATCCCGTCCACCCGTCGGCTGGATGAACCGTTCAACAACATGGAAGGCCGTTCCGACCTGTACCGTTTCGAAGCCGATCATGACCTGAACGACAACTGGAAAGCCCACTTCGGCTACAGCTGGAACCGCGAAACCTACGATGCCAGCCAAGTGCGTGTCAGTGCGGTGAATACCAACGGCACCCTGACCCGCAAGATGGACGGTACGAAGGGGGCGATCACCACGGACCGCTTCGCCACCGCGAGCCTGGAAGGCAAGGTCAATGTGTTCGGCCTGCAGAACGACCTGGTGTTCGGGCTGGATGACGAGTACCGCAAGATCTACCGTGCCGACCTGATTCGCCAGGATTCACGGGGCACGTTCAGCTACCAGAACCCGGTGTATGGCAATGAAGTCGCAGGCACCAAAGTCAGTGCTGCCGACAGCGCCCAGACCGACCTGCTGCGCAGCGATTCGCTGTTCTTCCAGGATGCAATCCACCTGAATGACCAGTGGATCTTTGTCGCCGGCGCGCGCTACCAGATGTATGACCAGTACGCAGGCAAAGGCGTACCGTTCAAGGCCAACACCAACGGCAACGGCCAGGCCTGGGTGCCGCGTGCCGGGCTGGTGTATCGCTACACCGATGAACTGTCGTTCTACGGCAGCTACACCGAGTCGTTCAAGCCCAACTCCACCATCGCCGCGCTGGCCGACGGCAGCACCTTGACCGGCGACCTCACCCCCGAGGAGTCCAAGTCCTGGGAGCTGGGGGCCAAGCTCGACATCCCAGGGCGCATCACCGCCAGCGCGGCGTTGTTCACCATCGACAAGCGCAATGTGCTGGTGTCGGTCGGCTCCGGCGCGAACACCATTTACAGCATCGCCGGCCAGGTGCGCTCCCGTGGCCTGGAACTGGACGCCACCGGCCAACTGACCGACAAGTGGAGCCTGATCGGCAGCTATGCCTACACCGATGCCGAAGACATCAAGGACAAGGATCCGACCCTGGAAGGCAACCGATTGCAGAACGTCGCCAAGCACACCGGCTCGCTGTCGGTGGCCTATGACTTTGGCAATATCTTCGGTGGCGATCAGTTGCGGGTGGGGACCGGTGCGCGTTACGTCGGCGAGCGTGCGGGCGACGCCGCCAATGATTTCACCTTGCCGGGTTATACCGTGGCGGATGCGTTTGCCACTTACGACACCAAAATCGATGGGCAGAAGGTCAAGTTCCAGCTCAACGTGAAGAACATGTTCGACCGCGTCTACTACACCTCGGCGGCCAGCCGGTTGTTCGTGTCCATGGGCGATGCGCGGCAGGTGTCGGTATCGAGCACCCTGGAATTCTAAAAGGGGGGCATCACCCTTGTGGCAAGCCTGCTCGCCACAAGGGAACGGAGCTGTTAGCGTTGCCGCCACTGATAGCTTTGCGGACAACGCGACTGATGTATTTTGGAAAATGGACACACACCAGCGGCATGCTGGTTGGCCTGAGCCTTTTGCTGGGAGGTTGCGCGAGTGTTTCTCAGAATTCCTCCCCAGCCATCATCGAACACTTGATGGCTGACCCGGCCCTCAACGGTGCCACCGTCTCCCTGACGGTGCGTGACGCCCGCAGCGGCAGCACGCTCTACCAACACAACCCCCGGGCTCGTCTAATCCCGGCATCCAACCTCAAATTGCTGACCACCGCAGCGGCAATGGACGTGTTGGGGCCGAACTACCGCTTCTCCACCCAACTGCTGAGTAACGGTTCGCAGCAAGGCGGGCGCCTCAGCGGCAACCTGTACCTGCGCGGCCTGGGCGATCCGACCACGCAATTGGCCGACTATCAGGCATTGGCGGCACAACTGGCAGCGCAGGGCGTGCGTCAGGTCCAGGGCGATCTTGTCTTCGACGACACGTGGTTCGACGCCGAACGGCTGGGCGTGGACTGGGCACATGACGATGAAAGCACCTACTACGGCGCGCAGGTTTCGGCGCTGACCGTGTCACCCGATACGGATTTCGATGCAGGTACGTTGCTGGTCACGGCGAAGGCGCCCGTGACGGCTGGCCAGCCGGTGAGCGTGGTCGTCAGCCCCTCCACCGATTACGTGCAACTGAACAACCGCGCTGTCAGCGGCCCCGGCAACAGCTACGGCATCACCCGCCAGCATGGCACCAACCTGCTGCAACTGACGGGCGCACTGGCGCCGGGCAAACAAAGCCGGCAATGGGTGAGTGTGTGGGAGCCGACGCAACTGGTCGCCAACCTGTTTGAGCAGGCGTTGGCGCAGCAGGGCATCCAGGTGCTAGGCCGGCGGGTGATTGGCGGTGCAAGCCCTGCGACAGCCAACGTGGTGGCCGAACATCAGTCAGCGCCGCTGCAAGAGCTGATCACGCCGCTGCTCAAACTCTCGAACAACAACATGTCCGAAGCCTTGCTCAAGGCCATGGGGCGCAAAGCGTCTAATGCGGGCACGGCGCAGGCTGGCGTGGCAGCAGTGGCGGACTTCATGCGGCGCCAGGGGTTGGACCCGATGACGCTTAGCCAGGTGGATGGCTCGGGCCTGTCACGGCGCAATCTGGTGTCTTCGCAGGGCCTTACCGATCTGCTGCTGGTGACGGCCAAACAGCCTTGGTTCGAGGCTTGGTACAACGCCTTGCCGATTGCCGGCAACCCGGATCGCATGAGCGGCGGCAGCCTGCGCTACCGCCTGCGTGCCACGGCAGCGCAAGACAATCTGCACGCCAAGACCGGCTCCATGGCCGGCGTTTCCTCCTTGAGCGGCTACATCACCGACGCCGATGGCCGGCGCCTGGTGTTTTCAATGATCAGCAACAATTACCTGAGCAACGCGGCGCCGATCCGGACGCTGGAGAACCGGGTGGCGCTGGCGCTGACCCAATGGCACGACTAGCTCAGGGCTGATAGCCCATGCGCCAACTGACTGCGCGGGTCGCTGCCAGTAAGCGTTGCGCCGCCGGGCCGTCCTCGTCGGCGTGGAACAGCGAGGTAGGGCCGACCACGGTCATCACCGCCGCCACGTGGCCGATGGCGTTGAACACCGGCGCCGACAACGCATCGACGCCGGGCATCAGCAAACCATGCACAAAGTGCAGGCCACGGCTGCGGATCTGTTCGCAGACGGTGGCGTAGGCCTGATCGTCCGCCAGGGCATGGGCGATGCCGGCCTGGATCTCGCGCTCGCGCAACTCCACGGTTTCCCGCGAGGGCAGGAAGGCGCTGAAGACCAGTCCGGTGGACGAACCGAGCAGTGGTAGCACCGAGCCCAATTGCGTCACCACGGTCACCGCACGCACCGCCGGTTCGATTTGCACCACGGTCGCGCCCTGGTTGCCCCACACCGCCAGGAAGCAGGTTTCATTCAATTCATCGCGCAGCTCCGCCAGGGGCATCGCGCCGACTTTCAACACGTCCATGCTGCCCAGTGCCGCCAGGCCCACGCGCAGCGCTTCGCGACCCAGGCCATAGTGGTTGGTGGCGGTGTTCTGTTCGGCAAACCCGGAGGCGATCAGTGCTTGCAGGTAGCGGTGCACCTTGCTGGCCGGCATCTGCACGTGCTCGGCCAGGCGCGACAACGAGGTCGCCGGAGACAGCTCGGCCAGGGCCTTGAGGATATCGGTGCCCACTTCGGCCGAGCGGACTTTCTGTTTACCGGTGTCGCGGGGCTTTTCCATGGAGGGGCGAGAATCCGAGAGATGAATGGGCGTCTTTATAGCTTGACGGTCGATAGTGATCAAATTACGTTATGCGTAACTGGATTACGATAAAAACAACTTCCGCTCAGAGGACGATCCATGAACCTCGAATACCTGTCGGGCTTCGGCAATGAATTCGCCAGCGAAGCCCTGCCCGGGGCATTGCCCGTGGGCCAGAACGCTCCGCAAAAAGCCCCCTACGGCCTGTACACCGAACTGTTCTCCGGCACGGCGTTCACCATGGCGCGCAGTGAAGCCCGGCGTACCTGGCTGTACCGCATCCAGCCGTCGGCCAATCACCCTGCGTTCAGCAAGCTTGAGCGGCAGTTGGCCGGGGGGCCGTTGGGGGGCGTGACGCCCAATCGCTTGCGCTGGAATCCGATGGATATTCCGAGCGAGCCGACGGACTTTATCGATGGGCTGGTAGGAATGGTCGCTAATTCCGGGTCCGATAAACCCTCGGGTATCAGCATCTACACCTACCGCGCCAATCGCTCGATGGAGCTTGTGTTCTTCAACGCCGATGGCGAACTGTTGATCGTCCCCGAGCAGGGTCGCCTGCGTATCGTGACTGAACTGGGGGTGCTGGAAGTCGAGCCGCTGGAAATCGTCGTGCTGCCACGCGGGCTCAAATTCCGTGTCCAATTGCTGGATGCGCAAGCTCGCGGTTATGTTGCCGAAAACCACGGCGCGCCGTTGCGGCTGCCGGACCTGGGCCCGATCGGCAGCAATGGCCTGGCCAACCCGCGCGATTTCCTTACGCCGGTTGCCCACTACGAAGACTTGAAACAATCGACAACGCTGGTACAGAAATTCCTTGGCGAGCTCTGGGCCTGTGAGCTGGATCATTCCCCGCTCAACGTGGTCGCCTGGCACGGCAACAACGTGCCGTACAAATACGATCTGCGCCGCTTCAATACCATTGGCACCGTAAGCTTCGACCACCCGGACCCGTCGATCTTCACCGTGTTGACCTCGCCCACCAGCACTCATGGCCTGGCCAATCTCGACTTCGTGATCTTCCCACCGCGCTGGATGGTGGCCGAGAACACCTTCCGTCCGCCATGGTTCCACCGCAATCTGATGAACGAATACATGGGCCTGATCCAGGGTGCCTACGACGCCAAGGCCGAAGGCTTCCTGCCCGGTGGCGCGTCGCTGCACAGCTGCATGAGTGCCCATGGCCCGGACGGCGAGACTTGCACCAAGGCCATCAATGCGGACCTGGCGCCGCACAAGATCGATAACACCATGGCCTTCATGTTCGAGACCAGCCAAGTGCTGCGCCCGACCCAGTTCGCCTTGGACTGCCCACAACTGCAACCTTCCTATGACGCGTGCTGGGCCTCGTTGCCCGCCACCTTCAACCCGAACCGGAGATAACCCATGACTCAGCCCACACTTACCCGCAGCTGGGTGGCCTCCGCGAATGGTCACACCGATTTTCCCCTGCAAAACCTGCCGCTGGGGGTGTTCAGCGTCAATGGCTGCGCACCGCGCGCTGGCGTCGCGATTGGCGACTCGATCCTGGACCTGCACGCCGCGATCGATGAGTTTGACGGTGATGCCCGTCGCGCCGTCGAAGCGACCGCCGGTGGCCAACTGAACGCTTTTTTTGAACTGGGCCGCGGCCCGCGCGTGGCCTTGCGCGAGCGTCTGCTGGCGTTGTTGGCCGAAGGCAGCAAACTGCAGGTGCGTGAAGCGCAAGTGCTGCATCGTGCTGCCGATTGCCAGATGCATGTACCGGCGCGAATCAATGACTACACCGACTTCTATGTCGGCATCGAACACGCGCAAAACGTCGGCAAACTGTTCCGTCCTGATAACCCCTTGCTGCCGAACTACAAGTACGTGCCGATTGGTTACCACGGCCGTGCGTCGACCATCCGCACCTCGGGCACGGACGTGCGCCGCCCCAAAGGCCAGACCTTGCCAGCCGGCCAGGCCGAGCCGACCTTCGGTCCGTGCGCGCGCCTGGACTACGAATTGGAACTGGGCGTGTGGATCGGCCAGGGCAATGAGATGGGGGATTCGATTGCCATTGGTGATGCGGCTGAGCATATCGCCGGTTTCTGCCTGCTCAATGACTGGTCGGCGCGGGATATCCAGGCCTGGGAATACCAGCCATTGGGGCCGTTCCTGTCGAAGAGTTTCATTACCACCATTTCGCCGTGGGTAGTGACGGCCGAGGCGCTTGAACCGTTCCGCAAGGCGCAACCGGCGCGACCGGCAGGTGACCCGCAACCGCTGCCGTACCTGCTGGACCCACGCGACCAGGCTGCTGGCGCCCTGGATATCGAGCTGGAAGTACTGCTCACCACGGCGGCCATGCGCGAACAGAACCTACCGGCTTTTCGCCTGGCCCTGAGCAATAGCCTGCATATGTACTGGACGGCCGCGCAATTGGTGGCGCACCACAGCGTCAACGGCTGCCAACTGCAGGCGGGTGACCTGTTCGGTACAGGGACCCTGTCGGGGCCGCACGCCGGTCAGTTCGGCAGCCTGTTGGAAATGACCGAGGGCGGTAAAAAGCCTGTCGAGCTACCGTCTGGCGAAGTGCGCAAGTTCCTCGAAGACGGCGACGAAATCATCCTGCGTGCCCGCTGCAGCCGCGAGGGATTTGCCTCCATCGGCTTTGGCGAATGCCGTGGCACCGTGGTCGCGGCGCGCTAGGAGGGCAGGGTGATGGAACTCTACACCTACTACCGTTCCACCGCGTCTTACCGGGTACGCATTGCCTTGGCACTCAAGGGCCTGGATTTCACCGCCGTGCCGGTCAACCTGCTGGTGCCGGCGGGCGGTGCGAATCGCCAGCCGGCGTACCTGGCGATCAACCCGCAAGGCCGTGTGCCGGCCTTGCGCACCGATGAAGGTGAGGTGTTGATGCAGTCGCTGGCAATCATCGAGTACCTGGAGGAACGTTATCCACAGGTGCCGTTGCTTTCCACCGACTTGGTGGCCCGGGCCCATGAGCGTGCGGTGGCGTCGATTGTCTGCTGCGATATTCATCCGCTGCACAACTCCAGCACCCAGAACCTGTTGCGCCAATGGGGGCATGACGAGGCGCAACTGCTGGAGTGGATCGGCCATTGGATCAGCCAGGGGTTGGGCGCGGTGGAGCAACTGATAGGCGATCGGGGCTTTTGCTTTGGTGAGCAACCGGGGATGGCGGATGCATTCCTGATTCCGCAGCTGTATGCCGCGGAGCGCTTCAAGGTGCCGTTGGCGGCGTATGCGCGTATTGGGCGGGTGGCGGCGTTGGCGGCGCAGCATCCGGCATTTATCCAGGCGCACCCTGCCAACCAACCTGACACCCCTTGATCCCTGTAGGCGCCGGCTTGCTGGCGACGGCGGTAGTTGAGTCGATCGATCATGGTCTGACCCCCCGCCATCGCTGGCAAGCCAGTGCCTTCGGGCTGTGCTTGACCCTAAAAATAAAAACAAAGGTACCTTGCGATGCACAATCAGATTGCCAGCTTGCGCGCGGCACTCGACGCCCGTCCGGTGTCGCGCTATCAGTGGTTGATCCTCCTGTTGCTGGCGCTGCTGCTGGTGACCGATGGCTACGACGCCCAGGTGCTGGGCTATGTGGTACCGGCGCTGGCCAAGGACTGGGGCCTGGAGAAAGCCGCGTTTGGTCCGGTGTTCAGTGCCAACCTGCTCGGGCTGACGTTGGGTTCACTGCTGGTCACGCCATTGGCCGATCGCTTTGGCGTGCGACGCATCCTGCTCGGCTGCGTGCTGGTCTACGCCAGCCTCACCGTGCTGATGGTGTTCGCCAACTCACTGACCACCCTGATGGCCGCAAGGTTTATCTGCGGCATCGGCATGGGCGGCGCCATGCCCAGTGCCATGGCGTTGATGTCGGATTATTCCCCACCGCGACTGCGCACGTTGATGGTGACGTTGGCGGCCTGTGGCTTCTCGTTCGGTGGGGCGGCGGGTGGGTTTGTGGCGGCGGGGTTTATCGAAGGCTTCGGGTGGCAGGCGGTGTTCCTGGCCGGGGGCGTGACGCCGCTGCTGTTGTTTCCTTTTCTGGTGTGGTTGCTGCCGGAGTCCCTGCCGCGCTTGCTGCGTGACGCGCCACCTTATACGCGGCTGCAGAAGGTCACATCACGCATGCTGCCGGGCTGGCAACCGCCGCCTGCGACCCAGGCCGAAAACCAGCAGGAGCAAGGCAGTAAACTGACCGTCGTGGAGCTGTTTCGCAACGGTTACGCGCGGCCGACCGTGCTGATCTGGGCGACCTTTTTTGTCAGCCTGATCCTGCTGTACTTCATGATCAGTTGGTTGCCTTCGCTGCTGCTGGAGAGTGGGCTGACGTTAAAAGAAGCCAATCTCGTGACCTCGATGTTCCTGTTTGCCGGCACCTTGGGCGCCATCGGCATGGCCTGGTTCGCCGACCGCTTGAAAAACAAAGTGCGACTGCTGGCCGGCGTGCTTGCGGCCGCAGCGGTGTGCACCCTCCTGCTCGGCCTCAACCATGACAACCCGCGCTATCTGGTGGCCTGTGTGTTTGCGGCCGGGTTTTGCATCATTGGGGGCCAACTGACCCTCAATGCCTTCGCCAGCAACTTCTACCCGGCACACGTACGCGCCACCGGTACGGGCTGGGCGCTCGGTGTGGGGCGGTTTGGCTCGATCCTCGGGCCGCTGTTTGGCAGCATGCTGCTGGCGATGCATATCCCGGTGGAGCAGATTTTCTTCTTCTGTGCGATCCCGGCAGTGATTGCAGCGTTGTTGATCATCCAAGTGCGCTCGCCGCAACAACCGCGTTCACCGCAGGAGAAATGACCCCGCAAAGCAGGGGTTCAATGCACGACTGAATTGGGCGGCAGGTGCCCGAGGCGCTCGGTCAAGCGCAGGCGTTGGATGGGGTCTTCGCTGAGCATCAACGCATGTTCCAGGTCAAAACGCTCGGCATTCGGGCAGTCAAGTCGCTGGTAGAGGCTGGCCCGTGCCAGGTAGTCGGCGGCGCTGGCATTGCCCAGTTCCAGCACACGCTCGGCGTCGACCAGTGCCGCGAGCGGGGCATCGTTGGAAAGGTGCAATTGCCGCAGGTTGCGTGACAGCCGCTGCAGGATCGAACGCGGATCGGCGGTGTGCAGGTGGTCGGCCTGCAATGTGAGGTTGGGCCCATACTGGCGTTGCAGCAGGTCACGGCAATCATTGGGGTACAGGCGCCGGCCGCCGCACGGGTCCAGCAGATGATCGGCGCCGGGCACCCGCAGTAGGAAGTGGCCGGGGAAGTTCACGCCGACCAGGGGGATGTCCAGGCGTCGCGCCAGCTCAAGGGCGATCAACCCCATGGCCAAGGGCTGCCCGCGTTTGCGCTGCAGCACCTTGTCCAGCAGCGCGGCGGCGGGGCGCAGCGGGGTGAATTCATCCTGGGCGAACCCCAGGTCATTCATGCGCCGCAACAGCGGCTGCCCCAGTTCGTCCGCCGGCAGCAGGGGCATGCCCTGGTGCACCTGTTGTTGCAGTAACGTCAACGCCTGCAGGATCTGCACCGGCTGCACTGCCGGGTCATGCTCGGCGGCTATCCACAGCGCCGCTTCAAACAGCGCGGGGGGGGAGCGTTCCAGGCAGGCGAAAAAGGCTTTGCGGGGATTCATTGCATTCTCCGGCGGATGCTCCCGTTTTAGCCTTGCTGGGAATGTTCGTCCAGTGCCTTAGGAAATATCCTGCTCGCTTATGTCACAAGCGTTTCGAAAACGGGCGTCTTATTCCAGTGTGGTCCGGCAGTTTTCTGCCGCAAGCCTATACTTGGCCCACTACCAAAAGTGATTCGGGAGCTTGACGATGTTTGCTCTCATGCATAGCACCCGCCTTGAATCGCTGCACCTGAGCGTCGACCCGGTCACCGGGCTGAAGGCGGTCATCGCCATCCATAACAGCCGCCTGGGGCCTGCTCTCGGCGGCTGTCGCTATCTGTCCTACCCCGACGATGAAAGCGCCGTGGCCGATGCCGCGCGCCTGGCCCAGGGCATGAGCTACAAGGCCGCATTGGCGGGCTTGCCGGTAGGCGGCGGCACCGCGGTGATCCTGCGCCCGGCCCACGTGGAAAACCGCGCGGCGCTGTTTGAAGCCTTCGGCCGCTGTATCGAGCAACTCGACGGTCGCTACATCACCGCCACCGACAGCGGCACCTCAGTGGCCGACATGGACTGCATCGCCCAACACACCCGCTATGTCACCAGCACCAGCGCCGCTGGCGACCCTTCGCCGCATGCCGCCATGGGCGTATTCGCCGGTATCCGTACCACCGCGATGGCACGGCTGGGCAGTGATAACCTCGAGGGCTTGCGCGTGGCGATCCAGGGCTTGGGCAACGTCGGTTATGCCCTGGCCGAACAACTGCACGCCGCCGGGGCCGAACTGCTGGTCAGCGACATCGACCACGGCAAGGTGCAATTGGCCATGGAGCAACTGGGCGCGCACCCCATCGCAAACGATGCCTTGCTCAGCACCCCCTGCGACATCCTCGCACCCTGCGGCCTGGGCGCCGTATTCAATCGCCAGAGCGTCGGCCAACTGCGCTGCGCCGCCGTTGCCGGTTCCGCCAGTGCGCAATTGACCAACCTGCAAGTGGCCGACCAACTGGAAGGCCGCGGCATCCTCTATGCCCCCGATTACGTGATCAACTCCGGTGGCCTGATTTACGTCGCGCTCAAACACAGCGGGGCGGAACTGCCGACCATCACCGCGCACCTGTCGAACATCGGCAAACGCCTCACGGAAATCTTCGCCCACGCCCAGGCCGAAAAACGCTCGCCCGCACGGGTGGCGGATGAATTGGCCGAGCGCCTGCTTTACCAATAGCCAGTTATTAAAAAGGCCCTGAATCCATGATTCAGGGCCTGTTCAATTCGGGCTTTATTCCGCCGGTGCGTTCAGCAACTCGGACAACGCGTCCGGCTGGCTCTTGAACGCCTTGGCAAATACATCGCGGTTCTTCGCCATGTAGATCCCGGCTTCTTCCACCTGCTGCTCGCTCAGTGACGGCACGGCTTTTTGCAACACTTCTGCCAGCAACTCAGCGAGTTCAAGCATCTTGTCATGACGGTCAGCTTCGGCTTTATCCATGAACAAACGCTCCAGATCTCGGCTGCTGCGGTATACCACTTCGACGGCCATTCACCACCTCACATGCCTTCACGATAGTTGTCTTTTGCGACTACTGTATTTATATACAGCTAAAAGGGTAAGCCAAACAGCGGGCTTTGGGTAGCAGTTTTTTAATGTAGCCCGTAAATACAGGTTTGGCGTGTCTCATGTCACGCCGCCATCATCTCATACCTGCCCCTGGCCTTTTTTCTGCATGCAGAACAACCGTCACGTCCAACCCGCATTATCCGGTCGAGTCGACCTAAGGAAGCATCATCGTGAAGATCAATTGGGCCGAAAGGCTGCGCCAGAACGTACACGGGCTGGCCGAGTCCCTGGGCAATCTGTTTGTCGAGTCGTTCCACTACCTGGCGCTGTTCGCCATTGGTGCGGTGACCGCGTGGGCAGCGGTGATGGAGTTTCTGGGGATGCTCGAGAACGGGCATATCAAGATCGATGACATCTTGCTGCTGTTCATCTACCTGGAATTGGGTGCGATGGTCGGGATTTATTTCAAGACCAACCACATGCCTGTGCGCTTCCTGATCTACGTGGCGATCACCGCGCTGACGCGCTTGCTGATCTCCAACGTGTCCCACCACAACCCACCCGACGTTGGCATCATCTACCTGTGTGGCGGGATTCTGCTGTTGGCGTTTGCGATCCTGGTGGTGCGCTACGCGTCGTCGGCGTTTCCGTCAGTGAAGGTCGAAGGCCCGCGTCGCAAGGGCGAGGCGAGCCTGGAAACCGAGAAAGGCGAGCTTTAAAGCCCGACGCTGAAGGGCAGGGGACGGGCCGGCGGCCGCTGCAGCACTTTGTGGTCGCCATCAGTCATCACCGCCAGGATTTCCATGGCGCTGTGGCCCTGCTCGATGGCAATGCCGAATTGGATGCTCTGCACCAGTCGCTTCAGGCGCTTGGGGTCATTGCGTTGTTCGGCGCTGATCATGCGTTTGGCCACCACGCCTTGATCGTTGGAAAGGGTCAGCATGATGCTGCCGTCCAGCCGTTGGATGCTCAGGTTGACACGGTATTGGGGCGTAAACGTGTCGGTGATGATCTGAAAAGGATTGTCCATGGTGCGTTACCGCCTGATAAGAACATGCAGTCATTGACGACCGGTGTCGGGATTAGTTCGCGTTGCCTGACCACCGGCCACTCCGTCGCTGAGGTTTCACAAATTCCGTTTGCCTCATGAGCTGTACAGCAAAGGGCGTGCCGTGCGCGACTCCGCTAAGCAGCCAAATCCCAATGTGGGAGGGGGCTTGCCCCCGATAGCAGTCTTTCCGCCGAGCATTCATTGGCTGACGCTCCGCTATTGGGGGGCAAGCCCCCTCCCACCGTTGCTTTGGATTGCTGTTGAAATCGGTGACCTGTTTCAGGGCAGTACCGAGAAAACGATCGCAGACAGCGCAATCAAGCCGATCACCACCACAAACACGTTCGACAGCTGGCCCGAATACTGGCGCAGGGAGGGTACGCGGCGGATCGCGTACATCGGCATCAGGAACAGCAGGCAAGCGATGATCGGCCCGCCCAGTGTCTCGATCATGCCCAGGATGCTCGGGTTGAAGGTGGCCACGGCCCAGCAGGTCAGCACCATGAACAGTGCGGTGCAGCGCTCCAGCCATATGGCCGACATCGAGCGGTTACGCCCGCGCAGGGATTTGACGATCAGGCCCTGGAAACCTTCGCTGGCGCCGATGTAGTGGCCGAGGAAGGATTTGGTGATCGCTACCAGCGCGATCAATGGCGCGGCGTAGGCGATCACCGGGGTCTGGAAGTGGTTGGCCAGGTACGACAGGATCGAGATGTTCTGGGCCTTGGCCGCTGCCAGGTCTGCCGGCGACAACGCCAGTACACAGCTGAAGCAGAAGAACATCACGGTCAGCACCATCATGCCGTGGGCGGTGGCGAGGATACCGCTGCTTTTGCGCTCGGCCTGCGGCCCGTACACGCGTTTCTGGTCGACGGCAAACGCGGAGATGATGGGCGAATGGTTGAAGGAAAACACCATCACCGGGATTGCCAGCCACAGGGTCTTGAAGAAGGTCGGCAGCGGCATGCCCTCGCCAGCGGAGGCGAAGAATGCGCCGTTCCAATTGGGGATCAGGCTGACGGCCAGCAACAGCAGGGCGGCAACGAACGGGTACACCAGCACGCTCATGGCTTTGACGATTACGCCCTGGCCGCAGCGCACAATGGCCATCAGGCCGAGGATCAGTACCAGCGACAGGATCGCCCTGGGCGGCGGGACCGTGTGCAGTTGGTGTTCCATGAAGCTCCCGAGGGTGTTGGTCAGCGCCACGCTGTACACCAGCAGGATCGGGAAGATTGCGAAGAAATACAGCAGGGTAATCAGCTTGCCCGCGCCGACGCCGAAGTGTTCTTCGACCACCTCGGTAATGTCGCCGGATTTGCCCGACAGCACAAAGCGCGTCAGCCCACGGTGGGCGAAGAAGGTCATGGGGAAGGCCAGCAGTGCCAGCACGATCAGCGGCCAGAAGCCGCCGACGCCGGCATTGATTGGCAAGAACAGCGTGCCGGCACCGATGGCGGTGCCGTAGAGGCCCAGCATCCAGGTGGTGTCGTGTTTGCTCCAGCCAGTTGTAACGGTGTTCTCTACAGCAGGACCTGCTTTTGAAGGTGTCGCAACGTCAGGTGTACGTACATCGGTCATCGTTATTGCCTCGTTATTATTTTTGCGCGGGCTCACGTAGGGGGCGGTCGGGGAATGCTCCTCAGCACTCCACCCAGCTCACGGCCAGGCCGCCCCGTGAAGTTTCTTTGTATTTGTCATGCATGTCGGCGCCGGTATCGCGCATGGTGCGGATCACCCGGTCGAGGGAAATGAAGTGCTTGCCGTCTCCGCGCAGGGCCATTTGCGTGGCGTTGATCGCCTTCACGGCGGCGATGGCATTGCGCTCGATGCACGGCACTTGCACCAGGCCACCTACCGGGTCGCAGGTGAGACCGAGGTTGTGTTCCAGGCCGATCTCGGCGGCGTTTTCAAGTTGCTCGGGGGTTGCACCCAGTACATCGGCCAAGCCGGCAGCGGCCATGGCGCAGGCCGAACCGACTTCACCCTGGCAGCCGACTTCGGCGCCGGAGATCGAGGCGTTTTTCTTGCAGAGAATGCCGACGGCAGCAGCGGCCAGGAAGAAATTGACCACGTCGTCGTCAGACGCGTCGGTGTTGAATTTCATGTAGTAATGCAGCACGGCCGGGATAATCCCCGCCGCGCCATTGGTCGGCGCGGTCACCATGCGCCCGCCGGCGGCATTTTCTTCGTTGACGGCGAGGGCAAACAGGTTGACCCATTCCATGGCCGACAAGGTTGAAGTGATCACATTCGGCTTGCCGATTTCCAACAGGCTACGGTGCAGTTTCGCCGCCCGGCGCGGCACGTCCAGGCCACCTGGCAGAATGCCTTCATCGCGCAGGCCTTGCTCTACGCATTCGCGCATCACGGACCAGATATGCAGCAGCCCGCTACGGATCTCTTCGTCGCTGCGCCACGCGCGTTCGTTGGCCATCATCAGTTCGGAAACCCTCAGGCCGTGCTTATTGCACAAGGCCAGCAGTTCCACGGCGCTGGAGAAGTCGTATGGCAATTGCACATCGCTGGTCGGTGCAATGCCGGAGGCTGCTTCCGCCGCTTCGATGATGAAACCGCCGCCCACCGAGTAATACGTTTGCTCGCTCAGCAGGCCGTTTTCACCATAGGCATGTAAGGACATCGCATTGGGGTGGTAGGGCAGGCTCTCGTCCAGCAGCAGGAGATCTGTGTGCCAGTTGAAGCCGATTTCGTGAGTGCCGGCGAGCAACAGTCGCCCCGACTCGCGCAGTTGCTGGATGCGGGCATTGATCGAAGTGGGGTCGACCTTGTCTGGCCATTCGCCCATCAGGCCCATTACACAGGCGCGGTCGGTGGCGTGGCCGACGCCGGTGGCGGACAGCGAGCCGTATAGCCGTACCTCGACGCGCTGTGTTTTACCCAGCAATTGTTGGTCGGTGAGGGCCTGGGCGAAGGTCGCCGCCGCTCGCATTGGGCCGACGGTGTGGGAGCTGGAAGGGCCAATGCCCACCTTGAATAGATCGAAAACACTGATAGCCATGCTAAAGCCTTACAAGCAATGGAGTAGGAATCGCTGCCATGTTTTGTAGGACGAGCGCAATTGGCGCGATACTGAGCCTCTGGAACGGCACTGACCAACGAATTATCCTAAGACACCCTTTAGCAGGACTAAACGCTATGACCCGGCCTCTCCATGGCCAGACGTATGTCTGGCTGCACGTTTTTTCCTGCGCTGCGCGGCATTTGTCGTTCACCCGCTGCGCAGAAGAACTGCACATCACGCCTGGGGCGGTGAGCCAGCAGATTCGCCAACTGGAGGAACGTTTGGGCTTTCGGCTGTTTCACCGACGCGCACGCGGCGTGGAGTTGAGTGCCGAAGGCCAGCGCCTGGCGGCAACCGTGGGAGAGGCCTATGGCAGCATCGATGCCGAATTGCAGCGGCTGGACGCCGGAATGATCAGCGGCACCCTGCGCCTGCGCTCGATCCCGTCGTTTCTGGGTAAATGGCTGACCCCACGCTTGCCGCGCCTGCAGCAACGCTTTCCGGATATCCAACTGCGCATGGTCGCCGAGGACAGCAGCATTGCGCTGCATGAGGGCGATTTCGACCTGGCCATCGATTTGAACGACGGCAGCTACCCTGGTCTGTTATCCACAGCCCTGTTGGACGAACAGATCTTCCCGGTGTGTGCCCCCAGCCTGTTGCGCGGCCGCCCGCCCCTGCATGGTCCGGCGGACCTGGTGCACTTCCCGCTGCTGCACGATATTACTGCCTGGCGTGGGAGCTATGAGTACGCGGAGTGGGAGTTCTACCTGAATGCCATCGGCTATCACGACGCCGATGTGCGCCGCGGGCACACCTTCAACCGCAACCACCTGACTATCGAAGCGGCCATTGCCGGCATGGGCGTGGCCATCGCCCGTCGCACCTTGCTCAACGATGAATTGGAACGCGGCACCTTGATCGTGCCGTTCGGCCTGGCTGTGCCCAACCACAAACGCTACGTGCTGCTGTATGCGCCGGGTGCATTGAGCCATCCAGGCGTGCGTGCCGTGCATGACTGGCTGGTGGAAGAGGCCGGGATTTTTCGCGGATTGCACCCGTTGGGAGAGGGGCAATTGTAGGATTCGCAGGGCGTAAGAAGACGCGGCTAACTCCCCACCCTAACAGCGTTTTTGCTTGTCGTCAGGGTTAATTTGTAATGTGGGATTTATCTTTGCAAAGGGGTTGAAATGTTCTTCTGGCTGCTCAATTGTGTAATCAGGAGGTCATGGTTTCACCACACCGGTGTTGCAGTTGTGACCTCTAGCGAGCTAGCTGAAATAAGGGAAGAACTATGCAAATCCAAGTCAATAGCGATAACCATATTGAAAGCAGCATCCGACTGGAGGAGTGGGTACGTACCACCATTGAGAGCACGCTCGAACGTTACGAAGAAGACCTGACCCGAGTGGAGGTCTACCTGCGGGATGAGAACGGCGACAAGCCCGGTCCCCATGATTTGAGTTGCCGCCTGGAAGCGCGTCCAAAAGGCCATCAACCGCTGTCGGTGCTGCACAAAGCCGATACCCTGGAACAGGCGATCGACGGTGCGGCGACCAAGCTGGACCATGCGTTGGAACATCTGTTTGGCAAACTGCAAGGCAAGCCACGCGCTGCCGGGAAAAACCAGCCGACCACCAAAGTCAACGAAGATGAACTTGAGCAGGAGTTCCTTGAAAAAGAACGTGCCGTATTTAATGGCTGATAGTGTTTAAGTCCCTCTAAAAAACGGGCCTGCATACGCAGGCCCGTTTTCGTTTACGGCCCGCGCCGGAAGAAATGCCGGCTCAATAATGCCAGCCCACAGGCTCCCAGCCCTGCAAACACCATGGCCCAGCCTGCACCGTCACGCAGTGCGGCCCGGGCATTCGTGACGTCCAGCCCGGGTACGTCCAGCTTCCCCGCTGCAATCTGCTGGCTGAGTGCCGGCCAATCCAGTGCAGTGCTGTCGGGCAGCAGGCTGGCCAACGCATGACCGATCCCCAGCAACAGCACCAGCCCCATCAGCGCGATATTGACCGCCAGGGTGATCAGCCGTGCGCTGAGGTCAATGCCTGAAGCCATGCCGGCGCGGTCTGCCGATACCGACCCCGTTGTGGTGTTGGTAGTGGGCGAGTTGGTCAGCGCCAGTCCGACGCCGGCGAGGGCGCAACTGCCGAGGATCGGCAGGATGCTGGGATGCGCGGTGCCATTGATGGCGGCCATGGCCAGGAAACCCGCGCCCATCAGGCCGAGGCCGGTGGGGATGATGCGCTCGGCGCCGTAGCGCAGGGCCAGGCGTTCAGCCAGCGGCGGTACGAGCAAGGTGGGCAGGGTATAGGCGAGCAGGGCGCCGCCGGTGGTCAGGGTGTCGTAGCCCAGGCCAGCCTGGAAATACAGCGGCAGGTAGATCATGAACGGCCAGAAGCTGAAGTTCATGCCGATCGAGCCCATCAATGCGCCGTTGAAGCGCTGGATACGGAACACCGAGAAATCGAACATCGGGTGGGCGCTGCGCCGTTCAACGACGCCGAACAGCAGCAGCCCCGCCACGGCCAAGGCTGCCCAGCCGAGCATTGCCGGTGTGCCAAAGCCGTTTTCAGTGCCCTGGGTGATGAAGTAAACCAGGGCGAACACAGACAACGTCAAGGTGAGCATGCCGGCGATGTCGAGACGATGGGCGGCCGGGTCGCGAGACTCCTGCACACTGACGTGCAGCACCACCAGGGTGAACAAGGTGAGCGGCACATGCACGAGAAACACCCAGCGCCAATCCGCGACCGCCAGGATCAGCGCGCCCACCATCGGCCCGAAGCCCAGGCCCACGCCGGCAATCACGCCCCATATTGCGAACGCTCGCGCCCGCGCCGCAGGTTCTCGAAACAGGTGCGACAGAATTGCGAACTGGCAGATCATCATCGCCCCGGCGCCGATGCCCTGGACAAAGCGCGCCGTTACCAGCGTGGACGCATTCTCGGCCAGCCCGCAGGCCAAGGATGCCAGCCCGAATGCCCACAGGCACAGCACCAGCATGCGGCGGCGGCCGAAGCGATCGGCCAGGGTGCCGGCGGCCATCAGCACGCTGGTGCAGGCCAGGGTGTAGGCGTTCATGATCCATTGGGCGTCCTGGAAGCCGGTGCCCAGTTGGTGTTCAAGGGTGGGCAGGATCACCGGTACGCTGGAAATTTCCAGGCCGAACATCAGCGCGACCAGGCACACGGCGGTGAGGGCGAGACCGTTTCTGGCGGTGCGCGCTGGGCTGGCGATCGATAACGTGGCAGCGGGTGGCATGGGGACTCTCCTGTCGATGGGGTGTCGGGGTATTTTCAGAGGAATCTGGCTCTTTATTCGTGATAAGTTTTCCACTTATCAGGGACTTCAGGGCGACAATCGAGCATGGCCACTCCGCGTTTTGATGGTGTTGAGCTCTTTCTGCAAATTGTCGAAAGCGGCAATCTGACCGAGGCCGCCGAGCGCCTGAACCTCACGCGCTCCGCTGTCGGCAAGGGGCTGGCGCGATTGGAGGCGCGCCTTGGCACCTGCCTGTTGCAGCGCTCCACGCGGCGCCAGCGTCTGACCGAAGACGGCCAGGCCTACTACGAACATTGCCTGCGTGCACTGGCCGAGCTTGAGGCGGCTGAATCGGTACTCGAAAGCGGCCGGCAACAGCCACGCGGACGGTTGCGGGCAAGCCTGCCGCTGGCTTTCGGTCACCACTATGCGGCGCCCGCATTGTGGGGCTTGATGGCGCGTTATCCGGAACTGGAGATCGAGATCAGCTTCGCCGACCGGTTGGTAGACTTGGCACAGGACGGCTTCGACATTGCTGTGCGGATCGGTCCACTGCCCGATACCGACCGCCTCAGCGCGCGACGCCTGGGCGAGCAGTCGGTGGGGCTGGCGGCTTCACCGGCGTATTTGCAGCGGGTCGGGCCGATTTCATGCATCGAGGATCTGGCCGGTCACCGTGGTATCGCCTACCGCAGCAATACCCCGCACCGCAATCGAGTGGCCTCGCCGCTGATGATGGACGACCTCCAGGCCGTGGCCGATGCCGCCATCGCGGGCGTGGGCCTGGCCTGGTTGCCGAGTTGGTTGATTGCCCACTATGTGCTGCGTGGGCAATTGCAGGCAGTGCTGCCCGAGTACCGTGAGCAACCCGCACCTATCCATGTGATCTGGCCCACGGCGGCGCATATGCCGGCCAAGACGCGCTGCGCCATCGACGCGTTGGTGGCCGGCACCCCCAGTTGCCTGGCAGGCAGCTAGAACGCTATAGAGGTCTGCACATACACCGTGCGCGGCTCACCGACGTATTTGCCTTTGTTGTTATCGTCGAACGAGCGCGTGTAGTACTGCTTGTTGAAGATGTTTTTCACCCCCACTGCCACGTTCAGGTCCGACAGTTGCGGGCCGAAGTCGTAAGCCGCACGGCTGCTGAACAGCATGTAGCCGGGAATGCGCCCATTCGCACCGTCGGCACTTTCGGCCTGGGTGTTGGCGTTGTCGGCGAACTGGCTGCTCTGGTAGCTGCTGTCCACATTGAGTTTCCAGCGACCTTCCGTGTAGCCCACGCCGAGGGTGCCCTTGTGTTTGGACGAGAAGGGCACGCGGTTGCCTTTGTTCGGGCCATCCTCGCGAATGGTCGCATCGACGTAAGCGTAGCTGGCATACACATCGAACCCCGCCAGCGCCGGGCTCAAACCGTCGAGGGCGTAGTTGACGCTCGACTCGATGCCCTGGTGACGGGTCTCACCTCGGGCAATCACCGAGTCGTTGGTCTGGTTGCTTTCATATTGGTTGTCGAAGTTGATCAGGAACGCGCCGATCTCCGCGCGCAGGCTGCCGTTGTCATAGCGCGTGCCGAGTTCCCAGGTGCGCGCTTTTTCCGGCTTCACTTCGCCGCTGGTCACCCGGTTGGGCATCTGGCTGTACTGCACGCTGCCGAACGATCCTTCGGTGTTGGCGTAGAGGTTCCAGTCATCGGTGAGGTGATAGAGCACGTTCAAGGCCGGCAGGGCAGTGTTGTAGTCACCCTTGTATTTGACGTTGCTCAGGTTGTTGGTTTGCTGGGACTCGATCATCTCGTAGCGGATGCCCGGGGTGATGGTCCACTTGCCGATATCGATCCGGTCATCGATGAAGAAGGCATTGGCTTCGGTGCCGCCGCGCGTGTCGCGGTCGTTGCGGCTGTTGGTGGTGGGGATCTGCTGGTTGGCAGCAATCGGCGTGCGATAACGCAGCTCGTGGCCGGCCTCGTTGATATAGCGGTAGCCGACGCCGACTTCGTGGCTGGTCGGGCCCAGATCAAAGCCCTGGGCGAAGCGGGTCTCCAGGCCGCGCACCCAGTATTCGCGTGGCGACAGCGACAGGAACGTGCCCTGGTCCAGGTAACCGCTGCGCAGGGTCTTGGTGAAGAAGCTGTTCACGGTGAATTCGCGACGGTCCTGCTCATAGCGATAGCCGACGTTGAACATCGTACGGCGACCCCAGAATTTGTCGTAGGGGCGGGTGGACTGGTAAGGATCGGCCTTGTAGTCCGCGACGTTCAGGCCGCCGGGCATATCGGCCTGGCCCTCGTAGTACTGCGCCATGGCGTTGAAGCTGTTGGCGTCGTCGAGCTGGTATTTGCCCTTGAGGATCAAGTCGTCGATGCGCGTGTTGCTGTTCTCACGCCAGTCGCCGCCACGGGTACCGGAGTACAGCAGCGCGCCACCCAAGCCATTGTCGGCGGTGCCGCCGGCCAGCAGGTTGCCGGTGGTCTTGAAGCCGTCATGGCTGGAGGAAGGACTGGTCTCGGTCTGCAGGCCACCTTTGACCGTGGGCGCATCCGGGATCGCGCGGGTCACGAAGTTGACCACGCCCCCGACGTTCTGCGGGCCGTAGCGCACAGCGCCGCCGCCACGCACGACGTCGACGGCGTCCATGTTGCCCATGCTGATGGGCGCGAATGAAAGCTGCGGCTGACCATAGGGTGCAAAGGGCACGGGGATGCCGTCCATCAATACGGTAGAGCGTGACGCCAGGCGCGGGTTGAGGCCGCGAATGCCGAAGTTCAGCGCCATGTCGTGGCTGCCGGTGCCGTTGTTATCCGGGGCGTTGACACCGGGAATGCGGTTGAGCACGTCCTTGGCCTGGGTCGCGCCCTGGCGTTCGAATTCTTCACGGCGGATCACGTCACGGGCGCCTGGATGTTCGAACACGTTGGTTTGCGCCGCGTCGCCCAGCCAGTCGCCCACGACGCTGGAGGTGGCCAGTTCCACGCTGGCCGGCGCGTCGGCCGGTTGCAGGCTAAAAGCGTTATCCCCTTCCGGGCGGGCTTGAAGGCCAGTGCCTTCGAGCAGTTTGTGCAGGCCTTCTGCGGCGCTGTAGTTGCCGGACAGGCCCGGGCTCTGCCTACCCGCCGTGACTTCGGAACCGAAGGAGATCAGCACGCCCGCCTCGCGACCAAACTGATTCAACGCAGCTTCCAGCGAAGTCGGGGCAATGTGATAAGGCTTGGCCTCCGCCGCCACCGCAGGGGGCAATGCGGTAAGGCTCAGGCTGGCGCCGAGTAGGAGTTGGCGGAGGGTGCGGGCAAGAGGCGTCGGTGGCTGGGGCATGAAGAGCGGTCCTGAGAAGGAAGGATCAAGGTGGCTTTCCTTCTCTGTCACGCGAGGTGTGGAAAACGGCTCACAGTCTTTGAATTTAATTTCAGGCACGCGCCTGGACGGTCACCCAATACCGGGTAAAGCGCCGCACCTTGACCGGCAGGCTCACCTCCAGCAGGTCGAGAATGCGTTCGCTGTCATCCACCGGGTAGCTGCCAGAGATCAGCAGGTTGGCCACTTGCGGATCGCAATTGACCTGGCCACGGCGGTAGCGACCCAGTTCGCCGAGGAAATCTTCCAGACGCATATGCGCAGCCACCAGCATGCCATCGGCCCAGGCGCCGCTGTTGGCGTCGGTGGGGCGCGGGGTGTCCCAGCCTTTGCGCGTGAAGTTGACCTGGCGCGCGGCCTCCACAGTGAGGGGCAGGCCGCTGTAGGTCTTGGGCATGACCTCGACGCGCCCGTCGAAGACCGCCACTTGGGTGTGATCATTGAACTGGCGCACGTTCAAACGTGCCGCCTGGCTGGTGAGCAGGCCCTGGCCGGTCAGGATGTTCAGCGGTGTGTTGCCCGCGATGCCGGTCAGCAGGATCTCGCCTTCGAGCAAGCGGATCAGTCGTTGCCGGCCATCGAAATGCACATCCACGGCACTGCCGGTATTGAGTTGCAACTGGCTGCCGTCCGCCAGTTGCACCTGGCGGCGTTGGCCGACGGGGCTGCGGTAGTCGGCGGTCAGCGGCGGCAGAATGTGTTGCTGGCGCAGGCTCCAGGCAGCGGCCGACCCGGCACCGAGGATCAGCAGCAACTTGAGGGCCTGGCGGCGGCTGGTGGAGGTTGGCGCGTTCAATGCCGCATGGGCCAGTGGCGAGGGCATGCCCCGCAGGCGCTGGTTGACGCGTTGCATATGGTCCCAGGCTCGCTGGTGTTCGCTGTGGGCGTTCAGCCATTGTTGCCAGGCCGCTTGCTGACGAGGATTGAGCGCGCCTTGCTGCATTTCCATCAGCCAATGCACGGCCTGTTCGGCGACTTGAGTGGAAAAACTCATAGGGCGAAGTAACAGCGCATGGCTGCTTTGTTCAGGTGACGTTTGACGGTGGCGATGGAGATGCCCAGTTCAGCGCCGATTTGTGCGTAGGTCAGGCCATCCAGTTGGGCCAGCAGGAACGCGCGTTTGACCTGGACGGGCAGGCCATCGAGCAGCTGATCCAGCTCCACCAGGGTCTGCAGGATGATGGCGCGTTCCTCTTCCGACGGTGCCACGTGTTCGGGCATCTGCGCCAAGGCGTCGAGGTAGGCGCGCTCCAGGTCCTGGCGGCGGTAGAAGTTGAACAGCACGCGCTTGGCGACAGTGGTGAGGAACGCACGGGGCTCGATCAGCGTGGGCGTTTCCCGCGCGGTAAGCACGCGAATGAAGGTGTCCTGCGCCAGGTCGGCGGCACTTTCGGGGCAGCCGAGCTTGCGCCGCAACCAGCCGGTGAGCCAGTGGTGATGGTCGTTGTACAAAACTTCGACAGTGTTGGACGGGCTCAACGGGGACACTCCACAAGCATCGCCATGCTTTAGAGAACAAGAATTGTTCGCATTGTAGGGCGCGTGGGAGGCTTCGGCAATCCATCTGCGCAGGTGATTCATCCGTTCTGTTTTGCTTATGAGAATATTTATCATTAATATTGCGCGCTGATGAACCTGGCGCCTCCCGCATGAAAAGCAAAACCTCGCTGCCCGTCTCCTATCGTCTTGCCGTGACCTCGCGGGTACTGGCTGCCGTGGTGGGGGGTTACCTGATGGCTTCCCTGGCCAGTATCTGCCTGGCGCTGTGGTTGCCCACGTCACGTGCTGACGCGGTGATCACCGGCATGATGAGCTCGTTTGTGTTCTATCTGCTGGCCGTGCTCTGGTGTTTCGCCTGCCGCAGTGCCGCGCGTGCCTGGTTCGGCGTGATGCTGCCCAGCGCGGCATTTGCCACGCTGGCGGGGGTGGGCTTCTGGATGGCACGCACATGAAGGAGGGCTTTCGCCAAGCCATGGCCTGGCTGCACACCTGGGCCGGGTTGATCTTCGGCTGGCTGCTGTTCGCGATTTTCCTGACCGGCACCTTGTCCTACTTCAAGGACGAGATCAGCCATTGGATGCAGCCCGAAGTACAGGCCCATCCGCTCGACGACGCGCGCAGCCTCATGGTGGCGCAAACGTATCTGCAGCAGCAGGCACCGAAGGCCGCGCGCTGGTTCATCACCCTGCCGGACAGCCGCGACCCCGGCCTGTCGGTGATGTGGCAAGACAAGGTCGACCCCGGCAAGCGCGGCAATTTCATCCAGAAAACCCTCGACCCGGTCAGCGGCCAACCGGTGCAAGCCCGTGAAAGCATGGGCGGCGAGTTCTTCTATCGTTTCCACTTCCAACTGCAAATGCCTCACCCGTGGGGCCGCTGGCTGTCGACCATTGCCGCGATGGTGATGTTTGTCGCGCTGGTCACCGGCATCATCACCCACAAGAAAATTTTCAAGGACTTCTTCACCTTTCGCCCCCGCAAAGGCCAGCGCTCCTGGCTCGACGGGCATAACGCGGTGGGGGTGCTGGTGCTGCCGTTCCACTTGATGATCACCTACAGCAGCCTGGTGATCTTCATGAGCCTGGTGATGCCCGCGCCGATCCTGGCCTCCTACGGCAACGACACCCGGGCGTTTTTCAGCGAGGTGTTCCCGGCGACCGACAATGCGCCGGCACTGGGCGAGCCCGCACCCTTGAAATCGTTGGTACCGATGTACGAAGAGGCCCAGCGGCAGTGGGCGGGCGGGCATGTCGGCCGGCTGGCGGTGAATAACCCCAGTGACGTGAACGCGTCAGTGAATGTATTCCGCGCCGGGTCCGATCGCGTGGTGCACGATTTCGGCAGCACTGTGTCCTTCAACGGCAGCACAGGTGAATTGCTGCGAGTGAGCGGCGAACAGTCGTTGCCGGCCGTCATCGGCGGCAGTTTCTACGGCCTGCACATGGGCCATTTCGCCGGGCCGGTACTGCGCTGGTTGTACTTCATCTGTGGCCTGGCCGGCACGGCGATGATCGGCACCGGGCTGGTGATCTGGCTCGGCAAGCGCCAGCTCAAACACGCTAAAGCCTCGGTCATGCCGTTTGAGTTGCGCCTGGTAGAAGTGCTCAACATCGCCAGCATGGCCGGGCTGATGATCGCCATCGCCGCGTTCTTCTGGGCCAACCGTGTGTTGCCGGTGAGCTTCGCCGAGCGTTCCGACGGGGAAGTTCAAACCTTCTTTATTGCCTGGGGCCTGAGCCTGTTGCACGCCATCCTGCGGCGCGGTCGCCAGGGTTGGGTCGAGCAACTGAGTGTCGGTGCGCTGCTGTTCGTCACGATTCCATTGCTCAACGCACTGACCACGTCCAGCCACCTGGGGGTGTCACTGGCGACCGGCGATTGGGCGATGGCCGGCTTCGACCTGACCTGCCTGGCCAGCGGTGTGTTTCTCGCTTGGGCTGCCTGGAAGATGCAGCATCGCACCGCGCCAGCGCCCAAGGCTGAACGCGCTCGCACGTTGACCCTCAAGCAGGAGGCCAACTGAATGCTGCTCGCACTGCTGATGTGCTACGCCGGGTTCACGGCGCTGTGCTTGTCCACCGACCGTCATCACGGCGAACTGTTGCACCGCAAACTGTCACCACGCCGGCGCCTGGGCTTGCGTGTGGCCGGCTGGTTGCTGCTGACGCTGTCGATCTGGCCAGCGGTGAGTGTCGCGGGGTGGGGACAGGGCCTGGTGCAATGGTGCGCCGTGTTGATGCTCAGCGCGTTGCTGCTGGTGCTGTTGTTGCCGTATCGGCCAAGGTTGGCCTTGATCCTGGCGGGCGTCGGCCTGCTGGCCAGCCCCGTTGCGGCCTTCGCCACCCTTTGAGCTCACCTTGATGATCAGCACCCCACCCGAACCCCAAGACAGCCAGCACGCTGACGCGGCCGGTGGGCGTGCGCATTTCCTGCAGGTCTTCTTGTCCCAGCGCTCGCAGATGGAGGCCTTGGTGAGCCGCCGCGTAGGGTGCCGCGCCACGGCGGCCGACCTGGTGCAGGACCTGTTCCTGCGCTTCTGGCGTCGGCCGCTGGTGCAGGTCGAAGAGCTCAGCACCTACTTGTTGCGCTGCGCCGGCAACATCGCCATCGACCACCTGCGCAGCGAAGGCGCACGGGTACGCAGCAGCGAAGGTTGGCTGCCCGAGCAGCAAGACAACCAGGGCTGCGAACCCCAGGCGGCGCTTGAAGCCGGCAATGACCTGCGCCACGTCGAAGCCGCCCTGCGCAGCTTGCCTGAGCGCACGCGGCAGATTTTCCTGCTCAACCGCATCCACGGCCGCAAATATGCGGAAATCGCCAAGGCCATGGGCTTGTCCCAAAGTGCCGTGGAAAAACATATGATGCGTGCCCTCGAAGCCTGCAAAGCCAGCCTTCGCGACCCCTCATCCCCACGCACGCCAGGGAAAGCACCGTGAACGTCACCCCCACGCCCGACCAGGAACAAGCGGCCCTGGCCTGGTTAAGCCTGCTGCATGACCAGCCCAGCAGTGGCGACCAGGCCACGTTCAGCCAGTGGCTGCGGGCCGACCCTGCGCACATCGAGGCCTACTCCCAGGCCCAGGTGCTATGGGAGTTGAGCGAAGTACCGGCGCGCAAGCTGGCGGACGAAGAGGCGTTCGCACTGCAAGGCTACCTCAATGCGATGAACACCTCGAAGCGCTCGCGGGTGGTGCGCTGGTCCGGGGCGCTGGCCATGGCGGCCTGCCTGGTGGTGATGGTGTCCATGGGGGCGGGTTGGCAGCCATCGCGCTGGGTCGATGACTTGGGCGCCGACTACGTGACCGCGCCCGGCGAAGTCAAAACCGTCACCCTGGCCGACAAATCCCAAGTCACCCTCGATGCCGACAGCGCCATTGCCGTGGATTTCAACCATGGCGAGCGGCATATCCAACTGCGTCGCGGCGCGGGCTTTTTCAGCGTGACCCATACCGGTGAGTCCTTCGTCGTGGAGGCGGGCAGTGGCGAGGCGCGGGTCCTGGGCACACAGTTCGAAGTGCGCCTGCAACCGGCAGGGGCCCAGGTTACGGTGTTGTCCGGGCGGGTTGGCGTGACACCGTCAAAGCACGGCCAGCAGCAAATTCTTGCGGCCGGCCAGCAAGTGGCCTACGCCGATGGTATTGCCGACCCACTGCACGGGGTCGACAGCGAATCACGCCTGGCCTGGCGCGACGGTTGGCTCAACTACTACAAGGCGCCGCTGGCCGACGTGGTCAAGGACCTGGAGCGTTACTACCCCGGTCGCATCCTGTTGCTCAACGATGAGATGGGCGCCAAGCGTGTCAGCGGCAGCTTCCCGAGCAAGGACCCGCAGGCCGTGTTGAATGCGTTGCAGGCCGTGCTCGGCTTTGAACAGCACACCGTACTGGGGCGGATGATCGTGGTGCGCTGATTACTTCAGCGCAGCCATGATCTTCTCCGGGTTGTAGTCGCGAATCAGCGTGCCATTTACGTCCACAAACGGAATCCCACCACCCCCCAACGCCTCATACGCCTTGCGTGCCTGGGCGTCTTTCTCGATATCGAACGCCTGGTAGGGAATGCCTTTCTGGTCCAGGAACCGGCGGATCTGCTTGCAGTACCCACACCACTCGGTGGCATAAAGCACCACGTGCGCCGAGGCGCGCACGTGCTCAGGGGCCACCTGCGAGGGGTTGAACACCCGCTCGATCTTGCCCCAGTTCTGGATCACTACCACGACCAGCAATACCAGCAGGACTTTCTTGAAAACCCCGCCGAGCATCAGTTACGGCGCTTGAGCTGATCGGTCAGTTGGGTGGGCAGGCCCTTGATGATCAAGGTACCGGCGGCTTCGTCGTATTCGATCTTGTCGCCCAGCAAATGGGCCTCAAAGCTGATGGACAGGCCTTCGGCACGGCCGGTGAAGCGGCGGAACTGGTTGAGGGTGCGTTTGTCGGCCGGGATTTCTGGCGACAGGCCGTAGTCCTTGTTGCGGATGTGATCGTAGAACGCTTTTGGCCGATCTTCATCGATCAACCCGGAGAGTTCTTCCAGGCCCATCGGTTCACCCAGCTTGGCCTGGCTGCTGGCGTAGTCCACCAGGGTCTTGGTTTTTTCGCGGGCGGACTCGTCCGGCAGGTCTTCGCTTTCGACGAAATCGCTGAAGGCCTTGAGCAGGGTACGGGTTTCACCCGGGCCGTCGACGCCTTCCTGGCAGCCGATGAAGTCGCGGAAGTACTCCGAGACCTTCTTGCCGTTCTTGCCCTTGATAAAGGAGATGTATTGCTTGGATTGCTTGTTGTTCTGCCACTCGGAGACGTTGATCCGTGCCGCAAGGTGCAGTTGACCGAGGTCCAGGTGACGCGAGGGGGTCACGTCCAGCTCGTCGGTCACCGCCACGCCTTCGCTGTGGTGCAGCAGGGCGATGGCCAGGTAGTCGGTCATGCCTTGTTGGTAGTGGGCAAACAGCACATGACCGCCGGTGGAGAGGTTGGACTCTTCCATCAGCTTCTGCAGGTGCTCGACAGCGGTGCGGCTGAAGGTGGTGAAATCCTGCCCACCGTCGAAATACTCCTTCAACCAGCCGCTGAACGGGTGCGCGCCGGACTCGGCATGGAAGAAACCCCAGGCCTTGCCTTGTTTGGCGTTGTAGCTCTCGTTGAGGTCGGCAAGCATGTTCTCGATGGCGGCCGACTCGGCAAGCTCGGAGTCGCGGGCGTGAAGAACTGCAGGTGTGCCGTCGGGTTTTTTGTCGATCAGGTGGACGATGCAGTGACGGATCGGCATAGGCTTCTCGGCTGGTTGATAGGGGAGCGGTTGGCCTCCCCGAAAAGTCGCCAAGTGTACCGCACCATTGGCCGGGGCGTGCTTCGAAGGGTGTTTTGGGCACCGTCCGACGGGCTATATACCTTTTTTTCACGGTTTAGAGCGATAAAGCTGACCAAATGGGTAGGTAGAGGCGGATATTTCCCCGTCTCTGTGCTAGTTTTGCCCCGTCTTACGCCAAGTCTCGGCGATAAGCGTGCATTCAGCATCTGTCAGGTCGAACCAATCCCCGTTTCAAGCATCTATAACCCCGATCTCCGTGGTTATAGCCGGGGGTGCCAGGCCTTGACGGTCGGGCTCGATGGCTGACACTGCACTCTGCAATCCATATGAATTTGATAGGGAAGGAACACCACAATGGCTATTACTAAAGACCAACTGATCGCTGACCTGGCTGAAGCAGTAGACGCACCGAAAACTACCGTGCGCGCTCTGCTGGACCAACTGAGCCAAGTTGTTGCTGATCAGCTGGAAAACGGCGGCGAAATCACTCTGCCAGGCGTTGGCAAACTGAAAGTGACCGAGCGTCCTGCCCGTACTGGCCGTAACCCTTCGACTGGCGCTGCCATCGAAATCGCTGCCAAGAAAGTTATCAAGCTGGTTGTGGCCAAAGGCCTGACCGACGCTGTTAACAAGTAAGACGCAGCAAAAAAAACCGTGCACCGGAGCGATCCGGGCACGGTTTTTTGTTGCCTGCGATTTGTGCTTAGCGCACCCAGCGCTGGCGCCAGATCTGTTGCTCGTTCTTGGTCTGGAAGGTCCAGGCCACGAAGCGGCTTTGTTTCTGTCCCTGGGACATTTCCACCACGTGGCTTTCCAGCACGCCGGCTTTTTTCAGGGCTGTCTCGATCGCGGGCAAGTTCGACGCTTTTGACACCAGGGTGCTGAACCACAACACCTTGTGGGCAAAGTGCGCGCTCTCGGCAATCAGCTGCGTCACAAAGCGCGCTTCACCGCCTTCACACCACAGTTCGGCCGATTGGCCGCCAAAGTTCAATACTGGCAGCTTGCGCTTGGGGTCCGCCTTGCCCAGGGCGCGCCACTTGCGCTCGCTGCCCTTGGTGGCTTCTTCCATGGACGCGTGGAACGGTGGGTTGCACATGGTCAGGTCAAAGCGCTCACCCGGTTCCAGCAGGCCCAGCAGGATCTGCTTGGGGTTGGTTTGCTGGCGCAACTGGATGACCTTGCTCAGGTCGTTGGACTGCACGATGGCTTTGGCGGCAGCCACGGCGGTAGGGTCGACCTCGGAGCCGAGGAAATTCCAGCGGTACTCCATGTAGCCAATCAGCGGGTAGACGCAGTTGGCGCCCATGCCGATGTCCAGCACCTTGACGATCGAACCGCGCGGGATCTTGCCGTCATTGCCGCTGGCCAGCAGGTCGGCGAGAAAGTGCACGTAGTCGGCACGCCCCGGCACCGGTGGGCACAGGTAATCCGCCGGGATGTCCCAGTGCTGGATGCCATAGAAGGCTTTCAGCAACGCGCGGTTGAACACGCGCACCGCATCGGGGCTGGCGAAGTCGATGCTTTCCTTGCCGTACGGGTTCATGATCACGAACTGCGCCAGTTCCGGCGTGGTCTTGATCAGCGCCGGGAAGTCGTAACGGCCTGTGTGGCGGTTGCGCGGGTGCAGAGTGGCCTCTTTGCGCGGCGTGACGGGTTTGGCCGTGGCTGCGGTTTTAGGCTTCTTGCGCGGAGGTTTTGGCGTGCTGGGGGCGGTCATGGGCTACGTCGATTCTGGGGTTGCTTCAAAAGTGGTGGGTATTGTCACACATTCCGAAGTTGACCTCGGTTAAATGTGGGAACGGGCTTGCTCACAAATACGGCGGGTCCGTCATTGGGTGTGTGTCTGATAGACCGCATTCGCGAGCAAGCCCCCTTCCACATTGACCGGGTTTTCAAACCCAAAAAAAAGAGGCCCGAAGGCCTCTTTCTTACACGCGGTCCACCTTACAGGCTGGAAATCCGCGCATGTTGCTCCGCCAGCTTGCCCAAGGCCTGTTCCGCCTCGGCCAGCTTGGCGCGTTCTTTCTCGATCACTTGCGGCGGTGCCTTGTCGACGAAGGCCGCGTTGGACAGCTTGCCGCCTACCCGCTGCACTTCGCCTTGCAGGCGCGCGATTTCCTTGTCGAGACGGGCCAGTTCAGCGCCCTTGTCGATCAGGCCGGCCATCGGCACCAGCACTTCCATGTCGCCGACCAGTGCGGTGGCGGACAGAGGCGCTTCTGCATCGGCCGCCAATACGGTGATCGACTCCAGCTTGGCCAGTTTCTTGAGCAGCGCATCGTTCTCAGTGAGGCGACGCTGGTCTTCGGTGCTGGCGTTCTTCACGAACACTGCCAGTGGCTTGCCCGGGCCGATGTTCATCTCGGCGCGGATGTTGCGCGTGCCAAGCATCAGCGTCTTGAGCCATTCGATATCACTTTCGGCGGCCTCATCGATGCGTGCTTCGTTGGCCACCGGCCAAGGTTGCAGCATGATGGTCTTGCCTTCGATGCCGGCCAGCGGCGCCAGGCGCTGCCAGATTTCTTCGGTGATGAACGGCATGAACGGGTGCGCCAGGCGCAGCGCCACTTCCAATACGCGCACCAGGGTACGGCGAGTGCCGCGCTGGCGTTCGATTGGCGCGTTTTCGTCCCACAGCACGGGCTTGGACAGTTCCAGGTACCAGTCGCAATACTGGTTCCAGATGAACTCGTACAAGGCCTGTGCGGCCAGGTCAAAACGGAACTGGTCGAGTTGGCGGGTCACCTCGGCTTCAGTGCGCTGCAGCTGCGAGATGATCCAGCGGTCGGCCAGGCTCAGTTCGACGGCTTCGCCGTTCTGGCCGCAGTCTTCGCCTTTATCCAGCACGTAGCGCGCAGCGTTCCAGATCTTGTTGCAGAAGTTGCGATAGCCTTCGACGCGGCCCATGTCGAACTTGATGTCGCGACCAGTGGACGCCAGCGAGCAGAAGGTGAAACGCAGGGCATCGGTGCCATAGCTGGCGATACCGTCGGCGAATTCGTCGCGTGTCTGCTTCTCGATCTTCTTCGCCAGTTTCGGCTGCATCAGGCCCGAGGTGCGCTTCTGCACCAGGGTTTCCAGGTCGATGCCGTCGATGATGTCCAGCGGGTCCAGGACGTTGCCCTTGGACTTGGACATCTTCTGGCCCTGGCCATCACGCACCAGGCCGTGCACATACACGGTCTTGAACGGTACCTGCGGAGTGCCGTCCTCGTTCTTCACCAAGTGCATGGTCAGCATGATCATCCGGGCAACCCAGAAGAAAATGATATCGAAACCGGTGACCAGCACGTCGGTGGAATGGAATTTCTTCAGGAATTCGGTCTGCTGCGGCCAGCCCAGGGTAGAGAAGGTCCACAGGCCCGAACTGAACCAGGTGTCCAGAACGTCGTTGTCCTGTTGCAGCACGACGTCCGCACCCAGGTTGTGCTTGGCGCGCACTTCGGCTTCATCGCGGCCGACATAGACCTTGCCCGACTCGTCGTACCAGGCCGGAATGCGATGGCCCCACCACAGCTGGCGGCTGATGCACCAATCCTGGATGTCACGCATCCACGAGAAGTACATGTTTTCGTACTGCTTGGGCACGAACTGGATACGGCCGTCTTCCACTGCGGCAATGGCAGGTTCTGCCAGCGGCTTGGTGGACACGTACCACTGGTCGGTCAGCCACGGCTCGATCACGGTGCCGGAGCGGTCGCCCTTCGGCACTTTCAGGCCGTGGTCGTCAACGCTGACCAACAGGCCGGCGGCGTCGAAGGCGGCGACGATCTGCTTGCGCGCTTCAAAGCGGTCGAGGCCTGCGTATTCAGCCGGGATCTTGCCGTCGATGCTGTCGTTCAGCGTGCCGTCCAGGTTGAATACCTGGCAGGCCGGCAGAACGGCGGCATTCTTGTCGAAGATGTTCAGCAGCGGCAGGTTATGGCGCTTGCCCACTTCATAGTCGTTGAAATCGTGGGCTGGGGTGATTTTCACGCAGCCGGTGCCGAATTCAGGGTCGCAGTACTCGTCCGCGATAATCGGGATGCGACGGCCCACCAGCGGCAGCTCGACAAACTTGCCGATCAGCGCCTGGTAGCGTTCGTCGTTCGGGTTAACCGCGACGGCGGCGTCGCCGAGCATGGTTTCCGGGCGCGTGGTGGCGACGATCAGGTAGTCGTTGCCTTCTGCGGTCTTGGCGCCGTCGGCCAACGGGTACTTGAGGTTCCACAGGAAGCCTTTCTCGTCGTGGTTTTCCACTTCGAGGTCGGAAATGGCCGTGTGCAACTTGGTGTCCCAGTTGACCAGGCGCTTGCCGCGGTAGATCAGGCCGTCTTCATGCAGGCGCACGAAGGCCTCTTTCACGGCTTCCGACAGGCCGTCGTCCATGGTGAAGCGCTCGCGGCTCCAGTCCACGGACGAACCCAGGCGACGGATCTGACGGCTGATATTGCCGCCGGACTGGTCTTTCCATTCCCAGATCTTTTCCAGGAATTTCTCGCGGCCGAGGTCGTGACGGCTCTGGCCGGTGGCTTCGAGTTGGCGTTCCACCAGCATTTGGGTGGCGATACCGGCGTGGTCGGTGCCCGGCTGCCACAGGGTGTTGCGGCCCTGCATGCGGCGGAAACGGATCAACGCATCCATGATCGCATTGTTGAAGCCATGGCCCATGTGCAGGCTGCCAGTGACGTTCGGGGGCGGAATCATGATGGTGTAGGAATCGCCCGCGCCTTGCGGGGCGAAATAATTCTCGGACTCCCAGGTCTCGTACCAGGAAGTTTCAATAGCGTGCGGCTGGTAGGTCTTATCCATGCGCGGCGGGACCCTAGTTGGCATTTATTCAGGAAAGCCGGCAAGTATAGCGGGGGGGAGCAGTTGCAAGCTACAAGCTATGAGCTACAAGCTTGGGGGCAACTGCTCTGGCAGCGTGTAGCTAATTGTTTGTAGCTGCAGCGATCAACCGCTCCATCCGCGCATCCAGCCGGCGCTTGATCTCGGTTTCGATATGCGGGGCAAAGTCGTCGATCACGTCTTGCATGATCAGTTGCGCGGCTGCGCGCAGTTCGTTGTCCAGGTGCAGCAGCAGGGCGTCGGGGCCTTTTTCGACAGTGGCAGGGGCGCCAGCCTTGACCGCCGGCTCCGGCTCGACCGGCTTGCCACCGACCATATCGAATAACAGCGGAATCTGTACCTCGCCATCGACCGGCTCGGTCAATAGCGGCGGTTGCAAGTCATCATCACCCAGCAACTGACGGATCGACTCGAGGTCGTCCAGCAGGTGGTCATCTTTTTTTAGCGGGTTTGGAGTGTCCATCGTGTGCTCAAAGTCGTTGTAGCCGGTGATCTTGCAGAGGATAGCCCTGTTCGCGGTAGAAACGGAAACTCTCCCGCGCGGCCTGACGAATAGCCGGATCCTCCACCACGACTTCCGCCACACGGGCGAATGCCTTGGCAAACGGCGGTACTTTCAGGTCCAGGTTGACCAGCAGGTCATGGTGATCGCCGCAAGTGTCGCCCAGGCCCAGCACCACCAGGCCTTCAGGTTCAGACTCGGCGGGTCCGTGGGGCACGAAGCTTTCACCCTTGAAGCGCCACAGGCGGGCGTCTAGCTCTTCACGCTGGGCGGCATCGCTGCAATGCAGGTAGATGCGGTGGCCCATGCGCCAGGCTTTTTCGGTGAGTTTGCAGGCAAAGTCCAGGCGCGCGAGTGGGTCGGCGCTGGGCAATATATAGAAGTCGACTTGGGTCATTGCAGTTCCTGGGCGTGCCATTTCCCCCTGCAGGCGCCAGCAAACCGGCTCCTGCAGGGGGGATTGCATTTAAGCCTTGGCGCGATCCAGCAGGTATTGGGTCAGCAGTGGCACCGGACGGCCAGTGGCGCCTTTGTCCTTGCCGCCGCTGGTCCAGGCCGTGCCGGCGATGTCCAGGTGGGCCCAGTTGAAGTTCTTGGCAAAGCGCGACAGGAAGCAGGCAGCGGTGATGGTGCCGGCTTTCGGCCCGCCGATGTTGGCGATGTCGGCGAACGGGCTGTCCAGCTGTTCCTGATACTCGTCGAACAGCGGCAGTTGCCAGGCGCGGTCGTCAGCCGCCTTGCCGGCGCTGAGCAGTTGCTCGATCAGTTCATCGCTGTTGCCCAGCAGGCCCGAGGTGTGGGAACCCAGGGCGACAATGCAGGCACCGGTCAGGGTGGCGATGTCGATCACGGCTTGCGGCTTGAAGCGCTCGGCGTAGGTCAGGGCATCGCACAGCACCAGGCGGCCTTCGGCGTCGGTGTTGAGGATCTCGACGGTCTGGCCGCTCAGGGTGGTGACGATGTCGCCCGGACGGGTTGCACCGCCGCTCGGCATGTTCTCGGCGCAGGCCAGGATGCACACCAGGTTGATCGGCAGCTTGAGTTCCAGCACGGCGCGCAGGGTACCGAACACGCTGGCGGCGCCACCCATGTCGTACTTCATCTCGTCCATGCCCAGGCCCGGCTTGAGGCTGATGCCGCCGGTGTCGAAGGTGATGCCTTTGCCGACGAGGGCGTAAGGCTTCTCGGACTTCTTGCCGCCGTTGTATTGCATCACGATCAAGCGTGGTGGCTGGTCGCTGCCCTGGCCCACGGCATAGAACGAGCCCATGCCCAGTTCCTTGATCTTCTTCTCGTCCAGCACTTCGACTTTCAGGCCCTTGAACTCTTTGCCCAGTGCCTTGGCTTGTTCGCCCAGGAAAGTCGGGTGGCAGATGTTCGGTGGCAGGTTGCCCAGGTCGCGGGTGAAGGACATGCCGTTGGCAATGGCCTGCGCGTGGGTCACGGCGCGCTCGACTTCAGCTTGGGCAGCCTTGATGGTCAGCAGGGTGATTTTCTTCAGTGCGCGCGGTTCGGCTTTCTGGCTCTTGAACTGGTCGAAGCTGTAACCACCGTCTACCAGGGTTTCGGCCAGCAGGCGGGTCTTGCCGTAGCTGTCGCGGCCTTTTACAACGATTTCATCGAGTGCCAATGCTGCATCGCTGCCGCCCAGGCCCTTGAGCGTGTTGAGGATGCCGCTGATGATTTTGCGGAACGGACGGTCGCCCAGCTCGGCATCCTTGCCCACGCCTACCAGCAATACGCGGTCGGCCTTGAGGTTGGGCAGGCTTTGCAGCAGCAGGCTCTGGCCGACTTTGCCGGCCAGGTCGCCGCGCTTGAGCACTGCGCTGATAGCGCCGCCGCTGAGTTCGTCGAGTTGCTTGGCAGCAACGCCGAGCTTGCGGCCTTCGCCGATGGCGACCACGAGGGTGGCGGTTTTCAACGTTTCGGGGCTAACGCTTTTTACAACCAATTCCATTTTCGGGTCCCTTATAAAGGTCTGTTAGCCAGGAGTCTGTACTCCGGCTTTAATACCAGGCAGCTGTGTAAACCGCCGGTGACAAAGGCCGCAGTTTGAACCTCGTCGGCGGAGCCTGACAACCCTTGCCACCTGCTTTGTGCATGTGCATGAGGTTGCGCAGTGACAGGCGCGGCCAATCACAGGATAATGCGCCATCTTTTTAGCCGGCCCTGTGTAAAGGGCTGACTCGGTATGCTTGCTTGTTTGGCCGCCTTAGCCTGACAACCCTGGAGTGTCTGGTTTGATTGTCTTCCGTTATCTGTCCCGCGAAGTCCTGTTGACCCTGAGTGCCGTGAGTGCGGTATTGCTGGTCATCATCATGAGTGGTCGTTTCGTCAAATACCTGGCTCAGGCTGCTTCCGGCGCCCTTGATCCGGGCTCGTTGTTCCTGATCATGGGCTTTCGCCTGCCGGGCTTCCTGCAGCTGATCCTGCCGCTTGGCCTGTTCCTCGGGATCCTGCTGGCGTATGGCCGGCTGTACCTGGAAAGCGAAATGACTGTGCTCTCGGCCACCGGCATGAGCCAGCAGCGCCTGCTGGGCATGACCATGATCCCGGCCGCCGGTGTTGCGCTGATCGTTGCCTGGCTGAGCCTGAGCCTGGCGCCCCAGGGCGCCATGCAATTCCAACTGGTGCTGAACAAGCAGGACGCGATGACCGAGTTCGACACCCTCGAGCCGGGCCGCTTTCAGGCGCTCAATGACGGTTCGCGGGTGACCTACACCGAAACCCTGACCGACGATCGCGCCAACCTGGGCGGTGTGTTCATCTCCGAGAAGCGTCTGGGCCAGGACAAGAAAGACCGCGGTATTTCCGTATTGGTGGCTGATTCCGGTCGCCAGGAAGTCCGTCCTGACGGCAGCCGCTACCTGATCCTGGAAAATGGCTATCGGTATGACGGCAGCCCTGGCATGGCCGACTATCGCGCGATCAAGTACGACACCTATGGCGTGATGCTGGCCCGCCCGGATATCAGCGACGAAGTCACCGACCGCGACGCCATCCCGACCACCGATCTGTTCGGCAGCAAGGAATTGCGCTCCATCGCCGAGCTGCAATGGCGGATTTCCCTGCCGCTGCTGGTGTTTATCGTCACCCTGATGGCGGTGCCGCTGTCGCGCGTCAACCCGCGCCAAGGCCGTTTCCTCAAGCTGTTGCCGGCGATCCTGCTGTACATGGCTTACCTCACCATCCTGATTTCCGCCCGTGGCTCCCTGGAGAAAGGCAAGCTGTCGCCGACCCTGGGCCTGTGGTGGGTGCACGGAATCTTCCTGGTGATCGGCCTGGGGCTGCTCTACTGGGAACCGATACGTTTGAAAATGATGAGCCGTCGTGGCCAGAAGGAGTTGGCTCGTGGCTAAGCTCGATCGCTACATTGGTAGCAGCGTACTGATCGCCATCCTGGCGGTACTGGGCATCATCCTGGGCTTGGCGTCGTTGTTCGCCTTCATCGACGAAGTGGGCAACGTCAGCGACACCTACACCGTGTGGGACGTGCTCAGCTACGTGGCCCTCACCGCGCCGCGCCGCCTCTACGACATGATGCCGATGGCTGCGCTGATCGGCTGCCTGATCGGCCTGGGCAGCCTGGCCAGCAACAGCGAACTGACCATCATGCGCGCCGCAGGCGTGTCGATTGGCCGTATCGTCTGGGCGGTCATGAAGCCTATGTTGCTGCTGATGGCGTGCAGCGTGCTGATCGGCGAATACGTGGCACCGCCCGCCGAAACCACCGCCCAGGCCAATCGGGCCCTGGCGCAGGGTTCCGGTGATGCGCAGAGTTCCAAGCACGGCCTGTGGCACCGCCAGGGCGATGAATTCATCCACATCAACGCCGTGCAGCCAGGCGGCCTGTTGATTGGCGTGACCCGCTACACCTTCGACAAAGAACGGCACTTGCTGGCGTCGAGCTTCGCCAAACGTGCGCAGTACAGTGACGAAAAATGGCAACTGAGCGACGTCACCACCACCCACTTCCGCAATATCGGCCAAGGCACCAAGGCCAGCACCGAAGTGATCAATACGCCGAGCGAAGAGTGGGATATCGCCCTCAAGCCACAATTGCTCAATACCGTAGTGATGATCCCGGAAAGCCTGCCGATCTCCGGCCTTTGGGGGTATATCCACTACCTCAAGGACCAGGGCCTGAATAATGGCCGTTACTGGCTGGCATTCTGGGTCAAGGTGTTGCAACCGGTGGTGACTGCCGCGCTGGTGTTGATGGCCATTTCGTTCATCTTCGGTCCGTTGCGCTCGGTAACCCTCGGCCAGCGGGTATTTACCGGGGTACTGGTGGGCTTCACCTTCCGTATTGCCCAGGATCTGCTTGGCCCCTCTAGCCTGGTATTCGGCTTCTCGCCGCTGTTTGCGGTGCTGGTGCCCACGGCCATTTGTGCCCTGGCCGGCTTCTGGTTACTGCGCCGGGCCGGTTGATACCGCGCTTATGATCAAAAAATGCCCCGGTCGAGAGATCGGGGCATTTTTGTTCTGGTCAGCAAAGATGACGTCTGGCCTGAGCATCAGGTACAATTCCCGGCTATTTTTCAGCGGGCAATCTGCCTGCAGCCTTTTTGAGTGTTGATCCGTGAGTGATTTGAGTCATATCCGCAATTTCTCCATCATCGCCCACATTGACCATGGCAAGTCGACGCTGGCCGATCGATTTATCCAGATGTGCGGCGGCCTTGCCGAGCGTGAAATGGAAGCCCAGGTACTGGACTCCATGGACCTCGAACGCGAGCGCGGGATCACCATCAAGGCCCACAGCGTTACTCTGTATTACAAGGCCAAAGACGGTATCACCTACCAGCTGAACTTCATTGACACCCCGGGCCACGTCGACTTCACGTACGAAGTCAGCCGTTCGCTGGCGGCCTGTGAAGGTGCCTTGCTGGTGGTGGACGCCGGCCAGGGCGTGGAAGCGCAGTCGGTAGCCAACTGCTACACCGCGATCGAGCAGGGCCTGGAAGTCATGCCCGTGCTCAACAAGATCGACCTGCCCCAGGCCGAGCCCGAGCGCGTCAAGGAAGAGATCGAGAAGATCATCGGCATCGACGCCACCGACGCCGTCACCTGCAGCGCCAAGACGGGCCTGGGTGTCGACGAAGTGCTCGAGCGCCTGGTGCACACCATTCCCGCCCCGACCGGCAACTACGAGGATCCGCTGCAAGCGTTGATCATCGATTCCTGGTTCGACAACTACCTGGGCGTTGTCTCCCTGGTACGCGTGCGCCATGGCCGCGTGAAGAAGGGTGACAAGATCCTGGTCAAGTCCACCGGCAAGATCCACCTCGTGGACAGCGTTGGTGTATTCAACCCCAAGCACACCGCGACCGTTGATCTGAAAGCCGGTGAAGTAGGCTTCATCATCGCGGGTATCAAGGACATCCATGGTGCCCCTGTGGGTGACACCCTGACCTTGAGTTCCACGCCGGATGTCGACGTGCTGCCAGGCTTCAAGCGTATCCAGCCGCAGGTCTACGCCGGCCTGTTCCCGGTCAGTTCCGATGACTTCGAAGACTTCCGCGAAGCCCTGCAAAAGCTCACCCTCAACGACTCGTCGTTGCAGTACACCCCGGAAAGCTCCGACGCCCTTGGCTTCGGCTTCCGTTGCGGGTTCCTGGGCATGCTGCACATGGAAATCATCCAGGAGCGCCTGGAGCGCGAGTACGACCTGGACCTGATCACCACCGCGCCGACGGTTATTTTCGAGTTGTTGCTGAAAACCGGTGAAACGATTTACGTCGACAACCCGTCCAAGCTCCCGGATCTGTCGGCCATCGAAGACATGCGCGAGCCTATCGTGCGGGCCAATATCCTGGTACCGCAGGAGCACCTGGGCAACGTCATTACCCTGTGTATCGAAAAGCGTGGCGTACAGCGCGACATGCTGTTCCTCGGCACCCAGGTCCAAGTGACCTACGACATGCCGATGAACGAAGTGGTGCTGGACTTCTTCGACCGCCTCAAATCCACCAGCCGCGGCTATGCTTCGCTGGATTACCATTTCGATCGTTACCAATCGGCTAATCTGGTGAAACTGGATGTGTTGATCAACGGCGACAAGGTCGATGCCCTGGCACTGATCGTGCACAAGGACAACGCGCACTACAAAGGTCGCCAGTTGACCGAGAAGATGAAAGAACTGATTCCGCGCCAGATGTTCGACGTCGCGATCCAGGCCGCCATTGGCGGGCAGATCATTGCGCGGACTTCCGTCAAGGCTCTCAGAAAGAACGTACTGGCCAAATGCTACGGCGGTGACGTAAGCCGTAAGCGCAAGCTGCTTGAGAAGCAAAAGGCCGGTAAAAAACGCATGAAGCAAGTAGGTAACGTGGAAGTTCCACAAGAAGCCTTCCTTGCGGTGCTCAGGTTGGATAGTTAGGTCCTATGTCGCTAAATTTCCCGCTGTTGCTGGTCATCGCCGTTGCCGTTTGCGGTCTCTTGGCGTTGCTCGATCTAGTGTTCTTCGCCCCGCGTCGTCGGGCGGCTATCGCGTCCTATCAGGGCAGCGTCAGCCAGCCCGATGGCGTGGTGATCGAGAAGCTGAACAAAGAGCCTTTGCTGGTTGAATACGGCAAGTCGTTCTTCCCGGTGTTGTTCATCGTGCTGGTGCTGCGTTCGTTCCTGGTGGAGCCGTTTCAGATCCCTTCGGGGTCGATGAAACCTACCCTGGACGTGGGTGACTTCATCCTGGTGAACAAGTTTTCCTACGGGATCCGCCTGCCGGTGATCGACAAGAAGGTCATCGAAATCGGTGATCCGCAGCGCGGCGACGTGATGGTGTTTCGCTACCCGAGCGACCCGAACGTCAACTACATCAAGCGTGTAGTCGGCTTGCCGGGCGACGTGATTCGCTACACCAGCGACAAGCGCCTGTTCATCAACGGTGAGTCGGTGGCCGAGAAGCTGCTGGGTTCCGAGCCGAACACGCTGGGCAGCGCCGAGTTGTACCAGGAGAAACTCGGTGCAGTGGAGCACGAAATCCGCAAGGAAATGAGCCGCTACCGTGCCCAGCCTGATGGCGAATGGAAAGTGCCGGCCGGGCACTACTTCATGATGGGCGACAACCGCGACAACTCCAATGACAGCCGGTACTGGGATGACCCCAACATTCCCAAGGACCTGCTGGGCATGGTTCCCGACCAGAATATCGTCGGCAAGGCCTTTGCGGTCTGGATGAGCTGGCCGGAACCCAAACTCAGCCACCTGCCGAACTTCTCGCGGGTCGGGCTGATCAAGTAATACAGGCGGCGCTGTGAACACAGCGCCGAATGCTTTTCTGGGGTTGGGACAAATCGGTCCTGCCTCATGCAGCACCAACCAGGATTTGAATTTGAACACTGCGTCAATCGTCGATGGCCGCCGGTGCCACCAAACAGATATGGGTAAACCGTGAGCGTTTCTTTAAGCCGTCTCGAGCGCCAGCTCGGCTACACCTTCAAGGACCAGGAATTGATGGTCCTTGCCCTCACACACCGCAGCTTTGCAGGGCGCAACAACGAGCGCCTGGAATTCCTCGGTGATGCCATCCTCAACTTTGTCGCCGGTGAAGCCCTGTTCGAGCGCTTCCCTCAAGCCCGTGAAGGCCAGCTGTCACGCTTGCGTGCACGCCTGGTGAAAGGCGAGACCCTGGCCGTGCTGGCCCGTGGCTTCGGCCTGGGCGAGTACCTGCGCCTGGGCTCCGGTGAGTTGAAGAGCGGCGGTTTCCGGCGTGAATCGATCCTGGCCGATGCGCTCGAGGCGCTGATCGGTGCGATCTACCTCGATGCAGGCATGGAAGCGGCCAAGGAACGCGTCACCGCGTGGCTGACCTCCGAGATTGAAAGCCTCACGCTGGTCGACACCAACAAAGATCCCAAGACCCGCCTGCAGGAATTCCTGCAGTCCCGCGGTTGCGAACTGCCACGCTACGAAGTGGTGGATATCCAGGGTGAGCCCCATTGCCGCGTGTTCTTCGTGGAATGTGAAATCACCTTACTGAATGAAAAAAGCCGAGGTCAGGGTGTGAGCCGTCGTATTGCCGAACAGGTAGCGGCCGCTGCAGCACTGATTGCCCTGGGCGTGGAGAATGGCCATGACTGATTCAACCGCAACACGCTGTGGCTATGTTGCCATCGTCGGCCGCCCGAACGTGGGCAAGTCCACGCTGCTCAACCATATCCTTGGCCAGAAGCTCGCGATCACCTCGCGCAAGCCGCAGACCACTCGCCACAACATGCTGGGCATCAAGACTGAAGGCACCGTGCAAGCGGTCTACGTCGACACCCCAGGCATGCACAAAGGCGGCGAGAAAGCCCTCAACCGCTACATGAACAAGACCGCTTCGGCGGCGTTGAAAGACGTCGACGTGGTGATCTTCGTCGTCGACCGCACCAAGTGGACCGATGAAGACCAGATGGTCCTGGAGCGTGTGCAGTACGTCACCGGCCCGTTGATCGTCGCGCTGAACAAGACCGACCGTATCGAAGATAAAGCCGAGCTGATGCCGCACCTGAGCTGGCTGCAGGAACAACTGCCGAACGCGCAGATCATGCCGATCTCGGCCCAGCACGGCCACAACCTCGATGCCCTGGAGCGTGTGATCGCCGAGCACCTGCCGGAGAACGAGCACTTCTTCCCGGAAGACCAGATCACCGACCGCAGCAGCCGCTTCCTGGCCGCCGAACTGGTACGCGAGAAAATCATGCGCCAGATGGGCGCCGAGCTGCCGTACCAGATCACCGTCGAGATCGAAGAGTTCAAGCAGCAGGGCAAGACCTTGCACATCCATGCGCTGATCCTCGTCGAACGTGACGGCCAGAAGAAAATCATCATTGGCGACAAGGGCGAGCGCATCAAGCGCATCGGCACCGAGGCGCGCAAGGACATGGAATTGCTGTTCGATTCCAAGATCATGCTCAACCTGTGGGTGAAGGTGAAGGGTGGTTGGTCTGACGACGAGCGTGCATTGCGCTCCCTGGGCTACGGCGACCTGTAAGACACCGCTCCCCCTGCAGGAGCCGGCGGCTGTGGGAGCTGGCTTGCCTGCGATGGCGTCACCTCGGTGCAGTTGAAGAACCGGGTTGCCTGCATCGCGGGCAAGCCCGCTGCCACAGTGGTTTATCGCTGTTCTTGAGTTCCGCGAAGAGACGTCCATGTCCCAATCCCCGCCACCCAGCCAACTCGCCTACGTCCTGCACAGCCGCGCCTACCGCGAGACCAGCGCCTTGGTGGACTTCCTCACGCCCCAAGGTCGCCTACGCGCAGTCTTGCGCAGTGCGCGAGGCAAGGCGGGCACACTGGCGCGGCCGTTCGTGGCCCTGGACGTAGAGTTTCGCGGCAAGGGTGAGCTCAAGAATGTCGGCCGCATGGAGAGCGTCGGCACTTGCGCCTGGCTCAATGGCGAGGCCCTGTTCAGCGGTCTCTACCTCAATGAGCTGCTGATCCGCCTGTTGCCCGCCGAAGACCCGCACCCAGCGGTCTTCGACCATTACGCCGCTACCCTGTTGGCCCTGGCTGAAGGCCGTCCCCTGGAACCGCTGCTGCGTGCCTTTGAATGGCGCCTGCTCGACGACCTGGGTTACGGCTTCGAACTTGCCAACGACCTGCGTGGCGACCCCATCGCCGCCGACGGCATGTACCGCCTGCAGGTCGACGCCGGCCTTGAACGCGTGTACCTGCTGCAACCCGGCCTGTTCCAAGGCACCGAGCTGTTGGCCATGAGCGAAGCGGACTGGACGGCGCCGGGTGCCTTGTCCGCCGCCAAGCGCCTGATGCGCCAGGCGCTGGCCGTGCACTTGGGCGGACGGCCGCTGGTCAGTCGCGAGTTGTTTCGAAAGCCCTGACGTCCCCGTGTATGCTGTGCACCGATTCTTTCCCTTTTCAGGAGCGCTTCCGTGACCACCAGCAATCGCATTCTTCTTGGCGTCAACATCGACCACGTCGCTACCCTGCGCCAGGCCCGGGGCACCCGTTACCCTGACCCGGTCAAGGCCGCGCTGGACGCCGAAGAAGCGGGCGCCGACGGCATCACCGTGCACCTGCGCGAAGACCGTCGTCACATCCAGGAGCGCGACGTGCTGCTGCTCAAGGACGTGCTGCAAACCCGCATGAACTTCGAGATGGGCGTCACCGAAGAAATGATGGCCTTCGCCGAGCGCATCCGCCCGGCGCATATCTGCCTGGTCCCGGAAACCCGTCAGGAGCTGACCACCGAAGGCGGCCTCGATGTGGCCGGCCAGGAAGCGCGGATCAAGGCTGCCGTGGAGCGCCTGTCGCAGATCGGCAGTGAAGTCTCGCTGTTCATCGACGCCGACGAGCGCCAGATCGAAGCCTCGCGCCGTGTCGGCGCACCGGCCATCGAACTGCACACCGGCCGTTACGCCGACGCAACCACGCCCACCGAAGTGGCCGACGAGCTGCAGCGCATCATTGACGGTGTGAGCTGCGGCCTCAAGGAAGGCCTGATCGTCAATGCCGGCCATGGCCTGCATTACCACAACGTCGAGGCTGTAGCGGCGATCAAGGGCATCAACGAGCTGAACATCGGCCATGCGCTGGTGGCCCACGCGCTGTTCGTCGGTTTCAAAGGCGCCGTGGCCGAGATGAAAGCCCTGATCCTGGCCGCTGCCAGGGCCTGAAGTCCCCCTGCAGAACCCTTGTGGGAGCAGGCTTGTGTGGGAGCGGGCTAGTGCGCGAATTCGCTGTGCCAGTCGACTCCTGTAGGGTCGACCTACTGCATTCGCGCACACGCCCGCTGCCACACGGGGCTCTTTCCATCTCTTGATCTGCGGTGTGATCTCCCGTGTTTCAGCCATGCGGCAATGCGAAGCCTTACTGTTTAGCCGGTGCAGGTGTATCGTATCTGCCCTTTGCAGGCCCTGGGCCTGCGGCAGATACGTGAGGTTGTTGTGTCCCGATCCTTTTCCCGTCGACAAATCCTGGGTGGTCTGGCAGGCCTGGCCGTAGTGGGTGTGGGTGCCGGTGGCGCCTACCGCTACTGGCTGGGAAAAGTCGCCGAGGCCGAAGCGGGGCACGACTACGAGCTGATCGCCGCGCCGTTGGACGTGGAGCTGGTGCCGGGACACAAGACCCAAGCCTGGGCGTTCGGCCCTTCGGCGCCCGGCACGGAGTTGCGGGTGCGTCAGGGCGAGTGGTTGCGGGTGCGTTTTATCAACCACCTGCCGGTCGCTACCACTATCCACTGGCATGGCATCCGCCTGCCGCTGGAAATGGACGGCGTGCCTTACGTCTCGCAATTGCCGGTGCTGCCCGGCGAATACTTCGATTACAAATTCCGCGTGCCCGACGCCGGCAGCTACTGGTATCACCCCCATGTGAACAGCAGCGAAGAACTTGGCCGTGGCCTGGTCGGCCCGCTGATCATTGAAGAGCGCGAGCCCACCGGTTTCAAATACGAGCGCACCCTCAGCCTGAAAAGCTGGCACGTGGACGAAGAAGGGGCTTTCGTGGCCTTCAGCATTCCCCGTGAAGCCGCGCGTGGCGGCACGGCCGGCCGCCTGTCGACGATCAATGGCGTGTCCCAGGCGGTGATCGATCTGCCGGCTGGGCAGATCACCCGCGTGCGTTTGCTCAACCTCGACAACACCTTGACCTATCGCATCAATATTCCCGACGTCGAAGCGCAGATCTACGCGCTGGACGGCAACCCCATCGAGCCGCGCCCACTGGGCAAGGAATACTGGCTGGGGCCGGGCATGCGCATCTGCCTGGCGATCAAGGCTCCGCCGGCCGGCGAAGAGCTGTCGATCCGCAATGGCCCCGTGCGCCTCGGCACCTTCCGCTCGGTGGCCAATACCGATGCGCCGACCGAGTGGCCGCCGGCGTTGCCCGCCAACCCGATCAGCGAGCCGGACCTGGCGAATGCCGAGAAGCTCAACTTCAATTTCGAATGGGTGGGTTCCGTTTCGGTCGATGTCGACAACGGCAGGCCGCCGAGCCTGTGGCAGATCAACGGCAAGGCGTGGGACATCACCGACAAGACCTGCGCCGACCGCCCGATTGCCAAGCTGGAGAAGGGCAAGAGCTACATTTTCGAATTGAAGAACATGACCCAGTACCAGCACCCGATCCACTTGCATGGCATGAGTTTCAAGGTGATTGCCTCGAACCGCCACAAGGTGATCCCGTATTTCACCGACACTTACCTGTTGGGCAAGAACGAACGCGCGCGCGTGGCGTTGGTAGCCGATAACCCAGGCGTATGGATGTTCCATTGCCATGTGATCGACCACATGGAAACCGGCCTGATGGCCGCCATCGAGGTGGCGTGATGCGACAATTTCGCCCCACCGCGATCATCGACCGCAGCCGCGACCAGGACTTCATGCGCGAAGCCCTGGCCCTTGCCGCCCAAGGTGCGGCGCTCGGTGAAGTGCCCGTCGGCGCGGTGCTGGTTCAAGACGGTGAGATCATCGGCCGTGGCTTCAATTGCCCGATCAGCGGCAACGACCCCAGTGCCCACGCCGAAATGGTCGCCATCCGCGCGGCTGCACACGCCATCAGCAACTATCGCCTGGTGGGCAGCACGCTGTATGTCACCCTGGAACCCTGCAGCATGTGCGCCGGGCTGATCGTGCACTCACGGATTGCGCGGGTGGTGTATGGCGCGCTGGAGCCCAAGGCCGGGATTGTGCAAAGCCAGGGGCAGTTTTTTACCCAGGGCTTTCTCAATCACAAGGTGCTGTTTGAAGGTGGGGTGTTGGCCGAGGAGTGCGGGACGGTGTTGAGCGAGTTCTTCAAGGCCAGGCGAGCCAAGCCCGCAACCTGAGCATCACGGAGAGATCAACGTGGGAGCAGGCAAACCAACTCCCACCGGTTGATCTCCATCTATTCAAGGAAACCGCAGGTTATTTCCTGGCGATGATCACCGCCCGCATCGGCGCCGGCAGCCCTTCGATGGTCTTGCTGTGATCCTCCGGATCCAGGAAGTCACTCAGCGACTGGTACTTCATCCACTCCGTCCCACGCTGTTCCTCGACCGTGGTCACGCTCACGTCCACGCAGCGCACGTCGCTGAAGCCTGCGCGGCGCAGCCACAGCATCAGGGCCGGCACTGACGGCAGGAACCACACGTTACGCATCTGCGCGTAGCGATCTTCCGGCACCAGCACTTGCTGCTGATCGCCTTCGACAACCAGGGTTTCCAACACCAGTTCGCCGCCTTTTACCAGGGTGTCCTTCAACGCCAGCAAATGCTCGATCGGCGAGCGGCGGTGGTAGAACACGCCCATCGAAAACACAGTGTCGAAGCCTTCCAGGTTCGCCGGCAGGTCTTCGAACGGGAACGGCAGGTGCCAGGCCCTGGGCTCGGACAAGTAGCGCTGCACCGCCTGGAACTGGCAGAAGAACAGCCAGTTGGGGTCCACGCCAATCACGCTGTCGGCGCCGGCGCCGAGCATGCGCCACATGTAGTAGCCGTTGCCGCAGCCGACATCGAGGATGCGCTTGCCTTTCAGGTCCAGGTGCGGTGCCACGCGCGACCACTTCCAGTCCGAACGCCATTCGGTGTCCACATGCACGCCGAACAGGTGGAACGGCCCTTTACGCCAAGGGCTCAAGCCCATCAATGCCGTGCGCATTTGTGCGCGGGTATCGTCGTCGCAGTCGGTGTCGAGTGTCAGGCCATTGAGCAAATCCACTGTGCTGGGCTGGATGGCAGGCAATGCATCCAACGCACTTTGCCAGCGCTCCAGGTCGCCATGACCTTTTTCCATCTTGCTATCGAGTTGCGCTTGCAGGCCCTGGGCCCACACGGCCAGGGGAGTGCCGACCAAATGGCGGGCGAGGGGGGACAGATCAATCATGGCAAGGCAATCAACGAGGCAAAGTTAAGACACTGGAACCACGGCACGACTTTCGAGAACCCCGCCGCCAGCAGGCGTTCACGGTGTTCTTCGAGGCTGTCGGGCTTCATGACGTTTTCGATGGCGCTGCGCTTCTGGGCGATTTCCAGTTCGCTGTAGCCGTTGGCGCGTTTGAACGCGATGTGCAGGTCGGTGAGCAGCGCGTGTTCTTGCGCATCGTTGAACCGCAGCTTCTCCGAGAGAATCAACGCACCGCCCGGCAACAGCGACTGGCGGATGCGACCGAGCAGGGCCAGGCGTTCATCGGGGGCAATGAATTGCAGGGTGAAATTCAGCGCGACCACCGAGGCTGGCTGGAACTGCAGCGCGAGGATGTCGCCCTCGATCACTTCAACCGGCAGCAACTCCTGGAACATCGAGTCCTGGCCATTGAGGTACTCGCGGCAGCGCTCGACCATCGCCGCCGAGTTATCCACCGCGATCACGCGGCAACCGTCGGTGCGCACATGGCGGCGCAGGGCCTGGGTAACGGCGCCGAGGGATGAGCCCAGGTCGTAGAGCACGCTATTGGGCTGGGCAAATTGCGCCGCGAGGACGCCGAGGTTCTCGACGATGGTGGGGTAACCCGGTACCGAGCGCTTGATCATGTCCGGGAACACCCGCACCACGTCTTCGTTGAAGGCGAAGTCCGGCACCTGGGGCAGGGGCTGGGCGAATAGGCGATCGGGTTCTTTGCTCACGGCTGTTCCGGTGACGAGGAAGGAAAGGCCGGCATTTTAGCCAAGTTGGCCCTCGGATGCGCGGGTTGTCTGATGGAAAGCCGAAGCGGTGATGCCCCACTGGCCGAGCCAATACGTCGTGATCAGCAAATACGGCGCTGCCTCGAACGCCACGACAAAGCGGTTGATGCCGATCAACGTGTCGGAAAACACAAACGAGCCCGCACCCGCCGCCGCCAGCAGTGCCGAGCGTTTCGGCACGTCACTGCCCAAGCGTGCCAGTGCACGCCAGAGCATGGCGCTGATGACCAGTGCATAAACCACCACCGGTATCAGCAACTCGCCGAGACCGTGGGAAATCAGAATGCTAAGCAGCACTGCACCCACGCCTAGCGCCAGTACCAACGGCAACAAGGCCAGGCGACGGCAGTCACTGAAATAGGCCTTGAGATACGCCAGGTGCGCAAACAAAAACGCGCCCAGGCCAAAGATAAACAAGTCGCCCGGCCAGGCGAGCAACACATCGCCCACCAGGGAAAAAATCAGCCCCAGGCTGATCCAGCGCTGATAGTCGGTGGGCGGTGCATCATGCAGCCAGCCCAGCAACGCCAGGACCGGCAGCGGCTTGACCAGCAGGCACAGCAAGGTGGCATGGGTGGTCAGGCCATAGATGAAAGTGCCAGCGCCCATCAACGCAAGAATCAGCCATGGCATATCAGTTCACCGTAATGGCGCAGTCAAAGGTTTCGACGGGTTCGGCTTCCGGTTCCCAGGGTTGCTGGGAGGTCAGGCGTAAACGCCCCTGGCCGGCCGCGAAGGCCTGGAAACGCCAGGTCGACTGGCCGCCACCACCGATCACACCGGATTCCGCGCTGCTGTAGACCTCGGGGCTCAACGCACGCAGCACGCCGCCAGCGGAGTCCTGGATGGCCCAGCGGTAACCCGTAGTGGGGTTGCTTGGCAGGGTGAGGGTCAGGTTCTGCCCGGTCTTAAGCTGGAGCGGGCAGGTGCTCTGGTTTTCCACGCTGATGTTTTGCTTCGGTGCGCTGGCGCACGCAGCCAGCAGGGCAAGGCTCAAGGGGAGAAGCAGGCGGGCAGCGGTCATGGGGGCTCCGTTGTGTGGCGACGAAGACCGAGCATAACCGAAGATGAGACAAGGTGTGACAAGAGGGGCTTTTGTGCGCAGGGCCTGGCCCCATCGCAGGCCAGGCCAGGCACTACCTATCTATCAGAACAACACCTTCGCCACGTCCGCAAAGCGCTTGGCAAAGTGCACGGTCATGCCTTCCTTCAGGTACTCCGGCAACTCTTCAAAGCTGCCGCGATTCGGCTCCGGCAAAATCAGCTCATGAATCTTCTGGCGTCGCGCCGCGATCACCTTCTCGCGCACGCCGCCAATGGGCAGCACATGCCCGGTCAGTGTCAGCTCGCCAGTCATGGCCACACCTTTCTTCGGCGGCTGGTTACGTGCCAGGGACAGTAGCGCACTGGCCATGGTCACACCTGCGCTCGGGCCGTCTTTCGGCGTGGCACCTTCCGGCACGTGCAAGTGCACGAAGGCTTCATCGAAGAACTTCGGATCACCGCCAAACGACTTCAGATTCGAACTGATGTAGCTGTAGGCGATTTCGGCGGATTCTTTCATCACCTCACCCAACTGCCCGGTCAGCTTGAAGCCGCGATTGAGCGTGTGGATGCGCGTTGCTTCGATCGGCAAGGTCGCGCCGCCCATGCTGGTCCAGGCCAGGCCGGTGATCACACCGGTGCCGGACAGCACTTGTTCATTGCGGAACACGGGCATGCCCAGGGAGCTTTCCAGGTCCTTGTTGCCGATCTTGATCACCGAGTTCGGCTCATCCAGCAGCTTGACCACCGCTTTGCGCACCAGTTTGCCCAACTGCTTCTCCAGCTGGCGCACCCCGGCTTCGCGGGCGTAGCCGTCGATCAATGCACGCAGGGCGCCATCGCTGATGGTCAGGGTGTTTTTCGACACACCGGCTTTTTCCAGCTGTTTAGGCCACAGGTGGCGCTTGGCGATGGCGACTTTCTCTTCGGTGATATAGCCCGACAGGCGAATCACTTCCATGCGGTCCAGCAGCGGGCCCGGGATGGAGTCCAGGGTGTTGGCCGTGCACACAAACAGCACCTTGGAGAGGTCCAGCCGCAGGTCCAGGTAGTGATCGAGGAATTCGACGTTCTGCTCCGGGTCGAGGGTTTCCAGCAGCGCCGACGCTGGGTCGCCCTGGTAGCTCTGGCCCATCTTGTCGATCTCGTCGAGCATGATCACCGGGTTCATCACCTCGACATCCTTGAGCGCCTGCACCAACTTGCCCGGCATCGCGCCGATGTAGGTGCGGCGATGGCCCTTGATCTCGGCCTCGTCGCGCATGCCGCCCACGCTGAAGCGATAGAACGGCCGCCCCAGGGACTCGGCGATGGATTTACCGACGCTGGTCTTGCCCACGCCTGGCGGGCCGACCAGCAGTACGATGGAACCGGCGACCTCGCCTTTATAGGCGCCCACCGCGAGGAACTCGAGGATGCGACTCTTGATGTCATCCAGGCCTGCGTGGTGTTTATCCAGTACCTTGCGCGCGTGCTTGAGGTCGAGTTTGTCCTCGCCGTACACGCCCCACGGCACTGAGGTGGCCCAGTCGAGGTAGTTGCGTGTCACCGCGTATTCCGGCGAGCCGGTTTCGAGGATCGACAGTTTGTTCAGCTCTTCATCAATGCGTTTCTTCGCCTGCGCCGGCAGCACCTTGCCTTCCAGGCGTTGTTCGAACTGTTCGACATCCGCACTGCGGTCGTCCTTGGTCAAGCCCAGCTCCTGCTGGATGACCTTGAGTTGTTCCTTGAGGAAGAACTCGCGCTGGTGTTCGCCGATCTTGCGGTTCACCTCGGCGGAGAGTTCTTTTTGCAGGCGTGCGACTTCGACTTCCTTGCGCAGCATCGGCAGCACTTTTTCCATGCGCTTGAGCATGGGCACGCAGTCCAGCACTTCCTGCAACTCGTTACCGGTGGCCGAGGTCAACGCGGCGGCGAAGTCGGTGAGTGGCGACGGATCGTTGGGGCTGAAGCGGTTGAGGTAGTTCTTCAGCTCTTCGCTGTACAGCGGGTTGAGCGGCAGCAGTTCCTTGATCGCATTGATCAGCGCCATGCCATAGGCCTTGACCTCGTCGGTCGGCTCGCTCGGCTGGTGCGGGTATTCGACTTCCACCAGGTACGGTGGGCGGTGGTGCTTGAGCCAGGTCTTGATGCGCACGCGGGTCAGGCCCTGGGCCACGAACTGCAGCTTGCCGTTCTCGCGGCTCGCGTGGTGCACCTTCACCAGGGTGCCGTACAGCGGCAGGCTGGAGGTGTCGAAGTGGCGCGGGTCTTCTGGCGGTGTGTCCATGAAGAACAGGGCCAGGGAGTGGTGGTCGGATTTGCTCACCAGCTCCAGGGTTTCGGCCCACGGCTCTTCATTGACGATCACCGGCAGCACTTGCGCCGGGAAGAAGGGCCGGTTGTGGATCGGGATGATATAGACCTTGTCCGGCAGGTTTTGCCCAGGCAGGGCCAGGCCGGTATTGGACGATGGGGATTCAGCGTTTTCGGGGTCTGCGTAGTCGTTCAAGTCGTAATCGGGGAAATCTTGCTGGTCGCTCATGGGGCACCTGCATAAGGAAGTATGGTGCTTAGATGGGGCGGGGCAGCGGTGGTTTCAATGGTGGGGGGTAGATAGCAACAAATTGCATGATATTAACGAAAGCGCCGCAGTACCTGTGGGGAGCAGGCAAGCCAGCTCCCACGGTTTGTGTTGCCCACGATCAGCTGATTTTGTGCAAATAGGCGGGAAGTGGCTGTTCGGGCAGTACAGAAAGCACCTTCAAACGCTGCAACATGCGCTGGCGTGCACGCTGCAAATGCTCGCGCAGGTTCAACGCTGCCGCGTCCACCGCGCCGTGCAGCAACAGCTCCAGAATCAACCGATGTTCGGCCAACATCGCTGGATCAGCGCCAATCCCCAGTAAACGGTAGAAAATCCGACTGATGATCATCGGGCTCTGTCCCTGGCGAATCAGCGCGGCGATCTTGCGATTCTGCAAACCGGCCAGGCAGCGTTGGTGCAAGTCCTCTTCGATCTGTTCGATGGCCTCCAGGCTGAAGTGGGGGCTTTGCTGGGCATCCAGTACGCGCTGCAACATGGCTTCAAGCAGCTCGCGGTCGAGGTTGGGCGCGCTCTGGCGCAGGGCTTCGGGCTCCAGGCATGCGCGCAGCTCGTAGTCTTCGGTGACTTCCCGTGCGGTCAGGGGGCCCGCCAGCCATTGGGAGTAGGGTTCCTTTTCCACCAGGCCACGGTCGCGCAGGCGCATCAACGCTTCGCGCACTACCGCGCGGCTGACGCCGTAGTGGTCGGCCGCGGCTTGCTCGTCCAGGCGGTAATGGCCGAAGGCAATGCAGGTAGACAGCGCCGCGCCGATCTCTTCGACGATGCGCTCGCCCAGTGGCCGCGTGTCCACCAGTTCATCTTCACCGTTGAGCCCCAGGTGCGCATGGCTCAAGGGCAGGCGCAGTGGCTCCATCGCCAGGCCTTCGGGGTTGATCAGGTAACCCCGGCCGTTGAAGCGACAGATCAGCCCCTCTTCGTGCAGCAGGTCCAGGGCCTTGCGCACCGGCACGCGGCTGGTGCCGAACAGTTCGGCCAGCGGTGCTTCCAATAAGACCAGGCCGTGGCGCGCCGTACCGTTGACGATCGCGTCGCGCATCACTTGGTGAATCATCGCGTAACGGGAGGCCGAGGCGGACACTGCTTTCATCGCTTTCTCTGAAGGGCGTAGGACGGTGGCCGGGGATTCTCTCATAACTTGCGCCTGTCACTCTGCGCCACGTCAGTGGCACTTTTTTGGGGCCTTGGCTGTAGGAATGTTACTTTTCTGCACCAAAATGTATTTATTAATAAAAGATACATTATTTCATTGAGAGCGCTTTCCCACCGCCGCGCAAGAATTTTTTCTACCGATTAAAACCATCTATCCCGTAGCTCTGGTCGCTATTGCTGTAAAGCGCACACACACGTCACCAGAGACTGGCACGAATTCTGCCTTTGTAAAATGTACATTTTATTAATATGTACGTTTTATGAGGGGCATCCTGATGTCAGACGCCACATCAATGGCCGAGGATTTCGCCAGCGGTCGCAGCGACCCCGTGCAAGCACTCGAACAGGCACTCGAAAAAGCCAGCCAGACCCCGGCAGTCTTTATCAGCCTGACCGCTGGACGCGCGCGCCGCGAAGCTGAAGCCGCCGCTGCGCGCTGGCGTGCTGGCCAGCCATTGAGCGTGTTCGATGGCGTGCCGCTGGCCTGGAAGGACCTGTTCGATGTAGCCGGCAGCATCACCACGGCGGGCGCCGCCTATCGCCGCAACGCTCCCGCTGCATTGCTTGATGCGCCCACTGTCGGCCTGTTGTGCCGTGCCGGGATGGTCAGTGTCGGCAAGACCAACCTCAGCGAACTGGCGTATTCCGGCCTGGGCCTGAACCCGCATTTCGGCACGCCGCACAATCCCCATGGCGCAGACGAACCGCGCATCCCGGGTGGCTCGTCGTCGGGCTCGGCGGTGGCCGTTGCCGCCGCTGTCGTGCCGATCGCCATTGGCACTGACACGGCGGGTTCGATCCGCATTCCGGCGGCCCTCAATGGCCTGGTGGGTTACCGCAGCAGCAGCCGACGCTACAGCCGCGACGGGGTGTTCCCGCTGGCCCATACCCTCGACAGCCTCGGCCCGCTGACCCGCAGCGTGCGGGATGCGCTGGCCATCGACGATCTGTTGCACGGCCGTACCCAAACCCACCGCGCCCGCAGCCTCAAGGGCCAGCGCTTTGTGTTGGCACAACAGGACGCCGAACCCGCTGTGCGCAACAATCTGTTGCGCACCGTGGAGCAACTCAAAGCCCAGGGCGCACTGATCGAAGAGCGCGACTGCCCGACCTTCCAGGCGACGCTGGATCTGATCAAACAGCACGGCTGGCTCGGCGCTTTTGAAGCCTTCGCCCTGCATGAAGCGCTGCTCGACAGCCCCGACGCCGAACAACTCGACCCCCGCGTACGCCGCCGCCTTGAAGCCGCGCGCTCACTGCCGGCCAGCCAGCTCATCCACCTGGCCGACGCCCGCCGCCACCTGCAACAACAACTGATCCAAGACCTCGACGGTGCCGTCCTTATCACCCCCACCGTCGCCCACGTCGCACCGGCGTTGGCGCCGCTGGAAGCCGACGACGACCTGTTCGTCAGCACCAACCTCGCCACCCTGCGCCTGACGATGCCCGGCAGTTTGCTCGACATGCCCGGCGTCACCCTGCCCAGCGGCCGCGATGCCCAGGGCCTGCCCACCGGGTTGCTGCTCAGCGCCCCGGTGGGAGAAGACGCACGCCTGCTGCGCGCGGCGCTGTCCGTCGAAACCGTACTTAACGTTTAAGGAGACACACCATGGCTAAAGACATCCTCTGTGCATTTGGCGTCGACGTCGATGCCGTCGCCGGCTGGCTCGGTTCCTACGGCGGCGAAGACTCGCCGGACGATATCTCCCGGGGCCTGTTCGCCGGTGAAGTCGGCGCGCCGCGCCTGCTCAAACTGTTCGAACGCTACGGCCTGCGCACCACCTGGTTTATCCCTGGCCATTCGATGGAAACCTTCCCCGAGCAGATGAAGGCCGTGGCCGACGCCGGTCACGAAATCGGCGTGCATGGCTACAGCCACGAAAACCCCATCGCCATGACCGCCGAGCAGGAAGAAATCGTCCTGGATAAGTCCATCGAGCTGATCACCCAGGTCACCGGCAAGCGCCCCACCGGTTATGTCGCACCGTGGTGGGAATTCAGCAAGGTCACCAACGAGCTGCTGTTGAAAAAAGGCATCAAGTACGACCACAGCCTGATGCACAACGACTTCCACCCCTATTACGTGCGCAAGGGCGACAGCTGGACCAAGATCGACTACAGCCAGCACCCCGACACCTGGATGAAACCCCTGGTGCGTGGCGAAGAGACTGACCTGGTGGAGATCCCGGCCAACTGGTACCTCGACGACCTGCCGCCGATGATGTTCATCAAGAAAGCCCCCAACAGCCATGGCTTCGTCAACCCGCGTCACCTGGAAGAAATGTGGCGCGACCAGTTCGACTGGGTCTACCGCGAACACGAGCACGCGGTGTTCACCATGACCATCCACCCCGATGTCTCCGGCCGCCCGCAAGTGCTGCTGATGCTTGAGCGCCTGATCGAACATATCCAGAGCCATGCCGGCGTGCGCTTTGTCACCTTCGACGAAATCGCCGACGACTTTATCCGCCGCCAACCCCGTAGCTGAACCCCATCCCTGTAGGGGCCGGCTCCTACAGGTCAACCCCCAGAGGCGCGACCCATGTCCATCTACAACAAGCTTGACCTGACTGGCTGGAAACCCCGGCAACTGACATCCAAGGAGGTGCGCTTCGCCACCTGGATCGCGTTTTTCGCCTGGGTGTTTGCGGTGTATGACTTCATTCTGTTCGGCACGTTGTTGCCCGAGATCGGCCGGCACTTTGGCTGGGGTGAAGTGGAGCAAGCTGAAATCGCGACCTGGGTGGCGGTGGGCACGGCCGTGGTCGCCTTCGCCATTGGCCCCGTCGTCGATAAGCTGGGGCGGCGCAAAGGCATTATCTTCACCGTGGCCGGCTCTGCGCTTTGCTCGGCGTTGACTGCGATCGGCGGCGCGTGGGGCAAGTCGCCGCTGATTCTGATCCGTTCGTTGGGCGGCCTGGGCTATGCCGAGGAAACCGTCAATGCCACCTACCTGAGCGAGCTGTACGGCGCCTCGGAAGACCCGCGCCTGACCAAGCGTCGTGGCTTTATCTACAGCCTGGTGCAGGGCGGCTGGCCGGTCGGTGCATTGATCGCCGCCGGGTTGACCGCGTTATTGCTGCCGATCATCGGCTGGCAGGGTTGCTTTATCTTCGCCGCGATTCCGGCGGTGGTGATCGCGATCATGGCGCGCAAGCTCAAGGAGAGCCCGCAGTTCCAGATTCACCAGCGCATCAGCGAGCTGCGTAAAAGCGGCGCGGTGAAAGAAGCGCAGAACGTCGCCGTGACCTACGGCGTGGACTACGACGAACACAGCAAGGCCGGTCTCAAGGCCGCCTTCCGTGGCCCGGCCCGCCGCGCCACCCTGGTGATCGGCGCTGCACTGTTGCTCAACTGGGCCGCGATCCAGGTGTTCAGCGTGCTCGGCACTTCGGTGATCGTCAGCGTGCACCACATCTCGTTCGAGAACTCGTTGATCATCCTCGTACTGTCGAACCTGGTGGGTTACTGCGGCTACCTCAGCCACGGCTGGATGGGCGACAAGATCGGCCGCCGCAACGTGATCGGCCTGGGTTGGATGCTCGGCGGCCTGGCGTTTGCCGGCATGCTGTTTGGCCCGAGCAATATGCCGATGGTGGTCGGGCTGTACAGCCTGGGCCTGTTCTTCCTGATCGGGCCGTACTCGGCGGCGCTGTTCTTTATCAGTGAAAGTTTCCCGACCAGCATCCGCGCCACCGGCGGCGCGATCATCCATGCCATGGGCCCGATCGGTGCGGTGGTCGCAGGTTTTGGTGCGACCCAGGTGTTGTCCGCCGGCAGCGACTGGCAGACCGCCGCGCTGTGGTTCGGTGCACTGCCGTGCTTCCTGTCTGGCGCCCTGATGTTTGCCGCGCGCCATGTGCGCCCGGAAACCGTTCAGTAAGGAGTTTTCGATGAGCCGTAAAGTTGCGTTGATTACCGGAGCCGCCAGCGGCATCGGCCAAGCCCTTGCCGTGGCTTATGCCCGCGTTGGCGTGGCCGTGGTGGGCGGGTATTACCCGGCCGATCCTCATGACCCGCATGCCACTGTCCGCCGGGTGGAAGAGGCGGGTGGCGAGTGCCTGATGCTGCCGCTGGACGTGGGCAATACCGCCTCGGTGGACGCCCTGGCCGCGCAGGCGGTACAGCATTTTGGTCGACTTGATTATGCCGTGGCGAATGCGGGCTTGCTGCGCCGCGCACCGCTGCTGGAGATGACTGACGCGCTGTGGGAAGAGATGCTGAATATTGATCTGACGGGGGTGATGCGCACCTTCCGCGCGGCGACTCGGCACATGAGCGAGGGCGGTGCGCTGGTGGCAATTTCATCCATTGCCGGTGGCGTGTATGGCTGGCAGGAACACAGCCATTACGCGGCGGCCAAGGCCGGTGTGCCAGGGTTGTGCCGGTCGCTGGCGGTGGAGTTGGCGCCGATGGGTATCCGTTGCAACGCGGTGATCCCGGGGTTGATCGAGACGCCGCAGTCCCTGGATGCAAAGAACTCGCTGGGGCCGGAAGGCTTGGCGAAAGCGGCGCGGGCCATCCCGCTGGGCCGGGTAGGGCGGGCGGATGAAGTGGCGTCGTTGGTGCAGTTTTTGACCAGTGAGGCGTCGAGCTATTTGACCGGGCAAAGCATCGTCATCGACGGTGGCCTGACCGTACGCTGGCCGGACTGACGGGTGTACATCAATCCAAATGTGGACCTGTGTTTGATTCAGGAGAATTTACATGCCTCAACTTCCTAATCGCCGCGCCGTGATCACCGGCGCCGGCAGCGGCATCGGTGCTGCTATCGCCCGCGCCTACGCCGCCGAAGGCGCGCGCCTGGTGCTGGCCGACCGCAACGCGGCCAGCCTCGCCGAAACCGCGATCACCTGCCGCAACCTGGGCGCCGAGGTGTTCGAATGCCTGGCCGACGTGGGTACCGTCGAGGGCGCCCAGGCCAGTGTCGACCGTTGCGTCGAACAGTTCGGCGGTATCGATATCCTGGTCAACAATGCCGGCATGCTCACCCAGGCGCGCTGCGTCGACCTGAGCATCGAGATGTGGAACGACATGTTGCGTGTCGACCTCACCAGTGTATTCGTCGCCAGCCAGCGCGCCTTGCCGCACATGCTCGCGCAGCGTTGGGGTCGGATCATCAACGTCGCTTCACAGTTGGGTATCAAGGGCGGTGCTGAACTCACCCATTACGCCGCGGCCAAGGCCGGGGTGATCGGCTTTACCAAGTCCCTGGCGCTGGAGGTGGCCAAGGACAATGTGCTGGTCAACGCCATCGCCCCCGGCCCCATCGAGACGCCGTTGGTGGGCGGTATCAGCGAAGACTGGAAACGCGCCAAGGCCAAGGAGCTGCCCCTGGGCCGCTTCGGCCTGGCGGACGAAGTGGCACCGGTTGCGGTGCTGCTGGCCAGCGAGCCGGGGGGCAATTTGTTCGTCGGCCAGACCCTGGGCCCGAACTCCGGCGACGTCATGCCATGAGCGGGGTGTAGTCATGTGCGGACTCTGCGGATTGCTTGGCGAAGACCTGCACTGGAGCGACCCCCTGGGCGACGAACTGCCCCGGCGTCGCGAACGCCTGCGCAGGATCGCGGCGATCAACCAGGTGCTGGCGGTGTTCCGGCTCAAGGTTGAAGACTTCCAGGGCGCGTCCTACCTGTTGTTGGGCGCCACCGGTAAACAGGCACTCGCCAGTGGCCTGGATCAGCTCTGGCAGGCCGCCGAGACCCTGCTTGGCCGTCCGCTGGATCCCCTCGATCCGCGCTTGCTGGATCATCTGGAGTCACCCGCATGAGCATCGCCCTCAACGTCATTACCGGCTTCCTCGGCAGCGGCAAGACCACCTTGCTCAAGCGCCTGCTGCAAGGCGAAAGCCTGGGCGACACCGCGTTGCTGATCAACGAATTCGGCGATGTCGGCATCGACCACCTGCTGGTGGAGGAGGTCGCGCCGGATACGGTGTTGCTGCCCAGCGGCTGCGTGTGCTGTTCGATCCGTGGTGAGTTGAAAGACGCGCTGCTCGGCCTGTTGCAACGCCGCGAGCGCGGTGAAATCCCGGCCTTCAAGCGGGTGATCCTGGAGACCACCGGCCTGGCCGACCCGGCGCCGATCCTCGCCACGTTGAACAACGATGTGCAACTGCGCGGGCGTTTCCATATCGGCCTGGTGATCACCTTGGTCGACGCCAGCCACGCCGCGCTGCAAGAACGCTTGCACCCGGAGTGGTTGGCGCAGGTGGCGGCGGCGGATCGCCTGCTGCTGAGCAAGACCGATCTGGCCGGCGACTGCGCGGCACTGCGCGCGCATTTGCAGGCGCTCAATGCCGGTACGCCGATGCTGGATACCCACGATATCCACAGCGGTGATCAACTGCTGCTCGGTGAAGGCCTGCGCAGTCCCGAACCCGCGGTGGAGGTCAATCGCTGGCAGCTGCATCGCACCACCACGGCCACCCACGGTGATGCGCAAGTGTGCAGCCTGACCTTTGACCAGCCACTGGATTGGGTGGGGTTCGGGGTGTGGTTGTCGATGCTGTTAAGATGCCATGGCGAACGAATCCTTCGTGTCAAAGGGCTGCTCAACGTGAACGCCAGTAACGCTCCCATCGTCATTCATGGAGTGCAGCATTGCCTGCATGCGCCGGTGCATTTGCCTGCGTGGCCGGGCAGTGATCGCCGATCGCGCCTGGTGTTTATCCTGCGCGGACTCGACCCGGCGCTGCTGCGGCGCTCCTTCGACGTGTTCTCGCGGCGGTTCGCGGCATGATCACACTTCGCGTCCTCGGCACCTCGGTCACCCTGCTCGAATGCTTGCGTGTACGCGCCGAACAGGAGTTGGGCATTCGCTTGGTGTACCAGGTGCATGACGTCGAACAGGCCCAGCGTATCGCAGTGATGCAGCCCGAGAGCTACGACCTGTACGACCAGTGGTTTCACAATGTCGACTTCGTGTGGCCAGCCCGTGCGATCCAGCCCATCGACACCCGGCGCATTGCGCTGTGGCACGAGATCAATGACCTGCCCAAGCGCGGGCGCCTGTCGGCCAACGATCGCCTGGGCAGTGGTAGCGTGCCCAGCGAGCGCCTATTCGTGCAACACGATGGCAGCTTGGGCAGCACGGTCACCGAGCGCATCAGCATGCTGCCCCTGACTCACAACGCCGACAGCTTCGCCTACCGACCCGAGCGCCTGCCCGAAGGTTTTTGCCACGGCAACGAAAGCTGGGGCTGGCTGCTCGATCCCGCGTGGCGTGCGCGTACCGCCTTGCAAAGCGACGCCGCCATTGGCGCCCTGGACGCCGCATTGGCGGTGCAGGGCGCGGGGCTGGCGAGTTTCAGGGACATCGGCAATATGAGCATCGAAGAGATCGACGTGCTCGCCGACATCCTCGTGCGTAAACGTAAGGAAGGGCACTTCGCGGCGTTCTGGTCCGATGATGAAGAGGCCGCGCAGTTGATGCTGAGCCCGAGCATCGATATCCAGAGCCTGTGGTCGCCGACCTTGATGCGTTTGCATCGCGCCGGGGTGAAATACCGCTTGGCGGTGCCGCGTGAAGGGTACCGGGCGTGGTTTGGTGGCTTGTCCCTTTCCCGGCATGCCAAGGGGCCCGTGCTGGATGCGGCCTATGCCTATTTAAACTGGTGGCTGTCCGGCTGGCCTGGGGCGGTGATGGCACGGCAGGGGTATTACATCGGTAACCCGGCGCGTAGTCGTGATCACTTGAGCAGCGCGGAGTGGGATTACTGGTATGCCGGCAAACCCGCGCGGGAGGAGTTGTCGGGCAGTGATGGGTTGCCGTTGATTGATGTGGGGGAAGTGCGGGATGGGGGGTCTTATGAGCAGCGTATGGGGCATATTGCTGTGTGGAATTCGGTGATGGATGAGCATAATTATCTGGTGCGGCGGTGGGGGGATTTTATGCGGGCGCGTTGTCTTTGATTGATTGAGTCCATATCCGTTGCTGCGGTAACGGCTGCTTAGGGTCCCGCTCCTGCAGCGGTTCACTTTTGGAGGGACCGGGATGCCGGCCCAGCCAAAAGCCACCAAAAAGTCCTCGCCCCAACACTCGGCACCTCGACCAGGCTCCGATCAAAAACAAAAGTGCGGCGACCTTAGAGCCGACCTCGTTCAAAGGTGGGAACTGGCTTGCCTGCGATGGCATCAACCCGGTCTGCCTGCTGTACCGAGGTGTCAGCTTCGCAGGCAAGCCAGCTCCCACAGAAAAGCAGATAGGTGAGCGATCTCTCAGCCAAGCACGGCGGCCTCAAAGCCGACCGGTTTCTTTCTGCCGACCTCTGTCAAAGGTGGGAGCTGGCTTGCCTGCGATGGCATCAACCCGGTCTGCCTGCTGTACCGAGTTGCCTGCATCGCCCGCATTCCAGGCTCTTTTCCAACAGTGAACCGCCGTGAGGGCGGAACCCATAGCGGCCGTTACCCAAATAACGGAGATGGATTCAGCTTCCCAACACAGCCAACCCTCTGTCGCCAAAAAACCGCCACCAAATCCCCCGTTTTTATTGGGTGCACTCAAGCCCACTCCCAGCTAATCTGCTAAAACCAAATATCCTACTAAAATAGATGTTTTTTTGACGCCAGGTCAGCTGTCGCAAGGAATGCACATGACAAAAGGACGTAATGGCAGAGAGAGGCGAACGCTGCCAGAGGGCACTGCAATGAGGTGGCGCCACACGTTCCAAACCCGCATCGCCGGGGTGCTGGCGCTGTTGCTGCTGGTCGTCGTCGCCGCCACTTACTTCGCCGTCAAGGCCGCTACTTCCCGCGCCGTGGAAAACCAGGCGCAAGTCCAACTGCAGACCGGCAGCCAAGTCTTCGAACGCCTGCTTGACTTGCGCGGGCGTCGCCTGCAGTACGGCCTGGACTGGCTGACTGCCGATCTCCCGTTCAAACGGGCCGTGGCCGAAGGCAAGGCGGCGGCGGTTCTTGCCGCGCTGCGTCGCCACGGGACCGGTATCCGCGCCAGTGAAGTGTTTGTGCTGGGCCAGGATGGCAAGGTCATGGTCAGCACCTTGTCTATCCTTGCACGTGGCCAGGTGTTCCCCTACGACCATGCCTTGCGCAACGCGCGGCGTACAGGGCTGCAGATGCTGATCGTGGCGATGGATGGACGCCCCTATTTGCTGGTGCAGGATGAGGTGCTCGACCCTCTGCCCATCGCCCGCATTGTCATGGGCTTCGCCATGGACACACTGTTCGCCCATGAGCTGCGCTCCATGAGCAACCTGGAGGTGTCGTTCCTCAGTGTGCAAAACGGCAACCCCGGGCCGTTGTTCAGTACCCAGCCGGATGCCTACCAGGCCGGTGCCCTGAGTCTGTTGCGCGACGGCCACGTCGACCCCGAACCGAAGTTCCATCTGTTCCATGGCCAGCGGGTGCTCAGCCAGGTACTGCCGCTGGCCAACACCGACGATGGCGACGACGTGCGGGTGTTGCTGCAAAGCCCGCTCGACCACGCCCTGGAATCCTTTGCACCGCTGGACCGGCAGTTCCTCGGGATTGCCCTGGCGGTGCTGCTGGTGTCCCTGGCCGGTGCGCTGTTTCTGGCGCGACGGGTGTCGCGCCCGCTCAATGCCCTGGTGCAGGCGGCTGAGCGCATCGGTGCCGGTGACTACCGCACGCCAGTGCGGGTGCGCAGCCACGATGAATTCGGGCTGCTGGCCCGTGCTTTCAACGCCATGCAAAGCGGGATTGCCGTGCGCGAGCGACAACTGGCGCACAACGCGCTGCACGATCCGCTCACCGGCCTGCCCAACCGTGCGCTGGCCATGGAACGCCTGGGCAGTGCGATCAGTGCGCGGCGGCCGGTGGTATTGCTGTACCTGGGGATCGAGAACTACCGGGTGATCAACGAAGGTTTCGGGCCACAAGGTGTAGAAGAAATGCTGCGCGAAGCCAGCCGCTGCCTGTCCATGAGCCTGTTGGCCAGCGACACGGCGGCGCGCATTACCGGCAGCGAGTTCCTGCTATTGCTCGAGAATACCGAGATCGACCGCGCCGTGGCCCGTGCCGACCGCCTCTACGCACTGCTCACCGAGCCCCAGCGCATCGGCAATGACGAACTGCGCCACGAAGTGAGCATCGGTATCGCCGCGTACCCCGCCGATGGCCAGCAGGTAGAAGAGTTGATCAGCCGCGCCGCCATCGCCCGGCATGACGCCGCTAGCCTGCCGGGGCATTTGCAGATCTACCAGCAGGACCGCGACCTGGTGCATCAGCGCCAGATCACCCTTATCCGAGACTTGCGACGTGCGGCCATCGAGGGTGAGTTATTCCTGTGCTACCAGCCCAAGCTCGACCTCAAGCACGGCTATGTCCGCCAGGCCGAAGCGTTGTTGCGCTGGCAGCACCCCACGCTGGGGCAGGTGTCTCCAGCCGAATTCATCCCGCTGGCCGAACGCACCGGCAGTATGGGCAGCCTGACCCTGTGGGTGATCGAAGAAGCTATCCGCCAGATCGCCGAGTGGGCGCAGCGTGGCATGCTGATCCAGCTGTCGGTGAATATTTCGGTGGACGACCTGGCCGACAATGACTTGGCGATTCGCGTCACCACATTGTTGATGCAGTATCAGGTGGAGGCCGAGCAACTGATTTTCGAAATCACCGAAAGCGCGATCATGCACAACCCGCAACAAGCGCTCAGCGTGCTGGAGCAACTGCGCAACTGTGGCATCAGCCTGTCGGTGGATGACTTCGGCACCGGTTATTCCTCGCTGGCCCAATTGCAGCGTTTGCCGGTGCAGGAATTGAAGATTGACCAGTCTTTCGTGCGCAACCTCAACAGCACCAGCAGCGACGGGGTGATCGTGCGTTCCACCATCGAGATGAGCCACAACCTGGGCCTCAAGGTGGTAGCCGAAGGCGTCGAGTTTGCCCCCAGCCTCAAGCTGCTCAAACAGTGGAATTGCGACACCGCCCAGGGCTACCTGATCAGTCGGCCGTTGAACGCGATGGCGTTCGAGATGTGGATGCGCCGCGAGCGCTCACCCGTCTGATATCGGCCCCTGCACGCGCCGGCAGCCTGTTCCTGCGGGTTATGAAAAAGGCGGCTACCTGTTGAGGGTAGCCGCCTTTTTTTACCGCCGGTGTCGCTTAATCCGGCAGTTTGAACGCCATCACGTAGTCACCCTGTTTGGTACCCAGGGAACCGTGACCGCCGGCCATGACCAGCACGTACTGCTTGCCGTCCTTGCCGGTGTAGGTCATCGGGGTGGTCTGCGCGCCTGCAGGCAGGCGGCCTTCCCACAGTTGCTTGCCGTTCTTCACGTCGTAGGCACGCAGGTACTGGTCGAGCGTACCGCTGAGGAACGACACGCCACCGGCGGTGGTGAAGGTGCCGCCCAGGCTAGGCACGCCCATGGTCAGTGGGATCGGAACCGGCGAGCTGTCACGCACGGTGCCGTTCTTGTGCATCCAGATGGTTTTGTGGGTGGTCAGGTCGACCGCCGCCACGTAACCCCATGCCGGTGCCTGGCACGGCAGGCCCATTGGCGACAGCATGGCTTCGAGGATCACGCCGTAGGGCGCGCCTTTGTTCGGCTGCACGCCTTCGGTTTCGCTGACGCGTGGACCTTGCTTGGCGATGTCGGCGGCCGGGATCAGTTTCGATTTGAACGCCATGTAGCTCGGGTTCACGAAGGCAATCTGGCGAACCGGGTCGACGGAAATGCCACCCCAGTCGAACACGCCGAAGTTACCTGGGTAAACGATCGAGCCCTGCAGCGATGGCGGGGTGAAAGCACCGTCGTAGCGCATGGATTTGAAATCAATCCGGCACAGCATCTGGTCGAACGGCGTCACGCCCCACATGTCGCGCTCTTTGAGCGGCGGCGGCATGAAGTTCAGGTCGGACTTGGGTTGGGTCGGCGACGTGTGGTCGCCAGCGACTGCACCTTGCGGTACCGCGACTTCGTGGATCGGCACCACTGGTTGGCCGGTGGCACGGTCCAGCACGTAGATGCTGCCTTGCTTGGTCGACGCCATCACTGCCTGCTTCACGCCGGCTTCGGTCTTGATGTCGATCAGCGAAGGCTGGCCGCCCACGTCCATGTCCCACAAGTCATGGTGAGTGAATTGGAAGGTCCACTTCACGTGGCCACTGTCGATGTCCAGGGCGGTCAGGCCGGCGCTGTATTTTTCCGAGTCTTCGGTACGGTCGCCGCCGTATTGGTCGGGCATCTGGTTGCCCATCGGCAGGTACAGCATGCCGAGTTTTTCATCCACGGCGAACATGGACCACATGTTCGGCGAGTTGCGGGTGTAGGTCTTGCCCTCGGCCAACGGCGTGGTGTCGTCCGGGTTGCCGCTGTCCCAGTTCCACACCAGCTTGCCGGTGTGCACGTCGAACGCGCGGATCACGCCGCTTGGCTCATCGGTGGAAACGTTGTCGGTCACGTGGCCGCCGATCACCACCAGGTTCTTGGTCACAGCGGGTGGCGACGTGGAGTAGTAACCGCCTGGGGCGAAGCTGCCGATGTTGGCACGCAGGTCGACCTGGCCTTTGTCGCCGAAGTCTTCGCACATCTTGCCGGTGTCGGCGTTGAGGGCTATCAGGCGGGTGTCGGCAGTCGGTACGAAGATGCGTTTCGGGCAGGCATTCGGTGCAGCGGCGGGGCTGGCGCTGCCAGTCGGGCTCTGCTCGGAAGCGTAGGCAGCGTCATCGTGATACGACACGCCACGGCAGGTCATGTGTGCCCAACCCTTGAAGTTCTCGGCACCCTGGCTGCTGATCTTCGGATCGAAGCGCCAGATTTCCTTGCCGGTGTCGGGGTCCAGTGCAATCACCTGGCTGTGCGGCGTGCACACGTAGAGCATGCCGTTGACTTTCAGCGGGGTGTTTTCTGCGGTGGTTTCACCTGGATCGTTCGGACCTGGGATGTCACCGGTGCGGAACGTCCACGCGGGGACCAGCTTGTGCGCGTTTTCCGGGGTGATCTGTGCCAGTGGCGAGTAGCGGTCGCCAAAGGCCGAACGGCCATAGGAGTTCCAGTCGCCATCGGCCTGGGTCGGTGCAGCGCTGGCCATGCCCGGTACCGCGTCGCGGTCCAGTTGGCCTTTGATCTCACCCGGGTTGGTGAATTGGCTGGCAACGGCAGCAGCGCCAGCGAGCACCACGGCCACGCTCAGCGCGCCAGTGCCCAGTGGGGCAGGCTGGCCGCGCAGTAGCGGACGGCGAAACCACGGGAGCAGCATGACGATGCCCAGGGCGAACAGCAGTGCCAGGCGCGGCACCAGCTGCCACCAGTCCAGGCCGACTTCCCACAAGGCCCACACAGTGCTGGCGAACAACACCAGTGCGTACAGGCCCAGCGCAGCGCGGCGGGTGGCCAGCAGCAGGACGCCGGTCAAGGTGATGCCGATACCGGCCAGCAGGTAGTACAGCGACCCGCCGAGCATCGTCAGCTTGATACCCCCGGCCAGCAAGGCCAGGCCCATGATCAGCAGCAAGACTCCAAGCAGCCTGGGCAGCAGGCGGCTTGGCGTTGAGGCACCGTCAGTGCTCATAGTTGTGTTTCTCCGTTACGTTGGAATTATGTAACCCCGTGCTTCACTGTAGATGACGATTCGGCGCGGGCTTGGTTCAGCGTTAATTCGGTTTTTCTAGGGATCGCAGTGTTATCCACAGGCGGGCGATTTATCCCCAGGCGCAGGTCGGTGAAAGACAGCGCTGTCTTCGAGGAGAGGAGAATTCGGCAAGATGGGGTCGACCGCGGAAGTGAAACGTTTCAGTTTGTTGCGGCAAGGATAAAGTGCTGACGCGCCAAGAGAAAGCGCAAATCGCAAGATGCATCATTTCCGATTTGGTAACAGTGACAGAACGTCGCTGCTAGAGGCCCGGCAAACCCTGTGGGAGCCGGCTTGCCAGCGACAGGGCCCATGAGGACGCCATCGCCAGCAAGCCGGCTCCTGAAGGTAGGTTTAGAACGTGGTACGCACGCCGAACTGCACACTGCGCCCCGGTGCCGGTGCAATGTCGCGCAGGATCGAGCTGGCATACCGCACGGTCTGGTTGGTCAGGTTTTCCCCGTTCACAAATGCCAGCCACTGGCTGCCACCGACAGTGAAGTGATACCCCGCGCTCGCCCCCAACGTGGTGTAGCCATCGGTGCCGCTCTCGTTATCCGGCACACGTCCCTGGCCTGCGGCATGCTCCACATCGATGCGCGCCTGCCAGCGGTCGAGCTCCCACAGCAAACCGCTGTTCACGCGCAACGGCGCAATGCGCGGCAGGGCTTCGCCGGTGTCGAGGTTGGTGGCCCGGGTGTAGTCGCCCGACAGTTCGAGGGCGAACTTGCCGTAGGCGCCTTCACCCAGCTTCCAATGATCCTGGGCTTCAAAGCCGGCGAAACGGGCACGCACGCCGGAGTATTCGTACTCGGGGATGCCGGCTGCGTCTTCTTCACCTTCGTCGTTCAAGGTACGACCGGTGCCCAGCAAGCCGATGTAATTGGAGAAGCGGCTGTAGAACACGCCGAAGCTGCCCTTGTGGGTGCCATTGTCGAAGCGCAGGGCCAGGTCGCTGGACACGGCTTTTTCTTTTTTCAGGTTGGCGTTGCCCCGTTCATAAGTGCCGGTGGCCACGTGGGCTCCGTTGGCATACAGCTCATAAAACGTCGGCGCGCGCTCGGTGTAGCCCAGGGTCGCGGCCAGGGACCAGATGGGCGTGAGCGTGTAGACCGCACCCGAGGACAGGCTGCCGGCGGTGAAATCGTTGGATTTGTCGGCACTGGCGAAGCGCGCATTGCCTTTGCCGTCGGGGTCGACGTTGGTGTGTTCCACGCGCCCGCCAAGGCTGAGTTTCAGGCGCTCGGTGGCCTGCATTTCCTCAAGGATAAACAGCGCGCCGGCGTTGGTGTCGGTCTGCGGTACGAAGGCTTCTTCGCCGAGGGCCGAGAACTCGTTGCGCGTCACCTGGGCACCGACCACGCCGTCGAACGGCCCGATGGGCTGGTGGCGAGCCTCAACGCGAGCTTCGTAGCCCTTGTTCTTGAAGATCGTGCCGGTCTCGCCACCTTCGATCTCGCGGTGCTCGTAGTCGGTGTAGCCGGCGTCGAGTTTTACCGAGGTGAACGGGCCTTGCAGGTTGCGGATCTGCGAGGCAAACGCGTAGTGATCCTGCTTCATGCGGATGCGCACGTCCTGCTCGGCGGGCGAGCCGTAATTAGCGTCGTAGTTGCTGTAGGACAGCCCGGCATAACCGTCATCCCACGTGTAGGCGCCGCCCACAGCGCCGCCGTCCTGGCGCCCGTCGCTGTTGCCCAGGCGACCGTTTTTGCCGGGGCCGTCTTCGCTCTCCGGGGCGTGGCGGCTGCGGGCAGCGCCGGGGATTCTCAGGTCGTTGAATTCCCGGGCGTTGGCGTCCAGGTGCAAGGCGAAGGTGCCGTTACCGGCTTCCAGTTTGCCCGCGCTGCTGCGCGTGGTGTCGGCGCCGCCGTAACGCAGTTCACCGGCACCGTGAATGCCCTCGATGGCTTCGGTGGGGATGCGGTTGTCGAAGGTGTTGACCACGCCGCCGATCGCGCTGCCGCCGTACAGCAGGGCGGCGGGGCCGCGCACGATTTCAATACGGTCGACGTTGACCGGGTCCAGCGGCACCGCGTGGTCGTAGGACAGTGACGAGGCATCCAGTGCGCCTACGCCATTACGCAGCAGGCGAATACGGTCGCCATCCTGGCCACGAATGATCGGCCGGCTGGCACCAGGGCCAAAGTACGATGACGACACTCCGGGCTGCTTGTTCAGGGTCTCGCCGAGGCTGCCCTTTTGTTGCAGGGTCAGATCGTCACCTTCAAGCACCGTGGTCGGCGAGGCGAGTTGCTCGCTGCCCAGTGGGTTGCCGGTGATGACTTGGGGTTGCAGTTCAAGGGCCTGAGCTTCAGAGCCGATCAGCAGGGCGGCGGCGAGCGGTGACAAGCGCCACAGAGAAGAGAGGGACATAGGACATTCCTTGGCAGAACGGGCATAGAGATTTATCGTTACAATATAACATCTCTTTTTTGCCGCGCACGGGAACTTTTTTACCTGGCAGGGCAGGGTGATAAGGTATGCACCTTCGTGACCCTTTTTTTCATAGGCCCGGCATGACCGCGACAAGCAACGACCCGCTCCACGGTGTGACCCTGCAACACGTCCTCACTACGCTCGTGGAACATTACGAATGGGAGGGCCTGGCCGAGCGCATCGATGTCCGCTGTTTCAAGAGCGATCCGAGCATCAAGTCCAGCCTGACCTTCTTGCGCAAGACACCTTGGGCGCGGGAGAAAGTCGAAGGTTTGTATGTGAAGCTGATGCGCACCAAACGCCCGTTGGATTGATCCCATGAAGCGGTTTGTCGCAGTGGCGGCGCTGGCCGGTTGGGTGGGGTTGGCGATCCAGCAATACCTGATTTTCTATTCGCGCTGGTCGACCGGCGCCAGCCTGCTCGGAGGGCTGATCAACTTTTTCAGTTTCTTCACTGTGCTCACCAACACCCTGGCGGTGGTGGTGTTGAGTTATGCGCTGGTCCGTCGGGAATCAGCGGCGAAGCGGTTTTTCCTGTCGCCCCCGGTCAGCAGTGGGATCGCCGCGAGCATCGTCGTGGTGAGCCTGGCCTATAACCTGTTGCTACGGCACTTGTGGAGCCCCACAGGCTTTCAGTTCATTGCGGATGAGTTGCTGCACGACGTGATGCCAGTGCTGTTTCTGATCTACTGGTGGCGGTGTGTGCCCAAGGGCAGTGTGCGGCTCAAGCACATTGGCGCGTGGATGATTTACCCACTGGTGTACTTCGCCTATGCACTGCTGCGCGGGGATTTGCTCGGGCAATATCAGTACCCGTTCATTGATGTGAGCACCCTGGGTTATCCCCAAGTATTTGTGAATGCCGGGGGTATTCTGGTGGGGTTTGTCGTCATCGCGCTGGTGGTGGTGGGGCTGGATAAAGGCTTGAAATCACCGTCGAACCAATGGGGCAGCGGGTAATTCCGCTTCCCCTGTTGGATCGCGCCAGGCTTACTCTTCCTGGCTGCCCTCGGCCCGCCAGTAACCGGCGGCCTTGAGGTAGTCCTCATTGACCTTGTGCGTATCCAGCAGCACACGCCGCAGCTGGCGCGACAGCTTGCTTTCCGTCGCGACGAAGCTGTAGAGCGAGCCGCTCGGCAGCGTCAGGTTGTGCACGGTGTCGAGCAAGTTGTCCTTGCCGCGCACGACCCATTTCACCTGGACATCGGCGGCACTTTTCAGGGCTTGCTGCTCTGCTTCGTCGGCGATTTCAATCACCGCCAGCACCGTACGCCCTGCGGGCAATTCTTCCAGGCGGCGCGCAATGGCCGGGATCGCCGTTTCATCACCAATCAACAAGTAGCTGTCGAAGATATCCGGCACGATCATCGAGCCCCGTGGCCCGCCGATGTGCAGGTGCTGGCCGACCTGCACTTGCTCGGCCCAGGTGGACGCGGGGCCATCGCCGTGCAGCACGAAGTCGATGTCCAACTCACCGATACTCAGGTCGAAGCGCCGTGGTGTGTAGTCACGCATGGCCGGTTGCGGACCGTCGCCCTTGAGACTGAAGGTCGGGCTTTCCAGCGCGGCTTGTTCGGCGGCGTTCTGCGGGAACAGCAGCTTGATATGGTCGTCGCTGCCCAAGCTGATAAAACCCGCCAGTTCCGGCCCGCCCAACGTGATGCGGCGCATGCGTGGAGTGAGGTCGACGACTCGTAGCACCTCAAGGCGACGGCGTTTGATCTCGTGGGTGACGCGATGGATGACTTGCGGATTCATTGAGCTTTCCCCTGCACAGGTGGGACGGCCGGGCCGTCGACAATGGCTTGGGCGGTGCTGTTGAGCAGCGCCGCGACGCGAATGATTTCTTCCGGGCTCCAGCGCCCATGGTGCAATTGCAAGGCGTGGCGCAGGTTATGCACCGCCTCGTGGATTTCGGGCGGGCGATCATGGCCGCGCAACGAGCGTTTGCTGACGTCGATGCGCATGCGCACGCCTTCCAGTGCAATCGCCTGCTCACTTAAAGAAAGACGACCGGCGTCGGTGATTGTGTAGCGTTTTTTTCCGCCCTCGGCGTCGCCCGTGACCAGCTCGGTTTCTTCCAGGAAGGTCAGGGTCGGGTAGATCACGCCGGGGCTGGGGCTGTAGGCGCCGTCGAACATGCCTTCGATCTGCCGGATCAGGTCGTAGCCATGGCACGGCTGTTCGCCGATCAACGCCAACAGCAGCAACTTCAGGTCACCGGGGGCAAACACGCGCGGGCCACGGCCACCGCGTTCACGCCCAGGGCGTTTTTCAAACCCGTCACGGCCGTCGCCGTGCTCGCGGGGGTGGGGGTGATGCTCTCTCATTTTCGCGCTCTCCGTTTTGGATAAGATAGAACTTAAGATATATCTTGAGGCGGCGAAAGGTCCAGGCGACCAACGGCAGGTATCGTATGAGCGGGTCTAAGGCATATATTTAGAGTTAACGCTCAACTTCCGGTAAGCGTTTTAATGGACGTTAGTTGTTTCTGTCGTACAACTCTTACACTAATTTTTTCGGGAGTTCGTTTTGATTTTATGAATGTAGGTTGATTCTTACAGTTGATTTAAAAGTTTTGGCAAAATGCCATCTTTTTCGCTCGGGACTTATGCACTTAAGCCACGCTACTGTGCGAAATGGCGGGCATACCTGTGGGTTGATTTGCTTGATCATTGCTGCGCTTTTCATTCATTGAAGAGCATGTAATGCCCATCGCAGTTGTGCCGTGGATTGCACCCTGGCCCAACGCTAAAGCGATTCAAATCCATGCCAAAACAGGTGTCGACTAATGTTCAAGAAATTTGCAATTGCCGCCCCCCTGGCGGCCTTGGCGCTGTCCTCTACGGTGTTTGCAGCCGGTGAAGCCAACCATACCGTCAATATCAGGACGTTCATCTCTACCAAAGCGTTTCACGTACAACCGCGTGACCCGAACTGGGGCCGGGATGAGGTCATGGCTTACAACTTGGCCAATGGTGAGTTGATTCCATTGACCGCTATTTACGACATGCTCAACACCAACGGTTCGATTCACGCCCACATCGACGGTGGCCCGGCCGTACTGTTCAACGGCGACGCAGCTCAAAACATTCCGCTGACCGCCACGTTGAACGGCGTGGTGCTGACGGGTACGCCCCAGGAAGTTGTCAACGAGGCTGACTCAACCCCTGGGCTGGGGGCCGAACTGCGTATTGTCGCTGCCAAGCCGTCGGCAACTCAGCGCGGTCACTACACCACCGTCATTCCGTTGATATTCGACGCGGTGCTGCCAAGCCTCTGATGTTCCCCCTTGCCCTCCAGCGTCGCGCTGGAGGGCAGCGCATCAGCAGGACGGCCGGCGTTAACGCGCGCCGACGGCCTAATTTTCATTCTGTGATTTGGCATTCAGAGTATTAGTTCATGTTCCCGATGACTCACATCGCGGCGGCGCTCGCGCTGCTGGTTTGTACAGGCGTCCTGGCGGCGCCGAGTGCCGGTGCCGAGAACCCTGGCAGTCTGATATCCCAGGCCCAAGACTTGCCCCGCGGGTTCAGTGATCACTTCTTCGATGTCCCGCTGGCGGTGCGGGTCGATCTTGACCAGCAATTGCTCGGCGAGGCGCTGATCGTATTGTCCCGGGATGACCGGGTAACCCTGCTTGAATTTACCGACGTGGGTGACAGCAAGATACCCATGGCCACCCGCGACACCTGGCAGGCCATCCTTGAACAGGGCGTGGCCCTGGGCGCCTGCAGCCAGGCGTGCCCCGAGCAAATGGTGTCTACCCATTACAGCCTCGAGAGCTCGCAGCTTTCGATCATCACGCAAAACGTCGAGCGCGCCGACGACGCCCCGCGTTATTACGCGCAGCCTGTGGGCGGCAGCCGTGGCTTGATCATCAACAATCAATTGAACCTCAATGGCGGCCAGGACGAAGACCTGGGCGGGCGTTTCGGCTTGCAGGCCAGTGCCAGCCTGGGCAACTGGAGCCAGGTGTTCAACCTGCAACTGGCCCGCCAGAGTGGCGACGAGGAGCAACTGCGCCATGCGATCCACGAGTTGTACACCCAGCGTGAACTGGAAGGGCGTTTTCTGCGCCTGGGTCATTTCACACCCAACTCCGATGGCCTGACCCGGCAGTTGCGCAGTTTTGGCGCCAGCCCCGACACCGCGCTGGGCGTGATGTACGGCAGCTCCGACACCCTGGCGATCAACAACGCCAAGCCCAGTGTCTATCCGATCTACGTCACGGCCAACCGCCAGGCTGCCGTGGAGATTTACCGCAACGGCCTGCTGATCAACACCCAGTCGGTGGCGGCCGGCTTGCAAACGCTGGACACGCGCCCGCTGCCTGGCGGTATCTATGAAGTGGAGGTGCGCCTGGTGGAAGACGGTATGACCGTCAGCACCACCCAGGAACTGGTGTACAAGCCGAGCAACTGGCGCAACGCCGAGGACCGTTGGCGCTACAACGTGTTTGCCGGTCGGGAGACCAAATTATTCAGTAACTGGGACGAGCAGGCCTCCGGGACGGTAACCGCCGGCGCATCCGTCAATTACCTGCTGCACCCGCGGGTGATTCTCGGCCTGTCCGTGCGCGAAGTACGTGAGCAACTGCAATACGGCGGTTCGGTGGACTGGACCGTCGCCAACAACACCAGCCTCTACGCCAACCTCTACGAAACCCAGGAGCACGGGACCGGGATGGACCTGCAGGCGCTCTACACGTTGGGCGCCACCAACCTGGTGTTCAGTCACAACCGCAGTTGGCTGGACACCCGCGATACCTATGAAACGCTGCCTGACGGCACACGGTTGCGGCGCAATACCTTTGTTGGCGAAACCAGCAATTCGGCGTTGTCGGTCAACCACCGCTTCGACGCCCTCAACTCCTGGAACGTGCGCCTGTCCCACAGCGAAGGCAATGTCGAGGGCGCCGGCCTGGACCTGGGTTGGAACCGTCGCGGCACCTTGCTGGGCAACGACGCCAATTGGCGCTTCTCGGTGTTCGATCGGCCGGGTACCAACGGCACCGACGATGAACGCAACCGCGGCATCGATATCACCTTGAGCCTGGCCCTGGGCATCGACGGCCGCCAAGTGTCCGGCAGTGTCGGCACCCGCACCGCCCGTGATGGCGGCCGCGACAACAATGCTTCGGTCACCTATCGGCAGGACCTCACTGACCACGTGCTGCAAAGCGTCTCGGCCACCGCCCTCACCGATACCTACGGTGTTGGCTTGTCGGGCACGGCCAGCTTCACGACGGATAAGGTCAGCGGTGACGGCTTCCTGCAGCGCAGCTCGTTCAACAACCAATTCACTGGCGGCTTGAACCTCAACAGCACGTTTGTGGCGGGCGCCGACAAGGCGTTGCTGACCAGCCAGTACCACGGCACGGGCGCGGGAATGATCATCGATGTCGAGACCGATCTCGACGCCATTACCCTGCGTGCCGACGACTTCAGTGGTGGTGGCGCAGTGCTGCGCCCCGGTCGCAACTTTGTGCCACTGACGGCCTACAAGAGCAGCACCGTCAACTTCGACTTCGAGGGTAACCATCCGCCCGCGGCCAACATCCAGCCGACGCGTACCCGCTATCACCTGAACAAGGGTGGGGTGGACTACCGCAAGGTCACGGTGATGAAAACCGTGTCGGTGCTGGGGCGCCTGCTCGACGCCCAGGGTCGGCCGCTCAAGGGCCATCACGTGATCAACCACGCCAGCCGTGGGGTCAGCGAGGTAGACGGGTTCTTCTCGATGGAAATGAGCGCCAGTTCACCGACCCTGGAAGTGCGCTACCAGAACCAGTTGCTCTGCCAGTTCCGCCTCGACCCGGCCAGCGCGCCGAAGGAGAGCGATGTGCTGATGATCGGCGACCTGCGCTGCACGCCCGACTCGCTCGCCGACACCCACTTCAACGCAGGAACTGCTGGCTGACGGCTGCCCGCACCTTTGAACCGGAGAATGTATGAAGTCAGTTGCCGTAACCAGAATTGCCTTGGGATCGTGTCGCGCCTGGGTCCTGCTCATGGGCCTGTTCAGTACGCCGGCGCAGGCATTTGTCGAGGATATTACCGCCGTGTTCCGCCCCGATCCGGGCAACCCGATGGTCAACAAGTTCGAGAACACCACGCCGCAAAGCGGGATTTGCCCCGGGCATATTCCCGCGAGATGCAAGGCGATGAATATTTTCACTATTCGCAGGAGCTTTCCGTTGGCGTCGTCCAACCAGCCGATTGCAGCCAACGCCGATGACCCTCGTAAAGGTGCCTATTTCAAGGTGCCTTCGACATGGCGCGATTTTCAAGTCACCCATCGTTCGACTGGAGAAACCGAGACGGTTCAAATGCGCATTGCCGGCGTGGGAGCCCGTTGGAACGTCGCTTACCCACCGGGTGTCAGCGCATGGAAAACGCCAAGTACGGCCTGGTCGACGCCCTGGCGCAATGGCCCGGCACCTTGCCAAGGGGTGAATTACTTGGCGGCTGGGGCGAGTTTTGCGCTGTTCTTCTGGATAGTTCCCGAAAATGCCGGGGCCTGCAGTGTAATCGCCGGGGACGACATTCCCTGGATGACTTACAGCACGTTTGAGTATGCCTATGAGCTCAGGACTCCGAACCCACTCACCATGTCTGCCGGTGAATACACCGGCAGCCTTACCTACACCATGGCGCCCGGTGGTGATTTCGATTTCGGCGACGTGATGCAACCTAGCGATCCTGTCGCCACCTTCAATTTCCAGCTGTCGGTGGAACACGCCCTCAAAATCGACATCCCGCCCGGCGGCAACCGCGTCGAGTTGATCCCCCAGGGTGGCTGGCAGGCCTGGCTCAACCACGGGCGCGCACCGGCACGCTTGTACCGTGACCAGACCTTCCGCATCGCCGCCAGCTCGCGTTTCAAGATGCAACTCGAATGCTCGATCGTCATGGGCAACACCTGCGGCCTGCGCAATGCCGAGGGTGATGAAGTGCCGCTGCAGGTCGCCGTGACCTTGCCCAACGGTCTGGTCGACCAGTACGGGCAAGCGGTGAACACATTGCCGCTGCGCCTGGATGGCGTCGGCAGCGAGTTGTTCCAACCGTCGCGTTACGTGAACGACCGGCCGGGCAGCCTGCACTTCGAGGTGCAGCGAGGCGACATGGGCGAAATGCTCAAGCGACCGGGAAGCACCTATTCGGGCGTGGTGACCGTGGTCTGGGATTCGCAGGTCTAGACGGCCATCCGCAGTATCGGCCTGCGGCATTGCGCGGGCCGTGTTCAATCATTGAGGCGTAGTCAAACATGAAATATGCAGTGTTATCGATCGGGATGTTCCTTTATGCGCTGGGGGCCCAGGCGGCGCCGGCGATCAACGTCGGGGTGGTGTATGACTACCTGGAGCACGACCGCAGTTCCTTTCTCAAGCGCGTGTCCAACACCGGCACAAGCACGGCTTTTATCCGGGTCGATGTGCTGGAGATCGTCTACGACGCCGACGGCACGCACCGCGAGGTGCCGGTACCATCGATGGCCGACAACGAGGGCAAGACCACCCACCGCGATGGCCTGATGGCCAGCCCGGCACGGTTGATCGTGCCGGCCAACGGGCGACAGGGCACACGGCTGTTGTACATGGGGGCGCGAGACAGGGAGCGCTATTTCCGGGTGCGCTTCATCCCCGTGGTGCCGGGAAAGGACGACAACTTTGCCGTCACCGACGAAGAGCGCGCCGAATACACCGACAACCTGGCGGCGGGGGTCAACGTCATGGCGGGCTACGGCACGGTGTTTTTCGTGCGGCCGAAGAACACACGTTTCGACACGCAAATCAAGGAGACGGCCAACCAGTACCAACTGCGTAACAACGGCAACAGCGTGGTGGTGCTGGATGAGTTTCGCGACTGCTCGACGGCGGTAAAAAACGACTGCTTGCCGACCACCAAGCACCACATCCTGCCGGGGCGCCTGTTGGTGCTCGAGAAAAAGGCCGGGCGCAGCTATGGCTTTCAAATGATTGAAGGGCAGACGAAAAAGCCGATCACAGTCGACAGCAACGGGTGATGAGCATGTTCAAGCTACTGACAAGGCTGCTGGTGTTGACGGCGCTGGTGTTCACGGCCGGTTATGCCAGGGCGATCGAGGAGCGTCATGCGTTCGATGTTTCGGTGACGATTCCGGTTCACGAGGCCTATGTGCTGCCTTCGGAGCCCGATTGGATGGGGCAGGAGCAAGAGCTTGCGTGGAACCTGGTGACCTCCCAGTTGAGTCGCCTGCGCAAGAATTTTGATGTGAAAAACCTCTCTGGCGGGGTCGCAGCACGCTTGGGCGCCGAGCCCTACCTGTTCAATGGACGATACCGGATCGACTTGCGGGTGTTGTTCAATCAGGTGCCCCTGACACTGGACAGCACCGAGGTGGTCAACGCTGCCGAGGCCCAAATTGGCCGGCGCGCGGAACTGGAAATCGCGGCCATCGAGCCCGATGAAGGCTACAAGCCTGGGGAATATTACGGCACGGTCCATATCGTGTTTGACTTCCTCGCGCCTTGAGTCGGGGCCGAGGTCATCCCGTTGAACGTGACCATAGGTTGGCCGGGCAATAAACCAGGCAGTGGCGAGGGGGGCGTTCTCTCGCCACTGGCAACCGTATTTATTGCGCCCGATTGCTGCGCCCGGTTGCCTTATCAAGCGCCCTGCGTGTCAGGCGGCGCATCCATTCCTGTTGGCTGTAGCCCAAGTCGTTGAGCAAGCGATTGTACAGCTCGTCGCTCATGGGCTCGTCGGAGAACACCACGCTTTCGGGCACCTGCACCGCGTCGGCCAGGGCCATGAGTGGTGCCCTCAAGCGTTCGCGTGCCGGCGCATCGGCCCGCGCCCATTGCACCTGTAGTGCGTGCAGATCGTCCAGGGCCAGGAAGCGTTCGCCATAGGCACGCTCGTTGTCGCGATATTCACTGTCATAAGCGTCGCGCAGGTGCTGCTCCCACCAGGGTTCGAGCAGCATCTGGTTGACCAACCCGTCTCCCATGCCCAACTCCAGCACCGTGGCATGGGCTTGCTCAATCTGTGTGGGGCCCACATCCGCGTTGATCCGATAAAGCATGTGATCACTCAGCCAGGGCAGGTCCAGTCGGGTGGCGAGGGCGGTTTGATAGGCCAGGTGAATATCAACTTCATCGACCTCGCCGGGCTCGCCATCGCGCACATCCGAGCGCAGCCGCAACCCCTCGCCGCCGTCCTGCACCGGTCGCAGACGCCGGGCGACTTCCTGGCCGACGACCTTGGCCAGTTGCTTGAGGCGCGCGCTGCCTTTGGCCAGGGTGACCAGGTGGCCTTCGTGTTCGGCAGGGTTGGTGGCGTTATGCTGGATCTCGCTGACCATGACCTCAACCCCCATCTCATTGAAAATCTGTGCGCCGGCATCCGGGCACAGGCCGGGAAAGCTGGCCATCTTGAACAGGCGCTCACGCAACTCGGTATCCTCGTGCGCTGCCCACAGCAGGCGCCAGACCTGCTGCGTCAACAGCGGGCGGTTGACGCTGAAGCGTTGGCGGTCGGCATCGGTTTCAAAAACATTCTCGATCACCAAAGCGTCGATGACTTCGAAGAAGCCCTGGGAACCCTGCTCCTGCTCCACCGCTTGCCATAAATATTCGGCGCTCTGGCGGTCTTCGCCTTCAAGTCCTTGCATCCAGAAATCGTTGTGGCCAACGGGCTCGTACGTGCGGTTGGGATCGAGGCCCGCAGCCACGCGCAAATCTTCATAACGTGCGCGTTGCTCGTCGATCAGGGTGCGCCGGTCCAGGCGTGTGCGGGCCACAACCCTGGCCCGCGTGGAGCCCGTCTCAACATTGGGAATACGGCTGATCCGGGTACCGCGCAGGTCGAGTACAAACGCGTCGTCGCGTGGGTGCGCGAACAGTCCTTCGGGCCAGGTCTCGAGCGGTGTGCCGCTGAGGGACAGCAAGCGCAGGCCCGGCATCCAGGTGATGTCCGGCGCCCGCGTCAGCGGGTTGTTGCTCAGGTCGAGGCTGTTGAGTGCGCGCAGTTTTTTCAGCCGTGCCACCTCGTCGGCCGCCAGCTCCAGGCGGTTGCCGGCCAGTTTCAGCATTCTGAGAAAACGCATTTGTTCCAGCCCTTTGGGAACCTGCGTGAGGCGGTTGTCGGCCAGGTTGAGCGCGCGCAACGAGGGGAAGTGTTTGAGGAAATCACTGTGGGCGTCGCCGAAGTTGCACACGCTGGCATCCAGGGAGGTCACGTGTTCGAAACTGGCGCTCAAGGTGGGCAGCCTGGGCGGCATGGGGATGCTCCGCAGGTTTAGGGAAGCACCTTGCTGGATGTGTCCCCAGCCGTCGGTGTGCTCGGCGAAGCGGTCACTCCAGCAGCGTTCGAGCATCCGCGCCACTTGCCTTCTGGAGGCACGCACTTGCTGTTCATGGGCCGCGTCCCGGAGGCTGAGGATGACCGCGTTCTGCCATTCCAGCAGGTCGGTATGCAGTTGCTGTTTTTCCAGTACCAGAACGTTCAGCGTTTTACGCAATTGGGTGTCGGGGATTTCCTCTAGGAAGCGGTTCAAGCGCGCTTCGCTCAAGCGCGGAAACAACAGTTGCAAGGTTTGCCGTGCGTGCTCGGCCTGGGTTCGGGAGGGTGAGGTGGCGCTGCGGCTGAGCACAGGGCCACCCAGCAGGCGGCTGGTTTCGCGGCTCTGGATGACCGGTACCGGCGGTTCGGCAAGGACTTTGCGCCGCTCGGCCAGGGACGCCACGCGCTGCTTGAGCCACTGCCGGAGCGCGGCGCCTTCGCCCGCCTGAACACCCAGGGCGTCACGCCGGTCGGCAGGCAGGGCCTGCACAATCGCCCGGTACAGGTCGGTGGGCGGCGACGGCGGTGTGGTTGCCGGGCCGTGCACTTGATAACCCTGAGTGTTGCGCACCAGTACGCGTGTGGTACTGGCGTTCGCTGGTCCAGCTTCGCACAGCACGTTGCCGGTGGCGGACTGTTCGCGGATTTCGATCCGCACGTGGGCAAAGGTGTCGCTGTGGAGTTTCAAGGTATTGAGCGCCAGCCTTTCCGTGTCCAACGGCAGCGGTGAGGGTTGGTCGAAGCCTTCGAAGGCCTGCACCGAACGAGCGGCGAAGTCCAGTTCGCGGGCCTGGTTGCGCAGGCGCAGGGGCAGTCGGTGTTGATTGAGCGCCTGGCGCTCCTGTTCCGTGGCGCTGTCGAGCAAGGTACTCGCGGTGCGGGTATCCAGGTGCGCAAAGGGTTGGCGCAGGGTCGACAGGCCGGGGGCGTCATGCTGTTCCCAGGTCTGGTACACCTTGCTGGCGATGTCGGGTGCCCCCAAGAGCACACGGTCGGCCAGTTGGTTACGCAGGGCTTGTACACGTTGGTTGGCGGGGACATCGCCGCCGAGCAAGCTGCGTATCGCTGCTTCGTCGAGAAACCCCAGCACGTGATCTGGAAATGTTCCCGACAGCGCTTGAGCCAGGCTCAGGCTCAACGTGTCGGCGGGTGCGGCCTCGGGGTTGCCGAACCGATGGGACGACCCTGACATATCCGTCTGGAGGAACACTTCAAGTGCCTTGTCCTCGGGCCAGCCGGGCAGTTCCGTGACGGTTTGCGGGAACCAGTCGGAGGGTGGCTCCAGGGCCAGCGCCTGACCCGCGCGAATCTTGCGGCTTGCCGCTTCGGGGTAGGTTTGGGCTTCCAGGCGTCTGAGGCTGGTGGCCAACAGTGGCGGCATGGGTTCGTTGTAGCGATACATGTTGCGTAGCACACCTTCATCGGTGCCGCTGGCGATCCGCACGTGCTCCAATTGCTGGTCGGTGAAGCCCTGCACGCGAGGACCAAGACGGCGCATCAGGGTCTGGCTGTCCCAGCTTTGCGGTACTTCGCCCTCGTGAACGAATGCACCGTCGCCATTGAAAAAGACCTGGGGGTGATAAGCGTCGGCGCGGGACGGATGCACGATGCGGTGTTGGTCCAAATCGGGCTCGTGGCGTACTTCGAAATACCGGTCGTCCAGCGGTACCAGGGGCTTGCCCTGGTCGACGCGTTCCTGAGCGTAAGGGGCGAGGTCCGGGTTCCACAGCTTGAGCGGGCCGTCGCCCCGTTGTACCGGGTGCAAGCCTTCGACAAACGACGACAGTTTGAGACGCGCCACTTCGCCGATTTTCACGGCGCCGGCGAACAGGGCGACCTGGATCAGGTTTTCCGCGACCCCCAGCACGTGCTCGCCGGCTTCTTCGGCGTGCCCCTGGGCCCAGTCGACGATGCCTTCGAAGACGTCGTCGCACAGTTGATAAACGCTGTAGGCCAGCATCAGTTGCCCCACCACGGGCACAAAGGGCGTGACCACCAGCAAGGCCGCATTCAGCACATCCGAGAGCATCTGCTCCAGGTTGTCCCACCAGGCCCAACGGGCCAGTTGGTCGACATAGGCCGTGGACACCGCCAGCTCGCGGGCGTCATTCACCAGTTTGTTCAGCTTGGTCCTGTACAGGTAGTGCCAGGCATTGTCCTGCGCCGGTTCGGCGGCGCGGTTGGGGTGATCCTGGGTAATGTCCAGCAGGCTGATCGGGAGTTGGGCACGGGACCTTACCTGGGCGAAAAAGCTGCCGCGTTGAGCGTGTGCCACGAACTGGCTGAAGAACGCCTGATAGTCGGTGCCGCTGTGCAACTGGCGCGTCAGTTGCGCGACAAACGCCAACGGCGAGGGGTATTGCTTGAGGGGGTGCTCGGGGTCTTGGGGCACCCAGGCAATAAGACGGCCACTGGCGGCACGTTGCTCCGGCGGTGTGGCGAACAGCAGGATCTCGGCCAGTTGGCAGCCTGCAAGGCTCAGGGTGTAGCAGCGCAGTGTGCGGCCATCCAATGTGAGGCCCAGCGGACCGTTGATAAAATCGAGCACCGCCTGACAGGCGTCACTTGGCAGGTGCCCGTGGTGCAGGCCAAGGTGGGCGCTGCTGCGCAAGTCCGCCTTGAGCTGGCTGACCACTTCGTGGCGCACAGTGCCGGCCAACGCAGGCTGGTCGAAGCCCAGGGCGCTTCTTAGTCGCGCCTGGTAGAGGCGGCCGATGTCCAACGACCGACACAAGGTCTTGAAACCTTCGGCGGTCAGTTTTTGCCCATTGAAGCGATGACGGATCGACAGGATGTCGCGCTGGCCGCGGGCGTCCTCCGGGCCCATGAAGGCATGGTCGACGAAGCTGTCGCCAGCGGCGAAGTTGTGCAGGGCCAAGTCCAGCAGCGACAGGGTCTTGCTGTGCACGCCGCGCTTGACGTTCATCATCCACCAGGCCCCGGACGCGTTCACATAGATCCGCAGCCAGGTGTTGCGCACATCGACCTCGCCGTAGTGCGTGAACAGCGCACGCTTGAGCAGCGGCTCGGCAAAGGCGCGTAAATCGTTGAGGGGGCCGAGGCGGCGGTCAAGCGGCCCCTGGGCTTGCCAGTGGTCGGCGACGGCGCGCTTGAGTTCGGGCGAGGCGTTGGCGGGCGGTGCCGGAGCTTGCAGGCCGTTGAGCTTGAGGGCGCGAATGCGTGCCAGCGTGGTGCCCTTGACCCAGGCGGGTAGTGCGTTCTGGATCAGTTCGAAATGACGGCCCTGGAACGCCAGGGCGGATGACTCGGTAGGCATGGTTCTAACCTGAATAGGGGAGTGGGGACTCCTTGAGTCTATTCAGCCGAGGGGGCGAAAATAAGTTTGAAAAATAGCGGGTTGCACGCCTGCTGGCGTGCCTGACAACCCACAATTCGAAAGTCGAAAGTGCAGGAATACCACCCCGGTTTCAGCGCGCCACACACAGCGTCTGTGTGCCCGGTTGCAGATAGGGCGTCAGGATCGGCGCCATGCCCTTGAGCACTTGCACCGGCAGGGCCGAGGTGAACGTGAAATGCTCCGCCGACGCGCCGGGGACGAAGGCTGTCAGCGTGCCGAAATGATGCTCGCCGATGTAGAACACGAAGGTGGCGGTGCGGTTGATGGATTTGGAACTGAGGATGCGTCCGCCAGCGCCCATGGCTTCGATACGGTTGTCGCCCGTGCCGGTCTTGCCACCCATGCCCAGGGGTGTGCCGTCGGCCAGTTTGAAACTGCCCGCCACGCGTTTGGCGGTGCCGGCGTCCACCACCTGGGAGAGGGCGCCGCGCAACGCCGTGGCGATTTCGCTGCGCAGCACGCGCTTGGCACGGTTCGGGTCGTTGATCACCCGGGTTTCATAAGGCGTACCGCTGGCAAATTGCAGGCTATCGATGCGCAACGCCGGCACACGCACACCATCGTTGAGGATAATACCCATGAGTTCGGCGAGGGCGGCGGGGCGGTCGCCAGAGCTGCCGATGGCGGTGGCCAGGGAGGGCACCAGGTGATCGAAGGGGTAGCCAACCGCTTTCCAGCGCTCGTGGATACCGAGGAAGGCTTCGATCTCCAGCATGGTGCGGATGCGACTGTCCCGTGCGCTCTGGTGCCGGCTCTTGAACAACCAGCTATAGACTTCCTGGCGCTCGAATTCACTGGCTTTGACCATCTCGGTGAACGTCGCGTCGGGGTGGTTGATCAGGTAGCCCAGCAGCCACAGGTCCAGCGGGTGCACCTTGGCGATGTAGCCCTGGTCTGGTAGGTCGTAGGCGCCGGGGCCATAGCTTTTATACAGCGTGTCCAGGCGTTCATCGGTGAGCTTGTCGGTGGTTTTCAGCGTCTTGAGGTGCGAACGCACGAAGCTGTTGAAGCTCTCCTGGCTGGCCTGGGGCAGCAGGTAACGGTGCACGGCGGCCAGGCGAATCGCGGTGGGGTGCAGGCTGTCCATGAACGTGTCGAGGCGCGCCTGGGTGTCTTTGTTGCGGTACTTTTTCCAGAACTTGAGCAGGAACGCGGTGCCTTCATGGTCGGCGAATTTGGCCAGGTATTCCTGGCGACGCGGGTCGCTGTCGTCCTTGAGCAACCGCGCGCTGTTGTCTTCACCGGAATAGGTGGTGTAGCGCACCAGGTCCCGCATCAGGCGAATGAACGGCAGGTTGATCGACTCGCGCAGGGCATCGCGCAGGGTCGGGCTGCGACCGTTGTCTTCATTGCGAAAGTTGTGGAAGCGGTGCAGGCCGCCACCGGTGAAGAAGGCTTCGCCGGGGCTGGCTGAATAGGTGCGATCGAGCGCTGCGTCGAGCATCCGGGACAGGTCTCGGTCGGGGCTCTGGATCAGGTAGTCCAACGCCCAGCGCGACAACGGATCCTGGTCGGGCACTTCGATTTTCTTCAAATCGGCAGCGGGTTGTGCGCCATAGCGATCGTGCAGCTCGGTGATGATTTGCAGGTAGGTGGTGAGCACCCGCAACTTGGCGGTGGAGCCCAGTTCGAGTTTGCTGCCTTCGTTGATATCGAAGGGCTGGTCGGTGTTGTCGGTTTGGACCCGAACCCGCGCGCCATTGGGCGTCAGTTCGAACAGGGTGAAGCTGTAGCGCACCTGGGGCGTGCTTTGCGGGGTGAGCAGGCGCGGGCCGAGCAGGCCCATTTGCGCGGCGAACGTCGGGTCTGCCAGGTGCTTGAGATAGTCGGTGGCCTGGGTTTGCAAGTCGTAGTTGAGGGTGCTGGTGGCCGACAGATCGAGGCGGTCAAGATCGTACAACGGACGGTTGAGCAGATTGGCCAATCGGCTGCGGGCGACGTTGATCGCCTTGTTGGTTTCCACCGGCTGCACCGTCGGTTGCAGCTGCCAGTCGCGGTAGGTGACATGGCTGGTGAGGGCCGCCTTGGCCAGCGCCGGGTCGATCACGTTGTTCTGCGCCAGCAGGCGGATATGGCTATCGGTCAGTTGCGCCAGCTCCTCCCGGCCTTTGGTCAAATAGTGCGAAGGCCGGCGTTGGGCAATCATCAATGACAGCACTTCGCGCAGTGCCAGGCCCTTTGCGCCCAGGTCTTTGGGCGCGTTGCCGGCCAGCAGGGCATTGACCTGGTTGAAATCGGCGCCGTACCACACGCGTAACCCCTCGGCCAGGCCATGCACCTCACCGTGGCCTGGCACCGCCGACAGCGGCACGCTGTTGAGGTAATCGCGCACGATATTCTGCCGGCTACCCAGGGTGTTCGGCCCCGGTTGATAGGCGCGGACGCTGGCGGAAATCATCTGGCGGATTTTCTCGCCACCGGACAGGGTCAGGCCGTCGGGCGAGTGGCGGTATTTTTCCAACTGCGTGGCCAGGGTGCTGCCACCGGCCGTTTGCCCCGGCAAGTGCAGGAGTTTGGCCACCTGCGACCAGGCGGCCTTGGCGAAGCGCGGCCAGTCCACCGCCGGGTTGGCGAAGGGTTGCCTGGTGTCCAGCAAGTCGCGGTCTTCGATAAACAGCAGGCTCTGCACCACCAGCGGCGGGATCGCGGCAAAGTTGGCATACAGTTGTTGCGGGTAGGTAAAGCTGTACAGCGGTGCGGCACGGCAATCGGTGATGGTCAGGCCGGCCTGGACTTTTTCCGCGTAGGGCACGAACAAACCGTGTTCGGTGTAGTTCATCAGTGCCGGGGAAAAACGCGCCTGCGCCTGGATCAGGTAATTGCGCTTGAGCAGGCGTGGCAGGAATTCATCGAGGGCGCTATAGCCCAGGCGCTGGTCAAACGGACCATCGCCCGGGTACACCATGGCGTCGCTGGCGCCAGGTTCCACACGGTAGCTGAGCTGTGCGGCGAACGGGCTCAGGTGCTCGGCCTGCAGGCGCGAGGTGCGCATTTCCTTGCTGGCGACCCACCCCAGGGCCACCAACGCGAGCAACAGCACCAGCCACATCAGCCGCCACCACAACCGTCGCGAGTGGGGGCTTTGTGGCAATGGCGGTGGATCCGCGCTGTCGGTGGAAGCCACAGCGGGTTTCGAATCGGTTTGCCATAAAGCGCCCATAGTCGATTGATCCATTCACGCAGATTGATCGGACTTGGGTGAAGCTTAGTCGCTGGCGATGCGCTGTGAAGAATTTGTGCGGCGAGCGCCGAGCGCCACCTGGATTCGACCCCGCGGGTCCACGCCCGAATCCGTGCATCGAATGCCCCCGGGTATGCATCCGCCGAGCAGGCAATCCTCGCCCAGGGGGCGCAGATCCACAGGTTCTGCCAGCCGTCCTCCTGGAAGTCCAGGGTTGGGATCAAGGGCGACGAGTTTTTACTGACGACCAAAAAGGCATGGGTGGCCGGGCTCAATGTGTTGCGCCAGAACCTTCGGTGCGGTCATTGCGGCGTTGGCGGGGACATGACGCTACACCCTCGCTGTGCAATACTCGCTGCCCTGCTAAATGCGTCAAGGCAGGCAATGCTTCCTTGTAAAAGGCGTATTTACCCCGATTTATCGCTGAATTTAGTCTGTTTTAGAGTGAAAGACCCTAGTGCCAGCTTTTTATACTGCACCCCCGCCGATCCCGCAGGCTGTGCCCTGTCGGACGTACCTGTCCACGAAACAGGCCCGGTTGAAGTTCGCCCCCGGCTTACCCGCCAGGCGCGCGGAACGCTCGGTGGCTCATATCCAATAACAAGACGAGGTTGTACCCCTATGCCAGTTGGCAATCACCTGCCCCATGGCGAGACCGCTCAGGGCGGCCCGCTGAAACGTGAACTGGGCGAACGGCATATTCGCCTGATGGCCCTTGGCGCCTGTATCGGCGTCGGCCTGTTCCTTGGCTCGGCCAAGGCCATTGAAATGGCCGGCCCGGCGATTATGCTTTCCTACATCATTGGCGGCCTGGCGATCCTGGTGATCATGCGCGCGCTGGGTGAAATGGCCGTGCACAACCCTGTCGCCGGCTCGTTCAGCCGTTACGCGCAGGACTACCTTGGCCCGTTGGCGGGCTTCCTCACCGGCTGGAACTACTGGTTCCTGTGGCTGGTGACCTGCGTCGCGGAAATCACCGCCGTCGCGGTGTACATGGGCGTCTGGTTCCCCGATGTGCCGCGCTGGATCTGGGCCCTGGCGGCCCTGGTCAGCATGGGCACGATCAACCTGATCGCGGTCAAGGCCTTCGGTGAGTTCGAATTCTGGTTCGCGCTGATCAAGATCGTCACCATCATCGCCATGGTGATCGGCGGTGTCGGCATCATCGCGTTCGGCTTTGGCAATGACGGCGTCGCGCTGGGTATTTCCAACCTGTGGGCGCACGGCGGCTTCCTGCCCAACGGCGTGCAGGGCGTGCTGATGTCCCTGCAGATGGTGATGTTCGCCTACCTGGGCGTGGAAATGATCGGCCTCACCGCCGGTGAAGCGAAGAACCCGCAGAAGACCATTCCGAATGCCATTGGCTCGGTGTTCTGGCGCATCCTGCTGTTCTACGTCGGTGCGTTGTTCGTCATTCTGTCGATCTACCCGTGGAACGAAATCGGCACCCAAGGCAGCCCGTTCGTGATGACCTTCGAGCGCCTGGGCATCAAGACTGCCGCAGGCATCATCAACTTCGTGGTGATCACTGCCGCGCTGTCGTCGTGCAACGGTGGCATCTTCAGCACCGGGCGCATGCTCTACAGCCTGGCGCAAAACGGCCAGGCGCCGGCAGCCTTCGGCACCACCTCGCGTAACGGCGTGCCGCGCAAGGCGCTGCTGTTGTCGATTTTTGCGTTGCTGCTGGGCGTGTTGCTCAACTACCTGGTGCCGGAAAAAGTCTTTGTCTGGGTGACCTCGATTGCCACCTTCGGCGCAATCTGGACCTGGGTGATGATCTTGCTGGCGCAGCTCAAGTTTCGCCAGGGCCTGAGCCCGGCCGAACGTGCCGGCCTCAAGTACCGCATGTGGCTGTACCCGGTCAGTTCGTACCTGGCCTTGGCGTTCCTGGTGCTGGTGGTGGGCCTGATGGCGTACTTCCCGGATACCCGTATCGCGCTGTACGTAGGCCCGGTATTCCTGGTGCTGCTGACGGTACTGTTCTACGTGTTCAAGTTGCAGCCGACTGACGTCGGGCAACGGGCCCCCCACTCGGTTTGATGGCCAACACCCTGGAGCTTGCGGTTTCAGCAGGCTCCAGGGTGCCGACTCAGGCGTGTTGCAAGGCGGCCTGTGTGGCGACGGTCAGCTGTCGCACCAGAAGGTCATGTTCATCCTTCTCCCAATCGACCAATGACTGGCGCCGCTCCAGATATTCGTCGGAGGTTTTGTTGGGCAGCTCTCGTTCCAGCAACCTCACTTTGTATTGAGTACGGTCCTTGATGGTGGAAAAGGGCTCCGGGTGACTCCTTGCCAGGTACTCGATCCAGAACCCTTCCGTCAACAGCCACTCTTGCAAGGCCGGGCTTTGACCCAGCCGACGCAGTTGGACGCGGGCATCATCGAGTACCGCGTCGGTCACGTAGCGCTCGACGGTATACAGCAACTCCAGCGGGTAGAACGGCAGATCGAACTCCGCGGCCATTTGGGCGCGAAAGTAAATGCAGACCTCGGCCGGATCGACCTCCAGGTTGGCCAGTTCCCGTTGCCGGATGAAGTTGTCGGAAATATGGTCCAGTTGGTTCAGATAAAAACGCCCGGTGGACAAGGCAATCAGCTCCCGGTCGCTTTCGTAGGTGCGAGGCTTGTTCTTGGCCTGGTGAATCCGGTGTTCCAGCTCCATTTTGGTGAAGGCCAGCAGGGCACTGTCGCCGCAATCCCCCGAACCATAGGTATTGAGGAATACGTTGTTACGTAACTCTGTCGATTCCCCCATCGCCAACAGCAACGTCCATACGCGGGTGGTCAGCGCTTCCCTGGATACCCTCGACCCGACGTAGGCGTAGGTTTGGGTCAGGTCTCGAAGGACCTGGAATGCGTCATCCGGGCGCGTCTCCTCACTGAGCAGCAAACTCTCCCACAGCAACTTGCGCTCGGGGTACTCGCTGCCGGGCACCCCGTCCAGCCACTGGTTGAGTTCGTCATCGACCCCTGGAATATGGCGCAGGCCACCGAGGGCGCCGCCCAGGTCAATGCCGTTGCGACGTCGGTAGTCGGCAATCTGCTGACGCGCCGTGCCTGATAAGGGGTTGCTGTGCAAGAAGGTGTTGCGGTTGGTCGTTGCCAGTCGCGTGTCGGTCAACACCTGTTCGGGAATGCTGCTGATCAAGTTGTCCTCCAGGTGCAGGGTCAGCAGGCCGGGTAATTCCCAGGTACCCGTGGGCCACTGGCTGATCTGGGTATTGCGCAGGTTCAGGTAGGTCAGTTGGTTGAGCCGGCTTACGTCCGGCGTGTTGCCCAGTGCGTTATTGCTCAGGTCGAGATGCGTCAAACCGACCATGTTGGCCAAGCGTGCCGACGCTTCGTCGGTCAGGACCAAGCCGTTGCGGGACAGGTTCAGGTGGGTCAGCTGTGTCATGACGGTGATGGCTTGGGGTAAAACGTTCAGGCTGCAGTCGATCTCCAGGGAATTGAGCCCGGAGAACTTGCCCAGGAAGGCGTCGCCGCTGTCCGGGAAGGCGTTGCCCGAAATCTTCAGGTGTTCGATGTGTTCGAACCCTGTGAGGCTGGCGATGAACGAGGCCGGGGGCAGGTTGATGTCGTCCAGCTGCAGCGCCAGTGAATGCACATGGAACAAGCCGGTGATATAGCGCCGTGGCTCTTCCCGTCGCCAGGCGCGGCGCAATTGGTTGGCCACGAAGCGGCGGCGGCCCAGGTGCTGACCGAGGGGGTCGTTGTCGGGGTCGTCCATCGCCTGGTAGGTGTCGGACCAGCGTGTCAGTTCTGTGTCCATGGCGCTGTATTCGGCCTGGCGCCGGTCCAGTTCGATCATCGCGAGGGGCTCGCTCGTATTCAGTGAGCCGATAAACCGCTGGGCATCGCTGCTGCTGAAGCTGGGGTACAGCTCTTGCACCTTGGACACCAGGTCGAGTGGACGATTGGCACCGAACGGCCAGTGCCATTGCCAGATCGGGTAGGCCAGGAATGATCGGTCGACCCGCAGGGGGGGCTGCATCCAGGGTTGCAGGTGGGGCAGGCCCAGCACGCCTTTGATGTCCATCCGGCGTCCGAGGGCCAGGGCTACCAGCTGTTCGCGCAAGGTGGACAAGTCTTCAGTGTCGGTGATGCCCAGGCTTGCCTGTTCGCTGGCAGACAGCAATGTCACCAGCGCGGGCAACAGCCTGTTCGAGGCGCTGCCCATCGGCCTGCCTGCGGCATCGTAGGCCTGATATCCACGGTCGGTCCTGGCCAGCAGACGACGCACCGCGCCGTCCAGGTGCCCCGCGCTTTCCAGCAACCTCCCGTGAGGGTCGCCTTGATGGATATCGACGCGCATTGCCCGTGGCCAGTCGGGCAGGAACTTGAGCAGGTACAGGGCGATCTTGTCGCTGTCCGGGTTGGCGCAGGACGGCAGGTACAACCCCTCGTACGCGCGGTTCAACCGCAGGTCGTGACTGGACAGGCGTGCCTGCTCCGTGAGACGCAGGCCCACCTGGTTGTTTTCATTCAGCTGCTTGAGTTCCCGTGGCGACGCGTGGCTGAGGATCGCCTTGACGGTACTGGTGGGCAGGTTCGGGTGTTTGGCCTTGAAGCGTTTTTCTTGCGCGGAGCCATTGCGTTCGCTGCTTGCGTAGATTGAATCTAAAAAGCCCATGCGTTCTTGCTCAGTGTACGCAACGATTTTGGTCACCAGTTTGAACAAGCGTTCGTCGTCGGTGGCGGGCGTTTCGGCCAGCAATCCCTGGCAAACGTGATCGTTCTTGATCACGGCGCCAAGCAATTTTCCGTCGAGGTAGTCCTGTTCCGTCACCGTGATCCTGCGCGCCGTGGCCGGTGCAGTGTCGGGGTATTGCTTCAGCACGCGTTGCTGCTCGTCGACAATTTGCAGCACATGGTCGGAGGGCCAGCCACGTAACCCGATCAGTGCCAGCAATTGGATTTCCGGGCGTGCTGTCTTTGCGGCGGGGTCGATGCGTATCGCCTTGAGAAACAGCTGGATCTCCTCATCGATCTTGAAGCGTTTGCAGGTGTCGGCCAGCAACGGTGGCGCGGCCCGCCCCGAACGGTGGACCTGGCGCAGCACTTCTGGCGAGGTATCGGTCAAGGCCATGATCTTGCCGGCCATGTCCTTGGTGAAGGCATAACGGTGATTGCCCAGACGGTAAAGCAGGCGGTGGTTGTCCCAGGTCATCGGGTTTTCGCTGGATAAGCGCCAGGCCCCGTCACCGTTGTGCTCAAGGGTGGGGGTGTTGACTCCGATTTTTTGCGGGTGGACCAGGCGCCACTTGAGCAGGTCTTTATCGAAGGCGATCCGATACAAGGAGCCCTGCAGTGGCAAGTAATGCCGGGCGTTGAACTCGAAGGGGCCGTCGGCCTTGGGCGTCAGGCCGAGCGGTAGCACCAGTTGTTGTTCGTACTGCACCAGGGAGCCGTTGACCAGGCTGACGAACCCCTCGGGGCTGCGCTGGGTACTCATGTAGTCGCCCAGTGTCTTGCGCAAACCCTTGGCGTCGTCAGCGCTGCTCATGCCCAGCAATCGATGTTCGTGGGGCTGCAGCACCGAACCGATCGCCAGGTAAAAACTGTCGACCGGGGGCGACACCGGGATTTCGCCGCCGTTGCGCATATCGTAGGCCCTGTAGTCGCCACCGCCGTAGTGACGCAGCGCGACGGTGGGATCGTCGGGGCCGGTAGATGCGTAGAGTTCGCCGCTCGCCACATCATTGACGACAAAGGGGCGCTTGAGCGTGTGGCGCACCAGCGCCGAGGCGAATTCCCGTGCCCATTGATCGATGTCTTCAGTGAACTCACGGGGGTGGTACAGGCCGTCGATCACCGCGTCGATGCGCAGCGCGGTGCGTTGGTGATCCAGCAGGTCGCGAAACGTCAGCGGCAGGGTGCCGTGTTGCAGGTAGTCCTGTTGCTGGCGCGGCGTCAGGGGTTCTTGCTCCAGCAGGCGCTTGAGGTTGGCGGTGGACAATGGTTGGTTCAGGTCGCGTAGTTTTTTCAACAACGGGGTGACTGTCACCAGTGGTGGCGCAGCCTTGAGCGGCAAAAAACGGCGAGCGCCGAGGGGAGGGATGAGCTCGGTTTTTTCGTAACCGGCGTAGTTGACCACGGCGTTGAACAGCGTAATGCGCTCGCGGGCGGCCAGTTGCGCGACCTGGCGACGCAAGTGACTGAGGCGCTGCTCTTCGCTATGCGTGACCCCGCCGTCCTTGCCCAGGCTCGACGCGCCCGGCTGTTGCCGCATGATCAAGCGCAGCAGCGGGTCTACCGTGCCGGGCGGCAGGCGCTGGTTGTCCGCGTCACCGTAGCGGCCATCCTCCTGGCGGGTGAGGTACACCGTAGGCGAGGTGGGCGAGGGCAGGACGGACGGGCTGTAGGTCTCGATCAATACGCCGTGCTCATCCCGCACGCTCAGCAGCGTGTCGGCCGGCCAGCCGGGCAGTTGCGTCAACAGGCAAAACACCAGGCTGTCGCCATGGGGCGGCAGGTAGCCCGGCTCGTCGAAGCGCTCGATGATCTGTTGAATGACCTGGTCGGCCTGCAGGCGCCGCACGCCTTCGATCAGGTTCAGCGGGGCCGCCTGCTCGCTCCAGACCGCGTCCAGGGCGGTGCGGGTGGTCGAGGTGCTGCGCAGCATCAATTCCAGGTCGACATCCGGGGTGATGGAGGAACCATTGGGCAGCATGCGTTGCAGCAGTTGTACGTCGGATAAGGTGTGGGCGTTTTTCAGGTCGAACACCCAGGCCTGCAAGGCCGGCTCGAAGAGGATGGGCGGCGTGTAACTGGCACCGGTCCCGTGCTTGAGGGTGTAGCGCATGCTGTGCGGGTCGCGACGGACTTCTACCACCAGGGTCTGGGCGCCCTCGCGCAGTTTGGCGTAGGTCTTGCCGTCCAGGGTGTAGATGCCCAGCGCGTCAGCGGTCCGCCCATCGAGCAGGTTCTGCCGTGAGTAGGCATAGGGCGAAGCGTCGGGTTTCCATAGCTCCTCGGTGCCGTCGGGACGGATCACCTTGCGCGGGTTACCGAGTGTCTCCAGGTAATTGAGCATGCGCAGGCGATGAGCGCGGCCGGCGACACTCATCAAGCGGCCGCTGATGGCGAGGTCGGCCAAGTCCGCCAGGGCGGAGGCGAAGCTGTTGGCCTGGCCTTTGGACGCATCGTCCAGGCCCTGGGCCAGGCTGTAAGTCATGCTGCCCAGTACGGTCAGTTGCATGATCCGATTCATGCCGCTGACACCGCCGGGCATGGGGGTCAGCAGCAGGTGCAGGACTTCCCCGGCGACGGCCGCCACGGCGTCCTTGAGCGCCCGCCAGTCAGCTTCGGAGCGCTCGGTGGCGAGGGTGGTGAGGTCCGACTGGTAACGCTGGATCAGGCGACGGGTGAATGCGTCGACCAGTGATAACGGGCGGCCGGTCTTGGCGTCGGCGGCGAAGCGCACAGTGTCCAGGGTCCGTGGTGCAAAAGCTGTGTGAAACCCGTCGTACAACGGTCCTGCCAGCCAGTTCAGGCCTTCCGGGCGTGGCTCCTGGTTCAGGAGCGAGGTGAAGACCGACAGGCCGATCAAGGGCAACTGCCGGGAAAACCAACCGAGGTCCTGTTGTTGCTGGCTGTCCTTGAGTTGCTGGCGCAGGTCGGCTTCGCCAGCCTGGGCGTCGATGTGATAACGGAAGGCACCGCCGGGGCGCTGGGGGAAATACGTCACTACCCCGAGGCTGGCGACGCGAATCAGCAGCAGTGGTAGCGGGATCACGTTTTCCCAGGGCACGAACGGGACGGACACGATAAGCGTCAGGCCCGAGGTCAGGCCCAGGGTGTCGAATGCCAGTGACGGCCCCCTCTCGGTGAGGCTGGCGCGCAAGGCGTCATACACTGGCTGGGTGAGCCCGGTGGTGGCACGCAGGCGCCAGGACTCCAGCAGGTCAAACTGCAACGTGGCTTTTGCGGCGGTGGCGAACAGGTTGCGCAATCGGCCGTTTTCCCCAAGTGCCGCATCGGTGCGCACCCGCAGTTGACCACCGAGGTTCAACGCTCGGGCCGTGTTGATAAACCTCAAGGTGTCGAGAGGCGGGCCAGGGCCGACAATTTCACTGGCCTCGACCTGGCTGAAGCCGGAGTCCTGGATGATCGAATGGGTAAACCCGAAATTCAGGCAGGCTGCCTCCCAGAGCGTCATGTCCTTGGTGTGCAGGGTGAACTGCCATTCGTCATAGGCGCGGCGCGGTCGATCGTCACGCTGGCGAGGCGGCGGGTCCCAGGGAAACGGTTGCTCGCGTTTCTCCAGGTAGGTGGTGTAGATCCGGTACTGCTCTGGGTCCCGGCCCTCCAGCTTGTCGCGCAATTGCGCAAGCCCCTGGGTCTTGAAGGCCTGGACCAGCGCATTTTTTGCACGGTCGAGCGCGGTGAGCGCCTGCTGGGCCTCTCGTTGCAATTTCAGGTAAAGCGCTTGTTCTTGCGCGGTCAGGCTGCTCATGGCTTGCACAACATTGCGCTGGATCAGGTCCAGCGCCTGCTGCTGTGCCCAGGTGGTACTCGATTGGAGGTTGCCGGACAGACCGTTGAGGAGTTGATGGGTCGGCATGTGCATTGGCCTTTCACGAAGAGTGGAAGGCCAATGGGAGCATGCCGTTTTTTCGCTGCGGGGCTAACTATGTAGCTGTTGTCGGGCCGGCACCGGTTGGCTCAGGCGTTTATTGAATTCCAGCCAGGCGGCCAGCGCGGCCATCAGCCCGGCACCCACCAGCGCGGTAAACACCTGTACGGCGAAGGTATCGCCAGCCAGGGCGTTGACCATGTCTGCCAGTGGCGCCAACAGCACGCCCAGGCAGAACACCTCGAGGGAAAAACGGCCCATGCGGCAGACCTCGGCGGCCAGTCGGTTTCGTGTCCACCCGGCACCCGGCAGCAGCTTGGCGGTGACATACGCCAGTGCGAGGAAGTGCACCAGGCGCACTGGCGACAAGTCGGTCTTGCTGATCGGGTACAGCAGGTCGCTCAAGGCTGACGGCATCAGTGCATCGTGGACCTCGGGCCAGCGCCAGCCGAGGGTGATCACGCCGGCCACCAGCACATACAGCGCAGCGGCGACGAACAAAGGCTGGCGCAGTAACGGCCGGGTCTCGGGTTGGCGCGGCTGTTGTGCGCGAATCGCCGCGGCTCCGCCCAGCACAAACAGAAATTGCCAGGTCACCGGGTTGAAGTACCACACGCCATCGGCAATCGCGCGCAGGTTCCACCCCATCCAGGGGGCCAGCAGGTACACCGTGGCGGACACCGCCACCACCGTCCAGGTCTTGCGGATCATCAGCGGCAACACCACCGACAGGCCGGCCAGCAGCACGATGTACAGCGGCAACGGGTCCATCAGGTTGGGCTTGAAGCGCAGCAGCAGCTCATCGGTAAGTGCCTGCTGTGGGTGGGTGACGAAGTGCGTCAGGCCCATCTCTTCGACCAGGTCACGGGTTTCCACGTGGCTGTTGGCGTAGAAGACGATGCCCATCAGCATGGCTAAAAGAAAGATATGCACCACGTACAACACCCAGGTGCGCCGCAGGATTTTCAGGCAGGCCATCCAGTAGCCGTCGCGCTGCATGATCTTGCCGTACGCCAACACGGCGGCAAAACCGGCGAGGAACACGAACACCTCGGCGGCATCGCTGAAACCGATATTGCGCAGGGTGATCTGGCCCAGGGGATTGTGGGGGACGTGATCCCAGAAAATGAAGATCAACGCCAGGCCCCGAAAAAAATCGATGCGCGGGTCGCGTCCGTTCAGCATGGCTACGGGCTCTTGAGCAAGGTGTTTAGTAATGACAAGCGAGCGCGGTTGTTATCGTACGCCGCACGTCGGGCGGGCGCAGGTTGGCGGTATTTGTAAGCAATTGCAAAGGTTGGGTATTACTGAATGTCTCTAGATATCAATGATCACTGGCGTGCCATGCGCAACACCTTGATCAGCGCCGGGCCGACCTGGTCCAGGCGCGTTGATTTCCAACTGTCGGGCAGTTGCCCGGCGATGGCGGCGAAGTCCACTAACGGCATGTGAGGCGCCTTGTCTCAACGATGCCGTCGGTGGTCCGGTTCAGCGCAGAAAGGGGGTATTGATGTTACGCAGCGCTGGCTTCATGGGGTTCAAAACTGTCCGCCCGTGCCATCTGCCACATGCGCGAATAGAACTCGCCGTTCACTTCGCCGGTGAGCAGTTCGCCTGGCTTGAGGAACACATGCAACTGCGAGAACAACTTGATCTCGGTCGCCGACATGCGCCGTACCAAGTGCTTGGCCGATAGCTGCGACGGGTGATCCAGGCCCGCTGCCGCGAGCATTTCCGCCAGGGCCTTGAGGGTGTTGCGATGGAAGTTGAACACGCGCTGGGCCTTGTCGGGTACCACCAGCGCACGTTGGCGCAAGGGGTCCTGGGTGGCGACACCGGTCGGGCACTTGTTGGTGTGGCAGCTTTGCGACTGAATGCAGCCGATGGCGAACATGAAGCCGCGTGCGGCGTTGGCCCAGTCTGCGCCGATGGCCAGGACGCTGGCGATATCGAAGGCACTGACGATCTTGCCGCTGGCGCCAAGCTTGATCTTGTCGCGCAGGTTCAGGCCCACCAGGGTGTTGTGCACGAACAGCAGGCCTTCACGCAGCGGCACGCCGATATGGTCGGTGAACTCCACCGGTGCGGCGCCGGTGCCGCCTTCCTTGCCATCGACGACGATAAAGTCCGGAAGGATGCCGGTTTCGAGCATGGCCTTGGCGATGCCCATGAACTCCCACGGGTGACCCAGGCAGAACTTGAAACCCACCGGTTTGCCGCCGGACAGTTCGCGCAGTTGGGCGATGAACTGCATCAGTTCGATAGGCGTGGAAAAGGCACTGTGGCGTGACGGCGAGATGCAGTCTTCGCCCATCATGATCCCGCGCGTATCTGCGATTTCCTGGGTCACCTTGTGCTTGGGCAGGATCCCGCCATGGCCGGGCTTTGCGCCCTGGCTCATCTTGATTTCAATCATCCGCACTTGCGGGTCTTGCGCCTGCACGGCGAAGCGTTCCGGGTCGAAGCGGCCATCGCTGGTGCGGCAGCCGAAGTAGCCGCTGCCCAGTTCCCAGGTCAGGTCGCCGCCGTTTTCGCGGTGGTAGGGGCTGATGCTGCCTTCGCCGGTGTCATGGGCGAAGTTGCCGAGTTTGGCGCCCTGGTTCAACGCGCGAATGGCGTTGGCGCTCAACGAGCCAAAGCTCATCGCCGAGATGTTGAACACCGACGCCGAGTACGGCTGCTTGCACTGCGGGCCGCCGACCATCACGCGAAACGCGCTGGGGTCGCTCAGCGGCGCGGGGCGCATGGAGTGGCCGATGAATTCGAAGCCCGACTGGTACACATCGATCAGGGTGCCGAAGGGTTTGTCGGCGGTTTCGTTCTTGGCGCGCGAATACACCAGCGAACGCTGGGCGCGGGAAAAGGGCAGGGCATCGCTGTCGGATTCGAGCAGGTACTGGCGGATTTCCGGGCGGATGGCCTCCACCAGGTAACGGATATTGCCCAGGATCGGGTAGTTGCGGCGTACCGCATGGGGGCTTTGCAGCAGGTCGAACAGGCCGATCAGGCTCAACACGCCGGTGACCAGGGTGATCGGCCATAGCCATTCATGTTCGATAAAGGGGAGGCTGGCGAGGGTGAAAATGACGCACACGGCAAAGAAGGCGTAACGGCTTAGTAACGACAGGCTCATACGGTTTTCCTTGGTTCGGACTCATCGGCTAGGCGTTTTGCGCCTGTAGAAAGATCGAGAACAGCTCAGACTGGGATTTGATCCCTAGCTTGCTGTACATGTGTTTCTTATGGACTTTCACGGTTTCAACAGAGATTTCCAGCTTACGAGCGATTTCCTTGCTGGAGCAACCGCTGAGCATCAAGCGGCCTACATCCAGCTCGCGGGCGGTGAGTTGCGCGCCCCAGTCATCATTCTGGATCGGCGGCTGCGGCGCGCTGACCTGGTTGAGTTCATAGGGCAGGCGCTGGCGCAACAGGCTCAGCACCCAGGGTTGTATCAGCGACAGCAGCGCAATCTGCTGCGGGTCAAAACGCTGTTTCGAGCCCAGGGACAGGCATAGCGTACGCCCATCCGGCAGTTGGCAATTAAATTGGATTTCATCGGCAACCACGTTCAGGCGGAAGTAGCGCTGGTAGTACTCGGTGAGTTCAAAGTGCTCCGGCGCGACTTCCGCCAGGCGGAACAAGCCGGTGCGCGAATGTTCACGGCTGGCGATGTAGAACGGGTCGAGCAGGTACAGGCCGTTGAGGTAGTCCTGGAACAGATGGTCTGGCGTGCCGTCGGCACCGGGGCATTCGGCGAACACCAGCGGGCGGTGCTCGCTGCTGAACAGCACCACCACCCAACTGTCGAACGGCACGTACTGGTCGAGCAAACGCACCAGTTGGGTCCAGAAATTGGCCTGGTCAAGGGCGTCTATCATTTGCCCGACCGAACGGTGCCAGGCGATGTCGTGCAGCGAGACTGTCATTCGTCTACCCCCATAGGGTTACCCCGGCGGCGTGATTTGCGCGACGGGTGCGGCTGCGCATACTGCGCCACAGATAAAACAACAGGACGTCCCAATGAAGGTCGAATTTGCCCAGTTGGCAGGCCGCGATAACGGCACAGCTTACAACCTTGAGCGCGCTTTGGCGGCGATTGCTGCAAGTGCAGTCGACACGCAACTGATCGTGTTCCCGGAAACCCACCTGATGGGCTTCCCTTCGGCCGAGACCGTCGCCGACATCGCGGAACCCCTGGATGGCCCCACCGTGCAGGCCATTATCGACGCCTGCCGCGTGCGCGGTATTGCGGTGGTGATCGGGATGGCTGAAAGCGAAGCAGGCCAATTCTATAACACCACCGTGTTGATCACCCCTGACGGCATCGCCCTGCGCTATCGCAAGACCCACCTATGGGCCTCGGACCGTGGCGTGTTCACCCCGGGTGATCGCTACGCCACCTGCCTGTGGAACGGCGTGCGCGTCGGGCTGTTGATCTGCTACGACATCGAGTTCCCGGAAACCGCGCGTGCCAACGCGCAACTGGGTGCCGAGTTGTTGATCGTCACTAACGGCAACATGGACCCGTATGGCCCCACGCACCGCACCGCGATCATGGCGCGCGCCCAGGAAAACCAGGCGTTTGCGCTGATGGTCAACCGTGTGGAGGAGGGCGATGGCGGGTTGTTGTTTGCGGGCGGCAGCGCCTTGGTCGACCCCTTTGGCACGTTGCTGTTCGAGGCCGGGCGTGAGGAAGGGCAGTTCACCGTCGAACTGGATCTCGACCAACTGGCAGCGGCGCGCAAGGACTACCGCTACCTGGATGACCAGCGTTTGAAATTGCCCGGTGAGGTGATCGAGCGCAGCGATGGGACACGCGAGTTGTTGATCCCACGCCCCTGATCTGTGAATCGATCCTCGTGTCGAGTGGGGCAAGCCCACTCGCCACAGAAAACGTGCTTGACCATAAGAAAAATGACACCGGCTTCACCGACTTCAGTTCTGCCATAAATCTAATAAATCAGCGGAGAATCGCTCATGGCTCGTTTGCAACGCACCCTGTCGTTAGGGTCGGTGGTGCTGTTTGGCATCGCCTATATGACGCCGATCATTGTGCTCGGCACCTTCGGCATCCTGGCGCAATCCACCGCCGGCATGGTCCCCGCCGCTTACCTCGCCGCCCTGGTGGCGATGTTCTTCACCGCCATGAGCTATGGGCGCATGGCCTCGGCCTTCCCGGTAGCCGGTTCCGCCTACAGCTATGTGCGCAAGGCCATCAGCCCCAAGCTGGGATTCATCGCCGGTTGGGCGGTGTTGCTCGACTACCTGTTCCTGCCCATGGCCATCTGGCTGATCGGCGCGGCGTACCTGAATTCGGCGTTTCCGGCGGTGCCCCAGTGGGTCTGGGTGCTGGCATTCATCGGCATCACCAGCGCCATCAACATCGTCGGCCTCAAGTTGGCCAACGGCATCAATGCCTTGCTGATGCTGGTGCAGTTTCTGGTGCTGATCGCGTTTGTCGCGTTGTGCATCCACTACATCGGGGGCGATGCGAGCAAGCCGCTGTGGACCATCACGCCATTCTTCAATGGCCAGATGCAAATGCCGTTGATCATGAGTGGCGCGGCCATCGCCTGCTATTCGTTCCTGGGCTTTGACGCGGTCAGCACCCTCACCGAAGAAACCCGCGACCCACGCCGCACCATTCCACGGGCGATCATGTTGATCACCCTGATCGGTGGGCTGATCTTCGTAGCGGTGTCCTACTTTGTGCAGATCGCTCATCCATCGTTCGAATTCACCAATGTGGACTCTGCGGCGTATGAAATCGCGCGCAACATCGGTGGTGACCTGTTTGTGTCGATCTTCCTCATCGGCCTGATCGTGGGTCAGTTCGCCTCGGGGCTGTCGGCCCAGGCCAGTGGGTCGCGCTTGCTGTTCGCGATGGGCCGCGATGGTGTGTTGCCCAAATCGTTCTTCGGCACCCTGCATGCGCGCTTCGGCACGCCGGTCAACAGCATCTTGCTGTGTGCAGTGGTGGCACTGCTGGCGTTGAAGCTGGACGTGACCACCTCCACCTCGTTCATCAACTTCGGTGCGTTCCTGGCATTCAGCCTGGTGAACCTGTCGGTGATCTTCCACTACTGGATCGGTGCCAGGCAGCGGGGTGTGCGTGAGCTGATCCTGTTCCTGGTGTTCCCGGCCATCGGCCTGCTGGCGGACCTGTGGTTGATGGTCAGCCTCGATCACTTGGCGATCTACCTGGGCCTGGTGTGGTTGGCGATTGGCTTGGTTTACCTGGGCGTACTCACCCGCGGTTTCTCGCAACAGCCACCGGAAATGGATTTCCAGGAAGCGGCATAGACCGTCCCGGTCTATTCTTATTGCAATCGGTTCTCGTTTGGATGCATGCTTTGTGTTACTGTATAACACATCGAATGCACCCAGACGCCCCGGAGGCCTTATGAAAGCTGGTATCCATCCCGAGTACCGCACCGTGCTGTTCCACGACACCGCCGCCGACGTGTTCTTCCTGATCGGCTCCACTGCCGACAGCGACCGCATCCACACACACAGCGACGGCAACACTTACCCGTACATTCCTCTGGACGTGTCCAGCGCCTCGCACCCGATCTACACCGGCCAACAGCGCAAGACCCAGGCCGAAGGCCGGATCGCCGGGTTCAACAAGCGCTTCGCTTCGTTCGGCTCAAGCCCGAAAAAAGCCGAGGCGTGAGGCTTGCATGCTTCACCTCGAAAGCCGCTCCGATGCCGGAGCGGCTTTTTTTTGCGTTGATATCGTAAGGCCATCACGCTGCGCAAAACCGACTAGACTACTCTGTAACCGCCAGGAGGGCAGGCCCAGACAATAAGGAACGCACACCGACGATCCGAGGTGTCCCATGGGAGAGTCAACGACGTTCACCGATGCCGACCGTGCCGTGGTGCTGTTGATCGATGCCCACCCGGACGTACTCCACAGCCTGACGCACTTGCTACGGCTGGAGCCCTTCGACGTGCACAGCGCCACGTGCGCTGCCGATGCCCTCGCCATTCTTGCCAGCCAACCCGTCGACCTGGTGATGAGCGCCGCACGCCTGCCGGACATGGATGGCGCCTCGCTGCTGGCGCATGTCCACCAGCACTATCCCCACACTGTGCGGATCCTGCTGACCAGCGAGACCGACCTGACCCTGATCATCAAAGCGATCAACGAAGGTGAGATCTATCGCTACCTGAGCAAACCCTGGAACGATGAAGAGTTGCTGCTGGCCCTGCGCCAATCCCTGGCCCATCAGCATTCCGAGCTGGAACGCCTGCGCCTCGAACAGCTGATCCAGCAGCATAACGATGAGCTCAAGCAGCTCAATGCCACCCTGGAAAAACGCGTGGCCTCGCGTACCAGCGAACTGCAGCAGACCGCCGACATGCTCGACCTGGCCTACGAAGAGCTCAAGCACAGCTACGCCACTGGCACTGAAGTGTTCTCGCTGCTGGCCAACCTGCGCCTGCCGCGCGCCAAGCAGACCAACCGGCAGATCATCGAACTGGTGCGCACCTGGTGCGTGGCCCATGGTGTGGACGAAGCCAGCAACCGCGACCTGACCATGGCTGCCGCGCTCTACAACATCGGCAAGCTGAGCTGGAGCGACAGCATGATGGCCTCGCCCTCGGACCTGCTGCACAGCAGCGACCGCGAACGTTATCGCGCCTATGCGACCCAGAGCGAGTCATTGCTGATGACCCTGGAGCCGATGAAAGACGCCGCGCGGTTGATCCGCCATCACCAGGAACGCTGGGATGGCAGCGGTTTCCCGGACCACCTCAAGGGCGAAGCGATTCCCGTCGGGTCGCGCCTGCTTAAACTGGCGGTGGACTTTATCGAACTGCAAAAAGGCCTGATCCTGGAACGGCAGATGAACAGCGACGAAGCGCTGCTCTACATCCGCAAATACGCTGGCCGGCTGTATGACCCGGTGATGGTCGAAGACTTTGTGCTGGTCTGCGCCACTTACCTCAACGACGTAACCCTGGGCGACCCCAACGTCAAAGTGCTTGGCACCCGCGAGCTTGCGGAAGGCATGGTGCTGGCGCGCAATCTCAATGCCGACAACGGCATGCTGCTGCTCATGCGGGCAAGGTGTTGAACCTGCCGTTGGTGGACAAATTGATTGCCTTTGAGACCATGGAAGGCGCGCGGTACAGCGTGTTCATCAAGGACCACACGGTGATCCCGGGCTGAACACCGTCAACCGTGTGGGAGCGGGCTTGCTCGCGAAGGCGGTGGGGCAATCACCACAGCGTTGCCTGACACTGCGCTTTCGCGAGCAAGCCCGCCCCCACATTGGATTGCGGGGGGGCTTTGGGCATGTGATCCTTACGCTCTTTGCAACCAAGGAAGACCGTTCATGCCCTCCACCATCCGCATCGCCGCCGCACTCCTGATCGGCAGCGACGGCCAGACCCTGCTGGTGCGCAAGCGCGGCACCCAAGCCTTTATGCAACCAGGCGGCAAGATCGATGCGGGCGAGCAGCCCGCCGAGGCCCTGGCCCGTGAGCTGCACGAAGAACTGAACCTGCGTATCGACCCCGGCGCCGCGGTCTACCTTGGCACGTTTTCCGCGCCGGCGGTCAACGAGCCAGGTTTCACGGTGGAAGCCGAGCTGTTCCAGGTCCAGATCGACGTCGCGGTCAACCCGGCCGCCGAGATCGAAGAGGTGCGCTGGATCGATCCGGCCGGTGATGGTGGCCTGGTCCTGGCACCGTTGACGCGGGATCTGATCCTGCCGTTCTATCGCGCATCGTTGACGGCATGATCATCCGCACGCTGGGGGCCGACGACGCCGAGGCCTACCGGGCGTTGATGCTGGAGGCCTATGAGGCGTATCCCCAGGCGTTCACCTCCAGCGTGGCCGAGCGCGCCGCGATGCCATTGAGCTGGTGGCAGAAGCGCCTCGACAACCCGCTTGATCGGTTGCTGGGCGGGTTCCATGGGGATGAACTGGCGGGCATTGTCGGCCTGGCGTTCGAGCCACGGGAGAAGGCGCGGCACAAGGTGACCTTGTTCGGTATGTACGTGACGAAGGCTTGCCAACTCAAAGGCCTGGGCCGTCGACTGGTCGAGGCGGCGCTCGATGAAGCCCGCCAGCACCCGCGCCTGAAAGTGATCCAACTGACCGTCACCGCCGGCAATGACGCCGCCTTTGCCTTGTACCAGCGCTGCGGCTTCATCCAGTACGGCCTGGAGCCGCTGGCGGTGCGGGTGGGCGTTGATTATTTCGACAAGATCCACATGTGGCGCGAATTGCATGACCGGTGATAGCGACCACAATTGATCTCATCGGCTGTGCGCTAGCGCACCGCACTGACCCCATCCAGGGTGGAAAACGAGGTGTCCTTGGCAGTCAGCAAGAAGTCGCGCATATACGGCGCGTCCAGCATGTCCGCACGGATCCCTGCATACAGCGTCGCAAACAAGCCTTTCTCGCCCAGGCGCTTGGCCTTCACGTAGCCGCGCGAGCTGTATTCATGCAGCGCCCAATGGGGCATGCCGCATACGCCGCGGCCGCTGGCTACCAGCTGCATCATCATCACCGTCAGTTCCGAGGTGCGCACCTGGGCCGGTTCGACGTCGGCCGGTTCCAGGAAGCGGGTGAATATGTCCAGGCGGTCGCGCTCCACCGGGTAAGTGATCAGGGTTTCGGTCAGCAGGTCCTCCGGCACGATGTACGCCTTGTGCGCCAGCGGGTGCTGGTTGGCGACCGCGAGCATGGCTTCGTAAGTGAACAACGGCACGTAGGTGATGCCTGGCAACTCAAGTGGGTCAGATGTCACCACCAGGTCCAGATCGCCCCGGGCCAAAGCAGGCAAGGGCGCAAAGGCGAAGCCTGAGGCCAGGTCCAGCTCGACTTCCGGCCATGCGTCGCGGAACTGGTCGATGGTTGGCATCAGCCACTGGAAGCAACTGTGGCACTCGATGGCCATGTGCAAACGTCCGGCAGTGCCGCCGGCCAACCGCGCGATATCGCGTTCGGCACCGCGCAGCAACGGCAGGGTGGCATCGGCCAGTTGCAGCAGGCGCAGGCCGGCGCTGGTGAAGCGCAGGGGCTTGGTCTTGCGCACGAACAAGGGCATGCCCAGGCGCTCCTCCAGCTCCTTGAACTGGTGGGACAGCGCCGACTGCGTCAGGTGCAGGCGCTCGGCGGCTTCCACCAGGCTGTCGGCTTCGCGCAGGGCGTGCAGGGTCTTGAGATGACGGATTTCGAGCACGGGCTCTCCATGAGTACAATTTGTGATGAATCGAAAGGCCGTGAGTTTGTCTCATGTTGGCAGGCCTGTCGATAAGCAGGTCTACCAGGACCGTTGAGCACTCTTCATCAAACTGTCACGTAACTGTGGCAGCGCGCTTGAACAAACTTCATCAGACTCGCGTTCTACTGGGGTTCTGCGTTTCGGTGTTTTTCATGCGCGTGTTGCTTTTACTGGCCGCTCTATTGTTCGGCCTGCCGTCTTTTGCGGCTTCTCGATGTGACGTCAATGTCCCGACCCAAACGGTCGACCTGGCTCAGGTGAGCATCGCCTACCAGAGCATCGGCCGTGCGTCCGACCCGGCCTTGCTGCTGGTGATGGGGCTGGGTGGGCAGTTGATTCATTGGCCCGACGAAGTCGTCGTTGCCCTGTGCCAGCAAGGGTTTCGGGTGATCCGTTATGACAACCGTGACGTCGGCTTGTCCACCTGGCGCCAGGCGCCCGCGAATGCCAACCTGACCTTCGAGGTGTTGCGCTACAAGCTCGGCCTGCCGGTGGCGGCGCCGTACACCTTGACCGACATGGCCGATGACGCCATCGGCCTGATGGACGCCTTGCAGATCGAGCAATTCCACGTGCTGGGGGCGAGCATGGGCGGGATGATCGCCCAGCACCTGGCCGCCATGGCGCCGCAGCGGGTCGAGAGCCTCACACTGATCATGACCAGTTCCGGCGCCGAAGGCCTGCCGGCACCGAATGCGGCGCTGGTGCAATTGCTGTCGCGGCGCAGCGCGCCGAACCGTGAAGTGGCCTTGGAGCAACAAGCCGATCTGCTCGCCGCGCTGGGCAGCCCGAACGTAAAGGATGATCGCCAGGCCTTGTTGCACCAGGCGGCGCTGTCCTATGACCGGGCCTTCAACCCGGACGGCGTGAAGCGCCAGATCATGGCGATCCTCGCCGAGCCGAGCCGTGTGCCGTTGCTCAACCAATTGCGCGTGCCGACCCTGGTGGTGCACGGTACCGCCGACCCGTTGCTGCCGGTGATGCATGGCGTGCACCTGGCGGCGCATATCCAGGGCAGCCAATTGAAGCTGATCCCCGGCCTGGCCCATCGTTTCCAGGAAGCCTTCAAGGCGCCGTTGCTGGCGGCGGTGCTGCCGTACCTGCAAGCGCATCGCGAGGACGCCGCGCACTGGGCGCAGGTCGATCCGGTCGCCCCTTCGAAGCTGCTGTGACATTGGTGTATCGTGCAACCTTTGCGGCCCATTCAAGCCAGCGAGGTTGCCTGCCATGAGTACTCCCCTGAAAATCGATTTCGTCAGCGACGTGTCCTGCCCCTGGTGCATCATCGGCCTGCGCGGCCTGACCGAAGCCCTCGACCAGCTTGGCGCCGAAGTGCAGGCCGAGATCCATTTCCAACCGTTCGAACTGAACCCGAACATGCCTGCCATCGGTCAGAACATCGTCGAGCACATCACCGAGAAATACGGCTCCACCGCCGAAGAATCCCAGGCCAACCGTGCGCGTATCCGCGACATGGGCGCCGAGTTGGGCTTTGCCTTTCGTACCGACGGCCAGAGCCGTATCTACAACACCTTCGACGCACACCGCCTGCTGCACTGGGCCGGGCTCGAAGGCTTGCAATACAACCTCAAGGAAGCGCTGTTCAAGGCCTACTTCACCGATGGGCAGGACCCATCCGACCACGCCACCCTGGCGATCATCGCCGAAAGCGTCGGCCTGGATATCAAGCGGGCGGCCGAGATTCTCGCCTCCGATGAATACGCCGCCGACGTGCGTGAGCAAGAGCAGCTGTGGATCTCCCGTGGCGTGAGCTCGGTGCCGACCATCGTGTTCAACGACCAGTACGCCGTGAGCGGTGGCCAGCCGGCAGAAGCCTTTGTCGGTGCGATTCGCCAGATCATCAACGACGCGAAAAACTAAAGCCGATCACGGTTCAAAATGTGGGAGCGGGCTTGCTCGCGAATGCGGTGGGGCAGTCAACACTTCAGTGACTGATTTACCGCATTCGCGAGCAAGCCCGCTCCCACATTGGTCAGTCACCGTCTTCAAGAGTTGTGCTGGCCCGTCCCTTGCATTGACCCCCTAAAGCCATTAGGGGGCACATTGCCTTGAACATTCTTGACCTCGACCACAGCCTCACGGGCCAGGCCCCGATTGCCCGGCGCCTGGCCAGTGGGCGCGCCACCCGTATCGACCTGCTGGACCTGGGCCCCAAGCTGCGCCTGTGGTCCACCGAAAAAACCTGGAAGCGTTTCACCGAACGCCTGGCCCAACGGCCCCGGCCCACGGATGCGCGGCCGGAAATCCTGTTTGTCGGTTCCGGTGATTATCACCACCTTACGCCGGCGTTTCTCGCCGATCTCAAAGAACCCATCAGCCTGATCCATTTCGACAACCACCCCGACTGGGTACGCTTTGCACCCAAGCGCCACTGTGGTTCATGGGTCAACCGCGCGCTGAAAATGCCGGCGATCAAACGCATCGTCACCCTCGGCCCGTGCAGCGATGACCTGCATAACCCGCAACTGCGGGGTGGCAACCTTGGCGCCCTCAAGCGCGGGCATTTGCAGCTGTTTCCCTGGCAGCATGCGCCTTCCAAGGTCTGGGGGCGGGTAGGGGACGGCGCCGGCCATCGGCAGCAGGAAGACCACCTGCACTGGCGCAACCTGGCCGAGCTGGAGTGGACGGCTTTCCTGGAGCAGATGATCAGCAGCCTGCCCACCGAGGCGATCTGGATCACCGTCGACAAAGACGTGCTCGCCAGTGAAGACGCGGCGACCAACTGGGACCAGGGCGGCATGCGCCTGACTCACCTGCTGCAAGCCCTGCGGGCCTTGGCCGCGCGCAAGCGCATCATCGGCATCGACGTGTGCGGCGAGTTTGCCCAGCCTGCCTTCAGCAATGCGTTCAAGCGCTGGGAGGCCAAGTCCGACCAGCCGCCGCCGGAGCGCTGGAGCGCGGCGGACCTGCAGCGCAACGCCGCCACCAATGAAGCCCTGATCGACCTGTTTGAGGAGCTGTTCCCGTGACCCTGACCGTCGTGTTGCTGGTGGCGTTTTCCATCGTGCTCGATGTGATCGGCCAGCTGTGTTTCAAGATCGGCCTGGACCGGTTGCCCGAGCTGGAGGGCGGTTTTCGCCTGAACGCGTTCTGGGGCCAGGTGTTCAATGCGCCACTGCTGTGGGCCGGGATCGGCGCCTATGCGATCGAATTCTTCGTGTGGCTCGAGGCCTTGTCCCGTGCACCGTTGAGCCTGCTGTTTCCAGCCGCCGCGCTGGCGTATTGCGGCGTGGTGCTGGCAGGCAAGGTGGTGCTGGGCGAGACCGTCAGCCGCCGCCGTTGGTTGGGTACGCTGGTGATTACCTTGGGTGTGATGTTGGTCGCGATTGCGGGGAGTCAGGCATGAGTACGCAGACGATGAATACGGGATGGCTGCACGGGCGTTTCGGCACGGTGGTGCTGTGGGCCTTGTTGATCGGCACCGAAAGCGCCGGCCAGCTGTTTACCAAAGTGGCTGGGGACCAATTGGGCCAGATGGATTTCAACTGGCAGTGGCTGGGTGAGGTGGCCCGCAACCCTGGGATCCTGGCGGCGATTGCCAGTTACATCGGTGCGTTTTTCGTGTGGATGCTGATCCTGCGGCGCAGCAGCCTGTCCTTGGCGTTTCCGCTGAGCTCACTGGTGTTTGTGGTGGTGCTGCTGGGGTCGTGGCTGGGGCTGGGAGAACATATCAGCCCGCTGCACTGGGTGGGGGTGGCGGTGATTATCGCCGGCATCGCCCTCCTGGCCGAAGGCGAAGAAAACTGACAGTCCCCTGCAGGAGTCGGCTTGCCGGCTCCTGCAGGTCAGGGTTTGCGGTGCGCCACCAGGAAGCCCAACCCGTGTGACACCGAAATCGGCTTGACCCCCGCCTCACGCTGCTGTTGGGCAATCTCCCGATGAAACGCCTTCACTTTGGTCCAGTGCATCTTCGGCCGGTAGTGGTGTTCGGCGTGGTAGCCGTTGTTCATCCAGATCAGGTTGTACAGCACGCTGTAGGAACTCACGCCCCAGGCAATCGGCAGGTCAGGGTTGCCACCGAAGTGTTCGTAGTATCCATTGAGCGATGACAGGCACTGGCCCAGGTACCAGAACGGCAATAGCCACAGCACCGCCTGCCAGTTGTAGAACGCCAGGGCGATATAGAACGCCACGGTCACGCCGATCTCGACCTTGACCCAGCGCGCATCGGCCGGGCGCTTGCGCTTCATTTCGTCATAGAACGGCTTGGGATCGTCGCGGAAAAAACTCAGGAAGGTATAGGCCCAGGGGTTCTCCGGCTCGCCGTTGTGGCCGCGCTGGTAGATCGACAGCGGGTCGATGGTTTTGCCATCCGGGCCCGGCAGGTCGGCGTTGCCACGGTGATGGCGGTTGTGGATATCGCGGTAGAGCGTCTGGGAAAACCCGATGGTCACCGACAGCAGCAGGTCGAAGGCCCGGTTCATCGCACGGTGGGTGAAGTAGGCGTTGTGGATCTGGTTGTGGGAGATGCTGTTGATGCTCCACGACAGGCTCACCGCGTAGACCAGCGCCAGAGGCACCAGGGCCCACCAGCTCAGGCTGTGGAACGCGGTAACCAGCCAGATGACAAAGGCGAAATGTGCCAGGCCCAGGGCGATGGGCACCAGGTCCCAGAGTGAGTGATGCAGCAGGCGGTAAGCGGGGCGAGCCATGAGGAATGTCCTGGAAAAATGGATTCCAGGACCTCATTGCAAACCCCAGACCAACCTCAATCGAACGTATAGCTGATGGCCGTCTGCACTTGGCCCTGGTTCACGTCGCCGGTCTGCCGGACGATGCTGCTGTCCGCCGCCGAGCCCACCAGGTGTACCCAGCTGGCGCTGGTCAGCAACGACCATTTGGCCGCCAGGGGAAACTCGAAACTCTGGGTCAGCGTCACGTTCTGGAAGCCACCGCTGGCGTTGTACGGGCGAATACCCGACGCGGCCGCCTCGTTGTCATCCACGCCGAAAAACGTCTGGGTCTGGCGTGCATCGGCGAAGTGCGCCACCAAGCCACTGCTACCGATAATCCCGTTGCCCAGCGGATAGCCAAGCTCGCCACCGACCTTGCCCAGTGCGCCGCTCTGCGAGTGGCCACCGCCGACGGCTTGGCCCAGCTGTGCATACACCCGCCAGAAATCAGCCGGCGCGTATTGGATGAAACCCCCTACCTCGGCCATGTCCGACACATTGCGCAGCCCCTGCAGCGCGCCGTTCGAGGTGCGTCCCTGCAGGTAGTTGATGTACGGGCCGGCGGTAAAGCCGTTGCTGTCCAGGGCGCTCCAGGTCAAGCCGTCATCGGTACTCAGGCTGAGAGTGCCCCAGTCCAGATCGAAATAGGGAACGGGCCGCGTTTCGTAGCGGCTGCCGGTAGGGTCGTGGGGTTGGTAGCTGACGCCTGCGCCGACTTCGCCGGTGATACCGTCGGCCTGAGCCGCGTTTGAAACGCTCCAGAGGCCCAGTAAACCGGCCAGTGCAGCGCAAGTGATCCTCAACATGGTCACTGTTCCTTGATTGATTACGTGCGCATGAACGCGCGAACGGCCGCCCTCGCGCAAGCACTCATCTTGTTTGTAGCAAGCTACAAAAATTGTAGCTCCCACGACACAAATCACCCTTCATGCCGAGCAAAGCCCCAGCACCGCTGGGCTTGCGCCAGTTGGCACAGTCCCTGCTCTACCCCTGTTGCAAGCGCACAGAGCGCGCTCCTCCTAAGGTAAACGCAATGATCCACTGGCATATCGTGTGTGACTTCGACGGGACCATTACCCCCACCGATGTCATCGACAACGTCCTCCAACGCTTCGCCGGCCCCGAGTGGGAAACCATCGAACAGGAATGGCTGGATGGGCATATCGGTTCACGCGAATGCCTGAGCCGCCAACTGGCACTGATCAAGGCCACGCCTTCGCAGCTGCTGGCGTATTTCGACAGTGTCGAGATCGATCCGGACTTCCCGGACTTCGTCGATCACGTGATCGGCCTGGGCGCGTCCATCGAGGTGGTCAGCGACGGCATCGAGCAGGGCATCGCGCGGATCCTGTCACGCAACTACGTGACCTTGCTGCCGATCCTCGCCAACCGCCTGCGCCAGGTCGACCAGAACAGCTGGCGCATCGACTTCCCGTATGCCAGCGATGCCTGCCGCGCCGCCTCCGGCAACTGCAAGTGCAAGTCCACCCCGCGCAACAAGCGCGTGCTGGTGATCGGCGATGGCAAGTCCGACATGTGCGTGGCCTCCACCGCCGACTTCGTGTTTGCCAAGGGCAGCCTCGCCGACTACTGCGTGGCCAACAACATCCCTCACGCGCGCTTCGACACGTTTGCCGAAGTGCCCGCATTGCTGGCGCTGCTGCCACAAGGCATTGCCGCCAACGCCACCTCCTTTACTGCTGCTGACAATCAGGAACTCTTCCATCATGTCTGATATCCGTATCGCTACCGCCGAAGACCAGGTGCTTCTGGATAAAGAAGCCAAGTACTGCTCCTACGGCGACACCGTCCACTACATCGAGCCGCCACGTATTTTCAGCCGCTGCGAAGGCTCCTACGTGTGGGACACCGAAGACCAGGCCTACCTTGACCTGCAAATGTGGTACTCGGCGGTCAACTTCGGCTACGCCAACCCGCGCCTGAACAACGCGCTGAAACAGCAGATCGACACCCTGCCGCAAATCGCCAGCCAGTACCTGCACAAGGGCAAGATCGAGCTGTCGGAAATGATCGCGGTCGACGCCAAGAAGAAGTTTGGCCTCGACGGTCGCGTGCACTTCAACGTTGGCGGTTCGCAGTCCATCGAAGACTCCCTGAAAGTGGTGCGTAACGCCACGAACGGCAAGAGCCTGATGTTTGCCTTCGAGGGCGGCTACCACGGACGTACCCTCGGCGCGTCGTCGATCACCTCCAGCTACCGCTACCGTCGCCGCTACGGCCACTTCGGCGAGCGCGCGCAGTTCATCCCGTTTCCGTATCACTTCCGTGGCCCGAAAGGCATGACCAAGGAAGAATACGGCAGCCACTGCGTGCAGCAATTTGCGCGCCTGTTCGAGACCGAATACAACGGTGTATGGGACCCGAAAGTCGGCCAGAGCGAATACGCCGCGTTTTACGTCGAACCGATCCAGGGCACCGGCGGCTACGTGATCCCGCCGATGAACTTCTACCGCGAACTCAAGCACGTACTGGACCAGCACGGCATCCTGATGGTGTCCGACGAAATTCAGATGGGCTTCTACCGCACCGGTAAGTTGTGGTCGATCGAGCACTTCGACGTGCAGCCGGACGTGATCGTGTTCGGCAAGGCACTGACCAACGGCCTCAACCCACTGGGTGGCATCTGGGCCCGTGAAGAGTTGATCAACCCGAAAGTCTTCCCGCCAGGTTCGACTCACTCCACCTTTGCCTCCAACCCGTTGGGCACGGCGGTAGGCCTGGAAATGTTCAAGATGACCAACGAAGTCGACTACGGCGCGATGGTCATGGCCAAGGGCAAGTTCTTCCTCGAAGGCCTGCAAGACCTGCAGAAACGATTCCCGATCATCGGCGATGTCGATGGCCTGGGCCTGGCGCTGCGCTGCGAAATCTGCGGCCCGGATGGTTTCACGCCGGACAAGGCGACCCTGGACTACATGGTCGAAGAAGGCATGAAGGGCGACATGGTGGTAGACGGCCAGAAACTCGGCCTGATCCTCGATGTGGGCGGTTACTACAAAAACGTGATCACCCTGGCACCGTCCCTGGAAATCAGCTATCCGGAAATCGAGCTGGGCCTGAAGCTGCTCGAACAACTGCTGGTGCGGGCGACTCGCCGGTGAGCCAGGCAGAGATCGACCTCGGTGAAGGTGATGCCGGCTTCGTTCTTGGTGAAGGTCCGGTCGGGATCCTGTTGATCCACGGCCTGACCGGCACCCCGACGGAATTGCGCCAGGTCGCCAAGGGCCTGGCCAAGGCGGGTAACTGCACGGTGTACGTGCCCACCCTGGCCGGGCATTGCGGCGACAACAGCGACCTGCAAGCCACCGGCTGGCGCGACTGGTACGAAGGCGTGCGCAAGACCTTCGTGGGTGTCAAACAGCGACACCCGCAGGTGTTTGTCGGTGGCTTGTCCATGGGCGCGGTCATGTCGATGTACCTGGCGTCGGAGCATCCGGGCGAAGTGGCCGGGTTGCTGATGTACTCCACAACGCTCAAGTACGACGGCTGGAGCATCAACAAAATGGCATTCATCACGCCGTTGTTGATCCGTATCCCGTTTGGCGTGCGTCTGTTCCGCTTTACCGAAAAGCCACCCTACGGCATCAAGAACGAACGTTTGCGTGCCATCGTTGAACGGCAGATGAAAGAAGGCGAAAGCAGCGAAGCGGGCTTGTTGACGATGGAGGGGGTGACTGTCCGGGAATTGCACTGGATGAACGCCGTGGTCAAGAAACGCATGCCGCAGATCAAGGTGCCGGCACTGGTGCTGCACTCCATCGAGGATGACATCACCAGCCGCTGGAACGCGGACTACGTGGAGCGCCATCTCGGCGGGCCGGTGACCAAGATCCTGTTGGACAACTGTTACCACATGATCACGGTCGACCTGCAATACCGGCGGGTGATCGAGTTGAGTGCCGACTTCGTCGAGCAGCACGCGGGCTTAAAACCAACGCGGGTCGATGTGGGAGCTGGTTTGCCCGCGATGCGGACACCTCGGTCTATCAATGAAACCGAGGCGATGCCATCGCAGGCAAGCCAGCTGCCACACACGCACGTGCACATCTGATCGGTGCTGGCCCAAGAAATAAGGGAAACCTGTGATTACCACCCAAGCGTTCCCGACCATCCGGGCCCTCCAGCGCAGCGCCTGGAACGACTGTTTTCCGGGTGCCTTGGAGGACTGGGACTATTACGTCGCCGTGGAAAACGCCGCCATTGCTGATTTCCAGTGGCGGTACCTGGCGGTTTACCAGGATGGAACGCTGGTGGCGGTGGCTGCCGCGTTCATCACTCATTATCGCCTCGACACCACGGTGTCGGGTGCCGGCAAGCGCTTGGCCGAGCGTGTGGAGCGCCTGTGGCCGGGGCTTTTGCAACTGGGGCTATACGCCCTTGGTTCGCCGGTGGCCGAACGTTGCGACGCCGGTTTCGCCAGCGGCGTGCCGCATGCGAGTCGTCCGCTGTTGCTCAAGCACCTGCTGCAGGCTGCGCGCCGGGATGCCGATGAGTTTGGCGTCGGCCTGGTGGCGGTCAAGGACGCGCCGAGCAAAGACCCGCATTGGCTCGAGAGTTGCCGGGCGGCAGGCTTCCAAAGCATGCCGAGCTTGCCCTCGGGCGTATTGCCGCTGCCGTACGGTTCGGTGGACGCCTACCTGGGCTCGCTGGGTAAATCCACCCGCAAGGACCTGCGCCGCAAACTGCGCGCGCCGGGGCCACGGGTGGAGTGGCGGCGCAACATCGACGACGTGCTTCCCGAGGTCATGCGCCTGTACGAGGCCACGCTCGCGCGCGCCGAATTGCAATTCGAGCGGCTGCCCGCCGGCTACTTCACTGGCGTGCTCGAACGGCTTGATGAACGCGCGGTCTGTGTTCTTTACTGGGTGGACGAGCACCTGGTGGCGTTCAACCTGGTCCTGGTGGATGAACACCGTTTGGTGGATAAATTCTTTGGGCATGACGTCGAATTCACCCGCGACTACAACCTGTACTTTCGCAGTTGGTTGACCAATGTCGACTACTGTATTGAGCACAATATTGCGTTGTACGAGTGCGGGCAGGCCGGGTATGCCAGTAAGCTGCGCCTGGGCTGCGAGTTCCAGGGCAACAGTGTGTTTTTCCGCCACCGCAACCGGCTGGTCAACGGCCTGCTCATGTTTGTAAAACTGTTTATTCGACCGGATCGTTCCGACCCTGCCATGGCTGCTGCGATAAGCGAAACCTGATGATCACCAAGACCCGCCAGAAAGCCCGCCCCTTTGCCATTTCGCGTTGGAGCGTCCAGCGCAAGCTGGTGCTGGCGTTCTGGTTGGTCAGCGTGATTCCCACCATGATCGCGGCCGAGTTGGCCGCTACCACGTTGTCGCAGATCTTCGACAGCAACGTGCGCATCTGGCTGCAGGAGTCGACCAAGATCGTCAAGGACGAGATCGGCGACATCCTTCATGACAACGCACGCATGGCCAAGCTGTTCCTGCGCTATACCAGCCCGCCCTCCAACCGGCAGGCGGCCAAGCATGACCGGCTGACCGCCGACATTGCCGATGCGACGGATATCGACGTGGTCGCACTGATCCGCGTCAGTGACCACAAACTGGTGTTCAGCACCGCCTCCGACGACATCGTCAAGCAGATCAGCCTGACCAGCAATGCGGTGTTGCAGACGGTGCAGGTGGCCGGGGTGAGCACCGGCATCGTGGTGTCCACCTTCGAGACCACGCAGGACGGCGTCGATTACCTGCTGCTGGTGGCTACGTACCTGGACAGCAGTTTCCTCACCAGCGTGGCCGATGTGCATTCCCTCGACCTGCGCCTGTACCTGGCGAACCCCGAGGGTTTCTCCGAAATCTTTTCGACCCAGCGCTTCGAGGATCACCCCTCGCGCATTCCCAAGAATGTCGAAACCGCGATGCGCAGCACCAAGCAGCCCAGCGAACAGTTCACCAATAACTACAGCGGTCTCTACTGGCCAATCTTCAACGACGCCGGCGACTTGCAGGGCGTTATCTTCAGTGGCCTGCTGCGCCACACCAGCCTGGTGGGGCTGGTGAACCAGAGCAATCTGTTCGTGCTGATCTTCCTGCTCAGCTCGGCATTGTCGTTGGCGGCGGGGGTGTTGGTGTCACGGCGCCTGACCAAGCCGTTGCGCGACCTGTCCCAAGGCGTGAGCGCGGTGATCTCCGGCAATTACGCGCACCGTGTGGTGGTCAGCGGCGGTGACGAACTGGCGCAGTTGAGCAGCACCTTCAACCATATGACCGAGCGCCTGGGAGAGTTGCATCACCTCGAAGCCCAGTTGCGCCGGCGTGATCGCCTGCACGCCCTGGGTGAAGTCGCCATGGGCCTGGCCCACGAGATCCGTAACCCGCTGGGCATCATCAAGACGGCCACGCAACTGCTGCACCGCCGCGCTGACCTGCCGGACACCGACAAGCGCCATCTGGAATACGTGATCAGTGAAGTCAGCCGCATCAACGACCTGATCACCGAGTTCCTCGACTTCGCCAAGCCCAACCCGCCGTTGCGCGTGTTGCAGCCCGTGCGCCCGCTGGTGGAGGAAATCCTCGGCTTCTGTGCCCCGGAACTGGCCACCCACAACATCGACGCGCACATCGATGACCAGGCACCGGGGGCGACGATCTACGCGGACGCCAAGCAGCTCAAGCAGGCATGCCTCAACCTGATTATCAACGCCATCGATGCAATGCCCGAAGGCGGGCGCCTGACCCTGGGCATTCGCACGCACGACGACAACACCGTGATCAGCATCGCCGACACCGGCCAGGGCATTCCGGCGGACATGATCGAGCGTATCTTCACGCCATTCGTCACCACCAAGGCGTCAGGGACCGGGCTGGGCCTGGCCAAAGTCTATTCGATCATGGAAAGTCACGACGGCAGCATCGAATGTGCCAGCGAGAAAGATGCCGGCGCCACCTTCAGCCTGTACATTCCGGCGATTGGCGAAGACGACGAGGACAGTCATGACGCATAACATTCTGGTAGTCGACGACGAACCCAAGCTCTGCGACCTGCTGGCGTCGGCCCTGGGCCAGAACAACGTGCAGGTGTTTATCGCCGGCAACGGCCTGCACGCGCTCAAGGTGCTGGAGCAGGAAGACATCGACCTGGTGATCAGCGACTGGCGCATGCCGGGCATGGACGGGCCGGCGCTGCTGGCCGAGATCAAGGTGCGCTACCCCCACGTACCCGTGATCGTGATGACCGCCTACAGCACCGTGAAAAACGCCGTGCAGTCGATGCGCAACGGCGCCTACGACTACATCGCCAAGCCGTTTGACATCGACGAGCTGGACATCACCGTGGCCAAGGCCCTGCAGTTTCGCGACATCATGCGCGACAATGCGCGCTTGCGTGCCGAGTTGGACGAGCATGCGCAGTTCGACAGCCTGGTGGGCGACAGCCCGGCATTTCGCAAAGTGCTGCAAGCAGTGGACTCGGTGCGCGACAGCAGCGCTACCATCCTGCTGACCGGCGAAAGCGGTACTGGCAAGGAAATGGTCGCCCGCGCCATCCACAAGCACGGCAGCCGTGCTGACAAACCGTTCGTGGCGGTCAACTGCGCGGCCATCCCGGAGGGCCTGCTGGAAAGCGAGATGTTCGGTCACCGCAAAGGCGCGTTCACCGGTGCCGTGGCTGACCGGGTAGGGCGCTTCCAGCAAGCCGACAAGGGCACGCTGTTTCTCGACGAAGTGGGCGATATGCCCCTGGCGTTGCAAGCCAAGATTTTGCGTGCATTGCAGGAGCGCGTGATCGAACCGGTAGGCGATCCCCGCGAGCGCAAGGTGGATGTGCGGGTGATCGCCGCCACCAACAAGAACCTGCTGGACGCGGTGGCCAACAAGGAGTTTCGCGAAGACCTGTATTACCGCCTCAACGTGTTCCCGATCCCGTTGCCCGCGCTGCGCGAGCGGGTGGAAGACATTGCGCCACTGGCCCGTCACTTCGCCCAGACCCTGAGCGCCACCGCCGGCAAACGCATTACCGGTTTCAGTGCCGAAGCGTTGCAGGCCATGGCGGCGTATCACTGGCCGGGCAATATCCGCGAGCTGCAGAACTGCGTGGAGCGCGCGACCATCGTTGCGGCGTCGCCAGTGATCGAAGACATCGACCTGCCGGGTTACCTGTTTGCGTCGAAGCCGAGCGAGGGCGGCGTAACGGCCATCCTCAGCGACGGGCCGGGCATTCCCCAGGATTTGGACGCAGCGCTGGCGGAGGTGGAGAAGGCCTATATTCTGGCGGCGTTGCAGGAGAGCAATGGGGTGCAGGCTGCTGCGGCGGCGAAGATCGGGATTTCCGAGCGCAGCTTCTGGTATCGCCTGAAGAAGCTGGGCATCCAGGTCGACAAAATCGTGCGCTGATCACTGGGTCAGCCACCGATGCAACTGTGGGATCTGGCTCGCCCGCGAAGGCGGCCTGACAGCCGACCGCAATCTACCGGTAAGGCCACGATCCAACTGTGGGAGCTGGCTTGCCTGCGAAGGCGGCCTGACAGCCGACCGCAATCTACCGGTAAGGCCACGATCCAAATGTGGGAGCGGGCTTGCCCGCGAAAGCGGCCTGACAGCCGACCGCAATCTACCGGTAAGGCCACGATCCAACTGTGGGAGCTGGCTCGCCCGCGAAAGCGGCCTGACAGCCGACCGCAATCTACCGGTAAGGCCACGATCCAAATGTGGGAGCGGGCTTGCCCGCGAAGGCGGCCTGACAGTCGACCTGGATGTTGGATCAGACCGGGTACATAGCCGTTATTGAGGTTACGGCTGCTATGGGTTCCGCTCTTACAGCGGGTCACTTTGGAAAAGCCCCAAAGTAACCAAAAGGCTCTTGCCCCAACACTCGGCACCTCGCCTAGGCTCGGTGTGCCCGTAATTCGACAGGGATTTGGGGGGCCGCCGCCACGCGCCCTCCATGGCGCGGGGCGGCTAAACCGGCATCCCTGCCGGTTTACCCCCCAAATCCCTGTCGAATTCCGGCCAGCGTGTTTGACGGGGCGCCTAAGATCAAGATCAACAGCAAGGCGGCCTGGCAGCCGGCCTGAGTGGGTGGATCAAAAGCAGGTAGGTGTACGAGCTGGCTTGCCGGCGATGCAGGCGACTCGGTATATGAGGCACACCCAGGCGGTGCCATCGCCGGCAAACCAGCGCCCATATTGTTTGACCGAGCGGGGTCAGGAATGGATGCGGACCCAGACGCTGACCAATATCGTCGCGGCCATCAACCAGGCGACCGCCGCTACCGCGAGTGACGCCTCCAAGCGCATCCGGTCCACCATCACATACAACGTGGCCAGGTACACAAAGTACGGAATGATCGACCACATCCCGAACAGGATCGTGGTCTTCAAATCGTCCACCGAACGGCCCTTGCCGACGATGTAGTGGGCAATCAGCGCAAAGGTCGGAAACAGTGGCACCAAACCGGCGATGTAATAGTTTTTGGTCTTGGCCAGCGCGGCCAGAATCAACACCACTGCCGCGCCGAGGGCGGCCTTCAATACCAGATCCATCAGTGGCTCAACCCGTATTTTTTGACTTTGTCGAACAGCGTGGTCTTGGCCATTCCCAGTTCCTGGCTGGCCTGGGTCAGGTTGCCGCCGCTGCGTTGCAGCGCATCGTTGAGCAGGTTGCGTTCGAAGGCTTCCACCGCCTCGGTGAAGGCCAGGCCATGGCTGCCGCTGCTGGCGCCGCTTTTCTTGAAGGCGGGCAGGCCGAGGGCGAAGCGTTCGGCGACATTGCGCAGTTCGCGCACGTTGCCGGGCCAGTCGTGGCTCATCAGGCTGGACAGGGTCTGGTTGTCCAGCTCCGGCACACTGCGGTCAAAACGTAGGGACGACTGCTGCAGGAAATGTTCGAACAGTTGCAGGATGTCTTCGCGGCGCTCACGCAGCGGCGGCAGTTCCAGGGTCACCACGTTGAGGCGGTAATACAGGTCGCTGCGGAACTGGTTGGCGCGGCTCAGTTCATCGAGGTCAGACTTGGTGGCGGCGATCACCCGGCAATCCACCGACACGCTCTGGTTCGAACCCAGGCGTTCCAGGGTGCGTTCCTGCAGCACCCGCAGCAACTTGATCTGCAGGTTGATCGGCATGCTTTCCACTTCGTCGAGGAACAACGTGCCTTCGTGGGCGTGTTCGATCTTGCCGATGCGACGCTTGCCGGCACCGGTAAACGCATTGGCTTCGTGGCCGAAGATCTCGCTTTCGAACAGGTTCTCCGGCAGGCCTCCGCAGTTCAGCGCGACGAACTGATGGTCGTGGCGCCGGCTGAAATCATGCAGGCAGCGCGCGACCAGTTCCTTGCCGGTGCCGGTCTCGCCCTCGATCAGCACGTTGGCCGACGTGTCGGCAACGTTGGCGATCAGCTCACGCAGGTTTTGCATGGCCGGCGAGCGGCCAATGATGCGGCCTTCCAGCGAGTCGCGCTCGGCCAGTTGGCGGCGCAGCGACCAGACTTCGCGCGCTAGCCCGCGTTGCTCCAAGGCGCGGCGGGCCACGTCCACCAGGCGTTCGGGGGAGAAGGGTTTTTCCATGAAGTCGTAGGCGCCGTTGCGCATGGCGCCGACGGCCATGGAAATATCGCCGTGCCCGGTGATCAGCACCACTGGCAGGCTCTTGTCCAAAGCCTTGAGGCGCGTGAGCAGTTCCAGGCCGTCGATCCCCGGCAAGCGGATATCACTGATGACAATGCCCGCGAAGTTCTCGCCGATGCGCTTCAACGCTTCTTCGGCACTGCCCACGCCGACGCTGGGAATGTCTTCCAGGGCCAACGCTTGCTGGCAACCCAGCAGCACATGGGGGTCGTCTTCGACGATCAGTACGGTGAGGTCGTCTTTAAGGGCTGTAGCGTCTGTATTCATGTCGACTCAGCTTTTTGAGCGCCCGCCAGAGGCAGGCACAAGACAAAGGCCGTTCCACCACTGGCCGGGTGTTCCACGGCGAGGGTGCCGCCGGTGGCCGCCGCCAGGCTGGCGGACAGCGTCAGGCCCAGGCCCAGGCCTTGCTCCCCGGGTTTGGTGGTGAAGAACGGTTCGAACAAATGCTTGCGTGCCTCGGGGTCGATACCGTGGCCATTGTCGCGCACTTGCAGGCGGTATTTGCCCTCGCTGCTGCTGCCTTCCAGCCAGAGTTCGGGGGCCGGTTGCGCTTGCATGGCGTCGAGGGCATTGCCAATCAGGTTGACCAGGATCTGTTCCAGGCGCGTCTGGTCGATTTGCAGTTGGGCGTTGGAAAAGTCACGGTGCAGGGTCAGTGGCTGGCTGTCCAGGCGTGCGCCGAGTACTTGGAACGTGGCGTCCACCGCCTTGGCGAGGCTGGCTTCGCCCTGGTCGTCACCACGCCGGGCGAAGGAGCGCAGGCTGGCGGTGATGCGGCCCATGCGGTCGATCAGTTCGTTGATGGTCTTGAGGTTGGCGCTGGCCGTGTCCAAGGCGCCGCGCTCAAGGAAGCGCACGGTGTTGCCGGACAGGGTACGCAGCGCTGCCAGCGGCTGGTTCAATTCGTGGGCAATGCTGGTCGACATCTGGCCGATGGCTGCCAGCTTGCCGGCCTGCACCAGCTCATCCTGGGCGCGGCGCAGGGTTTCCTCGGCCTGGCGCCGTTCACGGATCTGGCCCTTGAGCCGTTCGTTGCTGGCGCGCAGGTCGGCGGTGCGTTCGGCAATCCGCCTCTCCAGTTGGCTGTTGGCTTCCTGCAGGGCTTCACGCGCGGCGAGGCGGGTGGCGATAACTTTGCGACGCTCGTTCCAGGCAATCAGCAAAAACGCCACCAGGCCAAACGCGACCGCCACCAGGATGCCCTGGTTGATCGCTGCGCGGCGCAGGTCGTTGAGCGGGGTGAGCAGGGTGAAATTCCACGGTGTGTCGTTGAGCGGGCGGGTTTGGGCCAGGTAACTGACCTCATGCTCGTCGTTGACCACTTCGCTGTTGGCCGGAAAGGTCAGCTTCTCGGTGCCTTCGTTCAGGCGTTCGCGGGCCAGGGGTTCGAGCTCGTTGAGCGTCGCCCAGTAATATTGGAGGCTGTGGGCCAGGCGGTCCTTGGTGTCATCGCTCAGCGGGCGCACGGCCTTGAGGCGGCGGGCCGGGTCGCTGGAGAGAATAATGATGCCGTTCTCATCACTCACGAAGGCTTCGAGACGTGCGCGTTGCCAGCGTTCTTCCAACGCTTCGAGGCGTACCTTGACCACGGCGACGCCGATGATCTTGCCGTGCTCTTCCAGGCCGTGGGCCAGGTAGTAGCCGGGTTCGCCGTTGGTGCTGCCGATGCCATAGAAACGCCCAGGCTGGCCACGCACGGCGTTCTGGAAATACGCGCGGAACGACAGGTCTTCACCCTGGTAGCTGTCGGCATCGCGCCAGTTGCTGGTGGCCAGCACGCGGCCGGTGGTGTCCATCACGTAGATGGCCCGACTGCGACTGCGTCGGTTCAGGCCTTCGAGGTAGTCGTTGACGGTCTTGCGGGTTTCCTGGTTCGGGTCGGCCAGCAGCGTGGAGACGCTGGACTCCAGTTCCAGCAGGCTGGGCAGGTAGGTGTATTTGCTCAGTTCGCTTTCGACGGTGCGGGCGTGCAGTTCCAGTTGGCGTTCGCCGGTGTCGCTGAGGGTGCGGATGCCATAGTACTCGCTGATCCAGAAGCCGATATAACCCAGGCCGATCATCAGGGCGATGATCAACGGTGGCAGGAACAGTTGGCGGATCAGGCGTGGTTTCACGGCAAGTGATGGCGGTGCGGCGCGAAATTGGTTGGGGTCGCATTTCATCACAGATGCCTTGGGTCAACCAGAGCTTGCCGGCCTGCGCAGTCCAATGTGGGAGCGGGCTTGCTCGCGAAGGCGGTGGGTCAATGAAAAATGTACCGACTGACACTACGCCTTCGCGAGCAAGCCCGCTCCCACACAAGCCCACTGTTACATGGGCCCGGTTTCTGCAGTGGAAGCTCTGTGGGGCTTAGTGCTGCAGGATTTTCTCAAGGAAGTGCTGCGCGCGCTCGGAGCGGGCGTTGATGTCGCCGAAGAATTCTTCTTTCGCGCAGTCTTCGATGATCTTGCCGGCGTCCATGAAGATCACGCGGTCGGCCACTTTACGAGCGAAGCCCATTTCGTGGGTCACGCACATCATGGTCATCCCTTCGTGGGCCAGTTGCACCATCACGTCGAGTACTTCGTTGACCATTTCCGGGTCCAGCGCCGACGTCGGTTCGTCGAACAGCATGACGATCGGGTCCATGGCGAGGGCGCGGGCAATGGCCACACGTTGCTGCTGGCCACCGGAGAGTTGGCCCGGGTGCTTGTGGGCGTGCGCCGACAGGCCCACGCGCTCCAGCAGTTGCAGGCCCTTCTTGGTGGCTTCTTCCTTGCTGCGGCCAAGTACCTTGATCTGCGCGATGGTCAGGTTTTCGGTGATGGTCAGGTGCGGGAACAGCTCGAAGTGCTGGAACACCATGCCCACGCGTGAACGCAATTTCGGCAGGTCTGTCTTCGGGTCGGCAATCGAGGTGCCGTCCACGACAACGTCGCCTTTCTGGAACGGTTCCAGCGCGTTGACGCACTTGATCAGGGTGGACTTACCCGAGCCAGACGGCCCGCACACCACGATCACTTCGCCTTTCTTAACCTCGGTGCTGCAATCGGTCAGCACCTGGAAGTCGCCATACCACTTGTTGATGTTCTTGATAGAGATCATACGGCAAACCTTTTTTGCAGACGCTTGACCAGCAGCGAGGCGGAAAAGCTGATGATGAAGTAGACGACACCGGCAAAGATCAGGAACTCATTGGAGCGGCCGATGATGTCGCCGTTCGAGCGGGCGGAGTTGAGGAAGTCCACCAGGCCCACGGTGTAGACCAGCGAGGTGTCCTGGAACAGGATGATCGACTGTTGCAGCAGCAACGGGGTCATCTTGCGGAACGCCTGGGGCAGGATGATCAGGCGCATGGTCTGGCTGTAGGTCATGCCCATTGCCTGTGCCGCCGCCATCTGGCCCTTGGGGATCGACTGCACGCCGGCCCGCACGATTTCACAGAAGTACGCGGCTTCGAACATCATGAAGGCCACGACGCAGGAAGTGAACGCGCCGATCGGGGTGTCTTCGCCGGTGATCCAGCGCAATACGAACGGCACCGCCAGGTAGAACCAGGTGATCACCAGCAGCAGCGGGATCGAGCGGAAGTAGTTCACATAGGCGCCAGCCACACGTGACAGCAGTTTGCTGGAGGACAGGCGCATCAGCGCCAGGATCGTACCCAGCACGATACCGCCGACCACGCCCATGACCATCAACTGCAGGGTCATGACCATGCCGTTCCACAGGCCCGGGATGGCGGGGATGATGCCGCTGAAATCGAATTCCATTATTTACCCCCCACGGAGATCAGGCCGGGCACCGCGACTTTCTTCTCGACCACGCGCATCAGCAGCATCAGGCTCATGTTCAGGGTGAAGTAGATCAGCGTGGCCAGGGTGAAGGCTTCAAACAGGTTGGCCGAGAACTCGGCGGTCTGTTTGGTTTGCGCCAGCAGTTCCATCAGGCCGATCAAGGACGCCACGGAGGAGTTCTTGAAGACGTTGAGGAATTCCGAGGTGAGCGGCGGAATGATGATCCGGTAGGCCTGGGGCAGCAGCACGTTCCAGTAGATCTGCGGCAGCTTGAAGCCCATGGCGCGCGCGGCGGATTCCTGGCCACGTGGCAGCGCCTGGATGCCGGTACGCACTTGCTCACAGACACGGGCGGCGGTGAACAGGCCGAGGCACACCACAACGCTCAGGTAGGCCGAGGTGGTCGGGTTGAGGTCTTGTTTGTACCAGTCCTGCAGGTTCTGCGGCAGCATGTCGGGTACCAGGAAGTACCAGATAAACAGCTGAACCAGCAGCGGCACGTTACGAAACAGTTCCACGTAGCAGGTCGCGATGCCCGATACGATGCGGTTTGGCACGGTGCGCATGACGCCCAGAATGGACCCCAGCAGCAAGGCGATAATCCATGCCACGACAGCGATGGCGATGGTCCAGCCCAAGCCAGCGATGTACCAGTCGAGATAAGTCTCGCTGCCCACGCCAGTGGACTTGAAGAACACGCTCCAGTCCCAGTTGTAATTCATTAGGGTCTCCCCTCGAGATCGATCGATGTACAAGCACCCGCTTGGGGAAAATCCATTCCCGCCTGGCGATGAACGCCAGGCACACGCGATCGGCTCGAAAACCGCCCGGTCGAGTGTTCCAAAGTAAAGCCAGCAGGTAGTAACAGACGCCTGAGGGAGGGTTGGCTCCCTCAGGAGATAAGCTTAGTCAGGTATCAGATTTTTACGTCAGGTGCTGGTTTGTCGCTTGGGTTAGCGATCAGCTCCTTAACCTTGTCGCTCATCGGGAAGTTCAGGTTCAGGCCTTTTGGTGGGATCGGGCTCTCGAACCACTTGCTGTAGATCTTGTTGATTTCGCCGGATTTGTACAGGGCAACAATGGCGTCATCGACCGCTTTCTTGAAGGCTGGATCGTCTTTACGAACCATGCAAGCGTAGGCTTCGAAGGACTGCGGGGTACCGGTGATGACCCAGTCGTCCGGCTTCTTGGCCTTGGCTTCTTCGCCGGCCAACAAGGCGTCGTCCATCATGAAGGCAACGGCGCGGCCGCTTTCCAGCATCTGGAAGGATTCGCCGTGGTCTTTGGCGGAGATCACGTTCATGCTCATCTGCTTGTCGGCGTTCATCGCTTTGATGATGCGCTCGGACGTGGTGCCGGCGGTGGTCACGACGTTCTTGCCTTTCAGGTCGGCGAAGTCGGCGTAGCTCGGCTTGCCATCCTTGTCTTTCTTGACGAGCAGGCGGGTACCGATTTCGAAGATGTTGACGGTGAAATCAACTTGCTGGGCGCGTTCGGCGTTGTTGGTGGTGGAGCCGCACTCGAGGTCCGCGGTGCCGTTCTGGATCAGCGGAATACGGGTTTGCGAAGTGACCAGGTTGTACTTGGCCTTCAGGTCGGGTTTGTTCAGGTCTTTTTTCAATTGCTCGACAACGGCCAACTGAATGTCGTGGGAGTAGCCCACTGGCTTGCCCGAACCATCCGCGATGTAGGAGAACGGAATGGAGCTGTCGCGGTGAGCGAGAGTGATGGTGCCGGAGTCGTTGATCTTCTTCAGCGTGCCGGTGAGTTCAGCGGCGAACACTGGAGTGCTGATCAGAGCAGCAGCGATAGCTGCGCCCAGAATATGGGGAACGATGCGCATCAATACTTCCTCGACATTTGTTTTTTTTATGAAGCCGGCTAAACGGCTCTCTTGTACAGCGAATGCCCGTGACGGCTCTTGAGGCGTCCCAGGCAATCGTCCAAGAGTGTAGAGCATGAGTCGTGCCAGGCCAGCAGTAAAAGGCCAACTCTATGATTTATAGGGTGATTAACTTTGTGTGACGAATAATGGCTAGCCTTTGGGTCCGGCAAACCGAATACGTCGAGGCGCCTCGTTCGGAAAACCGAACGCCAAAAAAAGCCCCTGGGCCTTTCGGCGCAGGGGCTTTTGTCGTATCGGGCTGTCAGGCCGCTTCAATCTTGCTGCGATGCTGCTCGACCTTGGACAAGTAACGCTGCACGTTATCCTGCTCTTCGGGGGTAGTGAACAGGCCAAGCTTGGTACGGCGCCACAGGACGTCCTGGGGTTGGGTCGCCCATTCTTCGGCGCACAGGTAATCGACTTCGCGGGTGTACAAGCCGCCACCCAGATGCTCACCCAGGTCGGCCTGGGACTGCACGCCTTCCAGCAGGCGCCAGGTACGGCTGCCGTAGGTGGTGGACCAACGACGTGCGATTTCACTCGGTACCCAGTCGAACTTGTTGCGAATGGCTTCGGCCAGGGCTTCTGGCGTGGTCATGTCTTCGCCACCGGGCAAACTTGCCGTGGCCGTCCAGCTTGGGCGCATCTGGGTAAAGTAGGGGGCCAGTTGCGCCATCGCCGACTCTGCGAGCTTGCGATAGGTGGTCAACTTGCCGCCGAATACCGACAGGATTGGCGCCTCGCCCGTGCCGCCGGACAGCGACAGGGTGTAGTCGCGGGTAATGGCCGATGGGTTGTCCGACTCGTCGTTGCACAGCGGGCGCACACCGGAATATGTGTGGACGATGTCATCGCGGCTCAGCTGTTTCTTGAAGTGAGCGTTGACCACCTTGAGCATGTAGTCGGTTTCGCCTTCGGTAATCGCGACTTTCGCCGGGTCGCCGGTGTATTCGCGGTCTGTGGTGCCGATGATGGTCAGGTGATTCAGGTACGGAATAGTGAAGACGATCCGCTGGTCTTCGTTCTGCAGGATATGCGCGTGGGCGCCTTCGTACAGTTTCGGCACGATCAAGTGGCTGCCCTGGATCAGGCGGATGCCGTAAGGCGAGTCCAGCTTCAGGTCGTCCTTGATGAACTTGGCCACCCACGGGCCGGCGGCGTTCACCAGCGCTCGGGCACGGATCGAGAACAGGCTGCCATCGGCGCGCTCCATGTTCATTTCCCACAGGCCTTTGCTGCGATGAGCACTGACGCAGCGGGTCTGGGTGTGGATGTGCGCGCCTTTTTCGCGGGCGGCCATGGCGTTCAACACCACCAGGCGAGCGTCATCGACCCAGCAGTCGGAGTATTCGAAGCCTTTGGTGATTTCGCTTTTGAGCGGGCTGTCGGGGCCGAACTTCAAGCTTTTCGAGCCGGCCAGTGTTTCGCGCTTGCCCAGGTGGTCGTACAGGAACAGGCCGGCGCGGATCATCCATGCGGGACGCAGGTGAGGGCGGTGCGGCAATACGAAGCGCATCTGCTTGACGATGTGCGGGGCCTTCGCCAGCAATACTTCACGCTCGGCCAATGCTTCGCGCACCAAGCGGAATTCGTAATGTTCGAGGTAGCGCAGGCCGCCGTGGATCAATTTGCTGCTGGCAGAAGACGTGTGGCTGGCCAGGTCGTCCTTTTCGCAAAGGAATACCGACAAACCGCGCCCGGCTGCGTCTGCTGCGATGCCGACGCCGTTGATCCCGCCACCGATAACGGCAACGTCATACACTTCGGCAAGCGGTGGAGCAGGCAAGGTAGAAGGGTTCATCGGCTGGCCTCGCGATCTTTTTCGTATTGGAATTCGAACATTAATGTTCATTTGCGAAAATGGTAGCTGATAAACGCGCGCGCAGCCAGCCAACTTCGATTGAAAAAACTCATCGAAGGGCGGGAAAAGGAAAATTTGTGAACATAAGCCTGGGGAAGGCTCGAGCGTAAGAGGAGTGTTGAATAGCTTCGCGGGCACCCCCGCTCCCATAAGGGACCGCGTTCCGCCAGGGCCATGCGGTCAAGTGTGGGAGCGGGCTTGCCCGCGAGGGCGGTGGCACAGTTGCCAGGGATAGGGGGAGTTACACGACTTCCAACCGAACCTTATGCTGGTTCAGCAACTGCACCAATGCCGGCACCGGTTGCTGGTCAGTCACCAGGCAATCCACCAGGCTGATCGGCCCCAGGCGAATCATGGCGTTGCGGCCAAACTTGCTCGAGTCCGCTGCCAGGATCACCTGGCGAGCATTGGCAATGATCGCTTGCGACACCCGTACTTCCTGGTAGTCAAAGTCCAGCAGGCTGCCGTCTTCATCGATGCCGCTGATGCCCACCAGCGCAAAGTCGACCTTGAACTGGTTGATGAAGTCGACACTCGCCTGGCCCACCACGCCGCCATCACGGCGCACGTTACCGCCGGTCAACAGCACATCGAAGTCGTCCTTGGCGCTGAGCATGGTGGCGACGTTGAGGTTGTTGGTGATGATCTTCAGGTGGTTGTGGTTGAGCAACGCACGGGCGATGGATTCGGTGGTGGTGCCGATATTGATGAACAGCGAGGCGTGATCGGGGATCTGCGCGGCGATGGCTTCGCCGATGCGCTGTTTCTCGTCACGCATCTGGTCGGCACGCATGGCGTACGCCGTGTTCTCGACACTGGAGTCATAGGCCGCGCCGCCGTGGTAGCGGCGCAGCAGATTGGCGTCCGCCAACTGGTTGATATCGCGGCGGATGGTTTGCGGGGTGACAACGAACAGCTGCGCCATTTCCTCGATACTGACGTAGCCGCGTTCGCGGACCAGTTCGAGAATGTGTTGCTGGCGGGGAGGCAGATTCATGGGGCGTCCTTTGGGCTGCCATACAAAAGTGGCCCATGATGACGCAGGAATCTGCTCCCTGCCAGTTACAACCCTATATGGGTCCGGCGCTTGGCTTATTCAGCGCCTTCGTGAGGTTCCCAGTCGCGGGTGCGGCTCACAGCTTTTTGCCAGCCGGCGTAGAGTTTCTCTTTGGCCGCTTCGTCCAACTGCGGCTCGAATTCACGCTCGATCACCGCCTTGCCGCGCAACTCGTCCAGGCTGCCCCAGAAGCCACACGCCAGGCCGGCCAGGTAGGCGGCGCCGAGTGCGGTGGTCTCGCGCATTTGCGGGCGCTCGACCTGGGTGCCGAGGATATCGGCCTGGAATTGCATCAGGAAGTTGTTGGCCACCGCACCGCCGTCCACGCGCAGGGCTTTCAGGCGTTCGCCCGAATCCTGTTGCATGGCGTCGAGTACGTCGCGGGTCTGGTAGGCGATCGACTCCAGGGCGGCACGAATGATGTGATCCACGCGCACGCCACGGGTCAGGCCGAACAGTGCGCCACGGGCATACGGGTCCCAGTACGGAGCGCCCAGGCCGGTGAAGGCGGGGACCAGGTACACGCCGTTGCTGTCCTTGACCTTGCCGGCGAAGTACTCGGTGTCGGTGGCATCCGCGATGATCTTCAACTCGTCGCGCAACCACTGCACAGTGGAGCCGCCGTTGAATACCGCACCTTCCAACGCATACGCCACTTCGCCACGCGGGCCGCATGCGATGGTGGTGAGCATGCCGTGCTTGGATTTCACCGCCTTGTCGCCGGTGTTCATCAGCAGGAAGCAGCCGGTGCCGTAGGTGTTCTTGGCCTGGCCGGCTTCGACGCACATTTGGCCGAACAGTGCCGCCTGTTGGTCGCCCGCAATGCCGCCGATGGCAATACCGCTTTTGGTGCGGCCGTAGATTTCCGAGGAGGACTTCACTTCCGGCAGCATTTCGCGCGGTACGTCGAGGATCTCCAGCATCTTCGCATCCCATTCCAGGGTGTGGATGTTGAAGAGCATGGTGCGCGAGGCGTTGGTGTAGTCGGTGACGTGGGTCTTGCCGCCGGTAAATTTCCAGATCAGCCAGCTGTCGATGGTGCCGAACAGCAACTCGCCGTTGCGCGCACGCTCGCGGCTGCCCTCGACGTTGTCGAGGATCCACTTGAGCTTGGTGCCGGAGAAGTACGGGTCGGTGACCAGGCCGGTGGTGTCATTGATGTACTGCTCGTGGCCGTCGCGCTTGAGCTGCTGGCAGATCTCGGTGCTGCGGCGGCACTGCCAGACGATCGCGTTGTAGATCGGGCGGCCGGTGACTTTGTCCCAGACCACGGTGGTTTCACGCTGGTTGGTGATGCCGATGGCGGCGACCTGGTCGTGGTGCAGCCCGGCCTGTGCCAGCGCTTCGACCATCACCGCGCTCTGGGTCGCGAAGATTTCCATCGGGTCATGCTCGACCCAGCCCGCTTGCGGGTAATGCTGAGTGAATTCACGCTGGGCGGTGCAGACCACGTTGGCGTCACGATCAAAGATGATCGCGCGGGAACTGGTGGTGCCCTGATCAAGGGCAATGATGTAGTTCTTATTCTGAATGTCGGTCATGTCGATTGCCTTGGACGAAATAAGGAAGTCAGAAATCAGCCTGGACCGCAGAAGGGCAGTGGGGACCAGGCTGGTGTTTTCAGGAAATACGCGTCTTGCCGTTGACAGCCGTGTCAGGTGTTTCTTCAGCTATAGCAGGTGCGGCGCTCGGCAGATGGCGGGCAATCAGCCCGCGATAGGCCGCAGCGCCGAGGCATGCGCCGACAATCGGCGCGAAAATCGGTACCAGGAAGTAAGGAATATCACGACCGCCGGTGAAGGCCATTTCACCCCAGCCGGCGAAAAAGGTCATCAGCTTGGGCCCGAAATCCCGCGCCGGGTTCATCGCAAAGCCGGTCAATGGGCCCATGGCGCTGCCGATCACGGCGATCAGCAGGCCGATCAGCAGCGGGGCCAGGGGGCCGCGAGGCAGGCCGTTGTTGTCATCGGTCAGGGCCATGATCACGCCCATCAGGATGGCGGTGATAACCATCTCCACCAGGAACGCCTGGGCAGTGCTCAGCAGCGCATGGGGGTAGGTGGAGAACACCGACGCCAGTTCCAGGCTGGCCTGTGAGCCGCGCACCATGTGATGGGTTTGTTCGTAATCGAAAAAAAGATTGCTGTACAGCGTGTACACCAAGGCCGCCGAGCAGAAGGCGCCTGCGATCTGGGCGAGGATATAGAAGGGCAGTTTGCGCTTGTCGAAGTCGGCGAAAATACACAGCGCGATGCTGACGGCCGGGTTGAGGTGGGCTCCGGAAATGCCGGCGCTCAGGTAGATCGCCATGCTGACGCCGACCCCCCAGATGATACTGATCTCCCACAAGCCAAAGCTTGCACCCGCGACCTTAAGCGCAGCGACACATCCTGTACCGAAGAAGATCAGAAGCGCAGTCCCCAGGAATTCGGCCATGCATTGGCTCGAAAGTGAAGGCTGTTGAAGAGCAGTTGTCATGGAAAACCTCAGTTGTTGTTCTTGTCTGGCGCACGACCTCAACGGGTTGTTGCGCGATTTTCACCGTGACAAGGATCCCCATCCCGGTCACGGCTTACTGCTCGAATGCTGCGGCACTATTCCTACAGTATTCGGAAACGAAAAAATATAGACAAGAATGACTGCTGTCAAAGGTCGAAAGTGAACTGTCGGTCACTTTCCAACTATTGGTCTGGTGAATGATCACGCTTGTCACATTGAGCACGTACCGCAACAGAGGGCGCACTAGAGCGTTTTGTGTGGGGTTGGCCTAGAATTGGCCATCTGCTTGCCACGCTCCGGAGACTCCATGACCCCCGCATTGGATCTGTTGAAAAAAGTTCGCGCCGAACATCGAATCCACAGTTACGAACATGACCCCAAGGCTGCTTCCTATGGGCTGGAGGCCGCGGAAAAATTGGGCCTCGACCCCGCGCAGGTATTCAAGACCCTGCTGGCGAGCAGTGAAAAAGGCGAATTACTGGTGGCAGTGGTGCCGGTCGTCGGAAGTCTGGATTTGAAGGCGCTGGCACACGCAGCAGGCGTCAAGAAAGTCGAAATGGCCGAACCGGCAGCGGCTCAGCGTTCCACCGGTTACCTGTTGGGTGGCATCAGCCCGTTGGGGCAGAAGAAGCGATTGCGCACGTTTATCGATGTAACGGCGCAGCCTTTTACGACGATTTTTGTGAGTGCGGGGAGGAGGGGGTTGGAGGTCGAATTGCCAGCGGCGGTACTGGCTGAGCACACCCAGGCCACGTTCGCGCCGATTGGTCGCGCCTGACATTGATCTCAACGTGCATGCGACCAAATGTGGGAGCGGGCTTGCCCGCGAAGGCGGTGTATCAGCCAATAACAGGTCGACTGACACTCCGCCTTCGCGAGCAAGCCCGCTCTCACAGGTTGCCCCGGTTTCTTCAGTTAGCGGGGCTGTGGCGGCGCACGCCTGATTCGCCTTGGGGGATTTGGGCGGCAGTGCTGCCGGACGCCTGGAACAACACCAAGTGTTCAGCGGCGACCCGAATCCCGACATCCGCACCCACCTGATGGTCTGCATGGCTGGGGAAAATCGACTCCAGCTGCGCGCCGGTCGGCAGTTGCAGGCGGTACAAGGTCGACGCGCCGAGGAAGGTCTTGCCGACGATCCGCGCATTCAATGCGCTGTCCGGTGCGTAGACGATGTCATCCGGGCGCAGTAGCACGTCCACCGCACCGCCGGTAGGCCATGTGTAGGCGCGGTTGCCGCGCAACTCACCCAGTTCGGTGCTGACCGATTCCGGCGAGCTCAATTGGCCACGAATGAAGTAACCCTGGCCGATAAAACTGGCGACGTAAGGCGTCTGCGGTTCGTGATAAAGGTTGTACGGCGTGTCCCACTGCTCAAGCCGGCCCTCTTTGAATACGCCGACCTGATCGCTGACAGCGAAGGCTTCCTCCTGATCGTGGGTGACCAGGATCGCACTGGTGCCGCGTGCCTTGAGGATGTCGCGCACCTCGTGGCTCAGTTTGCGTCGCAACTCGCCATCGAGGTTGGAGAACGGCTCATCCAGCAGCAACAGCGCCGGTTCTGGCGCCAAGGCGCGGGCCAGGGCGATGCGTTGTTGCTGGCCGCCCGAGAGCTCGTGGGGGAAGCGCTTGCCCAGGTTCTTCAGGTTCACCAGTTCCAGCAGTTCAGCCACCACGCGGTCTTTTTGCGGGTGCTTGCGAATGCCGAAGGCGATGTTGTCGGCCACGCTCAGGTGGGGAAACAGCGCGTAGTCCTGGAACACCATGCCGATGCGACGTTTCTCCGGTGCCAGGGTGAACCCGGCACTGGAGATCACTTCGCCGGCCAGGCTGATTTCACCTTCGTGCACCGGCTCAAACCCTGCGATCGCCCGCAGCGTAGTGGTCTTGCCGCAACCCGATGAGCCCAGCAGGCAACCGATGTCGCCAGCATTGAGGTGCAGGTTGAGGTTCTGCACCACCCGTTGATCTTGGTAGCCGCATGCCAGATTGCGCAGGTTCAGCAGTAATGGATGGCTCATGCGTGGTGGTACGACGGCGGAACGAGGAACTCGAGCAGCGCTTTTTGCGCGTGCAGGCGGTTTTCTGCCTGGTCCCAGGCGACCGAGCGTGGGTCGTCGAGCAGGTCGAGGCTGATTTCTTCGCCACGGTGGGCTGGCAGGCAGTGCATGAACAGTACATCCGGCGCAGCCAGGTCGAGCAGGGCACGGTTTACCTGGTACGGGGCGAACAAGGCAAGGCGCTGGGTGGTTTCGTCTTCCTGGCCCATGGAGGTCCAGACGTCGGTACTCACCAGGTGCGCGCCGACCACGGCGTCGCGTGGGTCGCGTACGAGGGTCACGCGGTCACCGGCTTGTGCCAGGAAGCGTGCGTCCGGCTCGTAGCCTTCAGGGCAGGCAACGCGCAGGTGGAAGTCGAATTGGATAGCAGCTTCTATATAGCTGTTGCACATGTTGTTGCCGTCGCCGATCCAGGCCACGGTCTTGCCCTGGATCGAGCCACGGTGTTCGAGGAAGGTTTGCATGTCGGCCAGCAGCTGGCACGGGTGCAGGTCATCGGACAGGCCGTTGATCACCGGTACGCGGGAGTTGGCGGAAAATTCGGTCACCGTGCTGTGGGCAAAGGTACGGATCATCACCGCATCGAGCATGCTCGACAGGACAATGGCGCTGTCGGCGATAGGCTCGCCACGGCCCAGTTGGGTGTCGCGCGAGGACAAAAAGATGGCTTGGCCACCCAGTTGGATCATGCCGGCTTCGAAAGACACGCGAGTGCGGGTCGACGACTTCTCGAAAATCATCCCAAGCACACGGTTTTTCAAAGGCTCGAACAGTACGCCGCGGTTACGCAGGTCTTTGAGCTCAATGCCTCGACGGATCACGCTGACCAGCTCTTCGGGCGTGCAATCCATCAGGGAGAGAAAGTGCCTTGCGCTCATCATTAACTACCTTTTTGCAACAGACCGCAGATACTCAAAGCCTTGTTTATTGTGACAACGGGCGAGACCTGCGGCGAAAGCCGCACGGGGCGACGAAATAGGGGAAGGCGCGATCTTATAATTAAATGTCGCGTCTTACCAATAGGGCTACGGTTTTTAGGGGCGTTCAAGGAGGGCGCGGGAGCGCTTTTGAAGACGAATTCCAGACAGCAGCAGGTCATTTGTACACTGGCGTCACGACCTTTTGCAATGCGCGGGGACGGCTGCAGGCCAGGCTGCGTCGGTTTCAGGGCGCATGTGCGAAGTTTTTGAAACATTTGCTCATGCTTGGCCATGGCTTGGCCTGATGCTCATCGATTCACGGCACTGACGTTGGTGGTGCCTTGGCCGTTCGCGGCCCATAGTGGGATCAAAGCCCTGATAAGAGACTGGCCATGACCAAGACTCTCCACCACCGTGCCTGCCATCTGTGTGAAGCCATTTGCGGCCTGACGCTGGAAACGACTCAAGCCGACGATGGCAGCCTGGCGATCACGTCGATCAAGGGCGACGCCCAGGACAGTTTCAGTCGTGGGCATATCTGTCCCAAGGCCGTCGCGCTGCAGGATATCCAGAATGACCCCGACCGCCTGCACCAGCCCATGTTGCGGGTGGGCAGCGAGTGGCAGCCGATTGCCTGGGACGAGGCCTTTGCGCTCGTCGCCGAACGGCTGGCGAGGATCCAGGCGCGGCATGGGCAGAATGCCGTGGCGGTGTATCAGGGCAACCCCAGCGTGCATAACTATGGGCTGATGACCCACAGCAACTACTTTCTTGGCCAGTTGAAGACGCGCAACCGGTTTTCCGCCACGTCGGTAGACCAGTTGCCTCATCACCTCACCAGCTACCTCATGTACGGCCATGGCCTGTTGTTGCCCATCCCGGACATCGACCACACCGACTTCATGCTGATCCTGGGTGGCAACCCATTGGCGTCCAACGGCAGCATCATGACCGTGCCGGATGTCGAGAAGCGTCTCAAGGCCATCCAGGCCAGGGGCGGCAAAGTGGTGGTGGTCGACCCACGGCGCAGCGAGACGGCGGCGATGGCCGATCAGCATCTGTTCGTGCGCCCAGGCGGTGATGCGGCCTTGTTGTTTGGTGTGCTCAACACCTTGTTTACCGAGCACCTGACGCGCGACAGCCATCTGCCGGTTGAAGGCCTGGAAGATGTCCGCCGTGCCATCGCCGGCTTTACTGCCGAAGCCATGAGCCGCCAGTGCGCGGTGCCTGCCGAGCAGATCCGCCAACTGGCGCGAGACTTTGCCGCCGCGGACAGGGCGGTGTGTTACGGGCGCATGGGGGTCTCGACGCAGGCGTTCGGCACCCTCTGTCATTGGCTGGTGCAATTGATCAACCTGGTCACGGGCAACCTGGACCGTGTCGGTGGCGCGTTGTGCACTACACCGGCGGTGGACCTGGTGGCATCGACCGGAGGCGGGCATTTCAACCGTTGGCAGAGCCGGGTTTCCGGGCGGCCGGAGTACGGCGGAGAGTTACCGGTGTCCGCCTTGGCTGAAGAAATGCTGACTGAGGGCGAAGGGCAGATCCGTGCACTGGTGACGGTAGCGGGTAATCCTGTGTTGTCGACGCCTAATGGTCGTCAGTTGGAACAAGCCCTCGATGGCCTGGAGTTCATGGTCAGCATCGACCTCTATATCAACGAGACCACCCGGTATGCCGACCTGATCCTGCCGTCCACGTCAGCGCTGGAAAACGATCACTACGACACGACCTTCAACCTGTTCGCGGTGCGTAACGTCACCCGGTTCAATCGGGCGATCCTGCCCAAACCGGTGGGCGCGTTGCATGACTGGGAGATCTTTGTCGGCCTGGCCCAGGCGTTCGCGGCCCACACCGGCGCAATGCTCAAGCCAACGATGCCGCCCGCGCAGATGATCGATTTCGGCCTGCGTGCCGGGGTATACGGTGATGCGTCCAGTCACAAGGTGTCCGTGGCAATGCTGGCGGATCATCCCCATGGTCTGGACCTGGGGCCGCTCCATCCCAATCTTGCTGCTCGGTTGAAAACCGCTGACGGCAAAGTGCAGGCGGCACCGCCGGTGATCCTCGCCGACCTGGCACGGTTTGCTGCGCAGCCGATGCCGGTGGCCGACGAACTGCTCCTGATCGGCCGACGTCATGTGCGCAGCAATAATTCCTGGATGCATAACTACCACCGGCTGGTGAAGGGCAAGCCGCGCCATCAGTTGCTGATGCATCCGGATGACCTCGCCAGTCGGCAGTTGAGCGATGGCCAGCGTGTGCGCGTCAGTTCGCGCATCGGCATGATCGAAGTGGAAGTGCTGGCCAGCCTGGACATGATGCCCGGCGTGGTCAGCCTGCCCCATGGTTGGGGCCATGGGCGACCGGGCGTACAAATGACGATCGCCAGCGGGCAACCAGGGGCGAGTGCCAATGACTTGACCGACGAGCGGCAGTTGGATGAGTTGTCGGGCAATGCTGCATTGAACGGCGTTCCAGTGCAGGTAGCAGCGGCCTGAGCACCACGCTGGAATTTTGCGTTACAATGCGCCACCGTGCCGACCTGTGAGTCGCAAAGTTCCAGCCGAGGTGTTCCATGGATATCATCGAAACGATCAAAGAGCAGATTGCCAACAACACCATTCTGCTTTACATGAAGGGCGCGCCAAACGCTCCTCAGTGCGGTTTCTCCGCGAAGGCTTCCCAGGCCATCATGGCGTGTGGCGAAAAATTCGCTTACGTGGATATCCTGCAAAACCCTGAAATCCGTGCCAACCTGCCGAAGTACGCCAACTGGCCTACCTTCCCACAACTGTGGGTAGCCGGTGAGCTGGTCGGCGGTAGCGACATCATCGTTGAGATGGCGGCTGATGGTTCGCTGCAAACGTTGATCAAAGAAGCAGCCGCCAACGCTGCCGCCAAGACCGACGCTTGATTGTTGCAGGGGCCGGCGAGCCGGCTCCTCTAATACGCGGTCAATAAAAAGCCCCGCTTCTCGTGAGAGAGCGGGGCTTTTTTGTACCTGCGCGCTGAGGGCTTATTCGCCCATCTGCGATTGCAGGTAGTTTTCCAGGCTGACTTTGTCGATCAGGCCCAGTTGGGTTTCCAGCCAGTCGATATGTTCCTCCTGGTCTTCCAGGATGTCCTCCAGCAGTTCACGGCTGCCGAAGTCGCCCTTGGTTTCGCAGTGAGCGATGGCGGCCTTGAGGTCGCTGTGGCTCTTGCGCTCGAAACCCAGGTCGCTGCCGAGCATTTCCTGGGTGTGCTCGCCGATGTTCAGCTTGCCCAGGTCCTGCACATTCGGCAGGCCTTCCAGGAACAGGATGCGCTTGATCAGCGCGTCAGCGTCCTTCATGGCCTTGATGGATTCTTTGTATTCACGCTTGCCCAGCTTTTCCAGGCCCCAATCGTCATACATGCGTGCATGCAGGAAGTACTGATTGATCGCGACCAGTTCATTGGCAAGGATTTTGTTGAGTTGCTGGATGACTGAGATGTCGCCTTTCATGACTGGGGTCCTGCCCTGTAATAGCTGTGTATAGGGCGGAGTTTGAGCGGCGAACTCCTTAGTGTCAAACCTAAGTTATTGAATAATAAATGAAAATTAATCGGAATAAGAATGTTTGTGTTCCGCGTCTTGACGCTAACTAATTGAATTACGGGCATAAAAAAACCGGACACTAAGTCCGGTTCTTTAAAACACTCCCAATCAGGCGTGTGTAAATTCTGCTGAATAGGGGAGCGCGGCCTGGGCTGTCTGCAGCTGCGTCAGGGTTTCCCGTACCACTTGCTTGGCGAGGCAAGCACATTTACCGCACTGGCTGGCAACGCCGGTGGTTTCACGTACTTCCTTGTAGCTGCAGCAACCTTCATAGATTGCTTCGCGGATTTGTCCGTCGGTGACGCCAGTACAGAGGCACACATACATAAGGGAGAACCGTCGCGGGTTTAAGGCTTAAGTGCGATGGATCTTAATGTTAACGAGAATGATTGTCAAAGTAGATTCGCAGGGTATCTGCTGGTATCGCGCCCGCACTGACGAACGGTTTTTTCAGTGTATGATGGTTGGTCTTCACGAAGCGTGACCGCGTCACAGGGCTGTCGCTTGAATGCGGCAGACTCAAGGCCGGTCCTTTTACTTCAATCGTCACCCTCACATCAGGAGATATCCAATGAGCGTACTCGTCGGCAAACAAGCCCCGGATTTCGACGTCCCAGCCGTCCTCGGCAATGGCGAAATCGTTGACAGCTTCAAACTGTCTGAAGCCATCAAAGGCAAATACGGCCTGGTATTCTTCTACCCGCTGGACTTCACCTTCGTCTGCCCGTCCGAGCTGATTGCCCTGGACCACCGCATGGACGATTTCAAGGCGCGCAACGTTGAAGTGGTCGCTGTTTCCATCGACTCCCATTTCACCCACAACGCCTGGCGCAACACTGCCATCAACGATGGCGGCATCGGCAAAGTCAAATACACCATGGCTGCCGACATGAAGCACGACATCGCCAAGGCCTACGACGTTGAATCCGAAGGCGGCGTGGCTTTCCGTGGCGCATTCCTGATCGACGACAAAGGCGTGGTTCGCTCGCAGATCATCAACGACCTGCCACTGGGTCGTAACATGGAAGAGCTGATCCGCCTGGTTGACGCCCTGCAATTCCACGAAGAGCACGGCGAAGTCTGCCCTGCCAACTGGAAAAAAGGCGACAAAGGCATGAACGCTTCGCCAGAAGGCGTTGCGGCTTACCTGACCGAGAACGCTGGCAAGCTGTAGGCCAGAATCGAGGTAAAAAAAACCGGCCTGTGAAGGCCGGTTTTTTTATGCGCGGGATTCAACGTCAGTCGTTGAAGTCTTCCCAGCCGCCCATCTGCTTCCAGCGGTTGACGATGCCGCAGAACAGCTCGGCAGTCTTCTCGGTGTCATAGCGGGCCGAGTGGGCCTCACGCCCGTCAAAGTCGATGCCGGCTGCCTGGCAGGCTTTCGCCAGCACGGTCTGACCGTAAGCAAGGCCAGCGAGGGTCGCGGTGTCGAAGCTGGAGAACGGGTGAAACGGGTTGCGCTTCATGTCCAGGCGCGCCACGGCAGCATTCAGGAAGCCCAGGTCGAAGCTGCTGTTATGGCCGACCAGGATCGCGCGCTTGCAGCCATTGGCCTTCAGCGCCTTGCGCACGCCACGGAAGATATCGGTCAGCGCCGCTTCTTCACTCACCGCCATGCGCAGTGGATGATCGAGCTTGATCCCGGTGAACTCCAAGGCTGCGGCTTCGATGTTGGCGCCTTCGAACGGCTCGACGCGGAAGAAGTGGGTGTGTTCCGGGAACACGAAACCCTGTTCGTCCATGCCGATGGTGGTCGCGGCGATTTCCAGCAGCGCGTCGGTGGCGCAGTTGAAACCACCGGTTTCTACGTCGATGACAACCGGCAGATAGCCGCGGAACCGCTCGGCCATCGGGTGACGGGAACCGCCACCACTGTGCTCGTGTTCGTCATCGTAATGGTCTTCACTCACTTGCTTTCCTCCAGCAGGCGCCAGCGCAGTGTTTCACCGGCGCGCAGCGGGATAACAGTCAGCTCGCCAAACGGCAGGCTGGCAGGGGCGGTCCAGTCTTCACGGACCAGGGTGATGCGGTCGGTATTCGCCGGCAGGCCGTAGAATCGCGGACCATTGAGGCTGGCGAACCCTTCGAGCTTATCCAGGGCGTTGCGCTGTTCGAACGCTTCGGCGTACAACTCGATCGCGGCATAGGCGGTGTAGCAACCGGCACAACCGCACGCGGCTTCTTTTGCATGCTGGGCGTGTGGGGCGGAGTCGGTGCCGAGGAAGAACTTTGGATTGCCGCTGGTGGCGGCATCCAGCAAGGCCACCTGGTGGGTATTGCGCTTGAGGATCGGCAAGCAATAGAAGTGCGGCCGAATCCCGCCCACCAGCATGTGATTGCGGTTGTACAGCAGGTGATGTGCCGTAATGGTTGCGCCGACGTTGGCCGAGGCCTCGGTGACGAATTGCACGGCATCGGCGGTAGTGATGTGCTCGAACACGACCTTGAGGGTCGGGAACAGCTCGACTACACGGCGCATATGCTCGTCGATGAAGATCTTCTCGCGATCGAACACGTCCACATCGCCACGGGTGACTTCACCGTGGATCAGCAGCGGCATGCCGACTTCCGCCATGGCTTCGATGGCTGGCAGGATCTTGTCGATACTGGTCACGCCGGAATCGGAGTTGGTGGTCGCGCCGGCCGGGTACAGCTTGGCGGCGTGCACGAAACCGCTGGCCTTGGCCTCACGAATTTCTTCGGGCGGGGTGCGGTCAGTGAGGTACAGCACCATCAGCGGTTCGAAGCGGCTGCCGGCCGGCCGTGCAGCGAGGATACGCTGGCGGTAGGCGTCGGCTTGCTCGGCGTTACGCACCGGAGGTACCAGGTTAGGCATGATGATGGCGCGGCCAAACGTGCGCGCTACATCGGCCACGGTGTGGGGTAACGCAGCACCATCGCGAAGATGAATATGCCAGTCGTCGGGACGCAGCAGGGTCAGGCGGTCGGACATTGGGGATTCCAGGCGGGTCAATCTGGTGGGAATGCTACCGGAAAAGACTCTTGCAGGCACTCGCTATCAAGTTTTGCAGGATGCAACCGATAGCCTTTCGTATGCCTTATCGATGTATGACGCCTTGAAGTGTTGTAGAAACCAGTGGAGCCTCCCGTGCGCCAGCATTATCTAGCCCTGCTCAGTGTGTTTGCCAGCCTGCCTGCGATGGCCCTCACGTTCCAGACACGTCTGGAGAATATTGAGTGGAAGGTAGAGGGCGACCAGTTCGAGTGCCGCTTGACCCAACCGATCACCGACTTCGGTTCGGGTGAGTTCGTGCGCCGGGCCGGTGAGCAGGCGACGTTTCGCCTCAAAGCCTATAACGGCTCGCTGGGCGCGGGCTCGGCCACGTTGCTGGCCGCCGCGGCCCCTTGGCAGCCTGGGCGCGGTGATATCAACCTCGGCGCGGTGCGTGCCGGCAGTGGCGACGTCTTGTTCAACAGCTCCCAGGCCCAGGCCGGGCGCCTCTTCACCGGGCTGCTGGAAGGGCGTAGCCCGACGGTCCGCCACTACGGGCGTGAGGGCGGCTACTCGGAAATCCGCTTGTTGCCGGTCAAATTCAACAAGGCCTATAACGACTACCAACTCTGCACCACCAAGCTGTTGCCGATGAATTACGACCAGGTCAAGCAGACCGAAGTCGGGTTCCCCGGTGGCGGAATCGAGCTGGATGCGGCGGCCAAGAAGAAACTCGACGTAATCCTCGCGTTCATGAAAGCCGACCCCACCGTCAACCATATCGAGTTGAACGGCCATTCGGACAACAGTGGCAACCGCCTGACCAACCGCGACGTCTCGCGCCGTCGTGGCTTGGCAGTCATGGACTATTTGAAGGCCAATGGCATCCAGGAATCGCAGATCACCCTGCGTTTCCATGGCGAAAGTTACCCACTGGCGCCCAACACCAATGCGGCCAACCGGGCACGCAATCGGCGCGTGAATATCCAGCTTGAACGCGTGGCAGCCCCCGAGAAACCAGCGCCCACAGCCACTGGCCCGAGTAACCCAGCACATACTTCATAAATTGCTGCCCTGAGGTGCGGCTATCGGTCGCCCGTTCGACATAATCTGTCGCTTTATCTTCATTTGCTGTCGCGCCTCTGTAAATTCGCGGTTTTGGTCGGTAGAATCGACGCCTTTCCGTACAACCCCGTGGAGTGATGGCATGGCCGACGTAAACAAGGTCGTTCTCGCGTATTCCGGCGGCCTGGACACTTCGGTGATCCTCAAGTGGCTGCAGGATACTTATAACTGTGAAGTGGTGACCTTCACCGCTGACCTGGGTCAGGGCGAAGAGGTCGAACCTGCACGTGCCAAGGCGCAAGCCATGGGCGTGAAAGAGATCTACATTGACGACCTGCGCGAAGAGTTCGTCCGCGATTTCGTTTTCCCGATGTTTCGCGCCAACACCGTCTACGAAGGCGAGTACCTGCTGGGTACCTCCATCGCACGCCCGCTGATCGCCAAGCGCCTGATCGAAATCGCCAACGAAACCGGCGCCGACGCCATTTCCCATGGTGCTACCGGCAAGGGCAACGACCAGGTGCGTTTCGAACTGGGCGCCTACGCGCTCAAGCCAGGCGTGAAAGTGATCGCTCCTTGGCGTGAGTGGGACCTGCTGTCCCGTGAGAAGCTGATGGATTACGCTGAAAAGCACGCCATCCCGATCGAGCGTCACGGCAAGAAAAAGTCCCCGTACTCGATGGACGCCAACCTGCTGCACATCTCCTATGAAGGCGGCGTGCTGGAAGACACCTGGACCGAGCACGAAGAGGACATGTGGCGCTGGACCGTCTCCCCGGAGAACGCCCCAGACAAACCGCAATACCTGGAGCTGACCTACCGCAACGGCGACATCGTCGCGCTGGACGGCGTCGAAATGACCCCAGCCACCGTACTGGCGACCCTCAACCGTATCGGTGGCGAGCACGGTATCGGCCGTCTCGATATCGTCGAGAACCGTTACGTGGGCATGAAGTCCCGTGGCTGCTACGAAACCCCAGGTGGCACCATCATGCTGCGCGCCCACCGCGCGATCGAGTCCATCACCCTGGACCGCGAAGTGGCTCACCTCAAAGACGAGCTGATGCCCAAGTACGCCAGCCTGATCTACACCGGCTACTGGTGGAGCCCTGAGCGTCTGATGCTGCAACAGATGATCGACGCTTCCCAAGCCCACGTGAACGGTGTTGTGCGCCTGAAGCTGTACAAGGGCAATGTGATCGTTACCGGTCGCAAGTCCGATGATTCGCTGTTCGACGCAAACATCGCCACCTTCGAAGAAGACGGCGGCGCCTACAACCAGGCAGACGCAGCGGGCTTCATCAAGTTGAACGCATTGCGCATGCGCATTGCGGCCAACAAAGGTCGTTCGTTGTTCTAAGTCTCAACCTGTTACGAAGAGTGGCCCCTTGTACAAGGGGCCATTTTTTTTGCCTGTGGTTTTACAAAGCGCTGCGATGTTTATAGCGGTTAAACATGAATTGATGCTTTTCACCGCAACAGTTTCTCAAGCGACGGCCTTGATTGACTGGTTGGAAGTTTGGAGAGGAATGAATTTTTTACACCTGTGTAGGAACTAGTCTTACAGATAATTCACTCATGGAAGTACAGCGGGGATATAAAACGCTGAACGGTCTGTAGGAATTAAGGATGTAAATGAATATGTTGAATGGAACTAAAACAGCCGGACTCTTCTCGTCGTGTTTCTTGTTCGCCGGCAAGAGGCAAGGGGCGTTTCCTGACAGTTGCGTCAGGCACGTTTACCCAGCCCCTCTTGGCGCACGGATATTTCACTCAAAATATGTAAGTCCCCGGAAAGGTCTGAAAGGCTCCATAAAATCGGATGCGACCGAGATAGCGTTTTTTTGTAGGGAAATTCCTTTATCGCTGTGGGGTGGGTCTCTGCTTGCTGTTGCTTGGGGGGGAACGCTATGCCAACTATGAAACGACTAGGCTATTGTGCTTGCTCTAAATAATTCGAACAGCGAAATTGGACTTTCTCATGAATAAAGTGCTGATCGTGGATGATCATCCCGTCATTCGTCTTGCTGTGCGTATGCTAATGGAACGTCATGGTTATGAGGTCGTTGCCGAGACCGATAACGGTGTCGATGCGTTGCAACTTGCACGGGAGCATATGCCGGACATTGTCATACTGGATATTGGGATTCCCAAACTTGATGGGCTGGAAGTTATTTGCCGGCTGTCTTCTACCAAACAGCTCGCGCCGTTCAAGGTGCTGGTGCTGACGTCCCAGGCGCCGGGTCATTTTTCCATGCGCTGCATGCAGGCGGGCGCTGCCGGCTACGTGTGCAAGCAACAGGACCTGACCGAGTTGCTGAGCGCGATCAAGGCGGTCTTGTCGGGCTACAGCTATTTCCCGAACCAGGCGCTCAACTCGGTGCGCTCCACCATGGGCAATGCCAGTGAGGCCGACATGGTCGAGCGTCTGTCAGGCCGGGAAATGATGGTGTTGCAGCAGTTGGCCCGGGGCAGGACCAACAAGGAGATTGCCGACGGCATGTTCCTCAGCAACAAGACCGTCAGTACTTACAAGACGCGTTTGCTGCTCAAGCTCAATGCCCGCTCGCTCGTAGACCTGATTGAACTGGCCCAGCGCAACGGCCTGGTGTAGAGGAGGGCCCCGCACCGCGCATTGCCCCGGTAACCGGCAGAAAAAAGCCTCCGTGAGGGAGGCTTCCGGCCGTCGAGTCTTCGATCAGAGATCGAAGTCGTAATCGGCCAGTTGTTTTTGCAAGCGTCGTTCTTCCAGAAGATTGTCGATAGTGCGGCGTTTGCTCAAATTGGTCTTCGCAACCTCTGCCACGGGTGCCTCAATCCCATCGTCATCCGACTCAACGAGGTCGTCTTCCACTTCCAGTTGTTCTTTGCCAGTGCTCATAAGGTTCACTCCGGGCTAAGACTGCCGTTGGCGCTCCTTATAACGATAATCCATGATCGGGTAAAAAAGATTTTTTCAATCGGCTGATCAAAAAAACCAATGATTCCTCAATCGTCCGACGTTTTGTCCTTGTATTCGCACAGGTCTTCGATGCGACAGCTGCCGCAGCGTGGCTTGCGGGCCTGGCAAACGTAGCGTCCGTGCAGAATCAGCCAGTGGTGGGAATCCAGCAAATACGGCTTGGGCACGAACTTCATCAGCTGCTTTTCTACCTCCACCACGTTCTTGCCACGGGCAATGCCGGTGCGGTTACTCACTCGGAATATGTGGGTGTCGACGGCCATGGTCAGTTGACGGAATGCGGTGTTGAGCACCACGTTGGCGGTCTTGCGGCCAACGCCTGGTAGGGCTTCCAGGGCTTCGCGGGTTTGTGGCACTTCACTACCGTGCAGTTCCACCAGTAGGCGGCAAGTCTCGATAACGTTCTTGGCCTTGCTGTTGTACAGGCCGATGGTCTTGATGTACTCCGACAAACCCTCGACACCCAGCGCATAGATCGCCTCCGGTGTGTTCGCCACCGGATACAGCTTGGCGGTAGCCTTGTTGACGCCGACATCCGTGGATTGGGCCGACAGGATCACCGCAATCAGCAACTCGAACGGCGTGGTGTAGGCCAGTTCGGTCTTGGGTTCCGGATTGTCTTCGTGAAGCCTGCGGAAAATTTCCAGGCGTTTTGCGGCGTTCATGGGGCGGAGGGTTCCTTGCAAGCGGTCGACGTAAGGGTGAGCAGTGAATCCAGGCTTGGGATTCGGCGAGCAATAATCCGGGCAGGATAAACCATCGCCTCGGTGGTCGGCAGCGTGCACCTGCAGTCCAAGTGGCGGCGGCTGCGGTGGGTCAAGCGCCGGTGTAGACGTCCACCTGGCGCTGCGCCTCCTCCAGCTTATGTTGTGCGGCTTTCAATTGGTCCGTACTGGCGTCCGTTTGGCGTTGTAATTTGCTGACGTCGGCCCGGGCGTAGGCCAGTGCAGTTTTCAGCTGACGCAGTCCGGCGTCGATGGGGCGTTTTTCTACGCGCTGCAGATCTGGCCTGGGCTGCTCGCTGTCAGCTTCGGCATCATGCAAGGCTTGCTCCGCGCTGGACAGCGCAGCGCTCAAGGCGGCCAGTTGCTGCTCGTCAGCCTGCAGGTCCTGAGCTTTTTTCAAGTCGGCGCGCCGCATGGCCAACTGGATTTTCGCGCGCTTGAGTGCGGGGTCTTTTTGCGTGGGCACGTCGGTTGGAGCGGTGGCTTCCAGGGCCGTGAGTGCCTGCTCCGCTGCTTCGAACTGCTGCTGCAGGACGATCAACTGCGACTGCTGCTCGAAGGTCGGCGGGTGGCCGAACGCCTTCAGAGACTTGTGCAATTGGGCACGACTCATGGCAACCGTGATTTTGGCCTTCTTGATCGCTGCATCTCGGGCCGCCTGAGCGGCGTTGTTCTGCATGGGCAACGCGGGCGTCGAGCGCTTGGCCCGTGCCAGGCGTTCGGCGAGTTTGTCTGCTTCTTCCCGTTGCAGGCGCGCATTGCGTTGCTCAAAACGCCGCCGCGCCCGGTCGCGTTTCAAGCTGCGTTCATGGCGCTGTTGATCATTGGTCGCCAGGCCGCCCACGATCGGCAGCACGTTGGTCGTTGGGCGCATCTCGATGCAATCGACAGGGCAGGGCGCGACGCACAGGTCGCAACCGGTGCACTCATCAATAATGACGGTGTGCATCAGCTTGGCGGCGCCGACAATGGCGTCGACCGGGCAGGCCTGGATGCACTTGGTGCAGCCAATGCACTCGGCCTCGCGAATATACGCAACCTGGGCTGGCGCCTCCCCGCGGCGGGTGTCCAGGTCCAGCACGGGCACGCTCAGCAACTGCGCAAGGCCAGCGATGGTTTCCTGCCCTCCGGGCGGGCACTTGTTGATCGCCTCGCCACGTGCGATGCCCTCGGCGTAAGGCTTGCAGCCCGGGTGCCCGCACTTGCCGCATTGGGTCTGCGGCAGCAGCGCGTCGATGCGTTGAATCAAATTCATGGGGTGATCATTGGCATGCCGGTTGAACAAACAGGGTTCGTTGTGGTGAGCCCGCCCGCGGTGGCGAGTGGGCTCGCCACGACAAGCCCGCTCACCGCAGCGGGCGGGCTTACCGCAAGCATAGACCTCGCAGGGGCTTACTTGATGCGTTGACCCGGCTTGGCGCCGCTGTCAGGGCTCAGCAGGTAGATCTCTTCGCCACCAGGGCCGGCCGCCATCACCATGCCTTCGGATATACCGAATTTCATTTTCCGTGGCTTGAGGTTGGCGATCATCATGGTCAGGCGGCCATCGAGCTTGGATGGGTCCGGATACGCGCTCTTGATCCCGGAGAACACGTTGCGTTGCTCGCCCCCGAGGTCCAGGGTCAGTCGCAGCAACTTGTCTGCGCCCTCAACGGCTTCGGCCTTGATGATCAGCGCGACACGCAGGTCCACGGCAGCAAAGGCGTCAAACTCGATTTCCGGGGAAATCGGGTCCTTGGCCAGCTCGCCGTTACCGGCCGGTGCCGATTCGCCGGTGTCGGTCTGGCTGGCGACCAGGTCTTCTTTCGAAGCGTCGGTCATGGCCTGGACTTTCACTGGATCGATTCGGGTCATCAGCGGCTTGAACTCGTTCAACTGATGGTTGCTGAGCAGGGTGGCGTGGTCGTTCCAGGTCAGTGGTGCCACGTTAAGGAACGCCTCGGCATCGGCGGCCAGCAGCGGCAGCACCGGCTTGAGGAAGATCACCAGTTGGCGGAACAGATTGATGCCCGTGGCGCAGATCGCCTGGACTTCCGCCTGTTTGCCTTCCTGCTTGTTCAGCGACCACGGTGCCTTGTCGGCGATCCAGGCGTTGGCGCGATCGGCCAGGCCCATGATCTCGCGCATGGCGCGGGCGAAGTCACGGGCTTCGTAGGCGTCGGCGATGCTTGGCGCGGCGGCCAGGAAGGCGTCGGTCAGTTCTGGCGCGGCGTTCTCGGCCACCAGCAGGCCGGCGTTACCTTTGTGGATAAACCCGGCGCAACGGCTGGCGATGTTGACGACTTTACCGACCAGGTCCGAGTTGACCTTCTGCACGAAGTCTTCCAGGTTCAGGTCCAGGTCATCGACGCCACGGCCCAGCTTGGAGGCGTAGTAGTAGCGCAGGTATTCCGGCGACAGGTGGTCTAGGTAGGTGCGCGCCTTGATGAAGGTGCCACGGGACTTGGACATCTTCTGGCCGTTGACCGTCAGGTAGCCGTGCACGGCGATGCCGGTTGGCTTGCGGTAGCCCGAACCTTCGAGCATCGCCGGCCAGAACAGGGCGTGGAAATTGACGATGTCCTTGCCGATGAAGTGGTACAGCTCGGCGGTGGAATCCTTGCCCCAGAACGTATCGAAGTCCAGCGCCGGCGTGCGGTCGCACAGGTTCTTGAAGCTGGCCATGTAACCGATCGGCGCATCCAGCCATACATAGAAGTACTTGCCTGGCTCGCCCGGGATCTCGAAGCCGAAGTACGGCGCATCGCGGGAGATGTCCCACTGCTGCAGGCCGCTGTCGAGCCATTCGGACAGTTTGTTGGCCACGGCGTCCTGCAGGGTGCCGCTGCGCGTCCAGGTTTGCAGCATCTGCTGGAAGTCCGGGAGCTTGAAGAAGAAGTGTTGGGAATCCTTGAGCACCGGGGTAGCGCCAGAGATCGCCGACTTCGGATCCTTCAGGTCAGTTGGCGCATAGGTCGCACCGCATTTCTCGCAGTTGTCGCCGTACTGGTCTTCGGTGCCGCATTTCGGGCAGGTGCCTTTGATGAAGCGGTCGGCCAGGAACATTTTCTTTTCCGGGTCGAAATACTGGGTGACCGAACGCTGGTCGATGTGCCCGGCATCCTTCAACCGCAGGTAGATCTGGCTCGACAGCTCGCGGTTTTCGTCGGAGTGCGTCGAGTGGAAATTGTCGAAATCCACCAGGAACTCGGCAAAGTCGGCGCTGTGTTCAGCCTGCACGTTGGCGATCAGTTGTTCCGGGGTGATGCCTTCCTTTTCGGCGCGCAACATGATGGCCGAACCGTGGGCGTCGTCCGCGCAGACATAAATGCATTGATTGCCGCGATGCTTCTGGAAGCGCACCCACATATCGGTCTGGATGTACTCAAGCATATGGCCAAGATGGATGGAACCATTGGCATAGGGCAGGGCGCTGGTGACGAGGATCTTGCGTGGCTCGGACATGGGGCTCGGCTACTTGATGAAACGGAGGTCGGCCACTATAAAGCGCCGGGAAATATATTTCACCCCGTGGCGCTGTTTCAGAATCCTGCGAACCTGCGAAAGCATGCCGCAACGCCGCTGGAACGGTTAGGATAGCCGCCTGTTTCAGTCAGTCTTTTTTCGGGAGTAGCCCATGAGCGCCGTCAATCGCGCAGCGGTGGAAGCCGTTCTTCGCCAGTACACCGACCCTTATTTGAACCAGGACCCGGTCAGTGCCGGCTGTGTGCGCGCCATCGAGGTCCAGGGCGACCAGGTCTCGGTCCAGATGCAGTTGGGCTATGCCGCCGGTTTGTTCAAGAGCGGCTGGGCCCAGATGCTGCAAATGGCCATCGAAGGCTTGGACGGCGTGGGTTCCGCCAAGGTCGACATTCAGTGCGTGATCGCGCCGCACAAGGCCCAGGCGCAGATCCCAGGCCTGGCCAACGTCAAGAACGTGGTCGCCGTGGCGTCTGGCAAGGGCGGCGTGGGTAAATCCACCACGGCGGCCAACCTGGCGCTGGCCCTGGCCCGCGAGGGCGCGCGCGTGGGTATTCTCGACGCGGATATCTACGGGCCGAGCCAAGGCGTGATGTTCGGCATCGCCGAAGGTACACGGCCGAAGGTCAAGGACCAGAAGTGGTTTGTGCCGATCGAATCCCTGGGCGTGGAAGTGATGTCCATGGCCTTTCTCACCGATGACAACACGCCGATGGTCTGGCGCGGGCCGATGGTGTCCGGTGCCTTGCTGCAACTGGTCACTCAGACCGCCTGGGGCGACCTGGACTACCTGGTGATCGACATGCCGCCAGGCACCGGTGATATCCAGCTGACTCTGGCGCAAAAGGTCCCGGTGGCCGGCTCGGTCATTGTCACCACGCCTCAGGACCTGGCGCTGCTCGATGCGAAGAAAGGCGTGGAGATGTTCCGCAAGGTCAACATCCCGGTGCTTGGCGTCGTGGAGAACATGGCGGTGCACATCTGTTCCAACTGCGGCCATGCCGAGCATTTGTTTGGCGAAGGGGGGGGCGAGAAGCTGGCGACCCAATACGGCGTCGAACTGCTGGCCTCGTTGCCGCTGTCGAGGGGGATTCGTGAGCAAGCCGATGGCGGCAAGCCCACGGTGGCGGCAGAGCCCGATGGCCAGATCGCCATGATCTATCAGGAACTGGCACGCCACGTAGGCGCGCGAATCGTGTTGCAGGAAGCGGCAAGCCCGGCGATGCCGACCATTTCCGTCAGCGACGACTGAGACGGTTGCGGGTAAAGGAGCCTCGACAGTGTCGGGGCTTTTTCTTGCCTGCTGATTGAGAAAGGGTGCCTGTTACGCTTTTACGCAATTGCTCGTGTAAGCATTCACTTACTTTCTCGTAAGTGTTTGGTTTTTTCTCCGTCCCATAGCGCCTAAAATTTCCTGGGTGATTTTCTATCTTATTGAAAAATAACACTTATTTATAGATTCTTTGGCGCTGAAAGCTGGCAGTTGCCGGGTTAGATCCTGTTGAACTTACTTTGGAACTCTCTAAGATCAGCCCTGTGTCCACGGATTGACACAGCCATCAAGGAACGATGGTTAGAAGGAACGTCGCAGGATGCGATTCATCAGGATGATGAAAAGGAATACAGGGACTAGGGAAAAAATGTGGGCGGGTCATACCGCCCCTTTTTTTTGCCTGTAGAAAAGTGAAACCCTTCATTCAGAAACGCAAAAAGGCCCGCGAGGGGCCTTTTAGGGGGGCGACGCTATCAGCGTTCGAGGTCTGCAATCTTACCTTTCTTGCCATCCCACTCCGCTGCATCCGGCATCGGGTCTTTGCGCTCAGTGATATTCGGCCAGATTTCCGCCAGCTCGACGTTCAACTGAATAAATTCCTGCATCTCTGCCGGGACTTCGTCCTCGGAGAAAATAGCAACGGCCGGGCATTCAGGTTCACACAGGGCGCAATCGATGCACTCATCCGGGTGGATAACCAGGAAGTTCGGGCCTTCGTAGAAGCAGTCCACCGGACAGACTTCTACGCAGTCGGTGTACTTGCACTTGATGCAGTTGTCGGTGACGACGAAGGTCATTTCTAATTTTCTCCTCAGGCGGCGGCAGCGAAACCCTTTGTGGCAGGGCTCGCGAGGTTTGGGAGCGATAGTCTGCAGGCCAGGCTAAAAAGCCCGCAGCATCCCAAACCGCGCGAGAGTCTACCAGCTTGCAAGCGTCTGCGTTATATCCGAGTCTTAAGTGCATATAACATTTCGAGCGCTTTTCGAGGCGTCAGGTCGTCCAGGTCAAGTTTAGCCAACTCGTCCAGCACTGGGTGGGGCAGGCTGGCGAACAGGTCACTCTGATGTGGGGCACTGGCTTTGCTGCTGGTTTTCTTCGGGCTGGCCACCACGGTTTCGTGAGGCAAGGCCGTGGTTTCCAGGCGGCTGAGGTGTTCGCGGGCGCGCGTGATCACATCGTTCGGCACACCGGCCAACTGGGCTACGGCCAAGCCGTAACTCTGGCTGGCCGGCCCTGGCAGCACGTGGTGCAGGAACACGATGCGCTCGTTGTGCTCGGTGGCGTTCAGGTGCACGTTGGCGACCAGCGGCTCGCTTTCCGGCAGCACGGTGAGCTCGAAGTAGTGCGTGGCAAACAGCGTATAGGCGCGCAAATGCGCCAGTCGCTCCGCCGCCGCCCACGCCAGCGACAGGCCGTCGAAGGTGCTGGTGCCGCGGCCCACTTCGTCCATCAGCACCAGGCTGCGTTCAGTGGCGTTGTGCAGAATGTTGGCGGTCTCGCTCATTTCCACCATAAAGGTCGAACGGCCACCGGCCAGGTCATCGCTGGAACCGATCCGGGTGAAAATGCGGTCCACCAGTGACAGCTCGCAACTGGCTGCCGGCACAAAGCTGCCGATATGCGCCAGCAAAACGATCAACGCGGTCTGGCGCATGTAGGTGGATTTACCGCCCATGTTCGGACCGGTGATGACCAGCATGCGGGTATCGTCGTCCAGCGACAGGTCGTTGGCGACGAACGGCGTGGTCAACACCTGCTCTACCACCGGGTGGCGACCTTGCACGATGCGCATGCACGGCTCGCTGACAAAGCGCGGGCAGTTCAGGTCAAGGTTCAGTGCGCGTTCGGCCAGGTTGCTCAGCACATCCAGTTCGGCCAGGGCGGCGGCGGTGTCCTGCAGCGGCGCCAACTGGCTGATCAGGTCTTCAAGCAGGTTTTCATAGAGCATCTTTTCCCGAGCCAGGGCGCGGCTCTTGGCCGACAGTGCCTTGTCTTCGAACGCTTTGAGTTCCGGGGTGATAAAGCGCTCGGCACCTTTGAGGGTTTGACGACGCTGATAATCGATCGGCGCCGACTCCGCCTGTTTGCTCGGCAACTCAATGAAGTAGCCATGCACGCGGTTGTAACCGACCTTCAAGTTGGCCAGTCCGGTTCGGGCTTTTTCGCGGGCTTCCAGATCGATCAGGAACTGCCCGGCGTTTTCGCTCAGGGATTGCAGTTCATCCAGCTCACTGTCGTAACCGGTCTTGAGTACGCCCCCATCACGAATGATTGCGGGTGGGTTGTCGATGATGGCTTTTTCCAGCAGTGCCGCCAGTTCCGGGTAGGTGCCAGCCGTGACCGCAAGTTGCTGCAGGTGCGGGGTATCCAACTCGGTCATCGCCGCTTGCAACTGCGGCAGGGCGCCAAGGGCATCGCGCAGGCGCGCCAGGTCACGAGGCCGTGCGTTACGCAGGCCGATCCGCGCCAGGATGCGCTCGATATCGCCGATTTCCTTCAGCTGTGGCTGAAGCTTTTCAAAGCGGTAGCCGTCCAGCAGACAGGTAATAGAAGACTGGCGCGCTTGCAGCACCGCCAGGTCACGCAGCGGACGGTTCAGCCATCGGGTCAGCAAGCGACTGCCCATGGCGGTCTGGCAACGGTCCACCACCGATTGCAGGGTGTTGTCGCGACCACCGGCCAGGTTGGTATCCAGCTCGAGGTTGCGACGGCTGGCGCCATCGAGCACCACGGTATCGTCCAGACGCTCATGACGCAGGCTGCGCAAGTGCGGCAGGGCAGTGCGCTGGGTTTCCTTGGCGTAGCCCAGCAGGCAGCCGGCGGCGCCGATGGCCAGGGTCAGGGTTTCGCAACCGAAGCCTTTAAGGTCCTGCACGGAGAACTGTTGGCAAAGACTTTTCAGCGCCGAGTCACGCTCGAAATCCCACGGCGCACGGCGCTTAGCCCCACGGCGTTTTTCCGCTGGCAGATCTTTCGGCCAATCATCCGGAATCAGCAACTCCACCGGATTGATGCGCTCCAGCTCCGCCAGCAGATTCTCCCAGCCCTTGATCTCCAGCACAGTGAAGTTGCCACTGGTGATATCGAGTACCGAAAGCCCGAACAGACGCTCATCGCCCAGCACGGCGGCGATCAGGTTGTCGCGACGCTCATCCAGCAGCGCCTCGTCACTCACCGTCCCCGGGGTAATAATGCGCACTACCTGACGTTCCACCGGCCCTTTGCTCGTGGCCGGATCGCCGATCTGCTCGCAGATCACCACCGACTCGCCCAGCTTCACCAGCTTGACCAGGTAACCTTCCAGCGAGTGGTAAGGAATCCCACACATAGGAATCGACTGTCCTGCCGACTGCCCGCGTGCGGTCAGGGTGATGTCCAGCAACTTGGCGGCCTTCTTCGCGTCTTCGTAGAAGATCTCGTAGAAGTCGCCCATGCGATAGAACATCAACTGATCAGGGTGCTGGTTTTTCAGGCGCCAGTACTGCTGCATCATCGGCGTATGGGAGGACAGATCGGACGTATTTTTACTCATTGGGTAGTAGGCAAATTCGTTGAAAGTGATGGGGCAAAGGGGGCGCTTGGCCCAGCATTTTTTGCGATGGCGGCAAGGTTAACACGCGAGGTCGGGGGTTCGCAGGTTGCGAACGGGGAGGTAGGCAGGCATGGCAAATGCATTAAATATGCAAATTAGCATTTGCCAACCCCAAAAACTCCCGTCACTATCCGCGTTATGCAAAAACGCAACGTTTCTATCGTCTTAAGAGAATTGCTGGACCGCGACCGGATCTCCCCCACGGAGCTTCACCGGCGTACCGGCGTGCCTCAATCCACACTGTCCCGGATCCTCAGCGGCAAGATCGTCGATCCGTCGGACAAGCACATCTCGCGCATCGCCGAGTACTTCCGCGTCAGCACCGACCATTTGCGCGGGCGCGCGGCAGTAGGGGCTTTGCGCGATGACGGGCGCGACCCGATGCATTCGGAACTCAAGGACATAAGCCTGTGGGACGACGACACCCCCGTGAATGACGACGAGGTGTCGATCCCTTTTCTGCGCGAGGTTGAATTGGCTGCTGGATCAGGAAGATTCGTCATCGAGGAAAGCGAGAAGGCCAGCCTGCGGTTCGGCAAGCGCAGCCTGCGGCATAACGGGGTGCAGTTTGACCAGGCCAAATGCGTGACGGTGCGCGGCAACAGTATGTTGCCGGTGCTGCGCGATGGCGCGACGGTCGGTGTGAATGCGGGTAAAAGCGCCATTGGTGATATCGTCGATGGCGACTTGTACGCCATCAATCACAATGGCCAGTTGCGCGTCAAACAGCTCTACCGCCTGCCTTCCGGGATTCGTCTTCGCAGCTTCAACCGCGATGAGCACCCGGATGAGGACTACAGCTTCCAGGATATCCAGGATGAACAGATCAGCATCCTCGGTCATGTGTTCTGGTGGGGCATGTACGCTCGTTAACCTTCTTCAGTAAGACAAAGCCCGCCAACGTGCGGGCTTTTTTTCGCCTATCGAAAATCATCAAACCCACAGCCCACAAGGCCGAAAATGCATGCATGCATTTCAATCGGCAAAATAAATGCATTTGTGCATTGACTGTATATGCATACATGCATATTCTTCATCTCAAGCCAGCCAACAAGGCCTGGTGGAGGCGGCAAGGATGCTGCCAAGGAAGACAAGGAAGGCACGCAACATCGGCAAGGACGCCATCAGAGCGATGGCAGGGAGGCCAGGCAACACCGGCAAGGATGCCGACGCTCTTTAGTTATATCGCTTCAAGAACAGGCAGCGATGAACCGGCCTTAACGGTTCAGAGGGTTGGCAACTGACCCGGGTGCGCAGCGTAAAGCACCAGAAGCAGTTATCCGGCAGACAGGGATCGTGGTCGGAAAAACATTGAGGAAAGGTCCGTACCGCGCCAGTAGCGCCGAAAGACCGAGGACATCATTACTGAAAAGCCCGGGCAACCGGGCTTTTTGGAATGCCGACCTATAAATGGATTTACCCAAGAGCCGGCCTTTTGCCGGTAGTGCTCAGCCAGGAGGCGTGACATGACAAACGAGCAGCAAGCGTTAGCGGAAATGCCTGTCTGGCTGGTGATCGTACTGGCCCTGATCGGCGGGGTGTCCGGCGAAATGTGGCGCGCCGACAAGGAGGGCGCTCGTGGTTGGTCCCTGGTACGGCGCCTGGCGCTGCGGTCCGGGGCATGCATGGTCTGCGGCGTGTCGGCATTGATGCTGTGCTACGCCGCCGGCATGTCGATCTGGACCGCCGGCGCCATCGGTTGCCTGACCGCCATGGCCGGCGCGGACGTGGCCATCGGCCTATATGAACGCTGGGCGGCCAAGCGCATCGGGGTCAACGAGGCCCCGACCTCTCGCCCGGATCAGCAGTAACCGCTGCAAGGATGCAAGCAGATGACATTTCTCGAAAAACCTTCCCAGTTGCCCATGGCGATCGGGGACGCACTCAAGCGCGCGTTCCCCCACCTGCGCGTAGGCAATCACCTGGACTTTCCCGACACGGGCGATAAAACCGGGATCTTGATCAGCGTGGAGCGCAACGGTCCAGGTGTTCGCTCCCTCGCAGGGCGCAAGGCGCATGCCTTGTCGGTTTCACTCAAGGCCATGGTCGCGAGCGGCGCAGCACCCTTTGATGCGTGCGACCTGGCCAGCCAACTGATGGACCTGGCCCTGGACAATCGCTGGGGGCTGCCACCGGACCAGTGCGACCTGCCCACCGCGATTGTCGCGGCGCCTTCGGTGCTGACCGGGGCGCAAACGGACTACGACACCTGGACCGTGTCCTTCAGCCAAAACCTCTACCTCGGCCCATCGCTGCTCGAAGATCCCACCGGCAAACCGCTGTTTGCCCGCACCTGGGAAGTGTCGAACATCGACGACCCCGACCAATATCGCCCATTGCAGGAGTAGTCCATGTTCGATGCACTGCTACGCATGCAATTGGGACCGATCGTCGAGCGCCTGGCGGAAATGGAAGCCCAGCTCGAAGACTTGTACCGACGCGCAGAAAGCTTCTGTCGGATTGGCGTGTGCCAGGAGGTCGATGCCGCCAGCAATACCTGCAAGGTCAGCCACGGTGAGTTGCTCAGCCCGGCGATCAAGTTTTTCAACCCCAGCGCTGGGGCGCAAACCGAAACTCGCATTCCTTCAGTGGGCGAGCAGTGCCTGCTGCTCAACTACGGCGGCGGGGAAGGGGGCACGCAGTCTGTGGCGTTGTTCGGCCTCAACAGTAGTCTCTTTCCGCCTGTTTCCGGTGTTGCGTCGCTGACGAGGCGTCGTCATCAGGACGGCACCCAGAGCGACTACGACGACACCACCCATACGTTCAACTGGGTTAACGGCCCAACCACGTTCAGCGGCTCCCGCGAGCAAGTCGAGGTCAACGTCGGTGCCGCCAGCCTCACTATGAATGCCCAGCGCATCACCCTGCAACTCGGCCCCACCGGCTTGTTGCTGGATGCTGCCGGCGTGCATTTGAGCGGCCCGCTGGTGGATCACCAGGGCCGCGTGATCAGTCGCGCATAAGGATTTGCCATGATCGGAATCGAGAGGAATACTGGGGCAGCCGTCGATGACTGGCTGCAATTCGTACAGCGTGCTACCCGAGCGCTGACCACCCCTGTAGGTACCCGCCAGAAGCGCCCGCTGTACGGCTCGTTGATCCCGCAACTGCTCGGCCAGAACCTTGGCGACGATCTGCTGATCCTCGCCCAGAGCCACGCCGCCCAAGCGTTCTACAACGCCCAGAACGGCATCGCCGACTTTCAACCCCAGGTCATCGTTGCCACCCGTCAGGGCGCGGGTTTGTTGCTGCGTTTTGCCGGCACCTGGAAAAACCGCCAACAATCTTTCGAGGTCGTGACATGAGCATGTTGATCCCTGGCCAGAACCAACTGGCGGAACCGGTCATCATTGCAGTGGACGAGTTCGAACCGCTGTTGGCCGAGTTCAAGGCCTTCGTCGTTGACTATGTCGCCACCCGGGCACCGCAAAGCGCGGCCAAACTCAAGGTCAGCCTCGACAACGAAAGCGAACTGCTGACCCTGGCCCTGGAAGCGTTTTGCGTGCGCCTGCAAACCCACGAGCGCAAGTACAACGCCCGCATCAAACAGATGCTGGCGTGGTGGGCCACCGGCAGTAACCTGGATGCACGCCTGGCCGACATGGGCCTGGAACGCCAGGTGCTCGACCCCGGCGACCCGGCCGCTTTCCCGCCGGTGCCGCCGATTCTGGAAAGCGACGACGACGCCCGCCTGCGTTACTACCTGGCCCCACACGCACCGGCTGCAGGCTCGCGCATGCACTATCGTCGCGAAGTGTTCACCCTCGGCGAGCGGCCGTCGGTCAAGGTGCAAAGCGCCACGCCGGGTGTGGTGACGGTGAGCTACACCTTTGACCCGGACGGCTACGCGGCCCGGGTCAAGGACGGTAATGGTCGACGCACGGCCCCCGGCGAGGTGATGGTCACTGTGCTCTCAAGGGACGGTGATGGCACGGCGTCTGCCGATTTACTTGACGGTGTAAGGCGACATTTCGCACGGCCAGATGTAAAGCCGGAGACTGATTTGGTCACTGTCCAAGGGGCGCAGATTCAGCATTACAAAATGCGCGTGGTGGCCAAGATCAACGCCGGCCCGGATTCAGGGTTGACCCAAGTCGCGGCGCAAAAACTGCTGCAAACCTACGCCGACTCCTGCCACCGCCTTGAGGGCCGGGTCGACCCCAGCTGGATCGACTACGCCATCCACAGCGCCGGCGCCGCGCAACTGCAAATCCTCGAACCGCTGGCGCCGATTGTCAGCACGGCGTTCCAGGCCCCGTATTGCACCGGTGTGGAAGTGGAGGTTCGCACGCTATGAGTGAACCCAAAGCGAGCCTGTTGCCTGCCAACAGCTCACCGTTGGAGAAGGCGCTGGACCTGGGCTTCGGCCACTTGCTGGAACGGGTTAAGCCACCATTCCCACAGTTGATGGACCCGGATCACACGCCGGTGGCGTCCTTGCCCTACCTGGCGGCGGACCGCGCGGTGAACGAATGGAGCGCCACGGCGCCCGAGGCCGAGAAACGCCTGACGGTCAAACTCGCCTGGCCCACCGCCCGCCAGGCTGGCACCCGCCAAGCCCTGGAAAACGCCGCCAAGGGCCTGCAACTCAGCCCCGAAGTGCGCGCCTGGTACGAGCAACAACCACCCGGCGTGCCCTACAGCTTTGCCGTACGGGCCTGGACCGAGTTGCCCTACAGCGAATCGATCGATGCCCGACTCGACCGCCGCCTGGCCGACGCCAAAAGCGAGCGCGACATTCTGTCGATCTCCGTAGGCCTGAGCGCTTCGGGCCGCCACAGCATTGGCGCGGCCACCCTGTGCGGCGAACTCACCACGATCTACCCCAACGTGCTGGCAGGCGTCGAGGCCTCCGGGTGCGCCTTTTTGGCAGCCGGCCTCTACACCGTCGAAACCACCACCCTTTATCCACAGGAGCACTAAATGGCTGACTATTACACCCTGCTCACCGACGCGGGGATCGCCTACGAAACCGCCTGCAAGGCGGCCGGCATACCGATCAAACTGGCGCAAATCTCCGTCGGCGACGGTAACGGCGCCGTCTATAACCCTGATGCCAGCGCAAAAGCGCTGAAACGCGAAGTCTGGCGCGGGCCGTTGAACGCCTTGTTTCAAGATGAGAAAAACGCCAACTGGTTGATGGCCGAAGTCACCATCCCTTCGGATGTGGGCGGCTGGTACGTACGAGAGGCCGGGCTGTGGACGGACACCGGGATACTGTATGCCATCGTCAAGTATCCGGAGTCGTATAAGCCGGTGTTAGCGACGTCGGGGTCCGGGAAAGAGTTCTATATTCGCTCGATTTTCGAGACGAGCAATGCCTCGATTGTGACGTTGTTGATTGATGACACGGTGGTGAAGGCGACTCGGGCTTGGGTGATGGATTATCTGTCGAAGGGGACGTATTCCAAGGCTGAGATTGAGGCGATAGTTGCCAAGGCTTCGGCGTTGCCGGTGGGGTCGATATTTGCGTTTCCAATCGACAAAGTCCCGGTGGGTTTTTTGGAAGTTGACGGTAGCGTCAAGAGTATTGCTGCGTATCCCGATTTGGCGAGTTTTCTTGGTTCAGTTTTCAATAAGGGTGATGAAGGGGTAGGGAACTTTCGACTGCCGGAATCGCGTGGTGAGTTTTTGCGTGGTTGGGACCATGGGCGTGGAATTGATGCGGGGCGCTTAGTGGGTAGCTACCAGAGCGATCAGTTCAAAAGCCATTCGCACGACTACGACACTATGCAAGGCGGCGGGACGCCCAACAGCGTGTCTGACACAATCGCCGCTCAAAGTGACGTAACTTCGCAAACAGGCCGTATTACGGGGGTGGCAGGTGGGGCAGAAACACGCCCGCGAAACCTGGCAGTGATGTGGTGCATAAAAGCCTGGAACGCCCCGATCAACCGAGGAAATATCGACATCGCCGCGTTGGCCTCTCTTGCCGCTCAGGCAACGGAGACTAATCCGGGTACAGCTAAGATTGCCACCGATGCGCACATGCTCGATAGCCTGAATGACGCGGTTATTGTCACGCCCAAAAAGCTACGTTTCGGTTTTTCGATCAGTTTGGCCGCTAACGGCTATATCGCTTTTCCAACCTGGTTGGGGGGCTTGATCATTCAATGGGGGCTAGCAGCTGCCACGGTGCTCGACGGTCGAGTGACCGTGCCTTTTCCACTTGCGTTTCCTACAGCCTGTCGCTCTTTAGTTGCTGTTCCGATCAACCCTGACGTCGACGGGAACATTGATTCCGGCCCACAAATTGTCAGTGTTTCATCGCCCAGCTTTAACGCTTACATCCAGAACTATGTAGGTGGAGTCGGGGTTCCGAAAGGGTTTTATTGGCATGCAATCGGACACTAAGGGGGATTTACTGTGCGTCTTTATAGCAAAGCAACCGGCAGCACTTATCTGAAAGGAATGCACGCGGATATTCCTGATGATGCGATTGAAATCAGCGAGGAATTGTATCGCTCCGTCATTGGAAATGCCTCACTTGGAAAAATCAGAAGTCATGATGAAAACGGTCTTCCTTACTTGGCCGATATACCACCCGTAGAGCCTGACCCATCTGCAATTGAACGTGAGTGGCGCGATGCAGAGCTGGCTTCGGTTATGTGGTTGCGCGAGCGTCATCGTGATCAACAGGAAATTGGCGCTGATGCAACCTTGGAAAGCGAGCAGTTCAAAGAACTGCTGGTTTACACCCAGGCCCTGCGCGATTGGCCGCAATCCCCCAATTTCCCGAACATCGAATATCGTCCGGTCACACCAACATGGATCGGAGACCACACCCAATAAACGCCCCGAGCTCATGGACGTTTTGTGTTCCGCTAAGCACTTCACCCTCTAACCGCTCCCGCGGTTTTTTTTCGCCTGGAGATTCTCTCTCATGCCCACCCGCCAAACCTACACCGTCCTCATCCCATTCCCCACCGGCGCTGGCCATTGGTCTGTCGCCGGCCAGGAGCTGGACCTCCTGGACGTCGAAGCATCCGCCCTGCGCACCGCTGGCCGCCTGGAGTTGACCAGCGTCCTTAACCCCACCCCCAAGAAGGCTGACTAACCATGGCTGAGGTTCTGAACTTCGAGCACAACGGCATCACCGTGAATGCCACTGAATCCCCCGAGGCCATGGGTGGCCTTGGCGACAACGTTATCGGCCTGGTCGGCACTGCGCCGAATGCCCATGCGTCGATCCCGAAAAACGCGCCGTTGCGCATTAACAGCTTCACCACCCAGGCGCTGCTGGACCCTACTGGTGCGGAGACTGGCACCCTGTTTCATGCCGTGTACCAGATCCTGAAAGTGGTCAAGGTGCCGGTCTACGTGGTGATCGTGGAGGAGGGCGCCACTCCGGCTGACACGATCAACAACGTGATCGGCGGCGATGAGCCGGTCACTGGCCGCAAGTTGGGCCTGGCCGCGCTGGCCAGCGTGCCGGAAGACCTGACCATCATTGGCGCTCCTGGCTTTACCGGCACCAAGGCCGTGGCCGGTGAGTTCGCCTCCTTCGGCAAGCGCATCAAGGCCCGTGTGGTACTGGATGGCAAAGACGCAACCGTCGCCGATCAAGTGACCTACAGCGGCGAACTGGGCGGTGCCGATCTCGGCTTCGACCGTTGCCTGCTGGTGCACAACATGCCGTCGGTGTACTCCAAGGCGGCGAAGAAAAACGTGTTCCTGGCGCCATCGTCCCTGGCCATCGCCGCCTTGGCCAAGGTCAAGCAATGGGAGAGCCCGGGTAATCAGGTGACGTTCGCCGAGGACGTTTCCCGCGTGGTCGAGTACAACATCCTCGACACCTCCACCGAAGGCGACCTGCTCAACCGCTACGGCGTGAGCTACTACGCCCGCACCATTCTCGGCGGCTTCTCGCTGCTGGGTAACCGCTCTATCACCGGCAAGTTCATCAGCTATGTCGGCCTTGAAGATGCGATCAGCCGCAAGCTGGTCAAGGCCGGCCAGAAAGCCATGGCCAAGAACCTCACCAAGTCCTTCATGGACCAGGAGGTCAAGCGCATCAACGACTGGCTGCAAACCCTGGTCGCCGACGAAACCATTCCCGGTGGCAGCGTGTACTTGCACCCGGAACTGAACAGTGTCGAGAAGTACAAGAACGGCACCTGGTACATCGTCATCGACTACGGCCGATACGCGCCGAACGAACACATGATTTATCAACTCAATGCCCGCGATGAAATCATCGAGCAGTTCCTGGAGGACGTTCTCTAATGTTTACCAACCGTGTAAGACAGGCCATTGCGGCCACCCTCCAAGGCCTGCCGTTGTCCGCGACCGTAGAGGAATTTACCCCGCCGAAGATTGAATTCGACATGGAGCCCATGTCCGGTGGGCGCTTTATCGCCGAAGAAATGGCCAAGAGCGGCAAGGTGCTCGGCGCCACGCTAGTGCTGCAAGGCGCCGGCCCGGAAATCATGCTGGCGCTGGGCGTGCGTCTGGGTGACGACATTCTGTTGAACGTGCGCGAAGCCGGCCAGGACCAGGACGGCAAGACCTACTTCACCTACCACACCGTCGGCGGCAAGCTCAAATCCCTGGCCGAGGCGAAGCTGAAGATGGGCGACAAGGCCACCACCACCCTGGAATTGTCCTGCCGCACCTACAACCGCCTGGAAAACGGTATTTCGGTGATCGACATCGACGTGCGCACCCAGAAGTTCGTGCTCAACGGCGTCGACATTCTGGGCGACGCCCGCCGTGCCGTGCTGATGCCTTAAGCCCACCGGGGCGGGCCTGCTCGCCCCATTACTTCATCAAGGAATTGCCCCATGGCCTGGATGCCACCGCTGCACCGCCTGCTGTCCCCGATCAGCGCCGATACCGGCGTGACGATCGAGCAGGTGCAACTCAAGCCGCTGTACTACGCCGCGCAAAAAGACGCGCTGGCCCGGGCCGGTGATGACGAGGACGACCAGTTCTTCGAGCTGGCGAAACTCGCCACCGGCCTGTCGGAAAAAGAACTCGATCAACTCAAACGCCCGGACTACGTGACCATCGCCCAATACGTACATGAGATGTCGACACGTCCTGCATCGTTCTTCCTGGGCGAACAGCAGGAAACCGCCCACGACCAGCCGGTGCAGTTGCTGTTGCCCCTCGACGCTGCCGGCCGCACCCTTACCGAACTGCCCCTGGAAATGCCTGCCCTGCGCGCCACCAAGGTGATGAAAAAACTCGCCACCAACAAACAGCGCGCCGAGTTCATCACGGCTCACTGCACCGGTCTGATGATTCCCGATCTCGCCGGCCTGACCGTGCCCGATTGGACCGAATTGCAGGAGCGCATCGACGATTTTTTAAATCAACCGGCGGCCTTCTTTCGCAACGCGACATCGAAGTGATCCTCGATGTGGTGCCGCTGGTTTATTCAGTAAACGAAGCGGAGATCCTCGACTGGGACGCCGCTAAAGCATTGCGCCGCTACGACATCGCGATCACTCGCCTTGGCGTTAAACAGGAGTAGAGCGGGATGCAAGAGACTAGATATGGGATACGGCTCGCCCAGGAGGACTTCCGCTGGATGCTCGGCGAAGCGGATCTCGGCAACGTATTGGCGCCGTTTTCCAAGAGCGCGGTGGCACCTGTAAGCCTGGAGGCTTCTTCGCAGCCGCAGCTGGCGTTGCGCTCTGCGCTGTACACGCTCAGCGTGGATATCAACGCGTTGACCCAGGAGCAAGTGCGGCTGCGCGAAACGTTGGAGACGCTCAACAGTACGTTGTTTATCAGCAGCGATTCTTTATCGCCTAAAAGTGCCAATACGCAAACAAGCGCGTTGAAAGAGGAGTCGACTGGCCCAGTGCCTGCTGCTGACAAATCCGCCGGGGATGAATTGTTGGATACGGCCAGGGACAAGATTGTTGAAAAACTGATTGATCTGGTTTTCGACGGGGCTGTAAAGCAGTTCAAAGGCCGCAAAAAAAACAGCAGGCCCAAGGCACCACTTTCTGGTCCTCCTCAAACACAAAGCCTTATTCCGGGCGGCTCGCAACAGGGTGTCCATGCAGGGGCGCCGTCGCAGGGCTTTCAATTCTTTGCCGGTGCCAGAAGCCCCGCGCCCGCCCCGCCAAGCGTTGCCAGCAGCGCGCTTAAAGATGCCCTCGCAAAACTCGAATCCGTTGGTATTCGGCGGCTCGCGCCATTGAGAACGGCAGAAGCTGCGGTGGACGTCATCCAGGGCGTAAGCAACGGCGATTCACATGCCGTCGCCGGGGGCCTGAGCACTGCAGGCGGTGCCTGGGCAGGTGCCTCCGCCGGAGCAGCCATCGGCACCCTGGTTCTCCCCGGCGTCGGCACCGCGGTCGGCGGCGTAATCGGTGGCCTGCTGGGCAGTGAGGCCGGCGCCTGGATGGGTGACAAACTGTTCGGCTTGCCTGACCGCCTGCCTGCACCCAATGCGGTCAGCAAGGAGCTCAACAGTGCGCGCGCAGACAGCGTGCAGGTCAGCATCGCCCCGAGCATCCAGATCACTGGCGTAAACCCGGCCGACGCCCAGTTGGTGGTCAATCAAGTGATCCAGGCGTTGCAATTCCAATGCATGCCGATGGTTACGGATTCCCTTGGACTGCGTCGTAACGCAGCACTGGCCGATCCTTCTGGAGGTGATTGATGCGACAGCAAATGGTACTGGGTGACTTTATTTTTGGCTTGTCCCGAGGGTTTGCGTATTCCTCGTTGGTGCGAACCAATGACGGCGGCTGGAGCGACCTGGCGATAATTGCCAGCAAGCCTCAGTCGCGGCAGAGCGGTCAGAAGCTGGAAAAACTCACCTTTGCCGGCACGGCCATGTACGGCGTCGGCATGCAGCGATTGGACGAATTGCGCGCGCTGCAAAATGTGCGAGTGCCGCTGCCCCTGGTCGATGGCATTGGCCGTAACTGGGGGTTGTGGAGGATCAATTCGGTGGTGGAAACCCAGAGTAAGGTCATCGATGACGGCACCGCGATGGTCATGGCCTGGACCCTTGAACTGGAGGAGTTCGTCAATGCGTAGAGTGCGAAGTATTGCTGGTGATTCGGTCAACCTGCTGCTCTACCGCGAATTGGGCCGTTGCGATGACGCGGCGGAAGAAACCCTCTGGCACTTGAATCCCGAGCTCGCCGAATACGGGCCGGTACTGCCGGCCGGCGTGTGGGTCGTCGTTCCGGAAATGCAATTGCGGCCGGGTGCGGTACGACCTGTTTTGGCCTGGGACTAAGGAGGCTGCATGGCACAGGGATTCACGCCAATAGTAGAGTTTTACGGCGCCAACGCGGCGCTGCTCAATCAACGCCTGATGCACTGGCGCCACACCGACGCTGCCGGTATTCAGGCCGACCGGCTGGAGCTGACCCTCAATATCGAAGGGCTGGAAGGCCTGCCCAGCCTGAGCGGCAAGATCGGTTTGCGCGTCGGTTATCTGGAATCGGGGTTGGTGGAAAAAGGCGAGTTCGTCATCAATCAACGAACCCCCGTGCTGTTTCCCATGCGCTTGACGATCGTGGCCACGGCAGCACCCTTCAGCAGGGTGGACGCGAGCGGCTATCGCCAGCGCCGATCCGCCAGTTACGGGCCTACGACGTTGGGGGCTGTGTTCCGCCAACTGGTCAGTCGCCACGGTTACTCACCGCGTATGGCGCCGGCGCTGGACGCTATTGCGATTGCGCATATCGACCAGTCCAATGAAAGCGACATGGCGTTCATTACCCGCCTTGCCAAGCGCTACAGTGCGGTCGCCAAGCCGTTCAACGAGTTGTACGTGCTGGCGGAGGCCGGGAAGACCACCTCGCTTTCCGGCAAGCTGCTGCCGGAAGTCACACTGACTGTCACCCAAGACAACCGCCCAGGTGACCAGGCGTTTATCACCGCCACGCTCGACGAAACAACCCGCTCGAAATACATGGGGAGCCGCGTTACCTGGTGGGATGCCGCCGCCTGTAAGCAGCGGGTGGTTGAGGTCGGGATTGCCCCGTTCAAAACCCTGCGCCAACGCTGCCAGAACGAAGCCGAAGCCCGCGCGGTTGCAGAAGGTGAACTGCGCCGTGTGGGGCGTGAAGGTCTGAAACTGGTGATCGATTGCCCGGGTAACCCGTTGCTGGCCGCCGAAGGGCTGGTGCGGCTGGATGAGAGCTGGCCGTCCTACATGCAGGGGCGATGGTCGATGACGCAGGTGGTGCATGTTGGCGACCCGGTAACGGGGTATCGCAGCACGATTACGGCGGGTGGGTTGTCGGTGTAGACACTTTCAAGAGTAAAGCCAATGGTCATATCGCTGCCCCAACTGCTTGAAGTGATGCCTGGAGCCCGCCATAGAGCGGGCATTTTTTTAACCGCCTTAAATGCGGCGCTCATTCGCAGTGACATCAATACTGCGAAACGCGCTGCGGCATTCATCGCCCAGATCGCCCACGAATCCGGCGAGCTGCGTTACCTGCGCGAACTCGGCAGCGATCAGTACCTCGGCAAGTACGACACCGGCACCTTGGCCGCACGCCTGGGCAACACCCCCGAAGCCGATGGTGATGGCCAGAAGTACCGGGGCAGGGGGCTTATCCAGATCACCGGGCGTCGCAACTACCTGGTTTGCAGCCGAGCACTGTTTGGCGACGAACGCCTGCTGTGCCAACCTGAACTGCTGGAGCAGCCGCAATGGGCGTGTGAGTCCGCGGCCTGGTTCTGGCAGAGCAACGGGTTGAATGAACTCGCTGACAAGGACCAGTTCACCACCATCACTCGGCGCATTAATGGAGGGCTCAATGGGCTGGAGGATCGGCTGCGGCTATGGGCGCGGGCGAAGGCGGTGTTATGCACGTCCTAGGGGCGTGCCGCCTGGTCGGCGTCTGCCTGCTGCTGGCACTGGTCTGGCAGGTGCAGGCTTGGCGTTATGGCGCGCAACTTGAGCGACAATCGGCTGAGCAGTCTCAGGCGATTTTTCAGCAAAGCCAGGCGAGCGTGCATCAACAACAGGCCGAACAGGCCAAACGGCAGGCCCTGGAGCAACAGCTCAATGCCAGTGATCAACAACATGCTCGGGAGTTGAGCGATGCGCAACGTAATCAAGCGGCTTTGCGTGACCGCCTGGCCACTGCTGATGTGCGGCTGTCAGTCCTTCTCGACGCTTCCGACGCCGCCAGTGGCTGTTCACTGCCAACCCCCGCCCCCGCCGGCAGCGTGGTTCATGCAGCCCCGCGAGCCCGACTTGACCCGGCGCATGCTCAGCGAATTATCGGCATCACCGACGACGGTGATAACGCCCTGATTGCCTTGCGCGCTTGCCAGGCCTACGTGCGCGCGGTCGCCCGCTAATCTCTTGTTCCAGTCTGTCGCTTGCATGCGCGATTTGCTCCTGTAGGGTAGGCAAACACCCCCCCCACTTCTGGAGACGACCGTGAAGGAAATCACTCAACTGGCTGCTGAACTGGGTCGCCGCCTGCAGGTGCTCAACGCCCATGTCACCACGGCCGAGTCCTGCACCGGTGGCGGTATCGCGGAAGCCATCACGCGGATCCCGGGAAGCTCGGCCTGGTTCGAGGCGGGTTACGTTACCTATTCCAACCGCCAGAAGACCCGGCAGTTGAATGTGCCGGAAGCGTTGTTTCCAAGAGTGGGTGCGGTCAGCCAGGAAGTGGTGGAGGCGATGGTCCGTGGCGCACAGGAAAAAAGCCTGGCGCGATTTGCCGTGGCGGTCAGTGGCGTGGCGGGGCCGGATGGGGGCTCGCCAGACAAACCGGTGGGCACCGTGTGGCTCGCCTTTGGCGTTGGCGAGGAGCTGACCGCCGAGCTGCAACACTTCCCTGGCAGCCGCGATGAGGTCCGCCGACAAACGGTAAAGGCCGCGTTAGAGGGGTTGTTGCGACGAGCTGCAGCAGAAATAGACAATCAGGGGTAGGCGATCTCCGATCTTTGTGGAACAATACTGTCTACTTATACAGGTGTTGGCCGACCAGGCCTTATTGATTACGTGAGGACTTTAATGGACGACAACAAGAAGAAAGCCTTGGCTGCGGCCCTGGGTCAGATCGAACGTCAATTCGGCAAGGGTGCCGTAATGCGTATGGGCGATCACGACCGTCAGGCGATCCCGGCTATTTCCACTGGCTCTCTGGGTCTGGACATCGCGCTCGGCATTGGCGGCCTGCCAAAAGGCCGTATCGTTGAAATCTACGGTCCTGAATCTTCCGGTAAAACCACCCTGACCCTGTCGGTGATTGCCCAGGCGCAGAAAATGGGCGCCACCTGTGCGTTCGTCGACGCCGAGCACGCACTGGACCCTGAATACGCCGGTAAGCTGGGCGTTAACGTCGATGACCTGCTGGTTTCCCAGCCGGACACCGGTGAGCAAGCCCTGGAAATCACCGACATGCTGGTGCGCTCCAACGCCATCGACGTGATCGTGGTCGACTCCGTGGCTGCCCTGGTACCCAAAGCTGAAATCGAAGGCGAAATGGGCGACATGCACGTGGGCCTGCAAGCCCGCCTGATGTCCCAGGCGTTGCGTAAAATCACCGGTAACATCAAGAACGCCAACTGCCTGGTGATCTTCATCAACCAGATCCGTATGAAGATCGGCGTGATGTTCGGCAGCCCGGAAACCACCACCGGTGGTAACGCGCTGAAGTTCTACGCTTCGGTCCGTCTGGATATCCGCCGTACTGGCGCGGTGAAGGAAGGTGACGAGGTTGTCGGTAGCGAAACCCGCGTTAAAGTCGTGAAGAACAAAGTGGCCCCGCCTTTCCGTCAGGCCGAGTTCCAGATTCTCTACGGCAAGGGTATCTACCTGAATGGCGAGATGATCGACCTGGGCGTTCTGCATGGTTTCGTCGAGAAGTCCGGCGCTTGGTATGCCTACAACGGCAGCAAGATCGGTCAGGGCAAAGCCAACTCGGCCAAGTTCCTGGCGGACAACCCGGACATCGCTGCCACGCTTGAGAAGCAGATCCGTGACAAGCTGCTCACCGCAGCGCCAGACGTGAAAGCTGCCGCCAACCGTGAGCCGGTTGAAGAAGTGGAAGAAGCTGACACTGATATCTGAACCAAACGATGACTGTTGTACTGGATACACTCGTCGCCGTTCGGCGCACTGCGATGGACCTGCTCGCTCGCCGCGAGCACGGTCGAGTCGAGCTGACGCGTAAACTGCGTCAGCGCGGCGCGGAGCCCGAGATGATCGAAACGGCCCTCGACCGTTTGACGGAAGAAGGGCTGCTTTCCGAATCCCGTTACCTCGAGAGTTTTGTCTCCTACCGAGCCCGCTCTGGCTACGGCCCGGCGCGTATTCGTGAAGAATTAAGCCAGCGCGGTCTGCAACGTGCGGATATCGACCTTGCCCTGCGTGAGTGCGGTATCAGTTGGCAGGCGCAGCTGGAGGAGACCTGGCGTCGCAAGTTTTCTGGCCATCTTCCGATTGATGCCAGGGAACGTGCGAAGCAGGGTCGATTCCTGAGTTATCGTGGTTTTTCGATGGAGATGATCAGTCGCTTGTTGAGCGGTCGGGGTATGGACGACTGAATTAGCTAAAAAACAAAAGACCCACTATGAAAATAGTGGGTCTTTTTTTTTGCCCGCAAAAAATTACGCCGGCTCCGGTGCCACCCGTTGCTGCGCCTTCCCCTGTGCCTGCGCCCAGTTCTCCGGCAGGTTGATGTAGTCGACCAACTCCCGCAGCCGGCCCTGGTCGCGACCATTGAAATTGAACACCAAGCGCGTCAAATGGCTGTACTTCGGCTCATCATGTTCCTCGCCGGTATACGCCAGTTGTTGGAACTCTCCACTCAGCCGCAAGCTGGCGAACTCACTTTGTAGATGGGCCAATGCCCGATCACTGAGCGGATGATGCATGCGCACTACAAATTCACGCTTCAACCAACGAGTGGAGTGGAAGTTGGCATAAAACTGGTTGATCTCTTCCACCGCCTCTTCTGCGCTGTACACCAGGCGTACCAGCTTGAGGTCGGTGGGCAGGATGTAGCGATTGGCCTCCAGCTGGCTGCGGATAAAGTCCAGGGCGCCTTGCCAGAACCCGCCGCCTGGTGCGTCCAGCAACACCACGGGTACCAGGGGGCTCTTACCGGTCTGGATCAGGGTAAGGACTTCCAGCGCTTCATCCAGTGTGCCGAAGCCGCCTGGGCACAGCACCAGTGCATCGGCTTCCTTGACGAAGAACAGCTTTCGGGTAAAGAAAAAGTGGAATGACAGCAGATTCTCAGTGCCATCGATGGTTGGGTTGGCATGCTGTTCAAACGGCAGGGTGATGTTAAACCCCAGGCTGTGTTCCAGGCCTGCGCCTTCGTGGGCGGCGGCCATGATGCCACCGCCGCCGCCGGTGATCACCATTAGGTCCGAGCGCGCCAGGGCTGCGCCGACTTCACGGGCCAGGGCGTACAGCGGGCTCTCTGCTGGCGTGCGGGCAGAGCCAAACACCGTGACCTTGCGGCGGCCCTTGAACTGTTCCAGTACGCGGAAAGCGTGGTCCAGTTCGCGGATGGCTTGCAGGGTTATCTTGGCGTTCCAGCGGTTGCGGTCGTCCTGGGCCATGCGCAGCACGGTGAGGATCATGTCGCGATACAGCGGGATATTCGGACTGTTGGGGGCGATCAGCTGGAGTTGAGCTTCGACCTGCTGCGTGAGGTCGGCGCCGTTATCTTCAAAATGCCGGAGCAGGCTGTCGTTCGGTTCGTAAGGCATTCAACGTCTCCTTCTTCACAGAGGCAGGGCCTGCGGCGAGAAATTCGTCCGGGGGCCGCGACACTGCATGTGTCGCTGCATGCCCAAGGCATTGCACATGTTCGCCGGGCGGCAAACGGCCTCTGTATGTTCCTTGTGATTTAAAAAACTTTTGCACTGCAAGTTGCAGGAGGGCAACCCTCTTTTGCCCTGAAAATGTTACGGAACGGCGTGAAAACCGTGGTGAACGGGCGATTGGGATAGCTTGATCATGGGCCGAAAAACCCTTGGCTGGCAACCGCTTATTGGTCACTCATCAAGGAGTTTAGCCGCTTACGCAGAGATGACGCTGGGGGGGGCGTGCGCGCCACTGGACAGCAGCGCGCGAGGGTCAGGCAACGATTACTTTTTCTTCTTCGCCGCAGCCGGTGCCGGGCAATCCGCTTCCACGAACTTCACCGAGGCCACAGGGCGGTTGGTCTTGTTCTCGGTGATTTCGTAGCGCATTACCGCGCCCTTGGCCATCAGTTCGCGGTAGCCTTTGTTCAGGCAAACGCTCTGGCCGAGCTGGAAATACACGGCCTTTGGGTTGGCGCGCATCTGCTCGGCGCGGTCGGGCAAGACGCTCAGGTGATCGATCAGTTGCATGCCTTCTACGGTGTAGGCCACTTCCAGGGTTTTTTCGTCGATTTCCCGGGGCAGGTCCTTGTTGCTCTCGGCCGCGACGCTTTGCAGCTTCCTGTTCATTTGGGCCTCCAGCAGCGAGGCCGCCTGGGCGCACACGGGCAATACCAGCGCGAGGGCGACGGATGGGGCGACAAAACGCAGCATGGAACGCAGCATGAAACTCTCCTGATTCGGTTACTGGTGCATAGACCAGCCACTGCGCCGTGCGTTCAGTGGCGCGCAATTATAGGTGAGCCTCTGCCACTACAGCCAGGCGTATCGCTGGTAAACTGCGGCCTCTTTAGCCTTCCAAGAGTTTTCACCGTGTCGATTGACCCGTCCCAACGGCGCCTGCGATGAGCCATGCCGTTTCCCGCCTGCGCACCCAGCGCCTGGCCCGCGCCGTCCGGCCGTTCCTCAACCGTGGCTCGCGCGCCGAACGTTGCCCAGGCTGCCGGGTGATCCCCGAGTACTGCCTGTGTGCGTGGCGACCGAGCGTCGCGGCGAAATCCGCCATGTGCCTGCTGATGCACGACGTCGAGCCCATGAAGCCCAGCAACACCGGCTGGCTGATCGCCGATGTCATCGCCGACACCACGGCGTTCGCCTGGTCGCGCACTGAGGTCGACCCCGGATTGCTCACCTTGCTGGCCGACCCGCAGTGGCAGCCCTATATCGTGTTCCCCGGCGAATTCGTCGCCCCTGAGCGCGTAGTCAGCGAAGTGACAGTGGAGGAGGGCAAGCGCCCGCTGTTCATCCTGTTGGATGGCACTTGGAGCGAGGCGCGCAAGATGTTCCGCAAAAGCCCCTACCTGGAGCAACTGCCGGTACTCAGCCTGGCGCCGGAACAGCTGTCACGCTACAAGCTGCGCCGCTCAAAGCGCGACGATCATTTCTGTACCGCCGAAGTCGCCGCGCTGTGCCTTGAGTTGGCAGATGATCTCGCCGCTTGCGAAGTACTGGATGCCTACCTGGACGTGTTCAGCACCCATTACCTGGCGGCCAAGTTCCAGTTACCCCTGGACCCGACGGACATCGTCCATACTCGTCTTGCGCCCTATATACCGGCGGTATAGCCAGACGACGTTTGCATGATGGCACCCTAAACTCGCACGCCGCTAAAATGCCCGTGGGCGTAGTGCTTGACCCCCCAGGCTACGCTGGGCATGCTGAGCGCCGATTGGGGTGCAACCGTGAATTTTTTCGATGTCGTTCCAGGTGCTTTTGACGTCGAGCGTGCCCTGTGGCGATGGCTGCCTGGCTGTCGCCTTGTGTACCGGTGAACCCTGAACCCATCAGGGCTGCCATAAAAAACAGGATCATTTAATCAATGGCCACATACGAAATCCTGATAGCCGATGACCACCCGCTGTTTCGCAGCGCGCTGCACCAAGCAGTGACCCTGGGTCTTGGCCCGGACGTGCGCCTGGTCGAAGTGGCCAGCATTGCCGAGCTGGAAGCCCGCCTCACCGAAAAATCCGACTGGGACCTGGTGCTGCTCGACCTGAATATGCCTGGTGCCTACGGTTTCTCCGGGCTGGTGCTGCTGCGTGGGCAATACCCGCAAATCCCCGTGGTGATGGTCTCGGCCCAGGAAGAAGCCGATGTGGTGGTGCGCTCCAAGGAGTTTGGTGCCAGCGGTTTCATTCCCAAGTCCAGCGCGATGGAAGATATCCAGAAAGCGGTACGTACCGTGCTGGACGGCGATGTGTCTTGGCCGCCGCAGGCGTTTGAAGAAATCAACGTGTCCGACGAAGCCAAGGCCGCCCGTGATGGCCTCGCCAGCCTGACGCCCCAGCAGTTCCGGGTGCTGACCATGGTCTGCGAAGGCTTGCTGAACAAGCAGATTGCCTACGAGCTGAGCGTGTCGGAAGCGACGATCAAGGCCCACGTGACGGCGATCTTCCGCAAGCTGGGCGTGCGCACGCGCACCCAGGCGGCGCTGCTCTTGCAACAACTTGAGTCAATTTCGCAGCACTAAGCTGTCACCGGTTCACGCTTTTTTGACTTTGCGTGATCTAGTTTCCCCACTCCTTTGGTTCAGTTGCCTACATCTATGTCGCCTTTCAAGGGTCAAACCGGTATCAAACGTATCTTCAACGCTGGGGGGTATTCCCTGGATGGCCTGCGCGCAGCGTTCACCGGCGAGGCAGCCTTCCGCCAGTTGGTACTGCTCAACGTGATCCTGATCCCGGTGAGCTTTTTCCTGAATGTCAGCCGCGTCGAGCGGGCCTTGCTGATCGCCGTGTGCCTGCTGGCATTGATCGTCGAGTTGCTCAATTCGGCAGTGGAAGCGGCGATCGACCGTATTTCCCTGGACCGCCACCCGCTGTCGAAAAACGCCAAGGACATGGGCAGCGCCGCGCAGTTCGTTGCGCTGACCATGATTACCCTGGTGTGGGCCGTGATCCTGGTCTGACCCTCAGGCAATACTCGGCAGCACGATTTCGTCGCTTCGCTGGACCCCGGCGGTGAAGGCGCGGCAGAGCTCCAGGAATTCGCGCATTGCCGAGGTCTGGTACTTCTGTTTGTGCCAGATGAAGTAGAACTGCCGGGCCAGGTCCAGGTCCGGGGTTTCCACCGGCACCAGGCTGCCACGGCGGAACGCATCGCGCAGTGCCAGCCGCGAAATGCAGCCGATACCCAGCCCCGATTCCACGGCACGCTTGATGGCCTCGGTGTGTTCCAGTTCCAGGCGGATATTCAGCGCGCTGCGGTGATGGCGCATGGCTTGGTCAAACGTCAGGCGCGTGCCCGAACCCTGTTCCCGCAGGATCCACGCCTCATGGGTCAACTCATCCATGCTCGCCACGCCACGCTTGGCCAAGTGATGCTGCGGCGCGCAAAACACCACCAGCTCATCCTCGACCCAGGTTTGCACCTCGATATCCGGGTGGCTGCAGTCGCCTTCGATTAGACCCAGGTCAATTTCGTAATGCGCCACTTGGTGCACGATATGAGCAGTGTTCTGCACATGCAGCTTCACCTGGCTTTCCGGATGCTGCTGCATGAAACTGCCGATCAGCAGCGTGGCCAGGTAGTTACCGATGGTAAGGGTCGCGCCGACTGCCAGGGAGCCAAAGCCGGACTTGCCGTTGAGCAGGTCCTCGATCTCCTTGGCCTGGTCCAGCAGCGCCACGGCCTGGGGCAACAGCTGATGACCGAGGGCGTTGAGGCTCAGGCGCTTGCCCGCGCGGTCGAATAATTGGCAGCTGGATTGACGCTCCAGCTCGGTGATCGAGGTGCTGGCGGCGGATTGAGATAAGGCCAGAAGGCCAGCAGCGCGCGAGACGCTTTCCTGCTGGGCGACGGCGACGAAGACTTGCAGTTGACGGAGAGTAAATCGCATATCGATATAACCGATAACCCTTATCTTAATAATCCAGTTAACAGATATTGTCGCCGCCATTAGAATGCTGTGCAATTGCGCAACTACATTTGGCGCAGACCCATTTCCAGGAGTCCCCCGTACATGAGCAACATGAACCACGAGCGTGTCCTCAGTGTTCATCACTGGAACGACACTCTGTTCAGCTTCAAGTGCACCCGCGATCCGGGCCTGCGCTTCGAGAACGGTCAGTTCGTGATGATCGGCCTGCAACAACCCAATGGCCGCCCGCTCATGCGCGCTTACTCCATTGCCAGCCCGAACTGGGAAGAGCATCTGGAGTTCTTCAGCATTAAAGTGCCAGATGGCCCGCTGACTTCCCAATTGCAGCATTTGAAGGAAGGCGACGAGATCATCATCAGCAAGAAACCGACAGGCACCCTGGTGCTTGACGATTTGAAGCCGGGCAAACACCTGTACCTGCTCAGCACCGGCACTGGCCTTGCTCCTTTCATGAGCGTGATCCAGGACCCGGAAACCTACGAGCGTTTCGAAAAAGTGATCCTGTGCCACGGCGTGCGTTACGTCAACGAAGTCGCCTACCGCGAATTCATCACCGAGCACCTGCCGCAGAACGAATTCTTCGGCGAGGCCCTGCGTGACAAGTTGATCTACTACCCGACTGTCACCCGCGAGCCGTTCGAAAACGAGGGCCGCCTGACCGACCTGATGCGCAGCGGCAAGCTGTTCAGCGACATCGGCCTGCCGCCGATCAACCCCGAAGACGACCGCGCGATGCTGTGCGGCAGCCCAAGCATGCTGGACGAAACCAGCGAAGTGTTGAACAGCTTCGGTCTGAAAGTTTCGCCACGGATGCGTGAGCCGGGCGATTACCTGATCGAACGGGCGTTCGTCGAGAAATAAGCACTGACCCAATAATGTGGGAGCTGGTTTGCCTGCGATTGCAGACCTCGGTTCAACTAAAGACCGAGGCGTCTGCATCGCAGGCAAGCCCGCTCCCACACTGGTTTTTGGGGTTTATCCAGCCGCAAGCACTTCCAGCACGCAAATCACCCCGGTCTCGGGATAGTGCCAGCGCACATCCACATCCCAGAACTGTGCACCGTATTCGCGCTCTGGCCCCGGCGTCTGGTACGCCGGCCGTGGATCCTGTGCCAGGCACTGATCAATCAGTTCCACCAGGGGCTCGCCAAGGCGTTGGGCGTGGCTTTGTGCCTGTTGCAGGGCGGTCTTCAGCCACTGCACGGGGATCAGCTGCGGCGCGCCGCTGGCAATCTCATTGGTGGCCGTGTCGACGATGTCGGCATACGGCACATACGGCTTGATATCCAGCACCGGCGTGCCATCCAGCAAGTCGATTCCGGAAATCCACAGGCGGCCCGGTTCCACCTTGTCCAGCTTCACCACCGACTGGCCAATGCCATTGGGGCGATGAGTCGCCCGGGTGGCGAACACGCCCATTGACGTGTTGCCGCCCAGGCGCGGAGGGCGCACTTTCAGGCGAGGCTTGTCTTCCAGCGCCTGGTGGAACAGGAATAGCAGCCACACATGGCTGACCTGCTCCAGGCCCTGCACCGCTTCACCGCCGTCGAACGGCGCCACCAGCTCCAGCACGCCACGGGCGGCTGGCGCCAGCTGCGGTTGGCGGGGGATGGCGAACTTCTCCTTGAAGCAGGAGCGCACGAAGCCGACGGGCGAGACGGGGTAGGTCATTTCTGAAGCCTCAAGTTACAAGCTGCAAGCCACAAGCGTTTAACGTGCGGCTTGAGGCTCGTCGCTGTTCTCAAGCCCTGACGCGCAGCGTCAGCCCCTTGAGGAAGTTACGCAGCAACTGGTCGCCACACGGGCGGTAGTTGGTGTGGCCGAACTTGCGGAACAAGGCGCTCAGCTCAGGTTTGGACACCGGAAATTCAGCGGCCTTGAGGATGGCGTGCATGTCGTCTTCTTTCAGCTCGAAGGCCACACGCAGCTTCTTGAGGATGATGTTGTTGGTCACCGGTGTCTCGATCGGCTGCGGCGGGCGGCTTTCGTCCTTGCCGCGCTTGAAGATCACCAGGCCATCGAGGAAGTGGGCCATGACTTCATCCGGGCAGAACACGAAGCCTTCTTCCTCGTCCTTCTTGAGGTAGGTCAGCAGGTCGTCCTTGGTCACTTCCATGCCGCCGAGCTTGATGATCTCGACCATCTTGTTGTCGCTGATGTCGAGCATGTAGCGCACGCTGCGCAGTACGTCGTTGTGAATCATGGTAGGCAATCCTGGTATTCAACTGAGGACACCGCCGCAGTGGGGCGGTGTCGAGAAAAGGGCCGCGGCTTAGAACTTCTCTTTGCCGGACAGGTAGCGCCATTGGCCGACCGGCACCTTGCCGATGGACACGCCGCCGATGCGGATGCGGCGAATGGCGATGACTTTCAGGCCAACCGCTTCGCAGAACAGCGCGATCACGCCAGGCTGCGGGTTTTTCATCGCAAAGCGCAGGCGGTTTTCGTTCTGCCAGCTGGCTTTGACGGCCGGCAGCTCCTTGCCTTTGTAGGTCAGGCCGTGGTTCAGGCGGTTGAGACCGTGGGCAACCATGTCGCCTTCGACTTCCACCACGTATTCCTGCTCGATCTTGGCGGCGTCGGCGGTCAACTTGCGCAGGATCTTCCAGTCCTGGGTAAACACCAGCAGGCCGCTGGCCTTGGCTTGCAGGTCGGCGCTGGCGGTGAGGCGCAGGAAATGGCCCTTGAGTGGGCGCTTGCCGAAGCGGTGTTCTTGCGAGAGCGTCTCGGCGCTGATCGACGCCATGGCGGTTTCGGCATCCACGCCGGCCGGGGCGTTCAGCAGGATGGTCACCGGTTCTGGCGCGGTGGCCTTCGCGTCGGGGTCGAGCTCGACCTTCTGGGTGGTGACCTTGAACTGAGGTTCGTCGATCACTTCACCGTCCACCGAGACCCAGCCGCCTTCGATGAACAGCTCAGCCTCCCGACGGGAGCAACCGACCAGTTCGATAAGGCGTTTGGAGAGGCGTATGGGGTCAGTCATGACAGGGGCCGTAGCAAAAGGGGGCAGCTATTGTACCTGCCTGGCGCCGGTTAATCCCGGCCCCATTTCAGTGCTGTCGCTTTTTGTGGGCCCAGGCACGCCAGCACCCACAGGTGTTCTGCGGTTCGTCAGCCGCTGCGCAGGTGTTGCTGCTGGCGCAAACGCATATGCAGCAACGGATAGGGCTGGCCCAGGCCGTCATGCTCCGTGCGCCCGATCACCTCGAACCCCTGTTTGAGGTAGAAGCCCAAGGCCTGGGGATTCTGCTCGTTCACTTCCAGCTCGTCGGCGTTCATGTGCTCGATCGCATAGCGCAGCAATTGCCGGCCAAGGCCTTGGCCCCGGTGCTGCGGGTCGATAAACAACATCTCGACCTTGCCCGCGGCGACACCGGCAAACCCGGTGATGCGTTGGTACGAGTCTTTGGTGCAAATCAGCATCACCGTGTCCAGGTAGTGAGTCAGCACCAGGTTCCTCAGTAGCTCGATGTAGCTGTCCGGCAGGAAATCATGGGTAGCCCGCACCGAGGACTCCCAGATTTCAGTCAGTTTTTGATAATCACTGGATTTAGGTGTGTGGATAACCGAATGCCGACGCATGCTCGCTGCCCCTGCCGATGATTGGCGATGGGCAAACGATAGACCTAAAAAAGCCCCACATCTTGATCAGATGCAGGGCTTTTTACGGTGTTACCGATCAGTCGCGCTTTTCAGCCCACAGGTCGTATTCGTCGGCATCGGTCACGGTGCACCAGACCTTGTCGCCCGGCTTCAGGCCGCTGGCGTCGTCGATAAAGACGTTACCGTCGATTTCCGGCGCATCGAAGAAGCATCGGCCAACGGCGCCTTGCTCATCGACTTCGTCGATCAGTACTTCGATTTCCTTGCCGATGCGCAGTTGCAGGCGCGCCGAGCTGATGGCCTGCTGGTGCGCCATGAAGCGCTCCCAACGGTCCTGCTTGACGTCGTCCGGTACCACGGCCAGGTCCAGCAGGTTGGCCGGGGCACCTTCAACCGGCGAGTACTGGAAGCAGCCGACGCGGTCCAGCTGGGCTTCGGTCAGCCAGTCCAGCAGGTACTGGAAGTCTTCCTCGGTTTCGCCGGGGAAGCCGACGATGAAGGTCGAGCGGATGATCAGTTCCGGGCAGATCTCGCGCCAGTTCTTGATGCGCGCCAGGGTCTTGTCTTCGAAAGCGGGGCGTTTCATGGCCTTGAGCACTTTCGGGCTGGCGTGCTGGAACGGGATGTCCAGGTACGGCAGGATCTTGCCGGCAGCCATCAGCGGGATCAGCTCGTCCACATGCGGGTACGGGTAGACATAGTGCAGGCGCACCCACACACCCAGGCTGCTGAGGGCTTCGCACAGTTCGGTCATGCGGGTTTTCACCGGCGCGCCGTTCCAGAAACCGGTGCGGTATTTCACGTCGACGCCGTAGGCGCTGGTGTCCTGGGAGATCACCAACAGCTCTTTGACGCCGGATTTGACCAGGCGCTGGGCCTCGTCCAGTACGTCGCCGACTGGGCGGCTCACCAGCTTGCCGCGCATCGACGGAATGATGCAGAAGCTGCAGCTGTGGTTGCAGCCTTCGGAAATCTTCAGGTAGGCGTAATGGCGTGGTGTCAACTTGATGCCTTGCGGCGGCACCAGGTCGATCAGCGGGTTGTGGTCCTGGCGCGGTGGCACGACTTCGTGCACCGCGTTGACCACCTGCTCGTACTGCTGCGGGCCGGTCACGGCCAGCACGCTCGGGTGCACGTTGCGGATATTGCCTTCTTCCACGCCCATGCAGCCGGTCACGATGACCTTGCCGTTTTCCTTGATGGCTTCGCCGATCACTTCCAGCGACTCTGCCTTGGCCGAGTCGATGAAGCCGCAGGTGTTGACCACCACCACGTCGGCGTCCTGGTAGGTGGACACAACGTCATAGCCTTCCATACGCAGTTGCGTGAGGATGCGCTCGGAGTCGACCAGAGCCTTCGGGCAACCCAGGGAAACAAAGCCAACCTTGGGGTTGGCCTTTGCGATGGTGGTGGACATGTCTAACCTCGGTATTGAATGACGCCGCCAGTCGGGCACGACAGGGCTGCGGACGGGCGCTTGGTGCGCCTCTGATCAAAAAGTGCGCAATTCTAGCGACGGGCAACGCACTTGACCAGCTTTATGCGGGGAAATGCGACGAGTGCTGCGCTATGCTTCGCGCCGTTGCATACGGGTAAAAGCCCGGGGTCAATAAAACGTCTGTTACGAGAAGTAAAACAGCGCATGCTACGGTCAGCTTAGACGCGTTGTTTATAAAAGACCTCAGGTCAAAGGGCAGGAGTGGTTGATGGGTCACGCGAGTAGTCAGGCAGCAGGTGCCGAGGAATCAAACGCCAAGCCGATCGGCATGCTGGTGGCAGCGGTCGGGGTGGTTTATGGCGATATCGGGACCAGTCCGCTCTACACCCTTAAAGAGGTGTTCAACGGAGGGTATGGGGTTCAGGTCAACCATGACGGCGTGCTGGGGATCCTGGCGCTGATCTTCTGGTCACTGATCTGGGTGGTCTCGATCAAATACATGCTCTTCGTGCTGCGCGCCGACAACCAGGGCGAGGGCGGTATTATGGCGCTCACTGCACTGGCACGACGAGCGGCGGGGGAGCGCAAGAAACTGCGCAGTTTCCTGGTGGTATGTGGCCTGTGCGGCGCGGCGCTGTTCTACGGCGACAGCATGATCACCCCGGCGATTTCAGTATTGTCGGCCATTGAAGGCCTGGAATTGGCGTTCGACGGCCTGGAAAAGTGGGTGGTGCCGATCGCGCTGGTGGTGCTGGTAGCGCTGTTTCTCATCCAGAAACACGGCACGGACCGTATCGGCAAGCTGTTCGGTCCGGTGATGGTGACATGGTTCCTGGTCCTCGGCGGTCTCGGTGTGTATGGCATCACCCTGCACCCTGAGGTGCTCAACGCGCTGAATCCGATGTGGGGCGTGCGTTTCTTCGAGGCTCACCCAGGCATAGGCGTGGCCATCCTCGGCGCGGTGGTACTGGCATTGACCGGCGCCGAGGCGCTGTACGCCGACATGGGGCACTTCGGCCGCAAACCCATCGCCCGTGCGTGGTTCATGCTGGTGTTGCCGGCGCTGGTGCTCAACTATTTCGGCCAGGGCGCCATGCTGCTGGGCGATCCGGAAGCAGCGCGCAACCCGTTCTACCTCCTCGCCCCGAGCTGGGCGCTGATCCCGCTGGTCGTGTTGTCCACCCTGGCTACGGTGATTGCATCCCAGGCAGTCATTTCCGGTGCGTTCTCATTGACCCGCCAGGCGATCCAGCTGGGTTACATCCCGCGCATGCATATCCAGCACACCTCGAGTGCCGAGCAGGGCCAGATCTACATAGGCGCGGTGAACTGGTCGCTTATGGTCGGTGTGATCCTGCTGGTGCTGGGTTTCGAATCCTCCAACGCATTGGCATCGGCCTACGGCGTGGCGGTGACCGGGACTATGCTGATGACCACCATCCTGGTGTCGGCCGTGATGCTGCTGCTGTGGAAATGGCCGCCGATCCTGGCCGTGCCCGTATTGGTGTGCTGCCTGTTGGTCGATGGGCTGTATTTTGCCGCCAACGTGCCGAAAATCATCCAGGGTGGCGCCTTCCCGGTCTTGGCGGGGATCGTGCTGTTCGTGCTGATGACCACCTGGAAACGCGGCAAGCAATTGCTGGTGGATCGCCTCGACGAAGGCGGCCTGCCATTGCCGATCTTTATCAGCAGTATTCGCGTGCAGCCGCCCCATCGGGTGCAGGGCACTGCGGTGTTCCTCACCGCTCGCCCGGACGCCGTACCCCATGCGTTGTTGCACAACCTGCTGCATAACCAGGTGTTGCATGAGCAGGTGGTGATGTTGACGGTGGTCTACGAGGATATTCCGCGTGTGCCGGCCTCGCGGCGCTTTGAGGTGGATGCCTACGGGGAAGGTTTTTTCCGCGTGATCCTGCATTTCGGTTTTACCGACGAGCCGGACGTACCCGAGGCACTGAAGCTGTGCCATCTGGACGACCTGGATTTCAGTCCGATGCGCACCACCTATTTCCTCAGTCGTGAAACGGTGATCGCCTCGCGCATCAAGGGCATGGCCCGTTGGCGCGAAAGCCTGTTCGCGTTCATGTTGAAGAACGCCAACGGCAACCTGCGCTTCTTCAAACTCCCGGTAAACCGCGTGATCGAGCTGGGCACCCAGGTCGAGATGTAAACCGTCGCAGCACGGGGGCCGGCAATCGGCTCCCGCTTTCCTTTCTGAACCCTGTGCAATCCAGCGTTGTCGACTAGGCTCTAAGCACTGTCGCGCAGGAGCAAGGTTGCGCCTGCAAAAGTGCCCAAAATGCTAAGAAGAGGTGCGCCATGAGTCAACTGCTCGAACCCTACACCCTCCGTCAATTGACCCTGCTCAACCGCATCGCCGTGTCGCCCATGTGCCAATACTCGAGCGTCGATGGCCTGGCCAATGACTGGCACCTCGTCCACCTTGGCAGTCGTGCAGTCGGCGGCGCCGGGTTGATTTTCACCGAAGCCACCGCCGTGACTGCCGATGGCCGCATCACCGCCGAAGACCTCGGCCTGTGGAACGATGAGCAGATCGAACCGCTGCAACGCATCACGCGATTCATCGCAGCCCAGGGCGCCGTGGCCGGCATCCAGCTGGCTCATGCCGGGCGCAAGGCCAGCACCCATCGGCCCTGGATCGGCAAGCACGGCAGCGTCAAGCCGGAAGACGGCGGCTGGGTGCCGGTGGGGCCATCGCCGATTGCCTTCGACCCCCAGCACACCCAGCCCAAGCCATTGGACGAAGGGCAGATCCAGCAAGTGATCGCCGATTTTGTTGCCGCGGCCAAGCGTGCGTTGACCGCAGGTTTCGAAGTGGCGGAAATCCACGCGGCCCACGGTTACCTGCTGCATCAATTCCTTTCGCCCATCAGCAACCAACGGCAGGACCACTACGGCGGCTCGTTTGAAAACCGCATTCGCCTGGTGCTCGAAGTGACCCGTGCGGTGCGCGAGGTCTGGCCTCAGGAACTGCCGCTGTTTGTGCGGGTATCGGCCACCGACTGGGTGGAGGACGGCTGGAACCCGGATGAAACCGTGGAGCTGGCGCGCCGCCTGAAAGACCTGGGCGTCGACCTGATCGACGTCTCTTCCGGTGGCACCGCCGCCAATGCCGAGATTCCCACCGGCCCCGGCTACCAGACCCGCTTCGCCGAGCGGGTGCGCAAAGAGTCGGGTATTGCCACCGGCACTGTCGGCATGATTACCGAGCCCGCCCAGGCTGAGCACATCTTGCGCACCTGCCAGGCCGATATCATCTTCCTCGCCCGTGAGCTGTTACGTGACCCGTACTGGCCACTGCACGCCGACGATGACTTGGGCGGGCGCAAGGCCATCTGGCCGGCGCAATATCAGCGCGCGACCCATCGCGACCAGCCGATCCATGAGTCTGACTTGAGGGATTGAGCCGCATAATGTGCCACTGAAACCCACCCTGACCCGGTGGGTTTTTTTGTGGCCGTGGAGTGGGATTAGGCTGTAGGTCTTTGTTACCTAGATATTTTTTTAAGTGAATACTCTAAAAAAATCCCACAAGTGACGAGATCGTTTCTACGCTTAGGGTAAGTCTGATTTCTGGCCCAGGAAGTCAGTCGGTTTGCCCGCTGAGGCATTGCGCTTCATGGGAGGCGGGTAATGGGCAACAGGAGTATTTGATGGATATCAGGAGAAACAGTCCATGGCCAAGTCCTATGGTGTAGCGGGTGTGGTGGCGTCTTTTCTGACTCGCCGGGTGTCTTTGCGGGGGCGAAAGTTGAGCTCGGATGAGCTGGAGCTGCTGGCGCAATATCGCGCCCTGACCGAGAACGATCAGGTGGCGATGCGGTATTTGATAGGGGCGATGAAGAGTGTGTCGCGGTTCTGAGCACCTGTAGGAGCTGGCGTGCCAGCTCCTACAAGGGCCGATCAGGTGTACTTGCGCTGGTCCGGTGCCGGCGGGAAGTACTGATACAACCAGGTCTCACTCAGGGTGCGGTCTTGAGTGCGGATAAACAGGCGCAGCTCCACCGGGTCCACGCTGTCGCTGGTCGGGTACCAGTCAAACAGGATGCGGTAGCCCTTGATGTTATCCAGCACCAGCACGCTGAAGTCTTTCACTTCGCCATGGGAGCAGGTGACCACCGGTTCGATTCCGGTACCCGGTGGCAGGCGGTCCAGGCCACCGCCCTTGAAGTCCACGGCAAAACGGCGGGCCCAGACTTGCGGGTAGTGTTCACCCGGTGCCCAGCCTTCGGTAAAGCCGCCCATGCCGGAACGGGTGGCATCGACCTGAGCCAGCGGTGTGCTGACCGGTGGCAGCGCGCTCCAGTACAGCTTGTAGCCGTAGTTGAGTGAATCACCGGCAGCCACGGGTTTTTTCGGGGTCCAGAAGGCCACGATGTTATCGAGGGTCTCGCCGGTCGTCGGAATTTCCAGCAGGTCGATCGAGCCTTCGCCCCAGGCAGTGGTTGGTTCGACCCACAGGCTTGGGCGCTTGCTGTACCAGTCCACAGTGTCCTGGTAGCTGGCGAACTCGTGGTCGGTCTGCACCAGGCCGAAGCCTTTCGGGTCTTTATCGGCAAAAGCGTTGAATTGCAACTTGGCCGGGTTGTTCAGCGGGCGGCAGATCCACTCGCCGTTGCCACGCCACATTGCCAGGCGGTCCGAGTCGTGGATCTGCGGGTGGATGGTGTCGCACATGCGGCGCTCGTGGGTGCCGCAGCTGAACATGCTGGTCATCGGCGCAATGCCCAGTTGTTCGATGGTGGTGCGCGCATTGATATGGGCATCGATGGCCATCACCACCTGGTTGGCCTGGCAGTCGATGTCGAAGCGGTACGCACCGGTGGCGCTCGGCGAGTCGAGCAGGGCGTAGACCACGAAGCGGGTGGCGTTCTTGTCCGGGGTTTCAAACCAGAACTGTGTGAAGTCGGGGAATTCCTCGCGTTTTTTCGCGTAGGTGTCGATGGCCAGGCCGCGCGCAGAAAGGCCGTACTGGCCGGTGGAGTCCACCGCGCGGAAGTAGCTGGCGCCGAGAAACGACAGCACGTCATGGCGATCCAGTTCTGGCGCCTTGAACAGCTTGAAGCCGGAGAAACCGAGGTCGCCGGTCAGTTGCTTGGTGTCGACCGTGGTTTTTTCGTAATTGAACAGCGAAGGGCGGAAATGCACTTCACGTGCTTCGCGGGTCTTGGGGTCGACGCTGTGCATGCGTACTGGCGTCTTGAAACCCATGCCGACGTGGAAGAACTGCACGTCCAGTTGGCCGTTCAATTCCTTCCACAGCGAATGGTTGCCGTCGTAGCCGATGGCGTTGAAATTCTGCGGGGTCATGGTCGCCAGGGTCGGCGGCAATACCTGTTTGGTGTCTTTGTACGCGGTCCCGGCGAGTTGTTTGGCCTGGGCCTTGAGCGTTTCGAAGTCGAACGCCACGGCCTTGCCGTCGGCGGCACGGTTCCCGGCCCAGGCCTGGGCGGCAAGCAGGCCGCTGGCCGACAAACCGGTGTAGGCCGCAATGGCCATGGACGCTTTGAGCAAATTCCTGCGGTGCATAGAGACAACCTGTCGTGAGCAAATCCCGCGCCTTTCCTGGCACGTAGCGGATCAGAAATTACGGTTCGGACATGCCTTCGACCAAACGCAACGGACATTAAACAGACGCCGGATAGCTTAAGCGGTTCGATGACGTAGGAAAATTGATTGATAGCGTGCTGATGGCGTTGCAAATGCGACAAGACATTTCAGACTCTGCGGACGCGCACGGTACTTGAAAAGTATGAGGATCAAATATGGGAGCGAGCAAGCCCGCTCCCACATTCAGACTGCATGTCAGGCGACTTCACCCACCGCCCGATACGCCTCATCAATCGCCGCATGGGCATACGCACTCCATGCCGCATCCGAGTTGGCGATGGCCACATGCCCCACGGGCTTGCGCGCCAGGTTCATCCACGCTGTGTTCTCCTCGGCATCATCAAACAGACTGTTGGAGAAGCTCGCATAACCATGTGACCAGCGGTTGACAGTGATCGCCAGGATATCGCGCTCATGGTCGAAACCACCCGGGCCGAGCATGCGTTGCAACTGGTCACGCAACTGCGCTTCCAACTGCTCGAACGTCTGCCCGTACAACTTGCCCCGCCCGGCGCGGGCCTGGTCGCGGGCGTTCATGCCGCTGTTGGGGCTGGTAGGCACGTAGACCATGTGCAAGCCAATCGGCTGCGTCGGGTCACGCGGGTGGTCGTAGCCGCCCATGCTCACCGGGTAGTCCAGTTTGATCCGGCTGTAAGGCTGGGTCGCCGCGTAAATCTCATGCACGCCCAGTTTCTGGAACGACTGCCAATTGCGGATCACCACCTTGGTGTACACCAGCGGGTATTTCACGTTCTGGCTCAGGGCATGCGCTTGGGGCGCCGGTAAGTCCTTGAGCAGGTACGGAATCATCATGTTGTAGCAGGCCAGGATGCAGCGTTTGCCGCGCACCTGTGCGAGTTGTCCGCCACGGCTGTAGCCGACATGCACGCTATCACCGACGTTGCGCACGCTGACCGCCGTGCTGTTCAGGCGCAAGCGCACGGCGGCCTTGGGCTGGTCGAGCTTGGCGTAGTCAAACGCGGCCAACACGATATCGTCCATGGTGTGCCCCGGCGCCACGCCTGGGATCAGACTGCGCACCAGCAACCGCGCCACCGACGCATTGCCATCCGGGAAATGATAGATATAGGGCTCTTCCATTTCTGCAGCGGCTTCTTCGCTGATCGGCGCCAGGTTCATCCCGGCAAAGCCGGGGAAACCCACACTGTAGGCATCGGACGAGGCCACCGCATCAATGCTCAGGGCCATGAAGTCATTGGTCCGGCTCTGGAAGTACTTCACCGCGCCTTCTGACAGGCCGACGTTCTTCAGCAGGAAATCGCGGTAGCTGGTCGCCGCCAGATAAGTGGCCTTTTCTTCGGCGGTCTTGCCCGGCAGGTAGTCCTTGGGCGTCGTGTGCAGCTCAATCAGGGCCTGGCGGTCTGCCGGTGGCAACGGGAAGTCATTGATGAAATCGCTGATGGCACGCGCATTCAGTCGGTCTGGCGCGATGTCGTCGGCCACCATCGGGGTGGGATCGCCGGTCACCAGTTTGTCTTCGCCGAAGTTTTCCTTGTCGAAAAACACCCCGCGCGACAGCCCAAGGCCTGGGTAGAACTGGCGGTCGAAGGCGGTTTCGAAGCGCTTGATGTTCACCCCGAGTTTCTTCAGCAGCCCGTTCACCTCCTTGCTGTACAGGTGGTTGGGCGACTGGAACGCCTCGCTGCCACCGTAGCCGGTGATCATGCGGCCACCGGCCTGGAATTCATTGCGCTTGGCATGGCCGCCGAAGTCGTCGTGGTTTTCCAGGATCAGGATCTTCGCCTTGGGGTGCTTCTCACGGTAGAACCACGCCGCCGACAGCCCACTCAAGCCGCCACCCACTACTATCAGGTCATAGTGCTCGGTGATCGGCAGTTTGTCGGTGTCGAACACCTTCTTTTCCCAGCCCATCTGGTGCGCCACTTCGAACGAGCCAACGTGGCTGCCGCGCAGGCCGGTGAGGGCGGGTGGGTAGTAGCGACCATCGGGAGCGGCTTGAAGCAGTTGCAGCGGGGTCATGCCAGCGGCAATGGTGACAGCGACGCCGTTGAGGAAGTCGCGGCGGGTGATATCCATGGGGAGAACCTACGAAGTATTTATTGTTATGAGGCCCCGTGGGCGCCGGGCTGACTGTGGGAGCGAGCGTGCTCCCACACAAGACCGTTCCCACAGGGGTAAAGCGTCAGTGCTTGAACATCACATGGCGAACGGTGGTGTAGTCCTCCAAGCCGTACATGGACATGTCTTTGCCATAACCCGACAGTTTCTGACCGCCATGAGGCATTTCGCTGACGAGCATGAAGTGGGTGTTCACCCAGGTGCAGCCGTATTGCAGGCGTGCGGCCAAGCGATGGGCGCGTCCTACGTCGGCAGTCCACACCGATGACGCCAGGCCGTAGTCCGAATCATTGGCCCAGCCCAGCACCTGTGCTTCATCGGAGAACTTGGTCACCGACACCACCGGGCCGAAAACCTCACGGCGCACGATCTCGTCGTCCTGCTGTGCGTCAGCCAGCACGGTCGGCTCGAAGAAGAAGCCATTGCCTTCCACCGCCTTGCCACCGGTGACCAGGCGAATATGCGGCTGCGCCACGGCACGCTCGACAAACCCGGCCACGCGGTCGCGGTGTTGCGCGGTGATCAGTGGGCCCAGCTCGGTGGATGGGTCATCCTGCAAACCGTATTTGATGCTGGCGACTGCCGCGCCGAGCTTCTCGACAAACGCATCGTAGATGTCCGCTTGCGCATAAATCCGGCACGCCGCGGTGCAATCCTGGCCGGCGTTGTAGAAACCGAAGGTGCGAATACCTTCCACCGCTGCATCGATATCGGCGTCATTGAAAATGATCACCGGCGCTTTGCCGCCCAGCTCCATGTGCAGGCGCTTCACGCTGTCGGCGGTGCTGGAGATGATGTTCGCGCCGGTGGCGATAGAGCCGGTCAACGACACCATGCGCACTTTCGGGTGGCTCACCAGCGGGCTGCCCACCGTCGGACCACGACCGAATACCAGGTTGAGCACACCGGCAGGAAAAATGTCCGCAGCCAGTTCGACCAGGCGCAGGGCAGTCAGCGGGGTTTGTTCCGACGGCTTGAGCACCACGGTATTACCAGCGGCGAGGGCCGGGGCGATTTTCCAGGCGACCATCATCAGTGGGTAGTTCCACGGCGCGATGGAGGCGATCACGCCCACCGGGTCGCGGCGGATCATCGACGTATGGCCGGGCAGATACTCACCGCCGGCCGAACCGCTCATGCAACGGCTGGCGCCGGCAAAGAAGCGGAACACGTCGGCAATCGCCGGGATCTCATCGTTCAGCGCGGCGCTGTAAGGCTTGCCACAGTTGTCCGATTCCAGCTTGGCCAGCTCTTCGCCGTGGGCTTCGATCACGTCCGCCAGTTTCAGCAGCAGCAGCGACCGATCCTTGGGCGCGGTTTGCGACCAGCCCTCGAAAGCCGCATCGGCGGCGCGCACGGCGGCGTCGACCTGGGCTTCGCTGGCTTCCTTGATTTCCACCAGTACGCGGCCCAAAGCCGGGTTGAACACCGCCTGTGCCGGGCCTTCGCCTTCGACCAAGTGGCCGTTGATCAAGAGTTTGGTTTGCATGGTTCAGCTCTCCTCTGAGCGACAGTTCTTCTTCTGTAGAAACCGCGTCAACGGTGGTAGCGGGCTTGCCTGCGACAGCGGTGGTTCAGCCGATACTGTTATCGCAGGCAAGCTCGCTCCCACATTGACCGTGTTTCAACAGTGGCAATGTGTTGTCAGTTATTTACCGCCACTCCCCGCCACGCTTTCACCACCGCGGGTCAGGTAATAGGCACCGAGAATCGGGAACATCGTCACCAGCATCACCAGCATCGCCACCACGTTGGTCACCGGCACATCCCGTGGGCGACTCAGTTGATTGAGCAGCCACAGCGGCAAGGTGCGCTCGTGGCCGGCGGTGAAGGTGGTGACGATGATTTCGTCAAACGACAGCGCAAAGGCGAGCATGCCGCCGGCGAGCAGCGCCGAGCCCAGGTTGGGCATGATGATGTAGCGGAAGGTCTGCCAGCCGTCGGCGCCCAGGTCCATCGAGGCTTCGATCAAGCTGTGGGACGTCCGCCGCAACCGCGCGATGACGTTGTTGTAGACGATCACCACGCAGAACGTCGCGTGGCCGACGATGATGGTGAACATCCCCGGCTCGATGCCCAGTGTCTTGAAAGTCGCCAGCAGCGCGATACCGGTGATGATCCCCGGCAGCGCAATCGGCAGGATCAGCATCAACGACACGCCCTGCTTGCCGAAGAACTCGCGGCGATACAGGGCGGCCGAGGCCAGGGTGCCGAGCACCATCGCAATCAGCGTGGCAATGGCGGCGATCTGCAACGACAGCTTGATCGCTTCCAGTACATCCGGCCGGGCGAATGCCACGCTGAACCACTTCAGGGTGAAGCCCTGGGGCGGAAAGCTGAACGCGGCTTCTTCGGTGTTGAAGGCGTAGAGGAAGATGATCAGGATCGGGAAGTGCAGGAACACCAACCCGCCCCAGGCTGCGATCTTCAGACTCATGCTTGATTTTTCAGAGTGCATCGAAGGCCCCCAGGCGTTTGACGATGGACAGGTAGACCGCGATCAGCACGATCGGCACCAGGGTGAACGCCGCCGCCATGGGCATGTTGCCGATGGCGCCTTGCTGCGCGTACACCATGCCGCCAACGAAGTAGCCGGGCGGGCCCACCAGTTGCGGCACGATGAAGTCGCCCAGGGTCAGCGAGAACGTGAAGATCGAACCGGCGGCAATCCCCGGCACCGACAGCGGCAAAATCACCTGCATGAAGGTCTGGCGCGGCTTGGCTCCCAGGTCGGCCGAGGCCTGCAGCAGCGATGGCGGCAAGCGTTCCAGCGACGCCTGGATCGGCAGGATCATGAACGGCAGCCAGATATAGACGAACACCATGAAGCGCCCCAGGTGCGAGGTGCTCAAGGTGCTGCCGCCCACGCCGGGAATGCCCAGCACGAACTGCAGCAGTGGCTCCAGCCCCAGGTGCTGCACGAACCACTGCGCCACGCCGCCCTTGGCCAGCAGCAAGGTCCAGGCATAGGCCTTGACGATGTAGCTGGCCCACATCGGCATCATTACCGCGATATAGAAGAACGCCTTGGTCTTGCCCGTGGTGTAGCGCGCCATGTAGTAGGCGATGGGGAAGGCGACGATGGCACTGGCGATCGACACCACAATCGCCATGCTCAGGGTGCGCACGATGATGTCGAAGTTCGACGGCTGGAACAGCGCGGCGAAGTTGGCCAGGGTCAGGTCCGGCGTGACCGCCATGGTGAAGTCGTCAAACGTATAGAAACCTTGCCACAGCAGGGTCAGTAGCGAGCCGAGGTAGATCGCGCCGAACCAGATCAGCGGCGGCACCAGCAACATCGCCAGGTAGAGGTTGGGCTTGCGATAAAGCAGGTTGGAAAACCTGCGCATCGGCGGTTGGGAAAGGGCCAGGCTCATGTCACACCTCGCCTGCGATGTCGGTCAGTGGCGTCATGGCTTCCCGCGCCCAGCGGGCGGTGATGGACTGGCCGACCTGGTGGCCGCTGCTGGTATCCAGCCACTGGTTGTTGGCCTGGCTGATATTCAGTGCCTGGCCATTTTCCAGTTTCAGTTCATAGCGGGTGGCGCTGCCCTGATATTGGATGTCGTGGAGCAAGCCGCTGATTTCCACTTCGCCGGCGCCCAGCGGGCCGTCGGCAAACCGTACATGTTCCGGGCGGATCGAGAAGGGCTGCGCGCTGCCGCTGAGGCGCTGCGCCAGCTCGCCACGAATGACGTTGGAGGTGCCGACGAACTCGGCGACGAACGCGGTGGCCGGTTTCATGTAGAGATTGCGCGGGGTGTCGACCTGCTCGATGCGGCCCTTGTTGAACACCGCCACACGGTCGGACATCGACAGCGCTTCGGTCTGGTCGTGGGTCACGAAGATAAAGGTGATGCCCAGTTGGCGCTGCAGCTTCTTGAGCTCGCTCTGCATCTGCTCGCGCAACTTGAGGTCGAGGGCGCCCAGTGGTTCGTCCAGCAGCAAAACGCGCGGGCGATTGACCAGGGCGCGGGCCAGGGCCACCCGTTGGCGTTGGCCGCCGGAGAGCTGTACGGGCTTGCGGTCGCCGTAGCCACCGAGGGCGACCATGCCCAGGGCTTCTTCGGCACGGTTCAGCCGTTCGGTCTTGCCCACGCCCTTGACCTTGAGGCCGTAGGCGACGTTGTCACGCACATTCATGTGGGGGAACAGCGCGTAATCCTGGAACACGGTGTTCACATCGCGCTGATAGGGCGGCAAGCCCGCGGCTTCCTCGCCATGGATCCGGATCGAGCCTGCGCTCGGCTGCTCGAACCCGGCGATCAGGCGCAGGCAGGTGGTCTTGCCCGAGCCGGAAGGGCCGAGCATGGAAAAGAACTCGCCGTCCTGGATATCGATGGAAACCCGGTCAACGGCTTTCACTTCGCCGAACTGACGGGAAACGTGGGTGAATTGGACTGCAAGCGTCATGGTGCGGTGCTCCGAAAAGGCGCGGGTCGTCGCAGCGGCCCGGCCTGGACTTCTGAAAAAACGAGATAACGGTGTGCGCGGTCAAAATGTGGGCGCTTTTCGGTTGGGCGCTAGGCTTGCCCGCGATGCAGGCACCTTGGTGTAGCAGCTACACCAAGGTGATGCCTTCTCAGGCAAGCCAGCTCACTCCTGAACCCTGCCCACAGTGGACCTCTGCAGCCTGGGAGGCCTCAGCGGCCGCCCATGATCGCGATGTAATCCTGGGTCCAGCGGCTGTAGGGCACGAACTTGCCGCCTTCAGCCTGCGGGGTTTTCCAGAAGGCGATCTTTTCGAACTGGTCGAAGCCGTTGGTCTTGCAACCCTCGGCGCCGAGCAGTTCGCTTTCCTTACAGGCCGCAGGCACTGCCGGCAGCGAACCGAACCAGGCGGCGACATCGCCCTGGACCTTGGGTTGCAGCGACCAGTCCATCCACTTGTAGGCGCAGTTCGGGTGCTTGGCCTCGGTGTGCAACATGGTGGTGTCGGCCCAGCCGGTGGCGCCTTCCTTCGGAATCGTCGAAGCAATCGGCTGCTTCTCGTTCTGCAGGCCGTTGACCTGGTACGGCCAGGCGCTGGAGGCCACCACGCCTTCATTTTTGAAGTCACTCATTTGCACAGTGGTGTCGTGCCAGTAGCGGTGGATCAGCGGTTGTTGCGCGCGCAGCAACTCGAGCACGGCCTTGTATTGGGTTTCGGTCAGTTCGTACGGGCTTTGAATACCCAGTTCCGGCTTGGTCGCCTTGAGGTACAGCGCCGCGTCGGCGATGTAGATAGGGCCGTCATACGCCTGCACGCGGCCTTTGTTCGGCTTGCCATCCGGCAGGTTTTGCGCGTTGAACAGCACGTCCCAGCTGGTGGGCGCGGTCTTGAACACGTTGGTGTTGTACATCAGCACGTTCGGGCCCCACTGGTATGGGGTGCCGTAGGTTTGCTGGCCGACCACGTACCACGGCGCGTCTTTCAGGCGTGGGTCGATGTTTTTCCAATTGGGGATGAGTGCGGTATTGATCGGCTGCACCCGCTTGCCGACGATCAGGCGCAGCGATGCATCGCCCGACGCAGTCACCAGGTCATACCCGCCCTTGGCCATCAGGCTGACCATCTCGTCAGAGGTGGCGGCGGTTTTCACATTGACCTTGCAGCCGGTTTCCTTCTCGAAACCGCTGACCCAGTCGTAGGCCTTGTCGCTTTCACCACGTTCGATATAGCCGGGCCAGGCGACGATATCCAGCTGGCCTTCGCCGGCACCCACCGCCTTGAGCGGTTCGGCGGCCTGGAGGCTGGCGCTCGCCAGCAGCGCGGTGGTCAGGGCACTGAGCAGTGCGGTCTTGTGCGCAGACATGGGGGTTCCCTCTTCTTTAATTATGGTCGGGGCAGTAAAAGCAGTGGTACGTGTCGTTTTTTGTTTTAGCGTAGCGCTTGCGCCAAGCTGCAAGCCGCAAGAAAACGCGGTTCCGCGTTTACTGGCAGCCGGTCGCTTGCTGCCTACAGCTGATTTCCGTGTCTAGCCATGATGTGGCGCACCACGCTGTAGTCCTGCAGCGAATCGCTGGACAGATCCTTCCCATAGCCTGAGCGCTTCAAGCCGCCGTGGGGCATTTCGCTGACCAGCATGAAATGGCTGTTGATCCAGGTGCAGCCGTATTGCAGGCGCGCCGCCACTTGCATGGCCTTGTCCAGGTTCTGGGTCCACACCGACGAGGCCAGGCCGTATTCGGAGTCGTTGGCCCAGTCCACCGCCTGTTCCAGTTCGTCGAAGCGCGTCACGGTGACCACCGGGCCGAACACTTCGCGCTGCACGATCTCATCGTTCTGTTTGCAGCCGGCGAGCAGCGTAGGCTGGTAGTAGAAGCCCGCACCCGAGTGCACGGCGGCCCCGGTAACCCGCTCGATATGTGGTTGGCCGAGGGCGCGTTCGACAAAACTGGCGACGCGGTCGCGCTGGCGCGTGCTGATCAGCGGGCCCAGTTCATTATCGGCATCGCGTTTGCCGGCAAAGCGCAGGCTGCTCACGGCCGCGCCAAGTTCGGCAACCAGCTTGTCGTGAATACCGGCCTGGGCGTAGATGCGACATGCCGCGGTGCAGTCCTGGCCGGCGTTGTAGTAACCGTAGGCGCGCACGCCCTCGACCACGGCTTGCAGGTCGGCATCGTTGCACACGATCACCGGCGCCTTGCCGCCCAGTTCCAGGTGCGTGCGTTTAAGGGTTTTGGAGGCTGCTTGCAGAATCTTCTGCCCGGTGACGATATCGCCGGTCAGCGAGACCATGCGCACCTTGGGGTGGCTGACCAGATGGCTGCCGACGCCTTCGCCGCCGCCACACAGAATGTTGATCACCCCACGCGGCAGCAGTTCTTTAAGGACAGGGGCGAGGGCGAGGATCGACAGTGGCGTGTGTTCCGACGGCTTGAACACCAAGGTATTACCGGCGGCCAGGGCCGGTGCGATTTTCCACGCCGCCATCATCAGTGGGTAGTTCCATGGCGCAATCGAGGCCACCACGCCGATGGGATCGCGGCGCACCATGCTGGTGTAGCCCGGCAGGTATTCGCCGCTCAGTTGCCCGGTCTGGCAACGCACAGCCCCGGCGAAGAAGCGGAACACGTCGACGGTGGCACTCAAGTCATCCTGGCGCGCCAGGTGCAACGGCTTGCCGCAGTTCAGGGATTCCAGGCGGGCGAGGTAGTCGGCTTGTTTTTCGATCGCGTCGGCAATGCCGAGCAGAATGTTCGAGCGTTGCTGCGGCGTGGTGCGCGACCAGCCGGCAAAGGCGCGGTGGGCGGCAAGGATCGCGGTTTCCACCTGCTCGGTGCTGGCTTCGGCGATCTGGGTGAGGACTTCACCCGTGGCCGGGTTGAGGATCGGCTCGGCAACACCCTGGCCTTGGACCAGTTCGCCGTCGATCAGCAACGCAGTGAGCAGCGGGGTGGGCGCGCCGGACATTTTTCGCGATCTCTTTTCTTGTGTGGCCATTGGCGTTCTCTTACAAGGCGCCCGACCTTTCTCTTATGGATGAAGCGAGAGTAGAGGTCAGGCGCGAGGTCAACAAATGCTAAATACTGAATGCAGCATTCGATTAAATAGATGGCTTGCGTGGGTGCGGCTGTTCCCGTGCGACGGTCAGGAACGGATCCACCAGCGCCGGGCGGGCGGTGCCACGGCGCCAGGCCAGGCCCACGTCGAGGGTCTGGCTGAGGTCGGCAATCGGCCGTGCTTCAATAATGTCGCCCTCAAGCGACCAGGGGCGGTATGTCATGTCAGGCTGGATCGACACGCCCAGGCCTGCGGCCACCAGGCTTCGGACTGCTTCGGTGGACGCCGTGCGCAATGTCACCCGTGGTTGCAGCCCGGCACCGGCCCACAGGCGCTGGGCGTTGTGGCCCATTTCGTCCACATTCAGTTGGATCAGCGGTTCACGCGCCACATCGGCCAGGTTGATGCTGTCGTGCTCCAGCAGCGGGTGTTGCGCCGGCAGCCACAGGCGGTGTGGCGAGTGGGTGAGTACTTCGGTCTGCAGGGCGTGGCGGTCTTCGAGGTTGGAGAGGATCAGTACGCCCACGTCGATTTCGCCGCTGACGAGCAAATGCTCGATATACGGGCGCTCATCCTCCATCACGCGGATTTCCACGTTGGGGTAGGCGCGCTGGAAGCGTGTCAGCAGGTCGGCCAGGTAATAGCCGGCCACCAGGCTGGTCACGCCGATGATCAACTGCCCGGCGACCTGGTCGGTACTCTGTTGCAAGCTGCGTTTGGCGTTGTCGACGGTGGCGAGAATAAGGTGTGCCTGACGCAGGAATTGATGGCCCTGGTGGGTCAGGGTCATGCCCTTGGCGTGGCGGTTGAACAGGTTGACGCCGATTTCCTGCTCCAGCTGCTGGATCGCCAGGGTCAGGGTCGACTGGGAGATAAACGCCGTTTGCGCGGCGGCGGAGATCGAACCGGTCTCGGCCACGGCAATAAAGTGCCGGATTTGACGCAAGGTCATCATGCTGGAATTACCAGTGGGGTGTTTTTATAGATTTGCTCGAGTGTATATCGATTTTAGAGAAGGTCGACCGCGTTACATCTGGAAGCACTCTAGATCGCGGCTTTTTGGCACTTAGTTTTACGCTGGAGGCCTATTGGTCCTATGAACCCTAGTATCTGGAGACTGCGAATGAATACCCGTGGATTGCTCGATCAGTTGCTCAAGTCTGGCCAGGACATGCTGCAGAACAAGGCTGGCGGCCAGCGTAAACCTGACGACAAAGGCGCCTTGGGCGGCTTGCTCGGCGGTGGCGGTCTGGGCGGCCTGCTCGGTGGCGCGGGCGGCGGGGCCCTGGCGGCCGGCGCCATGGGCTTGCTGATGGGCAACAAGAAGGCTCGCAAGTTCGGTGGCAAGGCGCTGACCTACGGAGGCCTCGCGGCACTGGGGGTGATTGCCTACAAAGCCTACGGCAACTGGCAGGCGCAGCAGGCCAGCACGCCCCAGGGTGAGCCGCAAACCATCGACCGCCTGCCACCCGCGCAGGTCGAGCAACACAGCCAGGGCATTCTCAAGGCGCTGGTCGCCGCCGCCAAGGCCGACGGCCATGTGGATGAGCGCGAGCGAGCATTGATCGAAGGCGAGTTCATCAAGCTGGATAACGACCGCGAGCTGCAAAGCTGGCTGCACGCCGAACTGAACAAACCGCTGGACCCGGCCGATGTGGCGCGCGCTGCGGGCACGCCGGAAATGGCGGCCGAGATGTACATCGCCAGCGTGATGCTGGTGGACGAGGAAAACTTCATGGAGAAGGCCTACCTCGACGAGTTGGCGCGCCAACTGAAACTGGAGCCTGGCTTGAAGCTGGAACTGGAAAAGCAGGTGCGCCAAGCCACCCTTTGAACCTGTCCGAGAAATGAAAGCACCCCGGCTGCCGCACTGGCCCGGGGTGTTTTTGCATTCTGTGAGCGCTCCATCAAAACCCGTTGATAAATGAGGGCTTGTGCTCAGCTATACTCCCCCCCATTTGAATGGCCCTTCGAGGAAATACTGTGAAGAACTGGACCTTGCGCCAACGGATTTTGGCGAGCTTTGCGGTCATTATCGCGATCATGCTGCTGATGGTCGTGGTGTCCTACTCACGGTTGCTGAAGATCGAAGCCAGCCAGGAAGCCGTCCGGGACGATGCGGTGCCGGGGGTCTACCTCAGCTCGATGATCCGCAGCGCCTGGGTCGACAGCTACTTGCATACCATCGACATCGTCGGCCTACGCGACGACAAAACCTTGAACAATACGGATAAGACGGACTACAAGGCGTTCGAAGCGCGTATTGAACAGCAGATGGCCAACTACGAAAAAACCATACATGGCCAGGCCGATCGCATGGAGTTCGATAACTTCAAGGCCGCCCACCTCACCTACAACAAGGTCCTGAGCCAGGTGCTGGAGCGCGTCGAGGCCGATGACCTGCCGGGTGCGCGCACATTGTTGGAAGAGCAATTGACGCCGATCTGGACTGAAGGGCGCATGAAGCTCAACGACATCATTACTGAGAACAAGAGCGTGTCTGACCGGGCCACGGCGGCGATCGACGAGTCGGTGCTGTCGGCCAAGGTCAGCATGGCCGTGTCGCTGATCATCGCCATCCTCGCTGCCGGCCTGTGTGGCCTGCTGCTGATGCGCGCAATCATGGCGCCGATGCAACGCATCGTCGATATCCTCGGCACCATGCGTGACGGCGACCTGAGCAAACGCCTGAACCTGGAGCGCAAGGACGAGTTCGGCGCCGTCGAAACCGGCTTCAACGACATGATGACCGAGCTGACGGCGCTGGTGTCCCAGGCTCAGCGTTCGTCGGTGCAGGTGACCACCTCGGTGACCGAGATTGCCGCCACTTCCAAGCAGCAGCAGGCCACCGCCACTGAGACCGCCGCCACCACTACCGAGATCGGCGCCACGTCCCGTGAGATCGCCGCCACGTCCAAGGACCTGGTGCGCACGATGACCGAGGTGTCCACCGCCGCCGACCAGGCATCGGTCGCCGCCGGTTCCGGCCAGCAAGGCCTGGCGCGCATGGAGGAAACCATGCATTCGGTGATGGGCGCCGCCGACCTGGTCAACGCCAAGCTGGCGATCCTCAATGAGAAGGCCGGTAACATCAACCAAGTGGTGGTGACTATCGTCAAGGTCGCCGACCAGACCAACCTGCTGTCGCTGAATGCCGCCATCGAAGCCGAAAAGGCCGGTGAGTACGGTCGCGGTTTTGCCGTGGTTGCTACCGAAGTGCGCCGCCTCGCCGACCAGACCGCGGTGGCCACCTACGACATCGAACAGATGGTGCGCGAGATCCAGTCGGCGGTGTCGGCAGGCGTGATGGGCATGGACAAGTTCTCCGAAGAAGTGCGCCGCGGCATGTTCGAAGTGCAGCAAGTGGGCGAGCAGTTGTCGCAGATCATCCACCAGGTTCAGGCCTTGGCGCCGCGGGTGTTGATGGTCAATGAAGGCATGCAGGCCCAGGCCACAGGCGCCGAGCAGATCAATCACGCCCTGGTGCAACTGGGCGATGCCAGCAGCCAGACGGTGGAGTCCCTGCGCCAGGCCAGCTTTGCCATTGATGAGCTGAGCCAGGTCGCGGTCGGCCTGCGCAGTGGCGTGTCGCGTTTCAAAGTCTGATGAGCGACCTCGCGGCGAGACGCGGTGCCGTTCCGGCAGCGAAAAAGGCGTTGTTCCTGGTGTTCCACATCGGTGATGAGCGCTTTGCCCTCAGGGCCACGGAAATCGCCGAGGTCCTGCCACGCTTGCCGCTCAAACCCATTGCCCATGCGCCGGCGTGGGTGGCGGGTATCTTTGCCCACCGTGGTGCGCTGGTGCCGGTCATCGACCTCAGCGCCCTGACCTTCGGCAAGCCGGCCAAGGCCCGTACCAGTACGCGCCTGGTGCTGGTCAATTACCAACCACAGCCTTGGGTTGAAGCCCGCTGGCTGGGACTGATCCTGGAGCAAGCCACCGACACCCTGCGTTGCGAGCTTGGGGAGTTCAAGCCCTATGGCCTGGACAACCGCGAGGCGCGTTACCTGGGGTTGGTGCGTGAAGATGCCGTGGGCCTGATGCAGTGGATAGGTGTCAACGAATTGCTCACCGATGACGTACGTGCCTTGCTGTTTTCGACCGAGCAGCGCATATGAGCCACGACCCGCGTTTCTTTGCGTTCCTGAAAGCGCGCATCGGCCTGGATGTCGCGTCGGTCGGCGAAGCTATCATCGAGCGCGCGGTGCGCCAACGCAGCCAGGCCGTCAATGCACAGACGCCCGGCGACTACTGGCAGCACCTGCAAAGCTCCGAGGATGAACAGCAGGCGCTGATCGAAGCGGTCATCGTCCCGGAAACCTGGTTTTTCCGTTACCCCGAGTCCTTTGCGACCCTGGCCCGCCTGGCGAAGGCGCGCCTGGCCGATATCAAGCAGATGCGTGCCCTGCGTATCCTCAGCCTGCCGTGTTCCACCGGCGAAGAACCCTACTCGATTGCCATGGCGCTGCTGGATGCTGGCCTCGCGCCACACCAGTTCAAAGTGCAGGGCATGGACGTCAGCCCGCTGTCGGTGGAGCGCGCGCGACGTGGGGTATATGGCAGGAACTCGTTTCGGGGGGGCGATCTCGGTTTTCGCGACCGCCACTTCACCGAGTATGGTGACGGCTACCACATCGCCGACCGCGTGCGTGAACAGGTGCGCCTGCAGGTCGGTAACTTGCTCGATCCCGCGCTGCTGGCCAATGAGGCGAGCTACGACTTTGTGTTCTGCCGCAACCTGCTGATCTACTTCGACCAGCCGACCCAGAAGCAAGTGTTCGACGTGCTCAAGGGCCTGACCCACGTGGACGGCGTGCTGTTTATCGGTCCCGCCGAGGGCAGCTTGCTCGGGCGCCATGGCATGCGTTCGATTGGTGTGCCGCAGTCCTTTGCGTTCAGCCGGCATGCCGAGCCGGTCCAGCCTGAGCCCGTGTTCAAGCCGATGCCCGCGCCATTGCCTCAACGCAGCGCCGCGCCGATTCCGACCAGGCCGCGACCGTTCAGCTCGCCCAGCGCCCAGGTGGTGCCGATCAAGGCACCGCTGTCCGACGCAGGCGAGCTGCTTAGCCAGATCGCCACGTTGGCCAACGAAGGCAAAAGTGCCGAGGCCCGTGCAGCTTGCGAGCGTTATCTGAGCAGTCACCCGCCGGCCGCCCAGGTGTTCTACTGGTTGGGGCTGCTCAGCGACGTGGCCGGCAGTGCCCTGGAAGCCCAGGGGTATTATCGAAAAGCCTTGTACCTGGAACCCCAGCACCCGCAAGCCTTGATGCACCTGGCCGCGCTGCTCGAGTCCCAGGGCGACAGTGCGGGGGCACGCCGCTTGCAAGCGCGGGCCGCCCGTAGCGAGCGAGCTGACAGTGAGTCCAAACGATGAGTAGCCCCGATGCGCTCGACACCGCAGGCCTGGACCTGACCCTGGCCGACACCCAGGCCATCGACGACTGCTGGAACCGCATCGGTATCCACGGTGACAAGTCCTGCCCGCTGCTGGCGGAGCATATCCATTGCCGTAACTGTTCGGTGTACTCGGCGGCGGCCACGCGCTTGCTGGACCGGTACGCCCTGCAGCAGGACGCGCATCGTCCGCACGCCGCGGTCGAGCTGGGTGAGGATGTGGTCACCCGTTCCCTGCTGATGTTCCGCCTGGGCGAAGAGTGGCTGGGCATTGCCACCCGCTGCCTGGTGGAGGTCGCGCCGCTGCAACCGATTCATTCCCTGCCACACCAGCGTTCCCGCGCCCTGCTCGGCGTGGCCAACGTGCGCGGCGCGCTGGTGGCGTGCCTGTCGCTGGTGGAGCTGCTCGGCCTGGACGCCACCGGGCCCGGCGCCAGCGGCGGGCGCATCATGCCGCGCATGTTGATCATCGCTGCCCAGGATGGCCCGGTGGTGGTGCCGGTGGATGAAGTCGACGGCATCCATGCCATCGATGAGCGTACCTTGAAGGCGGCATCGGCCTCGGGCACCCAGGCCAGCGCGCGCTACACCCAAGGTGTACTGCAGTGGAAAGGCCGCAGCCTGCGTTGGCTCGACGAGGCGCAATTGTTGTCCGCCGTGACCCGGAGCCTCACATGACCCCCGACCAGATGCGCGATGCCTCGCTGCTGGAACTCTTCAGCCTGGAAGCCGATGCGCAGACCCAGGTACTGAGCGCGGGCCTGCTGGCCCTGGAGCGCAACCCGACCCAGGCCGACCAGCTCGAAGCCTGCATGCGCGCGGCGCACTCGCTCAAAGGCGCGGCGCGCATCGTTGGGGTGGACGCCGGCGTCAGCGTGTCCCATGTCATGGAGGATTGCCTGGTCAGTGCCCAGGAAAGCCGCTTGTACCTGCAACCCGAACATATTGACGCACTGCTGCAAGGCACCGACCTGCTGATGCGCATCGCCACGCCGGGTAATGACGTAGGGCCGGCAGATATCGAAGCCTATGTCGCCTTGATGGAGCGCCTGCTGGATCCGTCCCAGGCGCCGGTTAAAGCGACGCCGCCGCCGTCAGCGCCAGCGCCAGCGGCCGTCGTAGAAGAACTGCCGCCGGAGCCCGAGCCCGCGCCGCCGGTGACCAGCGAGCTGCCGCGACAAGGCAAGCGCATGACCGAAGGCGGTGAGCGCGTCCTGCGGGTGACCGCCGAACGCTTGAACAGCCTGCTCGACCTGTCGAGCAAGTCCTTGGTGGAAACCCAGCGGCTCAAGCCGTACCTGGTCAGTCTGCAGCGCCTCAAGCGCATTCAAAGCCAGAGCGTACGGGCGCTGGATACGCTGGACGGGCATCTCAAGACCCAGCACCTGAACCTCGAAGCCCAGGAAGCCCTGGCCGATACCCGCCGACTGCTCAGCGAAGCCCAGGCCCTGCTGGCGGAAAAAACCGCCGAGCTGGACGAGTTCGGTTGGCAGGCCGGGCAGCGCGCCCAGGTACTGTATGACACCGCGCTGGCCTGTCGCATGCGCCCGTTTGCCGATGTATTGGCCGGGCAAGTGCGCATGGTGCGTGACCTCGGGCGTAGTCTCGGCAAGCAGGTGCGCCTGGAGATCGAGGGCGAAAAGACCCAGGTCGACCGTGACGTGCTGGAAAAACTCGAAGCCCCGCTCACCCATTTGCTGCGCAATGCTGTCGACCACGGCATCGAAATGCCTGAGCAGCGCCTGCTGGCGGGCAAGCCGGCTGAAGGCTTGATCCGTCTGCGCGCCTCCCATCAGGCCGGTCTGCTGGTGCTGGAACTGAGCGATGACGGCAATGGCGTCGACCTGGAGCGCCTGCGCGGCACCATCGTCGACCGGCATCTGTCGCCGGCGGAAACCGCCCTGCGCCTGAGCGAAGAGGAGTTGCTGACGTTCCTGTTCCTGCCGGGGTTCAGCCTGCGCGACAAGGTCACCGAAGTCTCCGGGCGCGGTGTCGGCCTGGATGCGGTGCAGCACATGGTCCGCCAACTGCGTGGTGCGGTGGTGCTGGAGCAGACGGCGGGGCGCGGCAGTCGTTTCCACTTGGAAGTGCCGTTGACCTTGTCGGTGGTGCGCAGCCTGGTGGTGGAAGTCGGTGAGGAAGCCTATGCGTTCCCGCTGGCTCATATCGAACGCATGTGCGACCTGGTGCCCGATGACATTGTGCAACTGGAAGGTCGCCAGCATTTCTGGCACGAGGGCCGGCATGTCGGCCTGGTCGCCGCCAGCCAGTTGTTGCAGCGCCCAGCGGGTCAGAACCAGTCAGAAACGTTGAAAGTGGTGGTGATCCGCGAGCGCGATGCGGTGTACGGGATTGCCGTGGAGCGCTTTATCGGCGAGCGTACGCTGGTGGTGTTGCCGCTGGATGATCGCCTGGGCAAGGTCCAGGACATTTCCGCCGGCGCCTTGCTGGACGACGGTTCGGTGGTATTGATCGTCGACGTGGAAGACATGCTGCGTTCGGTGGACAAACTGCTCAATACCGGACGACTGGAACGTATCGCCCGACGCAGCCAGCAAACCACTGAGGCGCCGCGTAAACGGGTGCTGGTGGTCGATGACTCGCTGACCGTGCGTGAACTGCAACGCAAATTGTTACTTAATCGTGGTTATGAAGTGGCCGTGGCGGTCGATGGCATGGACGGCTGGAACGCCCTGCGTTCCGAAGACTTTGACCTGTTGATCACTGATATTGATATGCCCCGCATGGACGGTATTGAATTGGTCACACTCTTGCGCCGTGACAGTCGCCTGCAATCGTTGCCGGTGATGGTGGTGTCCTACAAAGATCGTGAAGAGGACCGACGCCGTGGACTGGATGCTGGCGCCGACTATTATCTAGCTAAAGCCAGTTTCCACGATGACGCCCTGCTGGATGCCGTGGTGGAACTGATCGGAGGCGCGCGGGCATGAGGATTGCGATCGTCAATGACATGCCCCTGGCGGTGGAGGCCTTGCGCCGCGCCTTGAGTTTCGAGCCCGCGCACCAGGTGATGTGGGTGGCCACCAATGGCCTGGAGGCGGTGCAGCGCTGTGCCGAGCTGACGCCGGACCTGATCCTGATGGACCTCATCATGCCGGTGATGGACGGCGTGGAAGCGACCCGCCAGATCATGGCCGAGACCCCGTGTGCCATCGTTATCGTCACCGTCGACCGCCAGGCCAATGTGAGCCGGGTGTTCGAAGCCATGGGCCATGGCGCCCTCGACGTGGTGGACACCCCGACCCTGGGCGTGGGCAACCCCAAGGATGCGGCGGCGCCGCTGTTGCGCAAGATCCTCAACATCGGTTGGCTGATCGGCCAGCGCGGCAGCCGAGTACGTGCCGAAGCCGTCGCTCCGCGTATCACCGGCAAACGCCAGAGCCTGGTGGCTATCGGGTCGTCTGCGGGCGGCCCGGCCGCCCTGGAAATCCTGCTCAAGGGCTTGCCCCGTGACTTTCCCGCCGCCATCGTGCTGGTTCAGCATGTCGACCAGGTGTTCGCAGCCGGCATGGCCGAGTGGCTGAGCAGCGCCTCCGGCTTGCCGGTGCGCCTGGCCCGCGAAGGCGAGCCACCGCAAAGCGGCGTGGTGCTGCTGGCCGGCACCAACCACCACATTCGTTTATTGAAGAACGGCACGCTAGCCTATACCGCAGAGCCGGTGAACGAGATTTACCGGCCTTCAATCGACGTGTTTTTCGAAAGCGTGGCCAGCCACTGGAATGGCGATGCCGTCGGCGTACTGTTGACTGGCATGGGGCGCGACGGGGCCCAGGGCCTCAAGCTGCTGCGTGAACAAGGTTATTTGACCATCGCCCAGGATCAGCAAAGCTCGGCGGTGTATGGCATGCCCAAAGCGGCGGCGGCGATTGATGCTGCTGTTGAAATTCGCCCACTGGATAGAATTGCGCCCCGACTGCTGGAGGTATTCGCCAAATGAACACGACCTCTCGCAGCACCGGCTTGCCGGCAGTAATTCAGGTGACTGCACATGAATGATTTACAGATCGACGACATCAAGACCGACGAAAACGCCGCCATGGTGCTGTTGGTCGACGACCAGGCCATGATCGGCGAAGCCGTGCGGCGTGGCCTGGCGCATGAAGAAAACATCGACTTTCACTTCTGCGCCGACCCGCACCAGGCCATCGCCCAGGCTATCCGCATCAAGCCCACCGTTATCTTGCAGGATCTGGTGATGCCCGGCCTCGACGGCCTGACCCTGGTGCGCGAATACCGCAACCACCCGGCCACGCAGAACATCCCGATCATCGTCCTTTCCACCAAGGAAGACCCGCTGATCAAGAGTGCGGCGTTTTCGGCTGGGGCCAACGATTACTTGGTCAAGCTGCCGGACAATATCGAACTGGTGGCGCGTATCCGCTATCACTCGCGCTCCTACATGACCCTGTTGCAACGGGATGCAGCCTATCGCGCGCTGCGGGTCAGCCAGCAGCAACTGCTGGACACCAACCTGGTACTGCAACGGCTGATGAACTCCGACGGCCTCACCGGGCTGTCCAACCGTCGTCATTTCGACGAATACCTGGAGCTGGAGTGGCGCCGTGCCATGCGTGACCAGACTCAACTGTCGCTGCTGATGATCGACGTGGATTTCTTCAAGACCTACAACGACAGCTTTGGGCATGTCGAAGGTGACGAGGCCTTGCGCAAGGTGGCCGCCGCCATCCGCGACGCCAGCAGCCGCCCCTCGGACCTGCCGGCGCGCTACGGCGGTGAAGAGTTTGCCTTGGTGCTGCCGAATACCTCGCCGGGTGGTGCGCGGTTGGTCGCTGAAAAGCTGCGCATGGCGGTTGCCGCGCTGAAGATCCCACATAACGCGCCGACCGAGGGATCGAGCCTGACCATCAGTATCGGGCTGTCGACCATGACGCCGGTGCAGGGGACGGATTGTCGGCAGCTGATTATGGCGGCGGATAAGGGGTTGTATACGGCTAAGCATAATGGGCGGAATCAGGTGGGGATCGAGTAGGGCAGGGCGCCGTTTTGTTGGGGGGGCGGGGTGCATATCCGTCGCTGCGGTAATGGTTGCTTGGGGTTCCGCGCTTACAGCGGGGCACCCCGGATCAAAAGCACAAGCGCGGCGGCCTTAGGGTCGACCGGTTCTTTGTGCCGATCTCGGTTTAAATGTGGGAGCTGGCTTGCCTGCGATAGCATCGACCGTGTGCGCCTGATGCTCCGAGGTGCCCGCATCGCAGGCAAGCCGGCTCCCACACAAGACCCACGCCTTTTCGCCAAGCGGGCTGCCGTTCCCCCCCGTTTGCCGTTATACTCGCCGGCTTTCAAAAGTTCGCCAACGAGTGCTGCCCGCCATGGAAATCAACCCGATCCTGAACACCATCAAGGACCTGTCCGAGCGCTCCGAAACTATTCGGGGGTATCTTTGACTACGATCAAAAGCATGAGCGTCTGACCGAAGTCAATCGCGAGCTTGAAGATCCGAGTGTCTGGAACAAACCTGAATACGCCCAGGAACTGGGCCGCGAGCGCGCAGCGCTGGCGCAGATCGTCGATACCCTTGACGAGCTGAACACCGGTCTGGCCGATTGCCGTGACCTGCTGGACATGGCCGTCGAAGAAAACGACGAAGGCGCAGTGGGCGATGTCGTCGCCGAACTGGCCCGTCTCGAGGAAAACCTGGCCAAGCTTGAATTCCGCCGCATGTTCAGCCACGAAATGGACCCGAACAACGCCTACCTGGATATCCAGGCCGGTTCCGGCGGCACCGAGGCACAGGACTGGGCCAACATCCTGCTGCGCATGTACCTGCGCTGGGCTGACAAGCGCGGTTTCGATGCGACCATCATGGAACTGTCCGCCGGTGAAGTCGCCGGTATCAAGGGCGCGACCGTACACATCAAGGGTGAATACGCCTTTGGCTGGCTGCGGACCGAGATCGGCGTGCACCGTCTGGTGCGCAAGAGCCCGTTCGACTCCGGCAATCGTCGCCACACCTCGTTCTCTGCGGTGTTCGTCTCGCCAGAGATCGACGACAAGGTCGAAATCGAGATCAACCCGGCCGACCTGCGGATCGATACCTACCGCTCCTCCGGTGCCGGTGGTCAGCACGTAAACACCACCGACTCGGCCGTACGTATCACCCACGTACCGACCAACACCGTGGTGAGCTGCCAGAACGAACGTTCCCAGCACGCCAACAAGGACACCGCCATGAAAATGCTGCGGGCCAAGTTGTACGAGCAGGAAATGCAGAAACGCAACGCCGCATCCCAGGCGCTGGAAGACACCAAGTCGGATATCGGCTGGGGTCACCAGATCCGCTCTTATGTGCTCGATGCGTCGCGGATCAAGGATCTGCGCACTAACATCGAACGCAGCGACTGCGACAAGGTGCTCGACGGCGACATCGACGAATACCTGGAAGCCAGCCTGAAATCAGGCCTGTAATATTGCAATACGGGACCGGCTGACACAGCGCGATCCCGTAGGAGCCGGCTTGCCGGCGATCCCCGGCCGTAGGCCGGGGACAACGAACCCGATGGAAAATTTAAAGACATGAGCGACCAACAACTCGACCCGCAAGCCCTGCAACAGGAAGAAAACTCCCTGATCGCCCTGCGCAAGGAAAAGCTTGCTGCCGAGCGCGCCAAGGGCAATGCCTTCCCCAACGACTTCCGCCGCGAAAACTATTGCGATGCCTTGCAAAAACAGTACGCGGACAAGACCAAGGAAGAGCTGGCAGAGGCTGCGATCCCGGTCAAGGTGGCAGGTCGCATCATGCTCAACCGTGGCTCGTTCATGGTGATCCAGGACATGACCGGCCGTATCCAGGTCTACGTCAACCGCAAGACCCTGTCGGAAGAGACCCTGGCCTCGGTGAAAACCTGGGACATGGGCGACATCATTGCTGCCGAAGGCACCCTGGCCCGTTCCGGCAAGGGCGACCTGTACGTGGAAATGACCAGCGTACGCCTGCTCACCAAGTCCCTGCGCCCACTGCCAGACAAGCACCACGGCCTGACCGACACCGAGCAGCGCTATCGCCAGCGTTACGTTGACCTGATCGTCAACGAAGAGGTGCGCCAGACCTTTCGCGTGCGTTCGCAAGTCATCGCCCACATCCGCAGCTTCCTGATGAAGCGTGATTTCCTGGAAGTGGAAACCCCGATGCTGCAGACCATCCCAGGTGGTGCCGCAGCCAAGCCGTTCGAAACCCACCACAATGCGCTGGACATGGAAATGTTCCTGCGTATCGCACCGGAGCTGTACCTCAAGCGCCTGGTGGTTGGTGGTTTTGAAAAAGTGTTCGAGATCAACCGCAACTTCCGTAACGAAGGCGTTTCGACCCGTCACAACCCAGAATTCACCATGTTGGAGTTCTACCAGGCCTACGCCGACTACGAAGACAACATGGACCTGACCGAAGAACTGTTCCGCGAGCTGGCGCAGCTGGTCCTGGGCAGCACCGACGTGCCGTACGGCGACAAGGTGTTCCATTTCGGCGAGCCGTTCGTGCGTCTGTCGGTATTCGACTCGATCCTCAAGTACAACCCTGAGTTGACCGCCGACGACCTGAACGACATCGACAAGGCCCGTGCGATCGCCAAGAAAGCCGGCGCCAAGGTGCTGGGCTTCGAAGGCCTGGGCAAACTGCAGGTGATGATTTTCGAAGAGCTGGTGGAGCACAAGCTCGAACAGCCGCACTTCATCACCCAGTACCCGTTCGAAGTGTCGCCGCTGGCCCGTCGCAACGACGACAACCCGAACGTCACCGACCGTTTCGAGCTGTTCATCGGCGGTCGCGAAATCGCCAACGCCTACTCCGAGCTCAATGATGCGGAAGACCAGGCCGAGCGTTTCATGGCCCAGGTGGCCGACAAGGACGCCGGCGACGACGAAGCCATGCATTACGACGCTGACTTCGTGCGTGCCCTGGAATACGGCATGCCGCCAACGGCCGGTGAAGGTATCGGCATCGACCGCCTGGTGATGCTGTTGACCAACTCGCCGTCGATCCGCGACGTGATCTTGTTCCCGCACATGCGGCCACAAGCGTAAGCGTAGAGCAATCCGAAGCCGCCTTTTATAAGGCGGCTTTTTTATGTGGCGTCTATCAGCGTCAAGCAAACAGCGCCAGGTTTTGATCTATTCAAGGATGTGTGTCGTGAACCGCGTAATGGCTCAAGAAGGCGCTGCTGGCATTGCTGCTGCCGTGGCTGAAAGCGTCCAGTACCAGGGCCGCAAGGCCAGCCGTCGGGGCAGCGAGCAGCGCAGGCAGGACATTCTCGATGCGGCCATGCGCATTGTGGTGCGTGACGGCGTGCGAGCCGTGCGCCATCGGGCGGTGGCGGCAGAGGCGGGGGTGCCGTTGTCGGCCACTACCTACTATTTCAAGGATATCGATGACCTGCTCACCGATACCTTCGCCCAATACGTCGAGCGCAGCGCTGCATTCATGGGCAAGCTGTGGGTGCGTAACGAAGGCCTGCTGCGCGAAATGGTCGCCTATGGTGACGGCAGCCCGCAGTCACGTTCGCAATTGGCCGACGACATCGCACGGCTGACGGCCGACTATGTGCTGCGCCAACTGACCAACCGTCGTGAACACCTCATGGCCGAGCAGGCATTTCGCCAGGAAGCCTTGCTCAACCCGCGCCTGGCGGAGTTGGTGCGTTCCCATCAGCAAATTCTGTTGCAGGGCACGGGGCAGTTTTTCCAGGTGTTGGGCTCCCGCGAGCCGCAACAGGATGCCAAAGTGTTGACGGCGATAATCAGTCGGATGGAATATCAGGGCCTGCTGGGCGGTGCAGAGCCTCTGACCGGTGACGAGATGCTTGAGATCCTCAAGCGTTATATGCATTTGGTGTTGGCCTCGGTCTAGCCAAGCCGATGCGCGATCCGCTTTATGTGGGAGCTGGCTTGCCTGCGATTGCATCACCTCGATTCACCTGAAGCGCCGAGGTGGCTGTATGCAGGCAAGCCAGTTCCCTCACCTGATGGGGAATGTGATGAAAACCTGGCGCGTTGCGGTAATTGCCCTGTCGTTCCTGCTGCTCAGCGGGTGCCTGGTGACCTTCAAGGACCCACTGCCTGCCCATGAAGCCGCGCCGCCCGCGCTGCTGGGCCAATGGTCGAGCAAGAACGCCTGGGGCGAGCCGCTCAACCTGCGAATCACGCGCGTCGGTGAACACCGTTACAAAGCCGTGAGCTACCCTACAGCCAAGCCGGGCCAGCGTGACGAGTACCTGTTCAGTGTGTCGCGCCATGGCAATCGCTGGTACCTGTCGGCGCCGTTGCCGGCCAAGCTGGGCGGGCATTTCATCCTGGCGGGTTTTGAAATCAGCGAAAAGCACGAATTGGTGGTCTACAACCTCGACCTTGAGCAGATCCATCAAGCGATCGGCCAGAAGGTGTTGCACGGCAGCACCGTAGATACCGTCGAAGGCGCCGGGGTTCTGGTGGACAGTCCTTTGGACCAGGTGTTTGCCTACCTGGATGACCCGGCCAATGCCGATGTATTCGTGGAAGCCGTACGCTACCAGCGCACGGGCAAATAACGTTTAAAGAGGAAGCAACGGGTGGACGATTACCAGCAGACGATACGCACCTTGTCTGATCGCATTGTGCTGGCGCAAACACCGATTCGCGTCCTCGACGCCGTGAAGTGGGACGAGAATATTCGCCAGGGATTCCTCAAGGCCAAGGGCAGGGAAATGCCCGCAGTTGACCGCGATTACTACCTCAACCGGCCGCTGTCGTTCGACTCCAGCGCGGTGAAGCTGGAGTTCCAGAACATCGAGCGCGACATCACCCGTCGCCTTGGCCAGTTCAGCCCGGTGGGGCAGATCATGCGCCGCATGTGCAAGGAGTACCGCATGGTGGTGCGCATGCTCGAAGCGCGTGGTACCGAGGATTTCGGCCTGATCTCCCAGGAACTCTACGGCGCCGCCTCCGATGCGTTCCATGCCGGCGACCCGACCCTGGCCGACCTGGGCCTGATGCTGTCCGACTACCTGAACAATATCGACGGCCGTGGCGACCTCAAGGACGAAGCCAAGACGCTCACCGCCAAGGACGCCGTCGCCTTGCTGCAAACCCGCCTGAACAAGGTATTCGGTGAGGCCGAAGAGACCATCCGTGTGTTCGAGTCCGACGGTATCGTCGCCGACGCAGCGGCGGGCGCCGACTACATCAAGATCCGCGCCGATGCGATGTTCAACGACCGCGACGTGCGTGCCCTCGAAGTGCATGAAGGCCTGGTGCATGTGGGCACCACGCTCAATGGCCAGAACCAGCCGATCTGCACCTTCCTGTCCAAGGGCCCGCCGTCGTCCACCGTGACCCAGGAGGGGCTGGCGATCCTGATGGAGATCATCACCTTCGCCTCCTACCCGAGTCGCCTGCGCAAGCTGACCAACCGTACCCGCGCTATCCACATGGTGGAAGAGGGTGCTGATTTCCTGCAGGTGTTCGAATTTTTCCGCGAGCAAGGCTTTGAGATGGCTGAAAGCTACGGCAACGCCAGTCGCGTATTCCGTGGCTCGGTGCCGACTGGCCTGCCGTTTACCAAGGATCTGTCCTACCTCAAGGGCTTTATCATGGTCTACAACTACATCCAGCTTGCCGTGCGCAAAGGCAAGCTGGAACAAGTGCCGCTGCTGTTCTGCGGTAAGACCACCCTGGAAGACATGCGCACCCTGCGCCAACTGGTCGACGAAGGCCTGGTGGTGCCTCCCAAATACCTGCCCGAGCAGTTCCGCGACATGAATGCGCTGGCAGCGTGGATGTGCTTCTCCAACTTCCTCAACCACTTGAGCCTGGATCGGATCGAGGCGGATTACTCGAATATCCTTTAGGCAATATGGCTGGCGAAACCGGATAAAAAATGTGGGAGCTGGCGTGCCTGCGATGGCGGTCTTTGAGTGACACCAACGGCGACTGATACACCGCCATCGCCGGCAAGCCAGTGCGCCCCTGTGATCTCATTTGCTGTCGAGAAATGAGTACAACCTACCAGCGAGGCTTCAACGGATGAGAATCCTCGGCATTCTGTGCCTGCTACTCACATTGAACGGCTGCAGCTCCCTGCTGTTCTATCCCGAACCCGGCCTGCCCTTCACGCCGGAAAAAGCCCGATTGCAATACCGCGACGTCACCTTGACCACCGCCGATGGCGTGAAGCTCCACGCCTGGTGGCTGCCGGCCAAACCCGGTGTGCCGCTCAAGGGCACGGTGCTGCACTTGCATGGCAACGGCGGCAACCTGGCCTGGCACCTGGGCGGCAGTTGGTGGTTGCCTGAGCAGGGCTACCAGGTGTTGTTGCTGGACTATCGCGGTTACGGCTTGTCGCAAGGCAAGCCCTCGTTACCTGCGATCTATCAGGATGTAGACGCGGCGTTCAACTGGATCGACAAGGCCCCCGAAACCCAAGGCCAGCCGTTGATCGTGCTCGGCCAAAGCCTGGGGGGGGCATTGGCGGTGCACTACCTGGCCGCCCACCCGGAGCGCCAATCCCGGCTCAAGGCACTGGTGCTGGACGGCGTGCCCGCCAGTTATCGTGACGTAGGACAATTCGCCCTGAGCACCTCCTGGTTAACATGGCCGTTCCAGGTGCCTTTGTCGTGGCTGGTACCGGACGCCGACAGTGCGATCCATGCCATGCCCCGGCTGACGGGCGTACCGAAGCTGTTGTTCCACAGCCTGGATGACCCGATCGTGCCCGTGGCCAACGGCATCCGCCTGTACCAGGCTGCGCCGCCGCCGAGGGTGTTGCAACTGACTCGGGGCGGGCATGTGCAGACCTTTGCCGACAAGACCTGGCAAACCGTGATGCTGCGCTATCTCGATGACCCGCAACACTTCAACGGTTTGCGCCGCCTGGGCGAAATTCCGAACTACCCCACTCCCAACGTTGATTCATCAGAGAGCCCGCAATGAGCGAAGAACGCAACATGATCCCGCTGATCCTCACCGGCATCGGCACCATCATCGGTACCGTCGGTTGCCTGTGGTACTACGGCTACTTGCACTTCGCCAAGCCGGAAGATGCGTTGCTGCTCAGCGATTTCACCCTGCTCAAGACCGTGCCAGGCGAGGATTACAAGATCTCCCTGACCCCGGCCGCGCAAGTGGCGCAGTGCGTCGATGGCGTACTGGTGATGTTCGACACCGAGCAGAAAGGCCTGAGCGGTGTGCTGGTGAACAACAAGAAGCAGGCCGTGCGTTGCATGGGCCAGGAAACCCCGCAATTGCAGCAATAGCCGTTAGCTCATCGTCAATAGCCGGAAATGACTGGAACCGAATGTCTTCAGACACCACTGACTACTTTGTCAGCGGTACCGACAGGCAACTTACACATTCAGCTCTGGAGATTGATGATGGATATTGGCGCTATCGGCAAAATGTTGGGCATGGCCAGGGGGCAGCAAAGCCTGAGGCAGGAGGGGCCGCAGCAGGGGGGCAAGACTGACACCGAACTGCTCAGGAAACTCTTGGAAATGCTGTCGAGCAGCGGTTCCGCTGGCTCTGGTGGCTCCGCAGCTCAGCTGGATCCTGAACAGATCAAGAAAATGATGGCGGGACGCGAAGGCATGCAGGCGATGATGCCGGACAGTGACAACGGCCGCAAAGTCAGCGTCTGACAGGCAAAAAAAACCCACCGTGAGGTGGGTTTTTTCATGCAGCCTCAATCAATCAGTAAGCAACGGAAGAACGTGGCTTGACTGGCTGGTTGTCGTTGGAGATGGTCACTTCAACGCGGCGGTTCATGGCACGACCCGAGACGCTGCCGTTGTCGGCAACCGGGTATTCCTTGCCGTAACCCTGGGTCACGATGCGCGAAATATCCACGCCTTGTTGAGCCAGTGCACGCTGTACGGAAGCAGCACGACGCTCGGACAGGCTCTGGTTGTACGAATCGGAACCCGTGCTGTCGGTGTAGCCTTCGACAATTACTTTACGGTCCGGGTTGTCGCGCAGGAACTGAGCCAGCTTGGTGATGTTCACCAGACCGCTGGATTTCAGGTCGGACTTGTTGGTGGCGAACAGCACGTCACCGAAGGTCACCAGCGTACCGCGATCGGTCTGCTTGGCATTCAGGCTGTCTTGCAGTTGCTTGATCTGTGCGTCACGAGCATCCAGCAGTGCGCGGGCACGTTCGTCGCCAGCGTTTTTCAGCTTGGCTTCGGATTCGCGCAGCACGATGGTGTCTTTGGCCACTTCAACGCGCTGGTTGGTCAGGTAAGCCAACTGGTCGACTTTCTTCTCGTCTTCCTTGTCGCGGTAGGCCTTGTCAGCCTTGTCCAGCCATTCGCTGGCGTCCTTGGTTTCCAGTGCCGCGAGCTTGGTGGCTTGCGGGTTGGTTTGCAGGGCCGAGAAATTGGTCCGTGCGTTTTCCAGGTTCGCGTTCGGCGGGGTGGAGCAGGCCGCCAGTGCAACGCTCATCGCCAGCAGGGCAGGGATCATCAATTGTTTACGCATAGTCGTGTCGTCCTTTCAATTCGATATCAGGTGCGATGCGGTCAAGGGGGGCGTCTTACTTCTGCTGGATAGCAGCTGGACGCATACCTTCCTTACGCAACTCATCAACAGCCTTCTGGGAATCCTTCACAGCCTGTTCAGCCTTGGCAGCCTGAGCCTTGCGCTCTGCAACGCGAGCATCCCACTCGGCTTGTTCAGCCAGGCGACGGGCTTCGTCGTAGTTCTTGTCGTGCATGGCAATCTCGGCTTGCTTGAGCTTGTCCTGGGCCGACTTCATCTCTACAGCCGCGTACTCGGTGCCGCCGGCGCTGACCGCGCTGTTTACAGCGGACTGGGTCACCGCGTACTGCTCGGTCGGCGGGTTACCGGCGCAACCTGCCAGAACGAAGCTGGTGCCGATTGCCAGCGCGGCCAATTTGAGCCCGCGCAGATGGTTAAACGAGGATTTGGCAGTGCTGGTCTTCATCGTCTTCAACTCCATTGGATAACTCCTGAAAAACATCAAAATCCATGTCACTGGTCTGCGGCCGGGGCTTGGCGCTTAAGCGCAAATAAGCCTTTAAAACGACCGTTCCAAGTGATGGCTTACTGGCTGTGACCGGAGGCTTTTTTCAAAAGTTCAGAGAAGATGGCGATTTGCCTAAAAAAATATTTGACCGGTTGGTCAGGGTAAAAAACTTGGAACTTATGCGTCGCGCAGCGGTACGCCCGACCCGCGAGGGGCCCGGCGTACAAGGGTCTGGCGTGAGAGTTTCAGTGTTTCTGTTCGTCGCTGCTGGCCGACAAATCATGCAGATAACGCCGCGACAGCGTCAGGAAGCGCGGGGTAGGGCCGACATCTTCGTACAGTGGGTCACCCTCTTCATCGGTGGCAATCACCTGCTGGCCCTTGATATAGGGAAAGCTGGTTTCCAACTCTTCGAGGGCGGCGCCGATCAGCTCGCCGAGCAGTTCTTCGGTGCTGCGCTTGGGGTACATTTCGGCGATGGCCGCCAGCCTTGCGGCGGATTCCACATCCAAATGGATGGCGTATTCGGTCTTGGTCAAGCGACCCTTGGCGTTCTCTTCCCAATGCTGGGCCAATTCTCGGATTTTCATGGCAACCTCAATGAAGCCCGCGATGGCAGGCGGTGATGAGTGACCAGTCGCGCATATGGATAAACACGGGCGACTCAGTGTTGAGACTCGCTGCAACCCACAAGGTTTAAAGTCTTGTCATAAAACGATGCTGGCGGCACTCTGGCAGACCTGCGCGTCCCGGATTTCTGGCTGGAGATTGGCTGATGAGTGATATCGATGCACGCTTGCGTGAGGATGTTCACCTGCTGGGTGAGCTGTTGGGCAACACCATTCGAGAGCAGTACGGCGATGACTTTCTCGACAAGATCGAGCAGATCCGCAAAGGCGCCAAGGCCGACCGCCGCGGGGCGGGCGATGAACTGAGCAGCAGCCTCAATCAGTTGCAGGAACACGAACTGCTGCCGGTTGCCCGGGCGTTCAACCAGTTCCTCAACCTGGCCAACATCGCCGAGCAATACCAACTGATTCACCGGCGCGATGAGTCGCAACCGGCGCCCTTCGAGTCTCGCGTATTGCCCGAGTTGCTGGCGCGCCTGCAAGCTGAAGGCCACAGCAACGAATCCCTGGCGCGCCAGTTGGGGCGCCTGGAGATCGAGCTGGTCCTTACCGCCCACCCCACCGAAGTGGCGCGCCGCACCCTGATCCAGAAATACGATGCGATTGCCGCCCAACTGGCGCTGCAGGATCACCGTGACCTCACCACGGCGGAGCGCGAGCAGATCCGCCAGCGCCTGCAGCGCTTGATCGCAGAAGCCTGGCACACCGAAGAGATCCGCCGCACCCGGCCTACGCCGGTGGACGAGGCCAAGTGGGGCTTTGCGGTCATCGAACATTCGCTGTGGCACGCCATTCCCAATTACCTGCGCAAGGCTGACCAGGCCCTGCACGCCGCCACTGGCCTGCGCTTGCCCCTGGAGGCGGCGCCGATCCGCTTTGCCTCATGGATGGGGGGCGACCGTGACGGCAACCCGAATGTCACCGCGCCGGTGACCCGTGAAGTATTACTACTGGCACGCTGGATGGCGGCCGACCTGTACCTGCGCGACGTCGACCATTTGGCTTCCGAGCTGTCGATGCAGCAAGCCAGCCCGGCGTTGCAGGCCAAGGTCGGCGACAGCGTCGAACCGTATCGCGCCCTGCTCAAGCAATTGCGCGAACGTCTGCGGGCCACGCGCCAATGGGCGCATACGGCGTTGAGCAGCAGCACACCGGCGCCTGCCGAGGTGTTGCAGAACAATCGTGACCTGCTGGAGCCGCTGGAGCTGTGCTATCAGTCGCTGCATGAGTGCGGCATGGGCGTGATCGCCGATGGTCCGTTGCTCGACTGTCTGCGGCGCGCAGTGACGTTCGGTTTGTTCCTGGTGCGCCTGGATGTGCGCCAGGATTCCAGCCGTCATTCGGCGGCCATGACAGAAATCACCGATTACCTCGGCCTGGGACGCTACGAAGACTGGGACGAAGAGGCGCGTATCAGCTTCTTGATGAAAGAGCTGTCCAATCGTCGGCCGCTGCTGCCGGGCTATTTCAAACCCTCGGCCGACACCGCCGAAGTCCTGAACACCTGTAAGGAAGTCGCCGCCGCGCCGGCTGCGTCGTTGGGTTCGTATGTCATCTCCATGGCCGGCGCTGCGTCGGACGTGCTGGCGGTGCAACTGCTGCTTAAAGAGTCGGGCGTGCAACGGCCGATGCGCGTAGTGCCGCTGTTCGAGACCCTGGCCGATCTGGATAACGCCGGCCCGGTGATCGAGCAACTGTTGCTGCTGCCGGGCTATCGCACGCGTTTGCAGGGGCCCCAGGAAGTGATGATCGGCTACTCGGACTCGGCCAAGGACGCCGGCACCACCGCCGCGGCCTGGGCGCAGTACCGCGCGCAGGAGCGGCTGGTGGATATCTGCCGCGAGCAACAAGTGGAACTGCTGTTGTTCCACGGTCGCGGTGGCACCGTGGGCCGTGGCGGCGGCCCAGCCCACGCGGCGATCCTGTCACAGCCGCCGGGTTCGGTGGCGGGGCGGTTCCGTACCACCGAACAGGGCGAGATGATTCGCTTCAAGTTCGGCCTGCCGGATATCGCCGAGCAGAACCTCAACCTTTACCTGGCGGCCGTATTGGAGGCGACCCTGTTGCCACCGCCGCCGCCCGAGCCGGCTTGGCGCCATTTGATGGACGAATTGGCAGCCGACGGTGTCAGCGCCTACCGTGCGGTGGTGCGGGAAAATCCGCAGTTCGTCGAGTATTTCCGCCAATCCACGCCGGAACAGGAACTGGGGCGCTTGCCCTTGGGCAGTCGTCCGGCCAAGCGCCGTGCCGGCGGGATTGAAAGCTTGCGGGCGATCCCGTGGATCTTTGGCTGGACCCAGACCCGCCTGATGCTGCCAGCCTGGCTGGGCTGGGAGGCGGCGCTGAGCAAGGCCCTGGAGCGCGGCGAAGGCGAGCTGCTGGGGCATATGCGCGAGCAGTGGCCGTTCTTCCGTACCCGCATCGACATGTTGGAAATGGTGCTGGCCAAGGCCGACGCCGACATTGCCCGCCTGTACGACGAGCGCCTGGTGCAGCCAGACCTGCTGCCATTGGGTGCGCATTTGCGCGACCTATTGTCGCAGGCGTGCGGCGTGGTGCTTGGCCTGACTGGCCAGTCGCAATTGCTGGCTCACAGCCCCGACACCTTGGAGTTCATCCGGCTGCGCAACACCTATCTTGACCCCTTGCACTTGTTGCAGGCCGAGTTGCTGGCGCGCTCGCGCCAGCAGGAAGCGGCGCAGGACAGCCCTCTGGAACAGGCGCTGCTGGTCTCCGTAGCGGGTATTGCCGCTGGTTTGCGTAACACTGGCTAAGGTTTTTTGCGTGTTCTCAAGGGCTTGCAGGTAAACCACGACGGCCGCCCGGAAAAGGGCGGTCGGCGTTTACAGGGCCGGGTTGCACTCAGGCACACCCCACGTATGACGCATGCACGACGCGGGTTCCTGCGACTTTTGGCGGCTTGTGTGGTTAAGGCCTGCTGTGTATCTTGATCAGCCTTTGGCCGTTTGGGCGGCCCGAATTCTATTTTTACGCGATTGGCCCCTCGCGGCGAATCCGAGCGTCATCTCTATAAAAAATTGAGGAGCACATCGATGCGCGTCATTCTGCTGGGAGCTCCCGGGGCCGGTAAAGGTACTCAGGCAAAGTTCATCACTGAAAAATTCGGCATTCCACAAATCTCCACCGGCGACATGCTGCGTGCGGCCGTCAAGGCTGGCACCGAGCTGGGCCTGATCGCCAAGAGCGTGATGGACAGCGGTGGCCTGGTTTCCGATGACTTGATCATCAACCTGGTCAAGGAACGCATCAGCCAGGAAGACTGCAAGAACGGTTTCCTGTTCGACGGCTTCCCGCGCACCATTCCCCAGGCTGAAGCCCTGGTGAAGGCTGGCGTCGAGCTGGATGCAGTGGTCGAAATCGCGGTTGAAGATGAAGAGATCGTCCAGCGCATTGCCGGTCGTCGCGTTCACGAAGCCTCCGGCCGCGTGTACCACACCGTCTACAACCCGCCAAAGGTTGAAGGCAAGGACGATGTGACCGGCGAAGACCTGGTACAGCGCAAGGACGACACTGAAGAAACCGTGCGTCATCGCCTGTCGGTCTACCACTCCCAGACCAAACCGCTGGTGGATTTCTACCAGAAGTTGTCCGCAGCCCAGGGCAAGCCGAAGTACAGCCACATTCCTGGCGTCGGCTCGGTGGAAGCGATCACCGCCAAAGTGCTGCAAGCACTGAGCTGATCACACCCTCTGCTTCACGGATAACGGCCCGCTTGCGGGCCGTTGTTGTTTATAATGGCGCACTCTTTTTTCGACTTGGACACCCACACCGATGAGCACCCTGCTGGCCCTGGACACCGCGACTGAAGCTTGCTCCGTTGCCTTGCTGCACGATGGCAAGGTAACGAGCCACTACGAGGTGATCCCGCGCCTGCACGCGCAGAAGCTGTTGCCGATGATCAAGCAACTGCTGGAAGACGCCGGTACCACCTTGGCTGCAGTAGACGCCATCGCCTTCGGCCGTGGGCCGGGTGCATTCACGGGTGTACGCATCGCCATTGGCGTGGTGCAGGGCTTGGCATTTGCGCTGGAACGCCCGGTATTGCCGGTGTCCAACCTTGCCGTGCTGGCCCAGCGCGCCTTGCGTGAACACGGTGCCCACCAGGTTGCGGCGGCCATCGATGCGCGCATGGATGAAGTCTATTGGGGCTGCTACCGCGAAACGGCGGGCGAGATGCGCCTGGTCGGCGTGGAAGCCGTGCAGCCTCCGGAGTCTTCGCAATTACCTGGCGATGCCAGCGGCGACTGGTTCGGTGCAGGCACCGGCTGGGGTTATGGCGAGCGCATCGCTGTGCCGTTGGTAGGGCAGGACGCAGCGATGTTGCCCCACGCTGAAGACTTGTTGGCGCTCGCGCGCTTCGCCTTCGAACGGGGCGAGGCGATTCCCGCAGACCAGGCTGCGCCTGTGTACCTGCGCGATAAAGTGGCGCAGACCAAGGCAGAGCGCGGGATTATTTGACGCCAAAAATGATGGCAATTTGGGGCTAAGTTCACCAATCGTCAGAATTTGACCCCGGTTTTAAACCTTTTTCAAATTATGTGTTCTAGTTATCACCAGAGCATTTGCGCGCTACGGATTGCGCCACTAAAATGCCATCACCGATACCGAGTTCGCATCGATGCGTATAGACGGCTTTTCCTCACAGTCCTACCCCATCAAGCGTAAGCCGCGTAAGGCAAACGTCACGGTAGACGAGTCCGTCGAGGATTCACCGGACTTCATCGAAGTGCATCCCGATGCACAGGCCAACTCCCAAGCGCGTATCAGCGGTCTTCCCGCCCGTCAGCAAGACATGGTCTTCCCGCGCTCCATGAGCAAAAGCGTTGCTAACGCTCTGGCCAGCTACCTGACCACCGCCGGTTTTGTCGAATGGGACATGGAAGTGCTGGGTCTCGACATTCACATCTGATGCGTCTGCCTTACCACCTCGGTTGTCCGTCCTGGAGTGAAAACGCCTGGCGCGAGTACCTGTACCCCGCCGATGCCCGTTCCAGTGATTACCTCGCGCTTTATTCCCAAGTCTTCAACGCCGTGGAAGGCAATACCACGTTCTACGCGCGCCCCTCGGCGGCCACCGTGCAACGCTGGGCCGAGATCATGCCCGACGATTTCCGCTTCACGGCCAAATTCCCCGGTGATATCAGCCACAGCGGCAACTTGATTGAGCAACTGCCGGCAGCAGAAAGCTTTGTTGGCTTGATGAGCCCTTTGGGTGAGCGGGTATCGCCTCTGTGGTTGCAGTTGCCCGCGACGTTTACGCCGCAGCGCCTGGGGGAATTGGCAGGTTTCATTGATAGCCTGGAGCGGCCGATGGCGGTGGAAGTACGCCATTCGGAGTTCTTCGCCAAAGGCGATGCCGAGCGCATGCTCAATCGCTTGTTGCGGGACCGGGGCGTTGAGCGAATCTGCCTGGACCCTCGCGCCTTGTTCAGTTGCACGTCCACCTCGGCCGCCGTGCTGCACGCTCAATCGAAAAAGCCCAAGGTGCCACCGCGGCCAGCGGCGCTGACGCCGTTTCCCCAGGTGCGGTTTATCGGTCATCCCGAACTGGAAGCCAATGATCCGTTCCTGGTGCCGTGGGTGGAAAAAGTCGCTGGCTGGATCGAAGAAGGCCGCACCCCTTATGTGTTCCTGCACACTTCGGATAACCGCCTCGCCGCGCAGTTGGCCCTGCGTTTCCACGACCAGTTGATGGCGCGTCTACCTGGGCTGCCGCCCCTTCCGACCTTGGATCGCGCCCCCGTAGCGGAGCAACTGGGGTTACTCTAGGACTCCCTTACCCGCCAGGAGCCCGACATGGATGCCCAAACCCTTCGCGCCGAAACCTTCAAAGCCTTGCATGAGCGTGATCGCGCATTCGTGATGCCCAACCCGTGGGATGCGGGCTCCGCCGTGATGCTGGCCAGCCTGGGCTTTGAAGCGCTGGCCACCACCAGCGCGGGCTACGCGTTCAGCCTGGGACGCCCGGATGCAGAGGGGGCGTTGTCCCTGGAAGACACGTTGATCAATGCCAGCATGATTGCCAAGGCCACGGCGTTGCCGGTGGCGGCCGACCTGGAAAATGGCTTCAGCGACACCCCAGAAGGCTGCGCCCAGGCAATCCTGCGTGCCGCTGCCACGGGGATCGTCGGCGGATCCATCGAAGATGCCACGGGCATTGCCGTTGACCCGATCTATCCCTTTGACCTGTCCGTCGAGCGCGTCGAAGCCGCGGTTGCCGCTGCCCGCAGCCTGCCATTCCCCTTCACCCTGACGGCCCGCGCGGAGAACCTCCTGCATGGGCGCCTGGATCTGGCCGACACTATCCGGCGCCTGCAGGCGTACGCCGAAGCCGGTGCCGACGTGCTGTACGCGCCGGCCCTGCGAAGTGCCGAGGAAGTGCTGGCGGTGGTCAAGGCGGTGGCGCCCAAGCCTGTCAATGTGTTGATGTCTGGGGGCTTGAACCTGAGCGTCGCGCAGCTGAGCGAGATGGGCGTGCGACGCATCAGCGTCGGTTCGGCCCTGGCGTTGGCGGCTTATGGTGAGTTCTATCGTGCGGCCCAAGAGGTGCATGAACTGGGGACGTTCACCTTTACCGAGCGCAAGATGCCGTTCAGTCAGGCCAACCAGTTCTTCAAGGACTAAGCGGTGCGTTTTTCCACAGTGATGGGCACGCTGCTGATGCTGGCTGCAGTCTTTGCCGTAGGCGTGTGGCGTGGCTGGGTACCCCTACCGGCCGATTGGAACCCATGGGCACCGTTGGATGTGCGCGCCAGTCCCAACCTGTTGACGCGCTACAAGCTGGGTCGCTTGCAGGCTGACCCGGCGCTGTGCGACCAAGTGCTGGAAACCTCGGGCCTGCGCGTCAGCCATCAGGCGGATACGCCAGCGGATGCCACGTGCCCCTTGCGTAATACCTTGCGCGTACAGGGTGCAGCCGTCGGGCTGAGCAGCAGCTTTCTCGCCAGTTGCCCACTGGCGGTGGCGTTCGCCCTGTTCGAGCGGCACAGCCTGCAACCGGCGGCCCAGGCGGTATTTGGCCAGGCGGTGACGCGGGTCGATCACCTGGGCAGCTTTGCCTGCCGCAATATCTACAACCGTGCCGAGGGCCGACTCAGCCAGCACGCGTCGGCGAATGCGCTGGACATTGCCGGCTTTCGCCTGGCCGATGGGCGCAGTATCAGCGTGCTCAAGGATTGGCCAGGAGAGGGCGACAAGGCGCGGTTCCTGCGTCAGGTGCGCGATAGCGCCTGTGATGATTTCAATGTGGTGCTGAGCCCGGACTACAACGCCGCGCACCGCAACCATTTCCATCTGGATATGGGGCGTTGGTGGGTATGTCGCTGAGTATCAGGCGGCCAGGCGCAGGTTCTGCGTGACCAACGGACGTGCCCAGTAATAATCGAAGTCCAGGGCTTTTTGTTGCGCGACCAGTTCTTCGGTTGGGTACGGCGTGGCGGCGGGTGGCAGCAGGTCCAGTTCGAATTCGGCGATTGGCAGGTGCAGTGGGCGTGGTTCGGGCGCCGGGCCTGGTTCGGGCAGCGGTTGACCAGCGTTCAGCACGATCGGGCGCACCCAGCCACTTTCGAAGTTCTGCTGGCGCTGCTGGGCGACGATTTCTTCTTCCGGGAACGGCGGGGCGGCCGGTGGCAGCAAGTCGGTCTCGAGCTCGGCGATCGGCAGGAACAGCGGCTCGGGTGGGGCGATTTCGGTGTCTTTCACGTCGCACTCACGCTGCGTGAGGATCTGCGACAACAGGTCGGCGCCGGCACTCGGTTCTACCGCTGGGTCCGCCGGTGCGGTCGCCTGCACCGCGAGCGCGTCCGGCGTGTCACCGAGCTGCTCGGCCAGTGCCCGGGCGAAGAAGTCCTGCCACACATGACTCACCCCGGCCAGCGCTTGAGTATTGCGCAGGCCGTAGTGGTTATGGGTCGGCAGTACACCGATGGTTAGGGGAAGAATGTCTGACATTTTTCTCGGTCGACGCTCAGCTCTGGCAAAATACCTGACTGTTGTTTTTATCGGCCGCTGTTTGCCGATCCTTAATATTTTTGAGCGTAGCGATTGATGAGCGAACAACCAGCGGCCAGCCGCATCCAGGTCGAGGCCTTGGGCGAAGGTTTCAAGGCCCGTGCCGAGCAGTGGGCTACCCTGTTGGGCTTGCCGTTGTACCTGGCAGATGCGGAATTTTCCCTGCAAGTGGGAGAGCATGGCCTTCAGTTGCAACAGCTTGGGCCTGACGCGCCTGGGCCGGTGCGGGTGGACTTTGTCGAAGGCGGCGCGGCGCATCGACGCCTGTACGGCGGCGGCAGCGGGCAGATGATCGCCAAGGCCGTAGGCGTCGCCCAAGGCGTGCGCCCACGGGTGCTGGACGCCACGGCAGGCTTGGGCAAAGACGCATTCGTGCTGGCCAGCCTGGGTTGCGAGATGAGCCTGATCGAGCGTCAGCCTTTGATCGGTGCGTTGCTTGAGGATGGGTTGACACGTGGCGCGGATGATTTTGAGGTGGCACCGATCGTGGCGCGCATGCAGCTGCTCAAGGGCAACTCCATCGACGTGATGCGCCATTGGGAAGGCGAGCCGCCCCAGGTGATCTACCTCGACCCGATGTTCCCGCACCGTGAGAAGACCGCGCTGGTGAAGAAGGAAATGCGTCTGTTCCGACCGCTGGTGGGGGATGATCCGGACGCTCCCGCGCTGTTGGCTGCCGCGCTGGCCCTGGCCAGCCATCGCGTGGTGGTCAAGCGCCCGCGCAAGGCGCCGTGCATTGACGGGCCCAAGCCGAGCCATGCGCTGGATGGCAAGTCCAGCCGGTATGACATCTACCCCAAGAAAGCGCTCAAGCCTTGAGGCTTTTCGGGCTTCATCGCGGTATAGATATCCGCATGACGCTGGCTACGGCGCTGTACCTGGGGCTTGGGAGCTTGCTCACTCCGGCGGCTCGACAGCCAACCGCTATCTAACGCTTACCCCGCGACCCAACTGTGGGAGCGGGCTTGCCCGCGAAGACAGCCTGACAGCCAACCACCATCTAACTGTCACTCCGCGATCCAAAACTGTGGGAGCGGGCTTGCCCGCGAAGGCGCCCCGACAGCCGCCCGCTATCTACCTGTCACCCCGCGATCCAACTGTGGGAGCGGGCTTGCTCGCGAAGGCGCCCCGACAGCCGCCCGCTATCTAACTGTCACCCCGCGATCCAACTGTGGGAGCGGGCTTGCCCGCGAAGGCGCCCTGACAGCCGACCTGGATTTTGGATCAGACCGGGTACATATCCGTTATTCAGGTAACGGCTGCTAGGGGTTCCGCTCTTACAGCGGGTCACTTTGGAAAAGCCCCAAAGTAACCAAAAGGCTCTTGCCCCAACACTCGGCACCTCGCCTAGGCTCGGTGTGCCCGTAATCCGACAGGGATTTGGGGGGCCGCCGCCACGCGCCCTCCATGGCGCGGGGCGGCTAAACCGGCATCCCTGCCGGTTTACCCCCCAAATCCCTGTCGAATTCCGGCCAGCGTGTTTGATGGGGCGCTAGGATCAAAGGCAAGATCAAAAGCCAGATCAAGAGCGGCTCGCTTCGCATCGTGGTAGGGGGGGCGCGGTACTTATCGTGGATATGCCCGGCTTTTAGAAGCATGTATGGCATTGCAGGCGCTGGCTTGCCAGCGCTGAGGCCCGTTCATGGCCTGTACGCGCGCATGAACAACCCTACCACTTCCTGAACATGGGCTTCGGCGGCTTCTTCGCTCAGGTGCCCGCCGCAGCCATACAGCAAGCAAAAGTTCGCCGTGCCCTTGAGCAGGCAGAAGAAGTGCTCGGCCGCCGTAAAGGGTTTGTCGATGCTCAGCGCGCCGCTCTGGTCGATCTTGCCGAGCAGGCGTTCCATGCCCTGCAGCATGCGCATGGGGCCTGCCTCGAAGAAGATCTGCGAGAGTTTCACGTCCTGATTGCCGGTGGTCATCATCAGGCGATGCAGGTTGACCGACTCTTCGCTATTGATCAGGCGATGGAACCCCCGCGCGATCGTCAACAGCACAGTCTCCACAGGCATGCCTGCGGGCAGCTCGAAGTACATCACCGGCAGTTGCTCTTCGCATTTGGCCACCACGGCGGCGGTGAACAAGGTCTCTTTGTCGTTGAAATGGCTGTAGACGGTCAGCTTCGACACGCCGGCTTCCAGTGCCACCGCGTCCATGCTGGTACTGGCGTAGCCATTGCTCAAAAACAGGATTTTCGCTGCTTCGAGAATTGCCTGGCGTTTTGCCATGTCCTTGGGACGCCCGGGGCTATTGGTGTTCACAGGATTGTCGGACATTTTCACCTTTAATACTGGACTGGTGAGTTTGGTATTAATAACATACCCGCCAGTATAATTATTCCTAGCTTCATTTGCGAAAGGTCCTCCAGCATGCGCAGTACTTTCCTGCCCTTTGCGTTGCCTGTCAGTCTGGTCTGCTTGCTGGCCGCCTGCGGCCATGAAGAAGCGACCCAAACCACCATCCGCCCGGCCATGGTGGTGCAACCACAGCCTTCTGTGCAGGCGATGGATAGCTACCCAGGTGAAGTACGCGCCCGCTACGAACCAGACCTGGCTTTTCGCATCGGTGGCAAAGTCAGCAAGCGGCTGGTGGAGGAGGGCGAACGGGTCAAGGCCAACCAGGCGCTGGCGGAACTCGACCCTCAGGACGTGCGCCTGCAACTGGAAGCGACCCGCGCCCAAGTTGCCGCCGCCCAGGCCAACTTGAGCCTGGTGCGTGCCGAGCGCGACCGCTACAAGACCCTGATGGACCGTCAGATGGTCAGCCGTTCCCAATACGACAATTCCGAAAACCTCTACCGATCCGGTGAAGCGCGCCTCAAGCAGATCAAGGCCGAGTTTGACGTGGCCAACAACCAGGCCGGTTATGCCGTATTGCGTGCGCCCCAGGACGGTGTGGTGGCCAAGCGTGCGGTGGAAGTCGGCCAAGTGGTGTCTGCCGGCCAGACGGTGTTCACCCTGGCCACCGATGGCGAGCGCGAAGTACTCATAAGCCTGCCGGAGCAAGGTTTTGGCCGCTTCAAGATCGGCCAGCCGGTGTCGGTCGAACTGTGGAGCCAGCCCGACCAACGCTTCAGCGGACGTATTCGCGAGCTGTCGCCGGCAGCCGATCCGAAGTCGCGCACCTTCGCCGCCCGCGTAGCGTTCACGGGCGGCAAGGTCCCGGCTGAACTGGGTCAGAGCGCGCGCGTATTCATCCAGGCCGACGGCGTTGTGCCTCTGTCGGTGCCGCTGTCGGCGCTCAGTGCGGAGAACGGCGCGTCCTATGTCTGGCGCGTGCAGCCGGACAATTCCATCACCCGCGTGCCGGTGCGCATTGGCGCCTTTGGTGAAAAATCCGTCCCGGTACTGGAAGGCCTGGCCCCGACCGATTGGGTCATCGCCGCCGGTGTGCATGTGCTCCACGAGGGCCAGCAAGTGCGCCCGGTGGATCGCTCCAACCGTGTGGTGAATCTGGCGGCCAAGGAGTAGTCCCCGATGGGTTTCAATCTTTCCGAATGGGCGTTGCGTAATCGCCAGATCGTACTGTTCCTGATGATCCTACTGGCGGTCGTCGGTACATTGTCCTACTCCAAGCTGGGCCAAAGCGAGGACCCGCCGTTCACCTTCAAGGCCATGGTGATCAAGACCAACTGGCCCGGTGCAACCGCCCAGGAAGTCTCGCGGCAAGTCACCGAGCGCATCGAGAAGAAGCTCATGGAGACGGGTGAGTACGAACGCATCGTCTCCTTCTCGCGCCCCGGTGAATCCCAGGTCACCTTCATAGCCCGCGATTCCATGCATTCGGCGCAGATCCCCGAGCTGTGGTACCAGGTGCGCAAAAAGATCAGCGACATCCGCCAGACCTTGCCGCCGGATATCCAGGGGCCTTTTTTCAACGACGAATTTGGCACCACCTTCGGCAATATCTATGCGCTGACCGGCGATGGTTTTGACTACGCGGTGCTCAAGGACTACGCCGACCGTATCCAGATTCAACTGCAGCGGGTGGCGGACGTGGGCAAGGTCGAGTTGCTCGGCCTGCAGGACGAAAAAATCTGGATCGAACTGTCCAACCTCAAGCTCGCCACCCTCGGTCTACCCCTGGCAGCGGTGCAACAGGCGTTGCAGGAGCAGAACGCAGTCTCGACCGCAGGCTTCTTTGAAACGCCGAGCGAGCGCGTGCAACTGCGGGTGTCGGGCAACTTCAAGAGCGTGGAAGAGATCCGCAGCTTCCCCATTCGCGTGGGCGACCGCACCTTCCGCATTGGCGATGTAGCCGACATTCACCGCGGCTTCAACGACCCACCGGCACCGCGCATGCGCTACATGGGTGAAGACGCGATCGGCCTGGCCGTCGCCATGCGCGACGGTGGCGACATCCTGGTATTGGGCAAAGCCCTGGAAGGCGAATTCGCACGCCTGCAAAAGAACCTTCCGGCCGGCATGGAGTTGCGCAAGGTGTCGGACCAACCGGCGGCGGTGAAAACCAGCGTCGGCGAATTCGTGCAGGTGCTGGCCGAAGCGCTGGCCATCGTATTGCTGGTGAGTTTCTTCTCCCTCGGCGTGCGCACCGGCATGGTGGTGGCCCTGGCGATTCCGCTGGTGCTGGCGATGACGTTTGCCACCATGTACTACCTTGGCATCGGCTTGCACAAGATTTCCCTGGGGGCACTGGTGTTGGCGTTGGGTTTGTTGGTGGATGACGCGATCATCGCCGTGGAAATGATGGCGATCAAGATGGAGCAGGGTTACGACCGGCTCAAGGCCGCCAGCTTTGCCTGGACCAGTACCGCGTTCCCGATGCTCACCGGCACATTGATCACCGCCGCTGGCTTCTTGCCGATTGCCACCGCGCAGTCGAGCACGGGCGAGTACACGCGTTCGATCTTCCAGGTGGTGACCATCGCGTTGCTGGCCTCGTGGGTCGCCGCCGTGGTGTTCGTGCCCTACCTGGGGGAAAAACTCCTGCCGGACCTGGCGAAGATGCATGCCGCCAAGCACGGCAGCGATGGCCCGGATCCCTACGGCACACCGTTCTACCAACGTGTGCGGCGTTTGGTGGAGTGGTGCGTGCGGCGACGCAAAACCGTGATCGTCTTGACCCTGCTGCTGTTCGTTGGCTCGGTTGCGCTGTTCCGTTTTGTGCCGCAACAGTTCTTCCCCGCCTCGGGCCGTCTCGAACTGATGGTCGACTTGAAGCTGGCTGAAGGCGCCTCCCTGAGCAACACCGCCGACCAGGTCAAGCGCCTGGAGGCGTTGCTCAAGGATCACGCGGGCATCGACAACTACGTGGCCTACGTCGGCACCGGTTCGCCGCGTTTCTACCTGCCGCTGGATCAACAACTGCCGGCCACCAGCTTCGCCCAGTTTGTGGTGTTGGCTAAAACCATCGAGGAACGCGAAAGCCTGCGCACCTGGCTGATCGAAACCCTCAACGAGCAATTCCCCGACCTGCGTTCACGGGTCACCCGCTTGGAAAACGGCCCGCCTGTGGGCTACCCGGTGCAGTTTCGCGTGACTGGCGAACACATCGAGGAAGTCCGCGCGCTCGCGCGCAAAGTGGCGGCCAAGGTTCGCGAGAATACCCACGTGGTCAACGTGCACCTGGACTGGGAAGAGCCGAGCAAGATCGTCTACCTCAATATCGACCAGGACCGCGCCCGTGCCCTCGGCGTGAGTACGGCCAACCTGTCGAAATTCCTCCAGAGTTCGTTGACCGGTTCCAGCGTGAGCCAGTATCGGGAGGACAACGAGTTGATCGAAATCCTCCTGCGCGGCACCGTGCGTGAGCGCACCGAACTGTCATTGCTGCCAAGCCTGGCGGTGCCGACGGACAACGGCAAAAGCGTGGCGCTGTCGCAGATCGCCACCCTTGAATACGGCTTCGAGGAAGGCGTCATCTGGCACCGCAACCGTCTGCCAACAGTGACCATCCGCGCGGATATCTACGGCAAGGAGCAACCGGCGACGCTGGTCCAGCAGATTCTGCCGACCCTCGAGGGCGTGCGTGCCGAGCTCCCGGATGGCTACCTGCTGGATGTCGGCGGCACGGTCGAGGACTCTGCCCGTGGCCAAAACTCGGTGAAGGCCGGCGTACCCTTGTTTATCGTGGTGGTGCTGACCCTGCTGATGCTGCAACTGCGCAGCTTCTCGCGCACTGCCATGGTGTTTCTGACGGCCCCGTTGGGGTTGATCGGCGTGACGCTGTTCTTGCTGGTGTTCCGCCAGCCTTTCGGCTTCGTGGCCATGCTGGGAACCATCGCGCTGTCCGGGATGATCATGCGTAACTCAGTGATCCTCGTGGACCAGATCGAACAGGACATCAAGGCGGGCCTGGCGCCCTGGCAGGCGATTATTGAAGCCACCGTCCGACGTTTCCGCCCAATTGTGCTGACAGCCCTGGCGGCCGTACTGGCGATGATCCCGCTGTCACGCAGCGTGTTCTTCGGGCCGATGGCCGTGGCGATCATGGGCGGGTTGATCGTGGCGACGGCGTTGACGCTGTTGTTCCTGCCGGCACTTTATGCTGCGTGGTTCCGGGTGAAAAAGGACGTCGCATAATCACGCAGGCTCCCGGCCAGACCAACACGTCAAGGCGTTGATCTGGCCGGCTTTTTCGGCCGTGCACGGGGTCGGCCAGCGTCCGATTCACATGCCGATGCAACCTCCATCGATGCAGGTGGAACGTTCCCTACGTTTACTCCACTCACAAAAGCGTGCTGGAAAGGCGCGCAGGCTCGGACTTTGCCAGTGGGCAAACGAGCCTATTTTTCTGTGGGTTAAGGGAGTGTTCTATGTCGATTTTTACCGCCATTGCTAATTTCAAGATTGCGTTCCTGGAGGCCCTGATAGGCAACCATTCATCTAAACCAGGCTATGAGCAAGCCAAGCCGCAGCGGCCGGGTTATGGCAACTGCCAGCACCCGCACCGTCCTCATACAAGCCGCCCGGGGTACCCCTATGCTCAACCGGCCAAGCCGATCGACAGCACACCACACCCACACAGGATCACCGGGCATCACGCGTCCGGCAGGCCAGTGTTTTCATTGAGTCGTTAAGCGCGTGAGAGCGCTGCGCCCAGGCCAGTGACAAGCGACTGGGCGCAATCGAGGGGAGGGGTTACAGCGCGCCAAACACCTTCTTCGCCAGGCTGGTGGCCGCCGCTGCCGGGTTTTCGCGAATGGTTTCTTCCTGCTTGGCAATCATCTTGAACAACCCGTCCAGCGCCTGCTCGGTCACGTAGTTTTCGACGTTGGCGCTCTTGGCGTCCACTGCGCCAAACGCCGCGGCCTTGCCGGCCAAGGCGTTGTATTGCTGGGCCACACCCACCTTGTCGGTGGCGGCCTTGACGATCGGCAGGAACTTGGCGCGGATTTGTTCACGGCTGCTTTTGTTCAGGTACTGGGTGGCGGAATCCTGGCCTCCGCTGAGGATGCCCTTGGCGTCAGTCACGCTCATGTTTTTCACGGCGTTGACCAGGATCGGCTGGGCCTGGGTGACGGCGGTTTCGGCAGCCTTGTTCATGCTGGTTTCCAGCTGCGTGACCTGGTCACCCATGCCGAACATTTTCAGCTTGTCAGCGACTTTGCCCAGCTTGCCTGGCAGGCCGATCTTCACTTCCGGGTTGTTACTGAAACCACCGGGTACGCCCAGTTGCTTCACGGCGATCTGCGCGCCTTGGGTCAGGGCATCCTTGAGGCCGCCGCTGGCGTCACCCTGGGACAGGCTGCTCAAGTCCAGGGCCATGGCGTTGGCACCGAGCAACAGGCCGGCGCACAGGGCAGTAAAGCGAAGGGAGTTACGGAGCATGGGCGCTTCCTTTTGATAGGGCTTAGGTTCTAGAGGCTGTTCAATGAGCCACAGCATCAACGCGCAGGCGCAGAGGTTGTGGGTCCTCGCCATTGAGCTGCACAGCGTGCCGTTCGGTAGTGATAAACAGTAGCTTGCCATCCAGTTCGATGCGAGCACTCACCGAATAGCTGTGGCCGGGTTTGACCTGCGACGGGTCATAGCTCAGGTGGAAGGGCAGCGGCACCTGGCCTTTGACCGGGCCTTTCTGCTCGGCGAGTGTCACGGCGGGTGCATCCGCCAGGGACACGTCTTGCAGGCTGACACTCAAGGTCGCGCTTGGCGGCAGGGCGATGCGTTGCAGGTAGAACACTTCGCCGTCGAGACTGGCCTTGGGCGTGGGACTCATGCTTTGGCAGGCTCCGAGCAGGGCGGTGAGGCCCAGGAGGATGATCTTTTTCATGGTACAGCTCCTTTTCAACGGCGCCGGCATCCAACCGGCGCCTGCTTAAATCTAGCGGTTTTCTTCAGGTTCGACAGGCGCTTCACCCGCGCCATCGACACGATGCAGGGCCACCTGGCGTATCGACAGGCGAATATCGGCTGGCAATACGCGCTTGGCGGCGCCTTCGGCCAACTCGCCGAGCAAGTCGTGATAACTCAACTTGCCAGCTTCGTCGCGGCGCAGCACATCTTGCTCCAGCAAGGTCTGGATGAAATGTCGGAAAAGGCTCTTATCGAAGAACTCCGGGGCGTTGAGGCCATGCAGGATCGACAGGCGCTGGGCCATGATCGTGCAGAGGTCTTCCAGTTCTTCGGCACTGATGCTGTTCTGGCCGCTGTTGAGCAGCAGCGAGATCGCCATGTAGAAGCGTTGCAGGGTCTGGGCGATGCTCTTGGACAGCAGCGTCAGCAACACAAAGTGCCGTGAACTCGGTGCCGGGCGCAGGTAAACGTTATTCTCGAAACGCAGCAGGCCTTGTTCGACAAAGGCTTCCAGCCATTGGTCGATCACGGCGTCCAGCTCTTCCAGGGACCAGCGGATAAACAACTCCGATTGCAGGTACGGGTACAGCGCGTGGGTGTAGCGCAGGATCTGATCGCGGCTCATCCGCGAACTGCTCTGGAAGAAACTGGCCAGCAGCGCCGGCAGTGCGAAGATGTGCAGCACGTTGTTGCGGTAGTAGGTCATCAGGACGGCGTTCTGCTCATCCAGGTACAGAATCTTACCCAGGGCATCGCTCTGTTCCGACAGCAGGTCCATGTCCTTGACGTGTTGGATCAGCGCCAGGCCATCGCCTTCGGGCAAGGTGGTGTGGGGCGAGTAGGGCACGCGGCGCAGCAGCGCCAGGTACAGGTCCAGTTGGCGCGCCATGGCCTGTTCGTCGAGGGCCAGGCGTGTGGTGGACAGCAGGGCCAGGGCCACCAGGTTGACCGGGTTTACTGCGGCGGCTTCGTTCAAGTGGCGCGCCACCTGTTCGCCGAGGCGGTTGGTGGTTTCGTTGAGCCAGGCCGGTTTGTAGTTCGGGGCCAATTCCTGGGCACGCCAGTCCGGTTGCTCGGCGTCGAGGAATTCGGCCAGTTTGATCGGCTCGCCAAAGTTGACCGCGACCTGGCCAAAGCGTTGCTTGAGCGCGCCAACCACTTTGAAGATATCGAAGATCGACTCTTTCTTCTTGCTCGCGCCGCGCAACTCACCGAGGTAGGTGCGGCCTTCGAGCACGCGCTCGTAGCCGATGTACACCGGCACGAACACGATCGGCATGCGTGAGGAGCGCAGGAAACTGCGCAGGGTAATCGCCAGCATCCCGGTTTTCGGCTGCAGCATGCGCCCGGTGCGTGAGCGCCCGCCTTCGACGAAGTACTCCACCGGGAAGCCTTTGGTGAACAGGGTGTGCAGGTATTCGTTGAACACCGAGGTGTACAACGGGTTGCCCTTGAAGGTGCGTCGCATGAAAAACGCACCGCCACGGCGCAGCAGGCTGCCGATCACCGGCATGTTCAGGTTGATCCCTGCAGCGATGTGCGGCGGGGTCAGGCCATTCTTGAACAGCAGGTAGGACAGCAGCAGGTAATCGATATGGCTGCGGTGGCACGGCACGTAGATCACCTCGTAGCCCTGGGCAACCTGTTGCACACCTTCGATGTTATTGACCTTGATACCGTCGTAGATCTTGTTCCAGAACCAGCTCAGCACCACTTCGAGGAAGCGAATCGCCGTGTAGGTGTAGTCCGAGGCGATCTCGTTTCCGTAGCGCAGGGCCTGGGCCTTGGCTTTCTCCGGGCTGATCTTTTCCCGTTCGGCTTCCTCGGCGATGGCTTGGCGCACCAATGGCATGTTGACCAACCCCTTCACCAGGTTGCGGCGGTGGGACAGGTCGGGGCCGATCACGGCGGTCTTCAGGTTACGAAAGTGCACACGCAAGATGCGCTGGGCCATGCGCACCGTACGTTCGTGCCCTTTATTGTGCTCGATCAATTCACGCAGGTTGATTGGCGCAGAGAATTGCACGCGGGTCTTGCGCCCCAGGATCAGGATGCTCAACAACCGACGCAGACGGCCGGTGACGGCCCAGCTGTCGGCAAACAGCAGCTTCCACGGGCTGGACTCGCTCTCGGGCGACTGCCCCCAGAACACGCTGACCGGAATGATTTGTGCATCCTCTTGCACGTGCTCGCTGAGGGTGTCGACCAGGCGAGTCAGGGTCGGCGGCGCGCCGCGCTTGTCCTGGCGGCCGAGCCAGTCCGGTTCTGGTGTGAGGTAGAAGAACGCCGCGGGCTCCATCAACGGGCCAACCGCCACCGGCAGCACCGGGCGCGGCAGGCCGGCCTTGGTGCACTCGGCATCGACCACGGCCAATTCGGTGAGGGAGGGCGATTGCAGGACGTAGAACACCGGCCGGCTGCGGTCCAGGTTAAGGGTTAAGGACGACTGGTTGATCGTCTCCGAGCGAACCCAGAGGTACAACAGTCGGCGCAAGGTGCCAAACACTAGACGGCGAAACGGAGAGCGGGTCATAGGCGTGCTGCTTCAAGTGGAAAAAACCGAGCAGATGCTCGGGCGGGTAGTGTGCCGTATTCGCCGAAAATCGGCAAAAAAGCAGCGAAGTAAACTTGAGTTGAACGTTTTTGAGCCTGTCTTATACTCGGCAGTTCAATGCGAGCGACTCAACAATAAAAAGCATGTGGGAGTAAAACAGATGGCAACGCGCGAAACCGGCAATGTGAAGTGGTTCAACGATGCAAAGGGCTATGGGTTTATTCAACGCGAAGACGGCAAGGATGTGTTTGTGCACTACCGCGCCATTCGTGGTGAAGGCCACCGCTCCCTGGCCGAGGGCCAGCAGGTGGAATACGCCGTGGTGACCGGCGAAAAGGGGCTGCAGGCGGAGGATGTGGTCGGTCTTTGAGCTAGAGTTACGTAACGCCGCTGAACCCATGTGGGAGCGGGCGAGCCCGCTCCCACATTTGATTAGGGCCACCGTTTGAATTCAGGCCGTTTTCCAGGTGATCTGCTCTTCACCGTCCGCGCTGATGCGGACCCAGGTGTCAGCGCTTTCCTCACCTTCTTCCTCAACCCACGTCCCCGGTGCGCAACGCACTTCGACGTTCAGCGCGGCAAACGCGGCGCGGGCGCAGGCGATGTCGTCGTCCCATGGGGTCTGGTCGCTTTCCAGGTACAGGCTGTTCCATTTGCCTACGGCTTTGGGTAGCCACGTGACGGGCACGTTGCCGGCCTTGCACTTGTAGGTCTGGCCTTTCTGGACCCAGTCGGTGCACGGGCCCAGGGCGGCGCCCAGCCAGGCGGCGATGGCCTTGTAGTCGACGTCGGCGTCCTTCAGGTAAATCTCGATATCAGGTTGGCGCATGGATGTTCCTCGTTGCGGGATTCGAAAATCCATTCGCGGATACTTAAAAGTCGGTTATTGAAGCACGAAATAATCGTAGCGCATTGACACCGTGACCTGCAGCGGCTCGGCGGCCCCGATCACCTCGGCGCGGCGCTCGGCACTGGCGCGCCAGCCGTGAGGCGTCATTGCCAACAGGTTGGCGCGGTCGTGGGGCTCGGCCAGGCTCAGGGTGAACGCCAGGGTTTCGCTGTGCGCCAAACTCATGCCGTCCGGTACCAGGGCCAGATGCTTGTCGTCGGTGTACTCGCGCACTTCGTCGTACAGGCGTTCGCGCAGTTCCATCAAGTGGCCGGCGGTGGGGCCGACTTTCATCAGGCCGCCGCCAGGGCTGAGCAGGCGCTTGGCCTCTTCCCAGTCCAATGGGCTGAAAACGCTGGCGAGAAACTGACAGCTGCCTGACGCCAACGGCACACGGGCCATGCTCGCGATCAACCAGGTCAGCGCCGGGTTACGCTTGCATGCGCGCTTGACGGCTTCCTTGGAAATATCCAGGGCATAGCCATCGGCATTGGGCAGGGCCTCGGCGATCTGCGCGGTGTAGTAACCCTCGCCACAACCGATGTCCACCCAGCGCTGCGGCGCGCGTTCGGCGGCAAGTTCCGCCAGGCGCCTGGCCACCGGAGCGTAGTGCCCGGCGTTGAGAAAGTCACGACGCGCCTCGACCATGGCCAGGTTGTCGCCTGGGTCGCGGCTGTTCTTGTGCTGCACCGGCAACAGGTTCAGGTAACCCTGGCGTGCACGGTCGAAACGATGCCCGGCCGGGCACGCCACGCCATTGTCCACCGCGTTCAGCGGTGCGCTGCAAATGGGGCAGGCCAGCATCAGGCGAGCAACTTGATCAGGGTCTGGTAGTAGATTTCGGTCAATACATCGAGGTCGCTGGCCAGGATGCGCTCGTTGACCTGGTGAATCGTCGCGTTGACCGGGCCCAACTCGACCACTTGGGTGCCGAGGGTCGCGATGAAGCGGCCATCGGAGGTGCCACCGCTGGTGGATGCCTGGGTTTCACGCCCGGTGATCGCCTTGATGCTCGCCGATACCGCATCCAGCAGTGCGCCGGGCTCGGTCAGGAACGGCAAGCCTGACAGCGCCCATTCCACGTGCCAGTCCAGGCCATGCTTGTCGAGAATCTCGGCAACCCGCTGTTGCAGGCCTTCGACGGTAGATTCGGTAGAGAAACGGAAGTTGAACACCGCCGTCAGGTCACCCGGGATCACGTTGGTCGCGCCAGTGCCAGCATTGAGGTTGGAGATCTGGAAGCTGGTCGGTGGGAAGAACGTGTTGCCGTCATCCCAATGCTCGGCGGCCAGTTCCGCGAGGGCGGGTGCGGCCAGGTGGATCGGGTTCTTCGCCAGGTGCGGGTAGGCCACGTGGCCTTGCACGCCGCGTACAGTCAGGGTGGCACCGAGGGAGCCACGGCGGCCGTTCTTGACCACGTCGCCCACCAGCGTGGTGCTCGACGGTTCGCCGACGATGCACCAGTCCAGGCGCTCCTTGCGTGCGGCCAGGCGCTCGATCACGGCCTTGGTGCCATGGTGCGCCGGGCCTTCCTCATCGCTGGTGATCAAGAAGGCGACCGAGCCCTTATGGTCCGGGTAGTCGGCGACGAAACGCTCCGACGCCACCAGCATGGCGGCCAGGCTGCCTTTCATATCTGCCGCGCCACGCCCGCAGAGCATGCCGTTGTCGTCGATCAGCGCGTCGAACGGGTCGTTCTGCCAGGCTTGCACCGGGCCAGTCGGCACCACGTCGGTGTGGCCAGCAAAGCACAGCACCGGGCCATCGTGCTTGCCATGGGTGGCCCAGAAGTTGTCCACCTCTTCGATGCGCATCGGCTCGAGCGCAAAACCGGCGTCGCCCAGGCGCTGCATCATCAGCTTCTGGCAATCGGCGTCGACCGGCGTCACTGAGGGGCGACGGATCAGGTCGATAGCGAGTTGAAGGGTCGGCGAAAGGTCGGCGTGGGCCGTCATGGGAAAACTCCGGGAGGCATGTCGTGGGCGCGGGACGAATGTGGACGTGAAACGGCGCAGAACCTTTGTGGGGGCTGGCTTGCCTGCGATGCAGACGCCGCGGCCTGGCAGGTACACCGCGGCGATGCTATCGCAGGCAAGCCAGCTCCCACAAAGAGCAGGGCCTGCGCCAAGTCTCATAAAACGGCCGTTATCTTATAGCAAAACGGCGGCCAGAGGCCGCCGTTTAGTGCTTTGCGCAAGTTTTTACTCAACCGTTGGCGGCTCAACCTTCGGCGCCGGTTTCGGCAGCGACGATAGGAACGCCATGACCAGAGCGGCCACATACGGCAGCGACTGCACCAGCAGCATCACCACCCAGAAGCGAATGTCATTGCTTGGCAGGCCCTGCACCAGGTAGATCCCCAGCGCCGCGCCCCACAACAGCAGCATGATGAACATTTCTTCGCGGGCTTCGGAAATGGCTACCCAGAAACCATGGTTATCCGCGTTTTTTGGTGTACGAAAGAACGGAATACTGGTGGTGAAGAAGCCATACAACACCGCCTTGGCGATCGTGTGGGACAACGCCAGGCCGGCCAGGGCGGCACAGAACGCATCCTTGAGGTTCACACCCACCGCACGGCGGTACAGGAAGATGATCTTGCCGACCTTGAACACGAACAGCGCCAACGGCGGGATCGCGAAAATCAGCAACGGCGGATCGACCCGCGTCGGCACGATGATCATCGCCGCCGACCACAACAGGGCGCCAACGGTGAAGAAGATGTTCATGCCATCCGCCACCCACGGCAACCAGCCCGCGAGGAAATGGTAGCGCTGGCCACGGGTCAGCTCGGTGTCCTTGCCGCGCAGCAGGCTGGCGGTGTGGCGCTTGATGATCTGGATCGCCCCGTAGGCCCAGCGGAAACGCTGTTTCTTGAAGTCGATGAAGGTGTCCGGCATCAGGCCCTTGCCGTAGCTGTCGTGGTAATACGCCGCTGACAGGCCTTTCTCGAACACACGTAGGCCCAGTTCGGCGTCTTCGCAGATGCACCAGTCGGCCCAGCCCAGTTCTTCGAGCACCGAGCGACGGGTCATGGTCATGGTGCCGTGCTGGATGATCGCGTCACGGTCGTTGCGGGTAACCATGCCGATATGGAAGAAACCCTTGTATTCCGCGTAGCAGAGCTTCTTGAAGGTGCTTTCGTTCTGGTCGCGGTAATCCTGCGGCGACTGCACCACGGCGATTTTCGGGTCGGCGAAGTGCGGCACCATGTGTTTGAGCCAGTTTGGCGACACGCAGTAGTCGGAGTCGATCACTGCGATCACTTCCGCATCCTTGGCGGTGTGCGGGATCAGGTAGTTCAGCGCGCCGCCCTTGAAGCCAGCCAGGGGCGCGACATGGAAGAACTTGAAGCGCGGGCCGAGGGTTTCGCAGTAGTCGCGTACCGGCTCCCACACGGCCGGGTCCTTGGTGTTGTTGTCGATGATCAGGACTTCGTAGTCCGGGTAGTCGAGGGCCGCCAGGGCGTCGAGGGTCTGTTTGACCATCTCCGGCGGCTCGTTGTAGCACGGCACGTGGATCGATACTTTCGGGCGGTAGTCCGAATCCCCCACAACCGGCAGGAATTCACGCCGGCGCTTGTGGGTCCATACCGCTTCGGCCAGTTCGTGGGCCTCGGTCAGCAGCACGATAAACACGCCCAGGGCGCCGAGGGCCAGGAGGATGCCCACGGTGACACTGAACCAGGTGCTGTATTGCTGGCTGTAGTCGTAACCGATCCACACCAGCACCGAACCGCACAGGAACGCGATGAAGGTCAGGAAGGTCCGGCCACGCTGGCGCAGGGCCGAGCCGTCGATCATCAATAGGGTCAGCGACAGCAGCGCGAGCACCACCGAACCAATGGCCAGTACGCGCCATTGCGGGATCGCCACCACCGGCCCGTCAAAGTTGAACTTCTGCTGGCGCGCGGCGTTGTACACGCCCCAGTAGGCGCCGGCAGAGCCTTCGTCGCTGACTTTCCACGGCTGATCGAACGCTTCGATCACGAAGTAGTTGAAACCCTGGCGGTTCAGCTTGTTGACCAGTGTACGCAGGTAGATCGCCTGGTCTGCCGGGGACGTTTCATTGCCACCGCGCATGCGTCCGTTGCTCGGCCAGCCAACCTCCGAGAGCAACAGCGGTTTTTTCGGGAACATCTTCTTCAGGTCCCGGGCGCGGTCGAGTACGTACTGGCCGGCCTTGTCCATCGGGATGTATTCCCAGAACGGCAGGATGTGCGCGGCGATCAGGTCGACGTGATTGGCCAGTTTCGGGTTCTTTTCCCAGATGTGCCATTGCTCGGACGTGGTCACCGGCACTTTCACGGCAGCGCGCACTCGGTCGAGCAACACAATCAGTGCTTCAGGGGTGATTTCTTCACGGAACAGGGCTTCGTTGCCGACCACCACCCGCACCACACTGCGCGAGCTGTTGGCGATTTCGATGGCGCGCTGGATTTCGCGCTCGTTGCGTTCCAGGTCCGGGCTGATCCAGATCCCAAGGGTCACGCGCAGGCCGAATTCTTCCGCCAGCTTGGGGATGTCACCCAGGGTGCCGTCGACCGAGTAGGTACGGATGTTGTCCGTCAGCTTGCTCATGATCTCGAGGTCGCGACGCATCTGGTCGTCGGTCGGGTACTGGTCTTTCTGCGGGTACTGGCCTTGCTGGAACGGCGAGTAGGAAAACCCGGAGATCTGCTCAGGCCAGTTGGGAGTGGTGACGGGGCGGTTGATCAACGCCCAGAAACCGGTGAACAGCGCGGCGATTGCCAGCACGATCACCAGGTTGAGTCCAAATTTACGCGATGCCATGGCTATTTCGGGTTCCAAAGGGTGTGGAACGAAAAGAGGTGTCGGCCTACGCCGAACGGCGCGCATCCTACACCGGCCTTTCCCTGACCGTACAGCGAGCAGAGCAAAACCGGACATTAGTCAGCGAAAGGCCATCTAAGTTCTTTACTTGTAGCTTGTCGCTTCGAACTTGTCGCTGCGTAGTCCATAATGCGCGCCGGTTTTTGGGGTAATGGTCATGAGTACAGAAGATCCGCGGTTTGCAGGCGTTGCCCGCTTGTATGGCATTGAAGGCCTGGAACGCTTGAAAGCGGCCCATGTGGCGATCGTCGGCGTCGGCGGCGTGGGCTCGTGGGCGGCGGAAGCCATGGCCCGTTGCGGAGTGGGCGAGATTTCTCTGTTTGACCTGGACGACGTCTGCGTCAGCAACAGCAACCGCCAGTTGCACGCGCTGGACAGCACCGTGGGCAAGCCCAAGGTCGAAGTGATGGCAGAGCGCCTGCGCGGCATCAACCCGGATTGCACGGTGCATGCGGTGGCGGATTTCGTGACCCGCGATACTATGGCCGAGTACATCACGCCTAGCATCGACTGCGTGATTGACTGCATTGATGCGGTCAACGCCAAGGCTGCACTGATTGCCTGGTGCAAGCGCCGCAAGATCCAGATCATCACCACCGGCGGTGCCGGCGGCCAGATCGACCCGACGCTGATCCAGGTGTGTGACTTGAACCGCACCTTCAATGACCCGCTGGCCTCGAAAGTGCGTTCCACCTTGCGTCGGGATTACGGCTTCTCCCGCACCGTGAACCGCCACTACAGCGTGCCCTGTGTGTTTTCCACCGAGCAACTGCGCTATCCCAAGCCGGACGGCAGCATCTGTTTGCAGAAGAGTTTTGTCGGCGATGGCGTGAAGCTGGATTGCGCGGGCGGGTTCGGCGCGGTGATGATGGTCACGGCCACGTTTGGCATGGTCGCGGCAACCAAGGCGGTGGATAAGATTGTCGCCGGAGTGCGTAGGCCGTCGGAGCGGGTCAAGCCCACCTAGATCTCACTGCCCTACAGCCATCTAAAGTGGGGGAACAGGCAAGCCAGCTGCCCCATCAGTTTTGTGTATGGGTCAGCGTTTGCATACGCTGCAGCACAGCGTTCAGGCCATTGCTGCGCGAGGGTGACAGCTGCCGGGACAGCCCCAGCTGTGCAAACCAGTCTGGCAAGTCGACAGCCTGCAACTCGGCGGCCGACAACCCATTGACCCGCGCCAGGAGCAGCGCCACCAACCCACGAATCATCCGCGCATCGCTGCTCGCAGCGAACTGCCAGTGGCCGTCCTCCAAACGGCCTACCAGCCACACCAGGCTTTCGCAGCCCTGCACCAGGTTGGCGTCGACTTTATGCTCATCCGCCAGTGGCGGCAGCCGCTCGCCCCATTGCATCAGCATCCGCGCGCGTTGTTCCCAGCTGCCGACAGCCTGGAAGGCTTCAAGCGCGGCAACCGCATCCACTGGCAGGCTCATCGCAGCATATCCAGCGCCTGGTCCAGCGCGTCAAAGAAGCGCTCCAGGTCATCAGAGTCGTTATACAGCGCCAGGGACACGCGAATCGCTCCCGGCAGGTGCATTGCCTTGAGCAGCGGCATCGCGCAATGGTGTCCTGCGCGCACAGCAATGCCTTGCTCGGTGAGCAGGTGCGCAAGATCCGCGTTGTGCACGCCCTCCACCACGAAGCTGACCAGCGCTACCTGCGGTGACCCCAGCACGCGCACGCCATTGCGCGCGTTGAGCCCTCGCAACAGATAGTCATGCAGCGCCGCTTCGTGGGCGACAACCGCCTGCTGATCCAGCGAGCTCAGGTAATCCAGGCTGGCGCCGAGGCCGATCACGCCGGCAATCGGTGGAGTGCCCGCCTCGAAACCCAGTGGCGCCGGGCGAAAGCTGGCGCTGTGGTAGTCGGCCTGTTGCACCATCTCGCCGCCAAACTGCCAGTGGCGCAAGTGGTGCAGGGCTTCGTTGCGGCCAAACAGCACGCCGACGCCGTCCGGGCCGTAGAGTTTGTGACTGGAAAATACATAGAAGTCGCAGCCCAGGGCCTGCACGTCATGGCGACCGTGGACGATGCCTTGGGCGCCATCGACCACGCTCAGGGCGCCGTGTGGCCGGGCCAGTGCGAGCAGGGCCTCCAGCGGCTGCCAGGCGCCCAGCACGTTGGACAGCTGGCTCACCGCCAGCAGGCGTGTGCGCGGGCCGATCAGCTCGGCGGCCGCGTGCAGGTCGATCACGCCGTCAGCGTCCAGGGGCAGCACCACGAGCGTGGCGGCGCGACGTTTGGCCAGTTGCTGCCAGGGCAGCAGGTTAGCGTGGTGTTCCAGGGCGCTGATGACAATCTCATCGCCCGCATTGAATAGGTGCTCAAGGCCGTAGGCCAGGAGGTTCAGCGCAGAAGTCGCGCCGTGGGTAAATACGATCTGCCCGCTGTCGCCTGCATTCAACCACTGCGCGACCTTGCTGCGACTGTCTTCGAACGCCTGGGTCGCATGGGCACCTGGCAAGTGCTGGGCACGGTGCACATTGGCTGCGCCATTGGCGTAGTAATGGCTGATCGCATCCAACAGGGCCTGGGGTTTTTGCGTGGTGGCGGCGTTGTCCAGGTAAGTCTGGTCTTGCCGTTGCAGGGTGGCGATGGCCGGGAAGTCGGCGCGCCAGGGGGAGGGCACTAGCATGGTGTTCAAGACTCGTATAAGCGAGCCCCAAGGTTGGAGCCCGCTAGTGGCATCGAGTGGCTGCTTAGTTGTGAGCGTGCAGCGCTTCGTTCAGTTCGATGGCCGATTTGTGGGTTTTGCACTCCACGGCACCGGTCTCGGAATTGCGGCGGAACAGCAGGTCCGGCTGGCCGGCCAGTTCACGTGCCTTGACCACTTTGACCAGTTGGTTCTGCTCGTCCAGCAGCGCGACCTTGGTGCCGGCGGTGACGTACAGGCCCGACTCCACGGTGTTGCGGTCGCCCAACGGGATACCGATACCGGCGTTGGCACCGATCAGGCAGCCTTCGCCCACCTTGATCACGATGTTGCCACCGCCCGACAGGGTGCCCATGGTGGAGCAACCGCCGCCCAGGTCCGAGCCCTTGCCGACGAATACGCCCGCCGACACGCGGCCTTCGATCATGCCCGGGCCTTCGGTACCGGCGTTGAAGTTGACGAAACCTTCGTGCATCACGGTGGTGCCTTCGCCCACGTAGGCACCCAGGCGCAGACGCGCGGCGTCAGCGATACGCACGCCGCTCGGCACTACGTAGTCAGTCATTTTCGGGAACTTGTCCACCGAGAACACTTCCAGCAGCTCGCCACGCAGGCGGGCTTCCAGCTGGCGCTCGGCCAGTTCGGCGATGTCGATCGCGCCTTGGCTGGTCCAGGCCACGTTCGGCAGCTGCGGGAACACACCGGCCAGGCTCAGGCCGTGTGGCTTGACCAGGCGATGGGACAGCAGGTGCAGCTTGAGGTAGGCCTCGGGCGTGGAGGTCAGTGCGGCGTCTTCGGCCAGCACGGTGGCGACCAAGGGGTTGTGGCTTTCAGCCAGGCGGCTCAGCAGCGCGGCTTGGGCGGTATCGACACCTTTGAGTGCGTCAGCCAGTTGCAGGGCCTGGGTGACGGTGAAGGTGATCGCCTGGTTGCCTTCGGTGTACCCGAGGATCGGTGCGATGGCGGCAACGATTTCAGCCGATGGGTTGAGCAAGGGTTGTGCGTAAAACACTTCCAGCCAAGCACCTTGGCGGTTCTGAGTGCCGACGCCGAAGCCCAGGCTGAACAGGGAATGGGACATGCTGTTACCTCTACAAAAATGGAAAGGGCTGGCCTACTTGAGGGCCGCCGAATAACTATCTGGCTTGAAGCCAATCAGGGTTCTGTCACCGAGATCAAGCACCGGGCGCTTGATCATCGAGGGTTGTGCGAGCATCAAATCAATGGCTTTCGACTGATCGAGATCGGCTTTGCGTTCGTCTTCGAGTTTGCGAAAGGTGGTGCCCGCACGGTTCAAAACCACCTGCCAACCGTGCTCGTTGCACCATTGGGTCAAGTGTTCGCGGTCGATACCGGCCGTTTTGTAGTCGTGGAACTCATAGCTGACGCCGTGCTCATCGAGCCAAGTGCGCGCCTTTTTCATGGTGTCGCAGGCTTTGATACCGAAAAGGTGCAACGTTTTGCTTGAAGCGGTCAAGGAATTGCCCCCCTTTGGACCAAGTAGAAACGAAAGATCACCGATTATGCCATGACCAGCGGCTTTGAGTGCCGCTCGTCACGCCAGCCCATGACGCAGTGCGACTTTTGTGCAAAAGCCACCGCGCAGCATAGGCGGCTAATATGGCACTTCAACGGCGAGTTGTTGCCTGATGTGTGTCGTTGCAAGTCGATCGTCCGGGAAACCCGCTTTATGCAAACCGCCTACACCGTTCTTATCCTGCTGATGCTGGTCAGCGTTTCGCGTCTTGTCGGGCGTGTGATTCCCCTGCCGTTACCTTTGGTGCAGATTGCCGCCGGCGCCTTGCTGGCCTGGCCCACGCTGGGGCTGCACGTGGCGCTGGACCCTGAGCTGTTCCTGTTTCTGTTCCTGCCGCCGTTGCTGTTCTCCGATGGCTGGCGCATGCCCAAACGTGAGTTGTGGCGCCTGCGCGGGCCGATCCTGACCCTCGCCGTGGGGTTGGTGCTGTTCACCGTGGTCGGTGCGGGTTACTTCATCCATTGGCTATTGCCCACGATTCCGTTGCCGGTAGCCTTCGCGCTGGCGGCCGTATTGTCACCGACGGATGCCGTGGCGGTGTCAGCCATTTCCCAGAACCGCCTGCCGACGCCGCTGATGCATATGCTCCAAGGCGAGGCGTTGATGAATGATGCTTCGGGCCTGGTGACCTTTAAGTTTGCCCTGGCGGCGGCGCTGACCGGGGTGTTTTCCCTGGCCGACGCGAGCCTCACTTTTGTCCTGGTAGCCGTCGGCGGGCTGGCGGTCGGCGTCGCGCTGAGCTGGTTGGTCGGCCGCCTCCGCGCCTGGATGATTGCGCGGGGCTGGGACGATCCGGCCACTCACGTGGTGTTCATGTTGCTGCTGCCGTTTGCGGCCTATGTGCTGGCCGAGCGCCTGGGTGCATCGGGCATTCTGTCGGCGGTGGCGGCGGGCATGATGCAAAGCTGGCTCGACCTGCTGCCGCGCCAGACCAGCACGCGCTTGCTCAACCGCAGCGTCTGGTCACTGCTGGAGTTTGCCTTCAACGGTTTGATCTTTTTGCTGTTGGGCCTGCAACTGCCGGACATCATCAAGGCCGTGGTCAGTCACGAGCCAACCCTGTGGCCGACATTGTTCTATCGCTGCCTCGACGTGGTCGCGATCTTCCTGGTGCTGGTGGTGTTGCGCTTTATCTGGGTGCAAAGCATCTGGCGACTGTCAGGCCTGCTGCGCAGGATTCGTGGCAAAAGCGAGCTCACACTGGTGCCTACCGCCCGTTCCTGCTGGTTGCTGACTGTCGGCGGTGTACGCGGTGCCGTGACGCTGGCGGGTGTGATGTCGGTGCCTTTGTTGCTGGCGCCGGGCAAGGATTTTCCCGAGCGCGACCTGCTGATCTTCATCGCCGCCGGCGTGATCCTGCTGTCGCTGATCGCCGCCTGTATCGCGTTGCCGCTGCTGTTGCGCGGCATCGAGAAGAGCCCGGATGAAAAGCGCCACAACGAGGTGCGCGATGCCTGGAAAAAAACCGCCGTGGCCGCGATCCATGCCCTGGAGGCCGAAGAGCCCGCTGAAGCCGAAACCCTCGACGCTGCCCAGGCGGCACTGGCCACTGAGCTCAAGGCCCGGCTGATGTCCGAATACCGCCATCAATTGGACGTGTTCAACGACTCGGCCGACGCCCAGGCGCTGGCACACCGGATGGATCAACTGGAGCGCAAATTGCGCCTCAAGGCACTGCGGGCCCAGCGACTGGAACTGTACAGCCTCAGCCGTCATCACCAGATTGGCGATGACGTGCTGCGCGAAGTCTTGGCCGACCTCGACATGAGCGAGGCCAATCTGGGGTTGCAGAAGTAGGGCAGCCGTCTTCTGCAGGCCGGTGTTCATGAGGCGGGGCGTGGGTAGGCGTTTTTCGCCCAGGCGATATCGCCCTCACTGATCGCCCAGCTCTCCGATTGAGCCCAGTTTCCCTGGGTCAATCTCGGGTCGATTTCATAGTGCATGACGGAGTCTGAGTCGTAGGGTTGATAGTCGTAGGCCGTGTTGCGGGGCAACGGGAGCAGGTCGGCATTGGCTTGTGCCTGGCTCACGCCATTGCGCCGATAGACTGCGTGCACCTTGGGCACGTTCCATGGGATGTCGGCGTCGGGATGCTGGTGGGCATGCAGGGCACCCAGCATGTGCCCGAATTCATGCAGGACAATGTACTCGAACCTCGGATCGGTATGGTCCAGGGGCAATGACATGGTCGGAGTGCTTTCGGGCATGCTCAGTGCACCCGTGCCAACGGCAGACTGGGGGCGTTGGTTGTTCGCTGCGATTCTGACGTCGCCTTCCTCTCCCGAGACAAACTCAAATTTCAGATTGATATGGGGTAGCCACTGACAGGCGGCTTTTTTGACTGCCAGCACATAGGGGTCGTTGACATCGAACTCGTACAGGGCAATTTTGAGGGTGCTGTTTTGCGGCCAGTATCTGCCGCGGTCGCCGACATTGCGTCGGTGCCTTGAGTGTGCAGCGCTCGAGGGGGCGTTCGTGTGCCCATCGTGTTTGTGCGGCAGGTGATGGAACTGGGGAGCAACGACGGCGGCAACGTTCATAAGGTTTCTCCTGCAGGGATCAATAAAAGTCGCTGATCCCTGATTGGTACGAAACCGCTGGAACGTTCAATCGTTGACTACGCGCCCTGGCGTGTCAGGCAAGGGCGCGCACAAACCGTTTCAATCAGCGGTTGCGGGTCATGAATGCGCGAATGCGCTCAGCCGCTTCCACACACTCTGCCAGCGGCGCAACCAACGCCATGCGTACACGCCCGGCACCTGGGTTGAAGCCGTCCACTTCGCGGGACAGGTAGGAGCCCGGCACCACGGTCACGTGTTCTTCCACGAACAAGTCCCGGCAGAACGCCGCATCGTCGCCGTTCACCTTTGGCCACAGGTAGAAACCGCCGTCCGGGCTTTGCACTTCCATCACCGGCTTGAGGATCGCCAGTACGGCGTCGAATTTTTCCCGGTACAGGTCACGGTTGGCCTGCACGTGGGCTTCATCCTGCCAGGCTGCAATGCTGGCTAGCTGAGTTTGCACCGGCATCGCGCAGCCGTGGTAGGTGCGGTAGAGCAGGAAGGCCTTGAGGATGTCGGCGTCGCCGGCCACGAACCCGGAGCGCAGGCCCGGCAGGTTGGAGCGCTTGGACAGGCTGTGGAACACCACGCAGCGCTTGAAGTCCTGCCGGCCCAGTTCGACGCAGGCGCTCAGCAGGCCTGGCGGCGGGGTTTGCTCGTCGAAGTACAGTTCGCTGTAGCACTCGTCGGCGGCGATCACGAAGTCGTATTCGTCGGCCAGGGCGATGAGTTTTTTCAGGGTGTCGACCGGGATCAGCGCGCCGGTCGGGTTGCCGGGGGAGCACAGGAACAGGATCTGGCAGCGTTTCCAGATGTCTGGCGTCACGGCGTCAAAGTCCGGGTTGAAGCCATTGGTGTCCAGGCACGGCAGGTAGTGCGGCTTGGCTCCGGCCAGGAACGCTGCGCCTTCGTAGATCTGGTAGAACGGGTTAGGGCTCACTACCAGCGCGTCGTCACCGCGGTTGACCACCGTCTGGGTGAAGGCGAACAGCGCTTCACGGGTGCCGTTGACCGGCAGGATGTTGCGTGCCGGGTCAAGCCAGCCCTTGGGTACGTTGAAGCGCCGCTCACACCAGGCGCCGATGGCCTCGCGCAGGGCCGGGATGCCCAGTGTGGTCGGATACACCGCCATTTGGTCGAGGTTGTTGCTCAGCGCTTCGGCGACGAATGTCGGCGATTTGTGCTTCGGCTCGCCAATGGACAGTGCGATCGGGCGCTTGTCAGGGTTCGGCGTGACGCTGCCCAACAGGGCGCGCAATTTCTCGAACGGGTAGGGCTGCAACTGGTTCAGGGCGTTGTTCATCAGGGCCTCGATCAGAATGAGGACGGCTTTTTGTAGTCGCCAGGTTGCCTGCGATGCGGGCACTCGGTGTATCGGCGACACCGAGTCGATGCCATCGCAGGCAAGCCAGCTCCCACAGGGACCGTGCCCACTGGGACGTTAGATTAATTCAAAGGGTCAGTCTGGTCAGTTCGACGCCGGGCTCCTGGGTCACGCTCAATTGCTGGACGATCGCGTCCTGCAGGCGGCGGCACAGTTCCGGGTCGGACAGCGGATGGTTGTCGGCATCGGTAATGAAGAACACGTCTTCCACGCGTTCGCCTAGGGTCGCAATCTTGGCGTTCTGCAACGACAGGTCGAACTCCAGGAAGATCCCGCCGATGCGGGCCAGCAGGCCCGGGCGATCCGGTGCGCTGAGTTCCAATACCGTGACCGGGCGCTGCGCGTCGTTGGAAATGGTCACCTGGGGCGCAAACGCAAAGTGTTTGAGCTGGCGCGGTACCCGGCGCTGGATGATGGTCGGGTAGTCGTCAGGGTTGCGCAGGGCTTCGGTCAGGCCCTCGCGGATTTTCTTCACCCGTACCGGGTTGTCGCCAATCGAGTCGCCGTCGGTGTCGAGCACGATGTAGGTGTCGAGGGTGAACTGGCTGCTGGAGGTGATGACGCGGGCGTCATGGATGTTCAGGTTGAGCTGGTCCATGGCGGCCACGGTCACGGCGAAGAAGTCATGCTGGTCGGGAGCGTAGATGAAGATCTGCGTGCCGCCTTCGAATTCGCGCTGGGTCGTTTCCTTGATCAGCACCAGTGGGCCGCCATCCGCGGGCTGTTGCAGGATCGCGTCGCTGTGCCAGGCCACGTCGCCGGCGGTGTGGCGCAGGAAATAATCGTCGCCCAGTTGCGACCACAGTTGTTCGACATCGTCCGGGTCGTTACCGCCACGCACCAGGATATCCAGGGCTGCGCTCTGGGTGCGACGGATCTGCTCTTCGCGGTCCACCGGGTTTTCCAGGCCGCGGCGCAGGGCACGCTTGGTCTCGGTGTACAGCTGGCGCAGCAGGCTGGCGCGCCACGAGTTCCATAGCGTTGGGTTGGTGGCGTTGATGTCGGAGACGGTCAGGACGTACAGGTAGTCGAGGCGGGTTTCATCGCCGACGATCTGCGCGAAGTCGTGGATCACCTGCGGGTCGGACAAGTCCTTGCGCTGGGCGGTGGTGGACATTACCAGATGGTTCTGCACCAGCCAGACGATCAGGCGGCTGTCCCAGAGGGGCAACTGGTGGCGCTGGCAGAACGCCTCGGCATCCACTGCGCCGATCTCGGAATGGTCGCCATGCCGGCCCTTGCCGATGTCGTGGTACAGGCCGGCCAGGTAGATCAGCTCAGGCTTGGGCAATTTCGCCATCAGCTTGCTGGCCAGCGGGAATTTCTCTGACACCTGGGTGTACTGCAGCTTACGCAGGTGTTTGATCAGGTTCAGGGTGTGGGCGTCCACGGTATAGATGTGGAACAGGTCGTGCTGCATCTGCCCGACGATAAAGCCGAACTCCGGCAGGTAGCGCCCGAGAATGCCGTAACGGTTCATGCGCCGCAGGTTACGGTGGATACCGATCTTGCACTTGAACAGTTCGATGAACAGGCTGGTGTTGCGGATGTCATGCCGGAAATCGTCGTCGATCAGGTGACGGTTTTCCCGCAGCAGACGGATGGTATCGGCGCGCACGCCCTTGATTTCGGGCTGTTGGGCCATCAGCACGAAGATTTCCAGCATCGCGAACGGTGTGCGGCGGAACACATTGTCGTTGCGCGCCTCGATATAGCCGTCGTGCAGTTGGAAGCGCGAGTTGATCGGTTGCGGCGGCGCTTCGTCTTCGGGCGCCAGGATCACTTCTTCGAAGTGCTGGATGATCAGGTCACTGAGCTGCGCAATGCTCATGACCACCCGGTAGTACTGCTGCATGAAGCTTTCGATGCTGGTCTTCGCGTCTTCGCCTTCAAAGCCCAGCAGGGTCGCGATGGAGCGCTGGTGATCGAACAGCAAGCGGTCTTCGGAGCGTCCGGCGAGCATGTGCAGGGCGTAGCGTACCTTCCAGAGGAATTCCTGGGACGAGGCCAGCAGGGCGTTTTCGCTCTCCACCAGGAAACCTTCGCCAGCCAGGGCGCGCAGGTTCAGGGTGCCATACTGGCGACGCGCGACCCACAAAATCGTCTGGATATCCCGCAGCCCGCCCGGCGAGCCCTTGACGTTGGGTTCCAGGTTGTATTCGGTGTCGTTGTACTTGTGGTGCCGGGCCTTTTGCTCGGCGCGCTTGGCCAGGAAGAAATCCTTGCTCGGCCACATGTGTGCGGTGCTGGTGACTTCGAGCATGCGCTGGCGCAAGCGTTCAGGGCCGGCAATGGTGCGGCTTTCCATCAGGTTGGTGATCACCGTGAGGTCGGCGCGGGCTTCTTCGGCGCATTCGTCCACCGACCGCACGCTCTGGCCGACTTCCAGGCCGATGTCCCACAACAGGGTGAGAAAGCGCTCGATGGAATCGCGAAAGATCTCATGGTCGGCGCTGTCCAGCAGGATCAGCAGGTCGATGTCGGAGTAGGGGTGCAACTCCCCACGACCGTAGCCACCGACGGCCACCAGGGCGATGTCGGCGTCCTCGCTCCAACTGAACTGTTCCCAGGCCTTTTGCAGGATGTTATCGACGAACCAGGCGCGGTCCTCGATCAAGCGACGGATGTCCCGGCCGCTGCGAAAGCGCGCGTCGAGCACCTCACGGGCCTGGCGGATAGCTTTCTTGAACGCGGCGATAGGGCTCGCCTTCAGGGCCAGTTCGGCCTGGAACTGGCCACGGTCGAAGAGTTCGGGATCCACCTGGGGCATCGATCGGCTTTCCTTTCTATCTATCAGTCAGTCACAACACAGTGGGGGAAAACCTGAGCAATCTTTACGCCGAAACCGCACCCGAAGTGCGCGGGATGGTGTCGTCGGCGCGCAAGGTGAAGATCTCGTAGCCGGTTTCGGTGACCAGCAGGGTGTGTTCCCACTGGGCCGACAGCTTGCGGTCCTTGGTAATGGCGGTCCAGCCGTCGCCCAGCACTTTGGTGTCAGCCTTGCCCTGGTTGATCATCGGCTCGATGGTGAAGGTCATGCCGGCCTTCAGTTCCATGCCGGTGCCGGCACGGCCGTAATGCAGGATCTGCGGCTCTTCGTGGAATACGGTGCCGATACCGTGGCCGCAGAATTCGCGCACCACCGAAAAGCCGTTCTTTTCGGCGTGCTTCTGGATCACTTCGCCGATGTCGCCAAGGCGGCAGCCGGGCTTGACGATTTCAATGGCCTTGTACATGCATTCCTGGGTCACCTGGGACAGGCGCTCGGCCCAGACCGGTACGTTGCCGACGTGGAACATACGGCTGGTGTCGCCGAAGTAGCGGTCCTTGATCACGGTGACGTCGATGTTCAGGGTGTCGCCATCCTTCAACGGCTTGTCACCCGGAATCCCGTGGCAGACCACGTGGTTGACCGACGTGCAGATCGACTTGGGGAAGCCCTTGTAGTTCAGCGGCGCAGGGATGGCGCCCTGCACGTTGACTATATAGTCGTGGCAGATCTGGTTGAGGGTTTCGGTGGTGACGCCGGGCTTGACGTGCTCGGCGATCATTTCCAGCACGTCGGCAGCCAGTTTGCCGGCGATGCGCATGCCAGCGATGTCTTCGGCGGTTTTCAAACTAACGGTCATACAGGCTCTCTCTAGCGCGACGCGCTGAAATCAATACGGTTTACGGGCGCGCGACAAAAGGTTACAGAATTCGCACAAGCCACAAAAAACACGATTCTACCAGACGATGGCGTCAAATCATGAGCCTCTGATGATCGCTTCTCTCTATAAGGTGGGGGTATTCAGGCTCTATTCAAAGGGTTACGCAGAAACGGCTCACGGCAAATGTGATTACGGGTTTCGTTTTCGCCCTTCGTGTGGTATAAAATGCGCCGCTTTCCGGGGATACCCCGCAAAGCTTAAATCCACACACGTGTCGACACGATGACCTGGGTGCCGGAGGCCTTGAAGCCGCTGGTTGGTCATTGGGATACGTGGAGGCCAAACCCGACTTATTAAGGAACTATCATGTCCCAAGTCAACATGCGCGATATGCTGAAGGCCGGTGTGCACTTCGGTCACCAGACCCGTTACTGGAACCCGAAAATGGGTAAATACATTTTCGGCGCGCGTAACAAGATCCACATTATCAACCTTGAAAAAACCCTGCCAATGTTCAACGAAGCGCTGACTTTCGTAGAGCGCCTGGCCCAGGGCAAAAACAAGATTCTGTTCGTCGGCACCAAGCGTTCCGCTGGCAAGATCGTTGCTGAAGAAGCAGCACGTTGCGGTTCGCCGTACGTGGATCACCGCTGGTTGGGCGGCATGCTGACCAACTTCAAAACCATCCGTGCTTCCATCAAGCGTCTGCGTGACCTTGAAGTGCAAGCCGAAGACGGTACTTTCGCCAAGCTGACCAAGAAAGAAGCGCTGATGCGCTCCCGTGACCTGGAAAAGCTCGATCGTTCCCTGGGTGGTATCAAGGACATGGGCGGTCTGCCTGACGCACTGTTCGTTATCGACGTTGATCACGAGCGCATCGCGATCACCGAAGCCAACAAGCTGGGCATCCCGGTTATCGGCGTAGTCGATACCAACAGCAGCCCGGAAGGCGTTGACTACATCATCCCAGGCAACGATGACGCAATCCGCGCTATCCAGCTGTACATGGGTTCGATGGCTGACGCTGTGATCCGCGGTCGCAACCACGTTGCTGGTGGTACCGAGCAGTTCGTTGAAGAAGCTCCGGTAGCCGCAGCTGAGTAATTGACGCCCTGGCGTTGACTCAGTAAGCAAAAAGGGGGCTTGGCCCCCTTTTTGCCACCTCGAAAACCATTTGTCGGCAGCGCAGCTACATCATCTGTAACGTGCAGCGGCCTACAAGGGAGATTCGGGAAGAATTGATCGCCCGTTTGATCGGGTGGAATGGTTGAAAACCTATCCAAGAGGATTTTGAAATGGCAGAGATTACTGCAGCGTTGGTTAAAGAACTGCGTGAGCGTACCGGCGAAGGCATGATGGATTGCAAAAAGGCCTTGACCAAGGCCGGCGGCGACATCGAAAAAGCCATCGACGACATGCGTGCCTCCGGCGCCATCAAGGCTGCCAAGAAAGCAGGCAACGTAGCTGCTGAAGGCGCAATCGCCCTGAAAGAAGACGGTAAATCCGCAGTGCTGCTGGAAGTGAACTCGCAGACTGACTTCCTGGCTCTGCAGGACGACTTCAAGGCATTCGTTGCTGCCAGCGTTGAAAAAGCGTTCGCTGACAAGCTGACCACCGTTGAGCCTCTGATCGAAGCTCAAGAAGCTGCTCGCCTGGTACTGGTCGGCAAGGTTGGCGAAAACGTCAACATCCGTCGCCTAGCGCGCGTTGAAGGTGACGTCGTTGGTGGTTACCTGCACGGCAACAAGATCGGTGTAGCGGTTGTTCTGAAGGGCGGCGACGTTGAGCTGGCCAAAGACATCGCAATGCACGTTGCTGCTAGCAACCCTGAGTTCCTGCTGCCTTCGGAAGTTTCTGCCGAAGCGATCGAGCGTGAAAAAGCTGTGTTCCTGCAGCTGAACGAAGAGAAAATCAAAGGCAAGCCAGAAAACATTGTTGAGAACATGGTCAAAGGCCGTATCAGCAAGTTCCTGGCCGAAGCAAGCCTGGTTGAGCAGGCGTTCGTCAAGAACCCTGAAATCAAGGTTGGCGAGTTGGCCAAGAAAGCCGGTGCTGAAATCGTTTCCTTCACCTACTTCAAAGTAGGCGAAGGCATCGAGAAGCCGGTCGACAACTTCGCTGAAGAAGTTGCTGCCCAGCTGGCTGCCGCCAAGCAATAAGACAGTTTTCAACTGTCGCCCGAAAGAGGCTGCCCGCTCACGCGCGCAGCCTCTTTTCAAATGGGAAGGCCGATTTTATTTGGCTTACCCTCGGAACTGGCTTACAAAGCCGTGTTCCGATGGCGCTGTGACAGCGTCCAGCTAGAGTGAACGCAAGCCGTAAACGGCTCGCCAAGAATTTTTAAAAAATACGCCGCAGGAGAGATTCGCAATGGCTCAGCAGGGCAGTGGTTATCAGGCTCGCTATAAACGCATTCTACTCAAGCTCAGCGGCGAGGCCCTGATGGGCTCGGAAGAGTTCGGGATCGATCCCAAGGTACTCGACCGCATGGCGCTTGAAGTCGGCCAGCTGGTCGGTATCGGCGTGCAGGTCGGCCTGGTGATCGGCGGCGGCAACCTGTTCCGCGGCGCAGCACTGAGTGCGGCCGGCATGGATCGGGTCACCGGCGACCACATGGGCATGCTGGCCACTGTGATGAACGCCTTGGCCATGCGCGACGCCCTGGAGCGTGCCAATATCTCGGCTATCGTGATGTCGGCTATTTCCATGGTCGGCGTGACCGATCACTATGATCGTCGCAAAGCCATGCGCCACCTGAACGCCAAGGAAGTGGTGATCTTCGCCGCTGGCACCGGTAACCCGTTCTTCACCACCGACTCGGCAGCGTGCCTGCGCGCCATCGAGATCGATGCGGACGTGGTGCTCAAGGCTACCAAGGTTGACGGCGTATACACCGCAGACCCATTCAAAGACCCGCATGCCGAGAAGTTCGATCATCTGACTTACGATGAAGTGCTGGATCGCAAGCTGGGCGTGATGGACCTGACGGCTATCTGCTTGTGCCGCGACCACAAGATGCCGCTGCGCGTATTTAACATGAACAAGCCCGGCGCCCTGCTGAACATCGTACACGGCGGCGCAGAAGGGACTCTGATCGAGGAAGGCCAACAATGATCAACGAAATCAAGAAAGACGCCCAAGCGCGTATGCAAAAATCCCTGGAGTCTCTGAGCCACGCATTCGGCCAGATTCGTACCGGCAAGGCGCACCCAAGCATCCTGGGCAGCGTAATGGTGCCTTACTACGGTTCCGACACCCCGCTGAGCAGCGTGGCCAACGTTACCGTCAAGGACTCGCGCACCCTGCAGGTCGTGGCTTTCGAGCGCAACATGCTGGCTGCCGTCGACAAGGCTATCCAGAGTGCCGGCCTGAACCTCAACCCGACCAACCTGGGTGAGTTGCTGCTGATCTCCATGCCAGCCCTTACCGAAGAAACCCGCAAGGGCTTCACCAAGCAGGCGCGCAGCGCTGCCGAAGACGCCCGTGTTGCCGTGCGCAACATCCGTCGCGATGCCCTGGGTGACCTGAAGAAGCTGGTCAAGGACAAGGAAATCAGCGAAGACGAAGAGCGTCGTGCCACCGCCGATATCGACAAGTTGACCAAGGATGCCGAGGCCCAGATCACCAAGGCCACGGAAGAAAAAGAAAAGGACCTGATGGCCGTATAAGGGGTCAGGACGCCTTCATGGAAAAGACCAAGCAGACTGTACCCTCTGTGGTGCCGCGCCATGTCGCGATCATCATGGATGGGAATAATCGCTGGGCGAAGAAGCGCTTTATGCCGGGCGTTGCCGGGCATAAAGCGGGTGTCGACGCGGTACGGGCTGTGATCGAGGTGTGTGCCGAGGCCAAGGTCGAAGTATTGACCCTGTTCGCCTTCTCCAGTGAGAACTGGCAGCGGCCTGCCGAAGAAGTCAGTGCCTTGATGGATCTGTTCTTCAAGGCCCTGCGTCGTGAGGCCAAGCGCCTCAACGACAACAACATCAGCCTGCGCATCATTGGCGATCGCTCGCGCTTCCATCCGGAGCTGCAAGCCGCCATGCGCGAAGCCGAAGCCATTACCGCCGGCGCCAACCGTTTTGTACTGCAGATCGCAGCCAACTACGGTGGCCAGTGGGATATCGCCCAGGCTGCGCAACGTCTGGCCCGCGAAGTGCAGGCCGGTCATCTGCGACCTGACGACATCACGCCTGAACTGTTGCAAACCTGCCTGGTTACCGGCGACCTTCCCTTGCCGGACTTGTGCATCCGTACGGGTGGCGAGCACCGCATCAGCAATTTCCTGTTGTGGCAACTGGCCTACACCGAGCTGTACTTCTCCGACCTGTTCTGGCCGGACTTCAAACACGATGCCATGCGTAATGCGCTGGCCGATTTCGCTTCCCGTCAGCGTCGCTTTGGTAAAACGAGCGAGCAGATCGAAGCTGGAGCCCGGGTTTAAATGCTTAAACAACGAATCATCACAGCACTGATCCTGTTGCCGATCGCCTTGTGTGGGTTTTTCCTGCTCGAGGGGTCCGGCTTTGCGCTGTTTATCGGCCTGGTCGTCACCCTGGGTGCTTGGGAGTGGGCGCGCCTGGCGGGCTTCAGCGCACAGTTGCCGCGTGTGGTGTATGCCGCCGTCGTGGCAGCCCTGGCCTTTCTCCTGTACATCCTGCCGGACATCGCGCCGTGGGTGTTGGGTGCAGCAGTACTGTGGTGGGCGCTGGCGACGTTCCTGGTGTTGACCTACCCACGTACCAGCAGCCAATGGTCCAGTGTTGCCTGCAAGCTGGTGATCGGTTTGCTGATCCTGCTGCCGGCATGGCAAGGGCTGGTTGAGATCAAGCGTTACCCGATGGGTAACTGGCTGATCCTGGCCGTCATGGTACTGGTCTGGGGGGCTGATATCGGTGCCTACTTCTCCGGTCGGGCGTTCGGCAAGCGCAAGTTGGCGCCGGCGGTCAGTCCGGGCAAGAGCTGGGAAGGTGTCTATGGTGGTTTGGCGTTGACGCTGGTGATCGCGCTGGTCGTCGCTGTTGTGCGTGGATGGGCGGTGAAGGAGATCTTCCTGGCGCTGCTGGCCACCGCCATTGTCGTGTTTATCTCGGTGGTGGGTGACCTCACCGAAAGCATGTTCAAGCGCCAGGCCGGGATCAAGGACAGCAGTAACCTGCTGCCGGGTCACGGTGGTGTGCTGGATCGCATCGACAGCTTGACTGCTGCTATCCCGATCTTCGCTGTGCTGCTATGGATGACTGCTTCGTGAGCCGCCTGCAACAAGTGACGGTGTTGGGTGCCACTGGCTCGGTGGGGCTGAGCAGCCTTGACGTGATTGCGCGTCATCCTGACCGCTACCAGGTCTTCGCCCTCACTGGGTTTACCCGCCTGAGCGAACTGCTGGCCTTGTGCGTGCGTCACGCGCCGCGCTTCGCCGTGGTGCCTGAGGCCGATGCCGCGCGGGGGCTGCAGGATGACCTGCGGGCTGCCGGGCTGGCGACTCAAGTGCTGGTGGGGGAGGAGGGGTTGTGCCAGGTGTCGGCCGACGCTGACGTGGACACCGTGGTCGCGGCGATCGTGGGTGCTGCAGGCCTGCGTCCGACCCTGGCTGCCGTCGACGCTGGCAAGAAGATTCTGCTGGCGAATAAAGAGGCGCTGGTTATGTCCGGCGCGCTCTTTATGCAGGCGGTACGCAAAAGCGGTGCGGTGCTGCTGCCACTCGACAGCGAACACAACGCAATCTTCCAATGCATGCCTGGCGACTATGCCCGCGGCTTGAACCAGGTCGGCGTGCGTCGGATCCTGTTGACCGCCTCCGGTGGTCCGTTCCGGCAAACGCCGTTGGCCGAGCTGGAGCATGTATCGCCTGACCAGGCGTGTGCTCATCCGAACTGGTCCATGGGGCGCAAGATCTCCGTGGATTCGGCCAGCATGATGAACAAAGGGCTTGAGTTGATCGAGGCGTGCTGGCTGTTTGATGCGCGCCCGGATCAGGTCGAGGTGGTGATTCACCCGCAAAGTGTGATTCATTCCCTGGTCGATTACGTCGACGGATCGGTCCTGGCGCAGTTGGGTAACCCCGACATGCGCACGCCGATCGCCAATGCCCTGGCCTGGCCGGAGCGGATTGATTCCGGCGTCGCGCCCCTGGATTTGTTTGCCGTGGCTCGCCTGGACTTCGAGGCGCCGGACGAGCAGCGCTTCCCGTGCCTGCGCTTGGCGCGGCAGGCTGCCGAAGCGGGTAACAGCGCGCCGGCGATGCTCAATGCGGCCAATGAAGTGGCGGTGGCGGCGTTTCTCGAACGGCGCATCCGCTTTCCGCAGATCGCGAGTATCATCGAGGACGTCCTGGCTCTTGAGCCTGTCGTGGCGGTGAGTGATCTGGGGGCAGTATTCGAGGCCGATACCAAGGCCCGAGCCCTGGCAGAGCAATGGCTGGGCCGCAACGCGCGTTAGTCTGTGGGCGGTTTTGAGTCTTCAGGCACTGGATTGGAATGCGGAGAAATTAGATGAGTGCGCTTTACATGATTGTCGGCACCCTGGTTGCTCTGGGTGTGCTGGTTACCTTCCACGAATTCGGCCACTTCTGGGTGGCGCGTCGTTGCGGCGTCAAGGTACTGCGCTTTTCCGTCGGTTTCGGCATGCCGCTGGTGCGCTGGCACGACCGCCGTGGCACCGAGTTCGTGATCGCGGCCATCCCGTTGGGTGGCTACGTGAAAATGCTCGACGAGCGCGAAGGCGAAGTGCCGGTCGACCAGCTGGACCAATCCTTCAATCGCAAGACCGTTCGTCAGCGTATCGCCATTGTTGCCGCGGGCCCGATCGCCAACTTCCTGCTGGCCATGGTGTTTTTCTGGGTCTTGGCCATGCTGGGTAGCCAGCAGGTGCGTCCGGTCATCGGCGCGGTCGAGTCGGACAGTATCGCCGCCAAGGCTGGGCTGGTCGCTGGGCAAGAAATTGTTTCCATTGATGGCGAACCCACCACGGGTTGGGGCGCGGTCAATTTGCAGTTGGTGCGTCGCCTGGGCGAAAGCGGCACCGTCAATGTGGTGGTGCGCGAGCAGGATTCCACGACCGAGACCCCGCGTGAGCTGGCCCTCGACCATTGGCTCAAGGGCGCCGACGAGCCTGATCCGATCAAGTCCCTGGGCATACGTCCATGGCGTCCAGCCTTGCCGCCGGTGTTGGCCGAGCTGGATCCGAAAGGTCCCGCACAGGCTGCCGGCCTGAAAACCGGTGATCGCCTGCTCGCCCTCGATGGTCAGCCATTGGGTGAATGGCAGCAGGTGGTCGATCTGGTTCGTGTACGGCCTGATACCAAAATTGTGCTGAAAGTCGAGCGCGATGGTGCTCAAATCGACGTCCCCGTGACCCTGTCGGTTCGTGGGGAAGCCAAGGCGGCCGGGGGTTACCTGGGTGCAGGGGTCAAAGGTGTCGACTGGCCGCCATCGATGGTGCGGGAGGTGAGCTACGGGCCGCTGGCAGCGATTGGCGAGGGTGCAAAGCGCACCTGGACCATGAGTGTGCTGACCCTCGAATCGCTCAAGAAAATGTTGTTCGGCGAGCTCTCGGTAAAAAACTTGAGTGGACCGATAACCATTGCTAAAGTGGCGGGCGCTTCTGCCCAGTCGGGTGTCGCGGATTTCCTGAATTTCCTGGCTTATCTGAGTATTAGCCTGGGTGTTCTGAATTTGTTGCCCATTCCAGTACTGGATGGGGGGCATCTGTTGTTTTATCTGGTCGAGTGGGTGCGTGGTCGCCCCTTGTCGGATCGGGTGCAGGGTTGGGGGATACAGATCGGTATCAGTTTGGTGGTCGGGGTGATGTTATTAGCCTTGGTCAACGATCTGGGTCGACTGTAACGCTTCGCTGAATTGCGAATCTGCCGCATTTTGCGGCAGTTTGTTTATTGCCAGTTGGAATAAGAAAGGACTTCATGAAACGTCTGCTGCTAACTGCGGTTCTCACCGTATTGATGATCGCCGAAGTTCACGCCGAGTCCTTCACCATCTCCGATATTCGCGTCAACGGCCTCCAGCGGGTTTCCGCGGGTAGCGTCTTTGGTGCCTTGCCGTTGAACGTTGGGGAACAGGCTGATGACCGTCGCCTGGTGGAATCCACTCGTGCGCTGTTCAAAACCGGTTTCTTTCAAGATATCCAACTGGGTCGCGAAGGCAACGTCCTGGTCATCACCGTCGTCGAGCGACCTTCCGTCGCCAGTATCGAGATCGAGGGCAACAAGGCGATCTCCACTGAAGACCTGATGAAGGGGCTCAAGCAGTCCGGCCTGGCCGAGGGCGAGATCTTCCAGCGTGCCACGCTTGAAGGTGTGCGTAACGAACTGCAACGCCAGTACGTGGCCCAGGGCCGCTACTCCGCGACGGTGGAAACCGAAGTGGTGCCGCAGCCGCGCAACCGTGTCGGCCTCAAGGTCAACATCAACGAAGGCACCGTGGCGGCGATTCAGCACATCAACGTGGTGGGCAATACCAAGTTTGCTGATGAAGACCTGATCGACCTGTTCGAGCTCAAGACCACCAACTGGCTGTCGTTCTTCAAGAACGATGACAAGTATGCCCGCGAAAAATTGTCCGGTGACCTGGAGCGCCTGCGTTCCTACTACCTGGACCGTGGCTATATCAACATGGATATCGCTTCGACCCAGGTGTCCATCACACCGGACAAGAAGCACGTCTACATCACCGTGAACGTCAACGAAGGCGAGAAGTACAAGGTTCGTGACGTGAAGCTGAGCGGCGACCTGAAAGTGCCTGAAGACCAGGTCAAGGCGCTGCTGCTGGTGCAGAAAGACCAAGTGTTCTCGCGCAAGCTGATGACCACGACGTCCGAGCTGATCACTCGCCGCCTGGGTAACGAAGGCTATACCTTTGCCAACGTCAACGGCGTACCGACCCCGCACGATGACGACCACACCGTGGACATCACGTTCGTCGTCGATCCAGGCAAGCGTGCCTACGTGAACCGTATCAACTTCCGTGGCAACACCAAGTCTGCGGACGAAGTGCTGCGTCGTGAAATGCGCCAGATGGAAGGCGGCTGGGCGTCGACTTACCTGATCGACCAGTCCAAGACTCGTCTTGAGCGCCTGGGCTTCTTCAAGGAAGTCAACGTCGAGACCCCGGCCGTACCGGGCGTGGATGACCAGGTTGACGTGAACTATGCCGTGGAAGAGCAGGCATCGGGTTCCATCACCGCCAGCGTCGGCTTCGCACAGAGTGCCGGCCTGATCCTGGGTGGTTCGATCACCCAGAACAACTTCCTGGGTACCGGTAACCGCGTGTCCATCGGCCTGACCCGAAGCGAATACCAGAGCCGCTATAACTTCGGTTATACCGACCCCTACTGGACTGCTGACGGTGTGAGCCTGGGCTACAACGCCTTCTACCGCACCACCGACTACAAAGACCTCGACGTTGACGTTGCAAGCTATGCGATCGACAGCCTCGGTGCCGGTGTCAACATCGGTTACCCGATCAGCGAGACTTCGCGCCTGACATTCGGCCTGACCGCGCAACAGGATGAAATCAAGACCGGTGTCTACACCGTGGACGAGATCTTCGACTTTACCCGTCGCGAAGGTGACAAGTTCCTGAACTTCAAGGCGTCCGCCGGCTGGTCCGAGTCGACCCTGAACAAAGGCGTACTGGCGACTCGTGGTCATTCCCAGAGCCTGACCCTGGAAACCACTACGCCGGGCAGCGACCTGTCGTTCTTCAAGCTTGACTACCGTGGTCAACTGTTCCAGCCATTGAGCGACAACTACACCATGCGCCTGCACACTGAGCTGGGCTATGGCGATGGTTATGGTTCTACCAATGGCTTGCCGTTCTATGAAAACTACTATGCTGGTGGTTTCAACTCGGTGCGTGGCTTCAAGGACAGCACCTTGGGTCCTCGTGGTACGCCGAGCCGTGGCCAGGCATTCACGGGTAACCAGGGCACTGTCGCTGACTCCGACAACGATCCGCTGCCGTTCGGTGGTAACGTGTTGATCCAGGGTGGTGCGGAAATTCTGTTCCCGCTGCCATTCGTCAAGGATCAGCGTTCGCTGCGTACTTCGGTCTTCTGGGACGTGGGTAACGTGTTCGACTCCAAGTGCGAGCAGATCACCAACCCGAGTGGCGTGAAGTCCAACACCCAGTGCAACGACGTGAGCCTTAGCAACTTGGCGAGCTCCGTGGGTGTGGGTGTGACCTGGGTGACTGCGCTTGGCCCATTGAGCTTTGCTCTGGCCATGCCGATCAAGAAACCGGATAACGCTGAAACCCAGATTTTCCAATTCTCCCTCGGCCAGACGTTCTAAGCGTCTGACCCAAGATAACGACAACGGATTCTGTAGGAGTACATCGTGCGTAAGTTGACTCAATTGGTTCTGCTGGCAACCGTGCTGGTAGCGACCCCGGCCTTCGCCGAAATGAAAATCGCCGTCCTGAACTATCAGATGGCCCTGCTGGAATCCGACGCGGCCAAGAAGTACGCCGTGGATGCCGAGAAAAAATTCGGTCCGCAACTGACCAAGCTCAAGACGCTCGAAAGCAGCGCCAAGGGCATCCAGGATCGCCTGGTAGCCGGTGGCGACAAGATGCAGCAAGGCGAGCGCGAGCGTCTGGAGCTTGAGTTCAAGCAAAAGGCCCGTGACTACCAGTTCCAGTCCAAAGAGCTGAACGAAGCCAAGGCTGTTGCTGACCGTGAAATGCTGAAACAGCTGAAGCCGAAACTCGACAGCGCTGTGGAAGAAGTCATCAAGAAAGGTGCCTTTGACCTGGTGTTCGAGCGTGGCGCTGTGATCGACGTCAAGCCTCAATACGACATCACCCGCCAGGTGATCGAGCGCATGAACCAGCTGAAGTAAGCCATGACCGCGACTATCAAGCTCGGCGAGTTGGCCGAGTTCCTGGGAGCCACCTTGCGTGGCTCCCCGGAGAAAGAAATTACTGGGCTAGCCACCTTGCAGGAGGCTGGCCCAGCTCAGTTGAGCTTCCTCGCAAACCCCCAATACCGTAAATACCTGGTCGATAGCCAAGCCGCAGCCGTGTTGTTGAAAGCCGCTGACGCCGAAGGGTTTGCCGGGGAAGCGTTGGTGGTGGCTGACCCGTACCTGGCTTACGCGCGGGTGTCGCACCTGTTCGATCCCAAGCCCAAGGCCGCTGCCGGTATTCATCCGTCTGCGGTGATCGCTGATGATGCCCAGGTCGACCCTGCGGCCAGCATCGGCGCCTTTGCGGTGATCGAGAGTGGCGCACGCATTGCGGCAGGTGTCACTGTCGGTGCCCATTGCTTTATCGGTGCGCGCTGCGAAATTGGCGCGGACGGTTGGCTGGCACCGCGCGTGACCCTGTACCACGATGTGCGTATCGGTGAGCGTGTGGTCATCCAGTCAGGTGCTGTGATCGGTGGTGAGGGCTTTGGCTTTGCCAACGCCAAGGGCATCTGGAACAAGATTGCCCAGGTCGGCGGCGTGTTGATCGGCGACGACGTGGAAATTGGCGTCAACACGGCTGTCGATCGCGGGGCCCTGGCCGATACCGTGATCGGCAACGGCGTGAAGCTCGACAACCAGATCCAGATCGCCCACAACGTACAGATTGGCGATCACACCGCCATGGCGGCGTGCGTGGGGATTTCCGGCAGTACCAAGATCGGCAAGCATTGCATGCTCGCCGGTGGTGTTGGGCTGGTGGGGCATATCGAAGTGTGCGACAACGTCTTCATCACCGGCATGACCATGGTCACCCACTCGATTACCGAGCCTGGGGCCTATTCTTCCGGTACCGCCATGCAGCCAGCAGCTGAGTGGCGCAAGAGTGCAGCACGGTTGAGGCAGCTCGACGACATGGCTCGACGTCTCAAACAGCTGGAAAAGCGTGTTGGGGACGTGACCCCTGGCGGTAATGCTTCATCAGAAGGCTGATACCATTTCCATATCAAGTGTGCACAGCCGCTAGACTGCCTCCTTGATTTGCTAGCGGGGCGTGCTTTTAGTTCGCCCGCCCCCAATCTTTATTACAGGCTTCCCCCCGAAATGATGGACATCAACGAGATTCGCGAATACCTGCCTCACCGTTACCCGTTCCTGCTGGTGGACCGCGTAGTGGACCTCAATGTCGAGGAAAAGCGCATTCGTGCCTACAAGAATGTCAGCATCAACGAACCGTTCTTCAATGGTCACTTTCCCGCGCATCCAATCATGCCGGGCGTGTTGATCATCGAGGCGATGGCCCAGGCTGCCGGTATCCTTGGTTTCAAAATGCTCGACCTCAAGCCTGCCGACGGCACGCTCTACTATTTCGTGGGCTCCGACAAGTTGCGTTTCCGCAACCCGGTTACCCCGGGTGACCAGCTGATCCTGGAAGCCAAGTTCATCAGCTGCAAGCGTCAGATCTGGAAGTTCGAATGCCAGGCCTCGGTGGACGGCAAGCCGGTCTGCTCCGCCGAGATCATCTGTGCGGAACGCAAACTATGAGTTTGATTGACCCTCGCGCAATCATCGATCCGTCGGCCGTTCTGGCCGCCGACGTTGAGGTCGGCCCCTGGTCGATCATCGGCGCAGGTGTGGAAATCGGCGAGGGGACTGTCATCGGGCCACACGTGATCCTCAAAGGTCCGACCCGCATTGGCAAACACAATCGCATCTACCAGTTCTCCTCGGTAGGCGAAGACACCCCGGACATGAAGTACAAGGGTGAAGAAACACGCCTGGTAATCGGTGATCACAACATCATCCGTGAAGGTGTGACCATTCACCGTGGCACCGTGCAAGATAGGGCCGAAACCACACTGGGTGATCACAACCTGATCATGGCCTATGCGCATATCGGCCACGACAGCGTGATCGGCAACCACTGCATCCTGGTCAACAACACCGCGCTGGCGGGTCATGTGCACGTTGACGATTGGGCGATCCTGTCCGGGTTCACCCTGGTGCATCAGTACTGCCATATCGGCGCCCACAGCTTTTCCGGCATGGGCACCGCGATTGGCAAGGACGTTCCGGCGTTCGTCACGGTATTCGGCAACCCGGCTGAAGCCCGCAGCATGAACTTTGAAGGCATGCGCCGTCGCGGTTTCAGCGAAGACGCCATCCACGCCTTGCGCCGGGCCTACAAGGTGGTTTACCGCCAGGGCCTCACGGTGGACCAGGCGTTGACCCAACTGGCCGAGCCGTCAGCGTTGTTCCCGGAAGTCGCGGTGTTCCGCGACTCGATCCAGGCGTCGACTCGCGGCATCACCCGCTAATCATGGCTAATCTGCGTATCGCGCTGGTGGCCGGTGAAGCTTCCGGCGACATTCTGGGCGCAGGTCTTATGCGGGCTCTCAAGGCCCAGCATCCGGCGGTGGAGTTCATCGGTGTCGGCGGCCCGCTGATGCAGGCCGAAGGGCTCACGTCCTATTTCCCCATGGAGCGTCTGTCGGTCATGGGGCTGGTCGAGGTGCTGGGTCGCCTGCGCGAGCTGTTGGCCCGCCGCAAGCTGCTGATCCAGACCCTTATCGAAGAAAGGCCCGATGTGTTCATCGGCATCGACGCGCCGGACTTCACCCTCAATATCGAACTCAAATTGCGTCAGGCCGGCATCAAGACCGTGCACTACGTCAGCCCGTCTGTCTGGGCGTGGCGGCAGAAGCGCGTGCTCAAGATCCGCGAAGGTTGCGACCTGATGCTGACCCTGCTGCCGTTCGAGGCCAGGTTCTACGAAGAAAAGGGCGTACCGGTGCGGTTTGTCGGGCATACCCTGGCCGACGCCATTCCCTTGCAGGCGGACCGCGCGGCAGCGCGTGCTGAGCTGGGCTTGCCCGACGGCCCGCTGGTAGCGTTGATGCCAGGCAGCCGTGGTGGCGAAGTCGGTCGCCTGGCCTCGGTGTTTTTCGACGCCGCCGAGCGACTGCAGGCCTTGAAGCCGGGCGTACGTTTCGTGCTGCCTTGCGCCAGCCCGCAACGTCGTGCGCAGATCGAAACACTGCTGGAAGGACGCAACCTGCCGTTGACCTTGCTCGATGGTCAGTCGCACCTGGCCCTGGCGGCCTGTGATGCGGTGTTGATCGCCTCCGGTACGGCCACCCTTGAGGCCTTGCTGTACAAGCGTCCAATGGTGGTCGCCTACCGCCTGGCGCCGCTGACCTTCTGGATCCTCAAGCGCATGGTCAAAAGCCCTTACATCTCCCTGCCCAACCTGCTGGCCCAACGCCTGTTGGTGCCGGAGTTGTTGCAGGACGATGCAACGCCGGAGGCCCTCGCGCAAACTCTACTACCCTTGATCGACGGCGGCGAAGAACAGACCCGTGGTTTCGACGACATCCACCGCACCTTGCGTCGTGATGCGTCAAACCAGGCGGCCGACGCCGTGTTGAACTTGATCGGCAAGAAACAGGAAGCCTTATGACGACGCAGATGGGCCTGGATTTCAGCCTGGTTGCCGAAGCCCACGAACTGGTGGCCGGTGTGGACGAAGTGGGGCGCGGACCTTTGTGCGGCGCCGTGGTCACGGCGGCGGTGATCCTCGATCCGAACCGTCCGATCCTCGGCCTCAACGACTCGAAAAAACTCACCGAAGCGCGCCGCGAAAAGCTCTATGACGAGATCTGCGAGAAAGCCCTGAGCTGGCATATCGCCCGCGCCGAAGTCGAAGAAATCGACGAGCTGAACATTCTGCACGCCACCATGCTGGCCATGCAGCGTGCGGTAGAAGGCCTGCACATTACCCCGAAAATGGCGATGATCGACGGTAACCGCTGCCCCAAGCTGGCCATGCCTTCCGAGGCCGTGGTCAAGGGTGATAGCAAGGTGCCTGCCATTGCAGCCGCCTCGATCTTGGCCAAAGTCAGCCGTGATCGGGAAATGGCCGCATTCGAATTGATCTACCCCGGCTATGGCATCGGCGGGCATAAAGGCTACCCGACGCCCGTTCATCTGGAAGCCTTGGCTCGTCTTGGCCCGACGCCGATCCATCGCCGCTCGTTCGCCCCGGTGCGCCAGGCTTATGAGCTGCGCGAGAGCCTCAGCGAGGTGTAGTCGCGAGGCTGATGTTTTGCTCAAGGCCCGGTACAATCCGGGCCTTGTTGTCTCCACGTTTCTAGACAGGATCACTATGCCGGCTTCATTCGTTCACCTACGCCTGCACACTGAATACTCCCTGGTCGACGGCCTGGTACGGATCAAACCGCTGGTCAAAACCCTGGTGGGCATGAACATGCCTGCGGTGGCGGTTACCGATCAGAACAACATGTGTTCCCTGGTCAAGTTCTACAAGAACGCCATGGGTGCTGGTATCAAGCCGATCTGCGGCGCCGATCTCTGGCTGTCCAACAAGGACCCGGATAACCCCCTGAGCCGCATCAGCCTGTTGGCGATGAACGGCGTGGGTTATCGCAACCTCACCGAACTGATTTCCCGTGGCTTTATCGATGGCCAGCGCAATGGCTCGATCATCATCGAGCGCGAATGGGTCGCCGAGGCCAGCGAAGGCCTGATCATGCTGTCGGCCGCCAAAGAAGGCGAGATCGGTATCGCGCTGCTGGGTGGCAACCCTCAGGAAGCCGAAGTTCTGGCCAAGGAGTGGATGCAGGTCTTCCCCGACCGTTTCTACCTGGAAGTCCAGCGTACCAACCGGCCCAATGACGAAGAACATCTGCACGCCGCCGTAGCCCTGGCCGATAAGCTGGGCGCGCCGCTGGTGGCGACCAACGATGTGCGCTTCATCAAGAAGGAAGACTTCGAGGCCCACGAAACCCGCGTGTGCATCGGCGAAGGCCGGGCCCTGGATGACCCGCGCCGTTCGAAGAACTACAGCGAAGAGCAGTACCTCAAGAGCGCCGAAGAGATGGCGGAGCTGTTCAGCGACCTGCCCGAGGCCCTGGAAAACTCCGTCGAGATCGCCAAGCGTTGCAATATCGAAGTCAAGCTGGGCAAGCACTTCCTGCCCAACTTCCCGATTCCGGATGGCATGACCATCGACGAGTACTTCCGCAAAGTCTCGTTCGACGGCCTGGAGGAGCGGTTGTCTGTCCTGTTGCCCAAGGACACCACCGAGGATTACGACGCCAAGCGCCAGGTCTATGTCGACCGGCTGAATTTCGAGCTGGATATCATCATCCAGATGGGTTTCCCCGGTTACTTCCTGATCGTGATGGACTTTATCCAGTGGGCCAAGAACAACGGCGTACCGGTAGGTCCGGGCCGGGGGTCAGGTGCTGGCTCGCTGGTCGCGTACGTGCAGAAGATTACCGACCTCGACCCGCTGGAATATGACCTGCTGTTCGAACGGTTCCTGAACCCGGAGCGGGTCTCCATGCCCGACTTCGACGTCGACTTCTGCATGGACGGCCGTGACCGCGTGATCGAATACGTGGCCGAGAAATACGGCCGCAACGCGGTAAGCCAGATCATCACCTTCGGTTCGATGGCGGCAAAAGCGGTAATCCGCGACGTGGCGCGAGTGCAGGGCAAGTCCTACGGCCTGGCGGATCGTTTGTCCAAGATGATCCCGTTCGAAGTCGGCATGACCCTGGAAAAAGCCTACGAACAGGAAGAAATCCTGCGCGACTTCATCAAGGTCGATGAAGAAGCCGCCGAAATCTGGGACATGGCGCGCAAACTCGAAGGCGTGGTACGTAACGTCGGTAAACACGCCGGTGGTGTGGTTATCGCCCCCACCAAGCTCACCGACTTTTCGCCGATCTATTGCGACGAAGAGGGCGACGGCCTCGTTACCCAGTTCGACAAGGACGACGTGGAGGCGGCCGGTCTGGTGAAGTTCGACTTCCTCGGCCTGCGAACCCTGACGATCATCGACTGGGCACTCAAGACCATCAACCGCGACCGCGCCAAGGTGGGCGAGGAACCGCTGGATATCGCGTTTATCCCGCTGGACGACAAGCCGACTTACACCCTGCTGCAAAAAGCCGAAACCACAGCGGTGTTCCAGCTTGAATCGCGCGGCATGAAAGAGCTGATCAAAAAGCTCAAGCCCGACTGCCTGGAAGACTTGATCGCACTGGTGGCCTTGTTCCGTCCGGGCCCGCTGCAATCGGGCATGGTGGACGACTTCATCAACCGTAAGCACGGCCGTGCCGAACTGGCCTACCCGCACTCCGATTATCAGTACGAAGGCCTCAAGCCCGTATTGGCGCCCACCTACGGCATCATCCTGTATCAGGAACAGGTGATGCAGATTGCCCAGGTGATGGCCGGCTACACCCTTGGCGGTGCGGACATGCTGCGTCGAGCCATGGGTAAGAAAAAACCCGAGGAAATGGCCAAGCAGCGCGGCGGTTTCATTGAAGGTTGCGCGACCAACAATATTGACGCCGACCTCGCGGGTAACATCTTCGACCTGGTAGAGAAATTCGCGGGCTACGGCTTTAACAAATCCCACTCCGCCGCCTACGGCCTGGTGTCGTACCAGACCGCCTGGCTGAAAGCCCACTACCCGGCGCCTTTCATGGCCGCGGTCCTCTCGGCGGATATGCACAACACCGACAAGGTCGTGACCTTGATCGAGGAAGTGCGCACCATGAAGCTGCGCCTCGATGCGCCGGATGTGAACGCTTCGGAGTTCAAGTTCACGGTGAACGACGAAGGCCGCATCATCTATGGCCTTGGCGCGATCAAGGGCGTGGGCGAAGGTCCGGTGGAAGCCATCACCGAAGCGCGCCAGGACGGTCCGTTCAAGGATCTGTTCGACTTCTGCGCACGGGTTGACCTCAAGCGCATCAACAAGCGTACCCTCGACGGCTTGATCCGCAGCGGTGCGCTCGACCGTCTCGGCCCGTATTTCCATGATGAGCCCAAGGCCTACCAGGCCAATATCGACCGCAACCGCGCGGTATTGCTCACGGCTATGGAAGAAGCGATCAAGGCCGCCGAACAGACCGCCCGTACCCATGACAGCGGCCATGCCGACCTGTTTGGCGGGTTGTTCGTCGAGGAAGATGCGGATGTCTACGCTAACCATCGCAAGGCCAAGGAACTGACGCTCAAGGAGCGTCTCAAGGGCGAGAAGGACACCCTGGGCCTGTACCTCACAGGGCACCCGATTGACGAATACGAGGGCGAAATCCGCCGTTTCGCCCGTCAGCGCATCATCGATCTAAAGCCTTCACGGGATACACAGACCGTCGCTGGCATGATCATCGCCCTGCGCGTGATGAAGAATAAAAAGGGCGACAAGATGGGTTTCATCACCCTCGACGACCGTTCGGGCCGCATCGAAGCGTCGCTGTTTGCCGATGCATTCCACTCCGCACAGTCGCTGCTGCAGACTGACGCAATGGTGGTGGTGGAAGGTGAGGTCAGTAATGACGACTTCTCCGGTGGCCTGCGCCTGCGGATCAAGCGGGTGATGAGCATGGAAGATGCGCGCACCAATTTGGCCGAAAGCCTGCGTTTGAAGGTAAAAACCGAAGCGCTCAAGGGCGACCAGCTACGCTGGCTGGGCGACTTGCTTAAACGCCACCGTGGCGCGTGCCCGGTGACCATGGAGTACACCGGCAATGACGCCAAGGCCATGTTGCAGTTTGGCGAGACCTGGCGAATTGATCCCGCTGATGGCTTGATTCAAGCTTTGCGTGACCAGTTCGGGCGAGACAACGTCTTCCTCCAATACCGTTGACGGTCAGATACGTCTGACCTCGACTCAACATTTAATCTCGACCTAAACGCGCCTCTCCCTTAAGGTAGGGCGCGAATAGACAACCGGCTGGCCAGGCCTCCCTGGCCGTCGACCCAAGACGGACGCTTATGAACCCGAATTTTCTTGATTTCGAACAGCCGATCGCTGACCTGCAAGCCAAGATTGAAGAACTGCGCCTGGTCGGCAATGACAATTCGCTGAATATCGGCGATGAGATCGCTCGCCTGCAAGACAAGAGCAGTACGCTCACCGAAGACATCTTCGGCAAGCTGACCAGCTGGCAGATCGCGCGACTGGCTCGCCATCCGCGCCGTCCGTACACCCTGGACTACATTCAGCACATCTTCACCGAGTTCGACGAGTTGCACGGCGATCGCCACTTCTCCGACGACGCGGCCATCGTGGGCGGTATCGCTCGCCTGGACGACCAGCCGGTGATGGTGATCGGTCACCAGAAGGGCCGTGAAGTACGCGAGAAAGTCCGTCGCAACTTCGGCATGCCGCGCCCTGAAGGCTACCGCAAGGCTTGCCGCCTGATGGAAATGGCCGAGCGCTTCAAGATGCCGATCCTGACCTTCATCGACACCCCGGGCGCTTATCCGGGTATCGACGCTGAAGAGCGCAACCAAAGCGAAGCCATTGCCTGGAACCTGCGTGTCATGGCCCGCCTGAAAACCCCGATCATCGCCACTGTGATTGGTGAAGGTGGTTCCGGCGGCGCACTGGCCATCGGCGTCTGCGACCAGCTGAACATGCTGCAATACTCGACCTACGCGGTGATCTCGCCAGAAGGTTGCGCCTCGATCCTGTGGAAAACCGCCGAAAAGGCGCCGGACGCTGCCGAAGCCATGGGCATCACCGCCGATCGCCTCAAAGGTCTGGGTATCGTCGATAAAGTGATCGCCGAGCCATTGGGCGGTGCCCATCGTGACCCGGCTGCCGCTGCTGCGACCATTCGTGCTGAGCTGGGCTCGCAACTGGCAATGCTCAAGAAGCTGGATAACGAAGCACTGCTGGCCCGTCGCTACGAGCGCCTGATGAGCTACGGTCTCTAAGCGCGACGCAATCCCTTAGTGTGGGAGCCGGTTTGAGTGGGAGCTGGCTTGCCTGCGATAGCATCGACTCGGTGCAATAGATGCACCGAGTCGATGCCATCGCGGGCAAGCCCGGCTCCTGCACAAGCCCGCTCCCACATTTGCTTTGTGTATGCTTGACGAACGTATTTCAGATTTGCGGCGGTGACATGTGATGAAACCAATCCTGCCGGCCAACCTCCTGAAAAAGCTGGCTCCCTGGCGCAACGCCCCGGCCTGGCACATCGCATTCTCGGGTGGTCTCGATTCCACCGTCCTGCTGCATCTCCTGGCCTCCCTGGCCAACATCGAAACCCTGCCCCCCCTTAGCGCCGTCCATGTCCACCATGGCCTGCAAGCGGCGGCCGACGCGTGGCCTGCTCATTGCCAGTCCATCTGCGACAACCTGGGCGTGCCGCTGAGTGTGAAGCGCGTGCGGGTACAACCGGGTGCCAGCCTGGAGCGTGCCGCCCGTGAGGCGCGTTACCGGGCCTTTGCCGAGGTGACCGGGGCAGGGGAGGTGGTGCTCACGGGCCAGCATCGCGATGATCAGGCTGAAACCCTGTTATTCCGCCTGCTGCGGGGTGCCGGGGTGCGCGGGCTGGCGGCGATGCCGGCACAGCGCCCTTTGGCCGGTGGCTATCTGGTACGCCCGTTGCTGGATGTTTCCCGCGAAGCGTTGGAGGTCTACGCCCACGAACATCAGCTCAAGTGGATTGAAGATCCTTCCAATGCAGATCCGCGGTTTTCCCGTAATTATTTGCGTCACCGCGTGTTGCCTGCGCTGACCGAGCGCTGGCCCCAGGCCGTCACCGGCTTGGCCCGTACCGCCGAGCATCTGGGCGAGGCCCAGGGGTTGCTGGATGAGTTGGCACTGTTGGACCTGCAGGCTGCAAGTAAAGCTTCGGCGTTTCCCTGGTTGGGGCTGCCGTCCTTGGCGCTTGCGCCGCTGTGCGAGCTTTCCGACGCCCGCCAGCGCAATGCCCTACGCCATTGGCTGGCTCCACTGACCCGTTTGCCTGACAGCGACCACTGGGCCGGTTGGCATTCCTTGCGCGATGCCAAGGGCGATGCACAGCCGCTATGGCGGCTTGCCGATGGCGAGTTACATCGTTGCGGGCAACGCATCTGGTGGCTGCCCTCCACGAGGTCGGAATTTTCCGACGCCACGGTGAGCTGGCCCGATCCGCAAAACCCACTAGAGTTACCCGGCAACGGTCAGTTGACACTGACTGGCGAGGCGCCTGAAGGTCCGCTCGAGGTCCGTTACCGCCAGGGCGGTGAAATCCTCGAAGTGCCAGGTCGCGGTCGGCGTGACTTGAAGCGCCTGCTTAACGAAAGTGGCCTGCCGGGCTTTGTCCGTGGCAGATTGCCGCTGCTGTATCAGGGCGAGCAATTGCTGGGGGTGCCCAGCCTTGCGGGACTCTGGCCAGCACCCAGTGATGACTGGCAATTACATTGGATGCCACAGACCTGCGATCAAGGTTTGAGCTGATAGAGCCTTTCCGGTAGACTACGCTCCCTTCTTGATACAACTTCTGTGGATTCGACTGAATCGCAGCAGTTGCCGATTACCAAGCAGTCTTTGCTGGGCGATTCCAAAAAATGTGTAGCGATCAACGTACCGGTGTTTCATTGCTGGTCTGTCACCACGCGGCGGTTTTTTTGAAAGGTGCACTGTGATTAATGCAGGTGATCGGGGGCTTCGGCCTTCCTTCGCTTTCCCCGGCGGCTCGGACCGCTTTAACGCAGACTTCTAGGGTTTTTCATGACGCGCTACATATTCGTCACGGGCGGTGTTGTTTCTTCATTGGGGAAAGGCATTGCCTCCGCTTCATTGGCGGCCATCCTGGAGGCGCGGGGACTTAAGGTCACCATGCTCAAGCTGGACCCGTACATCAACGTCGACCCGGGCACCATGAGCCCGTTCCAGCACGGTGAAGTGTTCGTCACCCACGACGGCGCCGAGACTGACCTGGACCTGGGCCACTACGAGCGGTTCATCCGCACGACCATGACCCAGAACAACAACTTCACCACCGGCCGTGTCTACGAGCACGTGTTGCGCAAAGAGCGTCGTGGTGACTACCTGGGTGCAACCATCCAGGTGATCCCGCACATCACTGACGAAATCAAGCGCCGCATCATCAAGGGTGCCGGCGATGCCGACGTGGCGATGGTCGAGATTGGTGGCACCGTGGGTGACATCGAGTCCCAACCGTTCCTCGAAGCCATCCGCCAACTGCGTTTCGAAGTCGGTGCCAAGCGCGCGATGCTGATGCACCTGACCCTGGTGCCGTACATCGCCACGGCCGGCGAGACCAAAACCAAGCCAACCCAGCACTCGGTCAAGGAACTGCGTTCCATCGGCCTGCAGCCGGATGTACTGGTGTGCCGCTCCGATCACCCGATCGACATTTCCTCGCGTCGCAAGATCGCGCAATTCACCAACGTTGAAGAACGTGCGGTGATCGCGCTGGAAGATGCCGACACCATCTACAAGATCCCGGGCATCCTGCACTCGCAAGGCCTGGACGATTTTGTGGTCGAGCGTTTCGGCCTGCAATGCAACGGCGCGGACCTGTCCGAGTGGGAGGCTGTGGTCGACGCCAAGCTCAACCCTGAGCACGAAGTCACCATCGCCATGGTCGGCAAGTACATGGAGCTGCTGGACGCGTACAAATCGCTGATCGAAGCGATGAGCCACGCCGGTATCAGCAACCGTACCAAGGTCAACCTGCGCTACATCGACTCCGAAGACATCGAGAACCAGGGCACTGCGCTGCTCGAAGGTGTCGACGCGATCCTCGTGCCAGGCGGTTTCGGCCTGCGTGGCGTGGAAGGCAAGATCACGGCCGTGCAGTATGCCCGTGAGAACAAGGTTCCTTACCTGGGTATCTGCCTGGGCATGCAGGTGGCCGTTATCGAGTTCGCTCGTAACGTGCTGGGTTGGAAAGACGCCAACTCCACCGAGTTCGACAGCAAAAGCGGTCACCCGGTCGTGGGCCTGATCACCGAGTGGGAAGATGCCACCGGTGCCGTCGAGACCCGTACCGAAGCCTCCGACCTGGGCGGCACCATGCGCCTCGGCGCGCAGGACTGCCTGCTGGAGCCGGGCTCGCTGGTTCACGATTGCTACGGCAAGGACGTGATCGTCGAGCGTCACCGTCACCGCTACGAAGTGAACAACAACCTGCTGCCGCAGATCAAAGAGGCTGGCCTGAAAATCTCCGGTCGCTCCGGTGATGGCGCGCTGGTTGAAGTGGTCGAGGCGCCGGATCATCCGTGGTTCGTGGCTTGCCAGTTCCACCCTGAATTCACCTCGACGCCGCGCGACGGTCACCCGTTGTTCAGCGGTTTTGTCAAAGCAGCACTGACGCAACATCAGAAGAAGGCGTAACCCTGATGGCCCAGAAGATCATTCGCGTAGGCGACATCGAGATTGCCAACGACAAGCCCATGGTGCTGTTCGGCGGCATGAACGTACTGGAAAGCCGCGACATGGCGATGCAGGTCTGTGAAGAGTACGTAAAGGTCACCGAGAAACTCGGTATCCCGTACGTGTTCAAGGCCAGCTTCGACAAGGCCAACCGTTCGTCCGTGACCTCCTACCGCGGCCCGGGCCTTGAAGAAGGCATGCGGATCTTCCAGGACATCAAGCAAGCCTTCGGCGTGCCGATCATCACCGACGTCCACGAGCCTGAACAGGCTGCCGTGGTCGCCGAGGTGTGCGACATCATCCAGTTGCCGGCCTTCCTGTCGCGCCAGACCGACCTGGTCGTCGCGATGGCCAAGACCGGCGCTGTGATCAATATCAAGAAAGCCCAGTTCCTCGCGCCCCAGGAGATGAAGCACATCCTGAACAAGTGCGTGGAAGCCGGTAACGACCAGTTGATCCTTTGCGAGCGCGGTTCGAGCTTCGGCTACAACAACCTCGTGGTGGACATGCTCGGTTTCGGCATCATGAAACAGTTCGAATACCCGGTGTTCTTCGACGTGACCCACGCGCTGCAAATGCCCGGTGGTCGTGCCGATTCCGCTGGCGGGCGCCGTGCCCAGGTGCTGGACCTGGCCAAGGCAGGCATCAGCCAGTCCCTGGCGGGCCTGTTCCTGGAAGCCCACCCGGACCCGGACAACGCTAAATGCGACGGTCCTTGCGCCCTGCGCCTGGACAAACTGGAGCCATTCCTGGCCCAGCTCAAGCAGTTGGACGAACTGGTCAAGAGTTTTCCGACGGTAGAGACCGCGTAAGCGCCATTTCTCCGGTAAAGTATCCCACGCTAAAAGCTCAGGCCCCCGGGCCTGAGCCTTGTCGCCTGCAAGCCTGCCCCGTTGTTCCACCCTTGCGGTCGGTCAAAAGATTTCCTTCAGCTGCGTCGTTTTCGTCAACTTTGGAGTGTTTACAACAATGGCAAAAATCGTCGACATCAAAGGTCGTGAAGTTCTCGACTCCCGTGGCAACCCCACCGTCGAAGCCGACGTGCTTCTCGATAACGGCATCATCGGCAGCGCCTGCGCGCCGTCCGGTGCTTCCACCGGTTCGCGCGAAGCGCTGGAACTGCGTGATGGCGACAAGAGCCGTTACCTGGGCAAGGGTGTACTCAAGGCTGTAGCCAATATCAACGGCCCGATTCGTGACCTGTTGCTGGGCAAGGACCCGCTGGACCAGAAAGCCCTGGACCACGCGATGATCAAGCTCGACGGCACTGAAAACAAAGGCAGCCTGGGCGCCAATGCCATCCTCGCCGTGTCCCTGGCTGCTGCCAAGGCCGCTGCACAGGACCAGGACCTGCCCCTGTACGCTCACATTGCCAACCTGAACGGTACCCCGGGTGTCTACTCGATGCCGGTGCCGATGATGAACATCATCAACGGTGGCGAGCACGCCGACAACAACGTCGACATCCAGGAATTCATGGTGCAGCCGGTTGGCGCCAAGTCCTTCTCCGAAGGCCTGCGCATGGGCACCGAGATTTTCCATCACCTCAAGGCTGTGCTGAAGGCCCGTGGCCTGAGCACTGCCGTGGGTGATGAAGGTGGTTTCGCGCCGAACCTGGCGTCCAACGAAGACGCACTGAAAGTGATCTCCGAAGCCGTGGCCAACGCTGGCTACAAGCTGGGCACCGACGTGACCCTGGCCCTGGACTGCGCGGCCAGCGAGTTCTACGAGGACGGTAAATACAACCTGTCCGGCGAAGGCCAGGTATTCAACTCCGAAGGTTTCGCTGAATACCTGAAGGGCCTGACCCAGCGCTACCCGATCATCTCGATCGAAGACGGCCTGGACGAGTCCGACTGGGACGGCTGGAAAATCCTGACCGACAAGATCGGCGAGAAGATCCAACTGGTGGGCGACGACCTGTTCGTGACCAACACCAAGATCCTGAAAGAAGGCATCGATAAAAAGATCGCCAACTCGATCCTGATCAAGTTCAACCAGATCGGCACCCTGACCGAAACACTGGAAGCCATCCAGATGGCCAAGGCGGCGGGCTACACCGCCGTGATCTCCCACCGCTCCGGCGAAACCGAAGATTCGACCATTGCCGACCTAGCCGTGGGCACCTCGGCGGGCCAGATCAAGACCGGTTCCCTGTGCCGTTCCGACCGCGTTTCCAAGTACAACCAGTTGCTGCGTATCGAAGAGCAACTGGCCGGCAAGGCCAAGTACAACGGTCGTGGCGAGTTTCGCGGCTGATCAGTAAATGCTAAAAAGTCGGCGGATTGCGTCGGAAAGCTCACGGCAGTGTGTAATTCGACGCTAATCTGATGGCTATCAAGCACAAGCCTGGTTTTTCCAGGCTTCGTGCTATCAGTTGCTGCAAAAGTTTTGCATGGCGGTCTTTTTTCACTGGATACCCGATATTCGATGCGCAGTCCCAATTGGTTGTTCCTCGTCTTGCTCTTGTTGCTGGCTGGCCTGCAGTACCGCCTGTGGGTGGGTAATGGCAGCTTTGCGCAGGTAAAAGACCTGACCCAGCAAATTGCCGACCAGCACGCCGAAAACGAACGCCTGCTGGAGCGCAACCGCGTCCTCGATGCCGAGGTGCTTGAGCTGAAAAAAGGTACGGAGACCGTTGAAGAACGAGCCCGTCATGAACTGGGCATGGTCAAGGAGGGTGAAACCCTCTACCAGTTGGCCCAATGAGTCACCATTTACCGGCCTTCTGGGCCGTGATTCCTGCCGCGGGCGTCGGCGCCCGTATGGCTGCGGACCGTCCCAAGCAATACTTGCAACTGGGCGGGCGCACAATTCTCGAACACAGCCTTGGCTGTTTTCTCGACCATCCGAACCTCAAGGGGTTGGTGGTCAGTCTTGCTTCTGATGATCCATATTGGCCTACCTTGGCGTGTGCTGCGGACCCGCGTATCCAGCGTGCGGACGGCGGCTCTGAGCGCTCGGGCTCGGTGCTCAATGCCTTGCTGCAACTCAATGCCCTGGGCGCCAGTGATGACGACTGGGTATTGGTGCACGATGCCGCGCGCCCCAACCTGAGCCGTGATGATCTCGACAAGCTCCTGTTTGAACTGGCGGATGACCCGGTGGGCGGCTTGCTGGCCGTTCCGGCCCGCGACACTCTCAAGCGCGTCGACAAGCACGGTCGTGTTGTGGAAACCGTCGACCGCAGCCTGATCTGGCAGGCCTACACGCCTCAAATGTTCCGCCTGGGTGCGTTACACCGTGCGTTGGCCGACAGCCTGGTGGCCGATGCCGTGATAACCGATGAAGCATCGGCCATGGAATGGTCCGGCCAGGCGCCGCGCTTGATCGAAGGGCGCTCGGACAATATCAAGGTGACCCGGCCGGAAGATCTGGAGTGGTTGCGGTTGCGGTGGGCGAACCGCGGGTAGCCAGCTTCCATATCGACCGCATTCCTAGAGAGTAAACGTGGTCAAATGTGGGAGCTGGCTTGCCTGCGAAGCGCCCGGCACAAACAACTACCAATTACCGACTGTACTCCGGCCGCCCAGCCAACCCTTCCTTGAGGAAATCCACCAGTTTCCTGACTTTGGGCGACAAATGCCGCTGCTGCGGATACAGCGCCCATACGGCGGTGTTCGGCGGTTGATGCGCCTCCAGCAATGACACCAGTGCACCACTGTGCAGGTGCTCGAGTACGTAATAATCCGGCAGTTGGCACAACCCCACCCCTTGCAACGCCGCGTCCAATACCGCTTGGCCACTGTTGCAGCGCCAGTTGCCCTGCACGCGCTGGGAAAATTCCCGCCCGTCCTGGGCCAGTTGCCAGATATCCGAACTGCCGATCAGACAGTTATGCCGACTCAATTCCGACAGGCTATGTGGCCGACCGTACCGTGCCAGGTAGGACGGCGATGCGCACAGGTACATGCGCCTCGGTGCCAGCCGGCTGGCAACCATGCGCGAATCCTGCAGGCGCCCCAGGCGAATCGCCAGGTCGAGGCCTTCGTGCACCAAGTCCAGTTGGCGGTTGCTCAGCTCGATGTCTACCCGCAACTGCGGATAGAGCCCCATGAACCGCGTGACCAGTGGCACGATAAAGCGCTCGCCGTAAGCCACGGCGCAGGTCATGCGCAGCATGCCCTTGGGTTCACTGGTGAGATCGCCGACGGCGCGTAGCGCCTCCTCACGACCGTCCTGGAGTCGCTGGCAATGTTGCAGGAAGGTCTGGCCCGCTTCGGTCAGGGTCACCTTGCGCGTACTGCGATACAACAACCGCGTTTGCAGGCGCTCCTCCAGCCGTGCCACCTGACGGCTGATGTGCGAGGACGACACTCCCAGCCTGTCCGCGGCGGCAGTGAATTGACTGCACTCGGCCACCGCGACGAATTCATCGATGCCTTCCCAGCGGTTTTCCAGCATGTCGGATTATCCCTGTACAGCAATAAAGTTTTGCTTTGGCCTGGATTATTAATCAGCCAGCCATGTTTTACACTCAACGTCTCAGTTTTTAACTCCCTGGAGAAACCCGGATGATCAAGTCCCGTGCCGCCGTAGCGTTCGAAGCCAAGAAGCCCCTTGAAATCGTCGAAGTGGATGTGGCTATGCCCAAGGCGGGTGAAGTGCTGTTGCGCGTGGTCGCGTCCGGCGTTTGCCACACCGATGCCTACACCCTCTCGGGTGCCGACCCGGAAGGTATCTTCCCGTCGATCCTCGGTCACGAAGGCGGGGCGGTGGTCGAGGCGATTGGCGAGGGCGTGACGTCCGTGGCCGTCGGTGATCATGTGATCCCGCTGTACACCCCGGAGTGCGGCAAGTGCAAATTCTGCCTGTCGGGCAAGACCAACCTGTGCCAGGCCATCCGCTCCACCCAGGGCAAAGGCCTGATGCCAGACGGCACCACGCGTTTTTCCTACAAGGGCCAGCCGATTTTCCACTACATGGGGACCTCGACCTTCTCCGAGTACACCGTGCTGCCGGAAATTTCCGTGGCCAAGATTCCTAAAGAGGCGCCGCTGGAAAAAGTCTGCCTATTGGGGTGTGGCGTCACTACCGGCATCGGCGCGGTGATCAACACCGCCAAGGTCAAGCCGGGCGATACCGTGGCGATCTTCGGCCTCGGCGGTATCGGCCTGTCTGCGGTGATCGGCGCAGTCAAGGCCAAGGCAGGCCGCATCATCGCCATCGACATCAACCCGGCCAAGTTCGAGATCGCCAAGCAACTGGGTGCCACCGACTGCATTAACCCGAAAGACTACGATCGCCCGATCCAGGACGTGATCGTCGACCTCACCGACGGCGGCGTGGACTTCTCGTTCGAATGTATCGGCAACGTGCAACTGATGCGCGCGGCCCTCGAGTGCTGCCACAAAGGCTGGGGCGAGTCGGTGATCATTGGTGTCGCCGGTGCCGGCCAGGAAATCGCGACGCGTCCATTTCAGTTGGTGACCGGTCGCGTCTGGCGCGGTTCGGCATTCGGTGGCGTGCGCGGCCGTTCCGAACTGCCGAGCTACGTGGAAATGGCCCAGACCGGCGAGATCCCGCTGGACACCTTCATCACCCACACCATGGGCCTGGAAGACATCAACAAAGCGTTTGACCTGATGCATGAAGGCAAGAGCATTCGCACCGTCATCCATTTCTGAAGCAGCGGCAAGCGACAAGCGACAAGCTGAAAGTGAGCACGCCTTACTTGCAGCTGGTTGCTTGCCGCTTGCAGCTGGGAGCATTCTCATGACCCTGGAAAACATCTCCTGCCAGAAGAGTTTTGGTGGCTGGCACAAACGTTACAAACACAGCTCCCATGTGCTCGGCTGCGACATGACCTTCGCCGTCTACCTGCCGCCGCAAGCGGAGCAGGGCGGCAAGTTGCCGGTGCTGTACTGGTTGTCCGGTCTCACCTGTACCGATGAGAACTTCATGCAGAAGGCCGGTGCACAGCGCATGGCCGCCGAACTGGGGTTGATCATCGTCGCGCCAGATACCAGCCCGCGTGGGCCGGGTGTACCCGGTGATCCGGATAATGCATGGGATTTCGGCCTTGGCGCCGGCTTCTACCTCAATGCCACCCAGGAACCTTGGGCCAAGCACTATCGGATGCATGACTACGTGGTGCAGGAATTGCCGGCGTTGGTGGAAGCGCATTTCCCTGCATCGGACAAACGTGGCATCAGCGGCCATTCGATGGGGGGGCACGGTGCGTTGGTGTGTGCCCTGCGCAACCCTGGGCGCTACCAATCGGTGTCAGCGTTTTCGCCCATCAATAACCCGATGGATTGCCCGTGGGGCCAGAAAGCCTTTTCGCGCTACTTGGGCGAAGAGCGCTCCAAGTGGCGCGAATGGGACGCCTGCGTGCTGATCAGCGAAGCCTCGGAAAAACTGCCACTGCTGGTGGACCAGGGCGACCGCGACGATTTCCTCGCCGTGCAACTCAAGCCTGAAGCCCTGCAGCAAGCGGCCAAGGCGGCGAACCATCCGCTGGAACTGCGCCTGCAACCCGGCTATGACCACAGCTACTTCTTTATTGCCAGCTTCATCGAAGATCATTTGCGACACCACGGCCGTGCTTTGCTCGGTTAATGTGAGGCAAAAGTAGGTAGAATCACGCCCTGAATTAAATCGGGGCGTTTTTTTATGCGTATTGGCCACGGCTACGATGTGCACCGTTTCGCTGAAGGCGATTTCATTACCTTGGGCGGCGTGCACATTGCACATCACCATGGTTTGCTGGCTCATTCCGATGGCGACGTTGTGTTGCATGCCTTGAGCGATGCCTTGCTCGGCGCGGCGGCGTTGGGCGATATCGGCAAGCACTTTCCGGACACCGATCCGACCTTCAAGGGGGCGGACAGTCGTGTATTGCTGCGTCATGTCGTCGGCCTGATCCATGCCAAGGGCTGGAAGGTCGGCAACGTCGACAACACCATCGTGGCCCAGGCGCCGAAGATGGCCCCCCATGTCGAGTCGATGCGCGCGCTGATTGCGGCCGACCTGCAAATTGAACTGGACCAAGTGAACGTGAAAGCCACCACCACCGAAAAGCTCGGGTTCACCGGTCGTGAAGAGGGCATCGCCGTGCACTCCGTTGCCTTGTTGCTGCGCGCATGAACGAACTGCAATTGTTGGGGCCGCGGGCCTATGGCGAGGCCCTGGGCAGCGCGGTACTGAAGGCGACCGCCGAAGACTTCCAGGTCGACGAAGTGCTGGATATCCCGCTGACCGGCGAGGGTGAACACCTGTGGTTGTGGGTCGAGAAGCGAGGCCTCAACACCGAGGAAGCCGCGCGGCGCATCGCCAAGGCGGCCGGCGTGCCGTTGCGCACCGTCAGTTATGCCGGGCTCAAGGATCGCCAGGCGTTGACCCGCCAGTGGTTCAGCGTGCAGCTGCCGGGCAAGGCCGACCCGGACATGAGTGCCGCAGAAAACGACACCCTCAAGATCCTCAAGACCGGTCGCCACAAGCGCAAGCTGCAGCGCGGCGCGCATTCGGCCAATGGTTTCACCTTGCGCCTGACGCAGTTGGCCGGTGATACCGCCGCCATCGACGCGCGGTTGCAACTGATCGCCCAACACGGCATTCCGAACTACTTCGGTGCCCAGCGCTTTGGTCACAACGGTGGCAACGTCGTCGACGCTCGTGAGTGGGCCGCACGCAAAGCCTTGCCCGAGCAGCGCAATGTGCGTTCGCGGCTGCTGTCCACGGCGCGCAGTTTTCTGTTCAACAAGGTGCTGGCGGCACGTGTGGCCGACGGTTCATGGCAGCGCGCCCAGGTCGGCGACCTGCTGGCCTTTACCGACAGCCGCAGTTTTTTCCCGGCAGGCGAAGCGGAATGCAACGACCCGCGCCTGGCGATTCTGGACCTGCACCCCACGGGGCCGCAGTGGGGCGAAGGTGATTCACCTGCCAGTGGTGCGACCTTTGAGCTTGAGCAGGCGGTGGCCGCCGGGGAAGCCGACTTGCGCGATTGGCTGGTGAATGCCGGCATGAGCCAGGAACGTCGCATTCTGCGACTGCCCATTGGCGGTTTGACGTGGCATTATCCCTCGCTGGACATTCTGCAATTGGAATTCGTCCTGCCGGCCGGATGCTTCGCCACTGTCTTGGTGCGCGAGCTTGTTGATCTGGTCCCGGTGGGGCAGACGGACAACCCATGCGTATTCTGATATCAAACGATGACGGTGCCACCGCCCCCGGCCTTGCTGCGCTCTATGCTGCGCTGGAAGATTATGCCGAGTGCGTGGTGGTGGCCCCCGACCAGGACAAGAGCGGCGCCAGCAGTTCGCTGACGCTCGACCGTCCGTTGCACCCGCAAGTCCTGGCCAATGGCTTTATCAGCGTGAACGGCACCCCTACCGACTGCGTCCACCTGGCGATCAACAGCCTGCTGGATCACGAGCCGGACCTGGTGGTGTCGGGCATCAACCTGGGTGCGAACCTGGGTGATGACGTGCTGTATTCCGGTACTGTGGCGGCTGCGCTTGAAGGGCGTTTCTTGGGGCGCACCGCGTTCGCCTTTTCGTTTGCCTCGCGCCAACTGGATAACCTGCCCACCGCCGCGTATTTTGCGCGCAAGCTGGTGCAAGCGCACGGCTCCCTCAACCTGCCGCCGCGTACCGTGCTCAACGTCAATATCCCCAACCTGCCCCTTGACCATATTCGCGGCATCCAGCTGACGCGCCTGGGCCATCGTGCCCGTGCGGCAGCGCCGCTGAAGGTGGTCGACCCGCGTGGCAAGGAAGGCTATTGGATCGCGGCAGCGGGCGATGCCGAAGATGGCGGTGAGGGCACGGACTTTCATGCGGTGATGCAAGGTTATGTATCGATTACCCCATTGCAATTTGATCGTACCTTCAGTGACGCCTTCAGTGGTCTTGATGGCTGGCTGGAGGAACTGCGCTGATGGGCCGTGAACAAGACGACTTGCTGCGCCGGGGTATCGGGATGACGTCCCAGCGTACCCGCGAACGCCTGATCCAGCGCCTGTACGAAGAGGGCTTGTCCAACGCCCAGGTGCTGGAAGTGATCCGGCGCACGCCTCGGCACCTGTTTGTCGATGAAGCCCTGGCCCACCGTGCGTATGAAGACACGGCGCTGCCCATCGGCCACAACCAGACCATCTCCCAGCCTTACATGGTGGCGCGCATGAGCGAGCTGCTGCTGGCGGCGGGGCCGTTGGACAAAGTGTTGGAAATCGGCACCGGTTCCGGTTACCAGACCGCCGTGCTCGCGCAACTGGTGGAGCGCGTGTTCTCGGTGGAGCGCATCAAGGTATTGCAAGACCGTGCCAAGGAGCGCCTGGTGGAGCTGAACCTGCGCAACGTGGTGTTCCGCTGGGGTGATGGCTGGGAAGGCTGGCCGGCGCTGGCGCCATACAACGGCATCATCGTGACCGCCGTGGCCACCGATGTGCCGCAAGCGTTGCTCGATCAGCTCGCTCCCGGCGGGCGTCTGGTGATCCCGGTGGGCTCCGGTGAAGTGCAACAATTGATGCTCATTATCCGTGAGGACGAAGCCTTTTCCCGGCATGTGCTCGGGGCCGTTCGTTTTGTGCCGTTGCTCAATGGCCCGCTGGCCTGATCAATTTTTGCCAGCGGTGAATTCTGCTGGCGGGGATGTGTCTTACAGCGGGGCCTATTGAGTCAACATGACTGGGGCGACGAATCAACACGCTGAACGATTGGTTTCAGACATGTGCCGGTAAAACTCTATTGCCCAGTTATACTTGCGTCATATTTCAAGCCTGATACAGGCGTTCATGTTCAGCCACCACAAAGGGAGCGGCGGGTGAGTCTCACAGGTCTTGCGCAGCGTATGAGTAAAACAAGCTTTCATCGACTGGTGCTTGGCCTCGTCTTCAGTTCCGTACTGGTAGGGTGTTCCAGCTCGCCAAGCAGCGGCGCGCGGGTGGTTGATCGTAATAATGCCGCTCCGCAGAAGCCTACGGTCACCACCGGGCAATATGTGGTGCGCAAGGGCGATACGCTTTTCTCGATTGCCTTCCGTTATGGCTGGGACTACAAGGCGCTCGCAGCTCGTAACAATATTCCCGTGCCCTACACGATACATCCAGGTCAGACGATTCGCTTCGACGGTCGCACCGGCTCAACGCCAACGGCAGTTGTGACAAACACTGGATCTTCGCCATCGTCCTCCAGCAAAACCACCATCATTACCCGGCCTGCAGGCAGTGCCACGCCAGCCCCTGCAGCCAAGCCGGCACCCGCGCCGCTGCCGCCTGCCGGGCCTGCCCCAACCGGTTGGGGGTGGCCTTCAAACGGTATCCTGATTGGAAAATTCTCTTCAAACGGTAGTTTGAATAAAGGCATTGATATCGCCGGGGATTTGGGACAGCCTGTTTTAGCTGCGTCTGATGGGACAGTGGTGTACGCCGGGAGTGGTTTACGGGGCTACGGCGAGCTGGTCATCATCAAACACAGCGATACCTACGTAAGTGCTTACGGCCACAACCGTAGGCTGTTGGTTCGGGAGGGGCAGCAGGTCAAAGTCGGACAGACAATTGCCGAAATGGGGTCAACTGGTACAGACCGGGTGAAACTGCACTTTGAGATTCGCCGTCAAGGGAAGCCTGTAGATCCACTGCAATTCCTACCCCGTCGTTGATGTGTTGCACAGCCTGTTCCTCGCGTAGAAGGAACAGGCTCCAGCGTTGCCAAGGATAGAGGCGTCGCTTGAGCTTGAGGTCGAACTCACCAAAGGACTATAACAATGGCTCTCAGTAAAGAAGCGCCGGAGTTTGACATCGACGATGAGGTTCTCCTTATGGAGACCGGCATCGCTACGGAATCGATGTCGAATGAGGGACCTGCTGTACCTTCAGTTCGCACCAAATCCAAGAACTCCACCGCATTAAAACAACACAAGTACATTGACTACACACGGGCGCTCGACGCGACCCAGCTGTACCTCAATGAAATCGGCTTTTCCCCTCTGCTGACCCCCGAAGAAGAAGTCCATTTTGCGCGCTTGTCGCAAAAGGGCGATCCGGCTGGGCGCAAGCGCATGATCGAAAGCAACCTGCGCCTGGTGGTGAAAATCGCCCGACGCTACGTCAATCGTGGGCTGTCCCTGTTGGACTTGATCGAGGAAGGCAACCTGGGCTTGATCCGGGCGGTGGAGAAGTTCGACCCAGAGCGGGGCTTTCGTTTTTCAACCTATGCCACCTGGTGGATTCGCCAGACCATCGAACGGGCGATCATGAATCAGACCCGCACGATCCGGTTGCCGATCCATGTGGTCAAGGAGCTCAACGTCTACCTGCGGGCAGCGCGTGAGCTTACCCAAAAACTCGATCATGAACCTTCGCCTGAAGAGATCGCCAACCTGCTGGAAAAGCCGGTAGGGGAGGTCAAGCGCATGCTCGGCTTGAACGAGCGCGTGTCTTCGGTCGATGTCTCGCTGGGTCCGGATTCGGATAAAACCCTGCTGGACACCCTGACGGATGATCGCCCTACAGATCCTTGCGAGCTGTTGCAGGACGATGATCTTTCCCAAAGCATTGACCAGTGGCTGTCGGAGCTCACGGACAAGCAGCGCGAGGTGGTGATTCGCCGCTTCGGCCTGCGCGGCCATGAGAGCAGCACCCTGGAGGACGTAGGCCTGGAAATCGGCCTGACCCGTGAGCGGGTGCGGCAGATCCAGGTGGAAGGGCTCAAGCGCTTGCGTGAGATCCTGGAGAAGAATGGCTTGTCGAGTGAGTCGCTGTTCCAGTAAGTGACGCAGGACTAAGTGTGGGAGCGGGCTTGCTCGCGAGTGCGGAGTATCAGTCGACAGATGTGCCGACTGATCCACCGCCTTCGCGAGCAAGCCCGCTCCCACATTTTTTATGCCTGGATCAACCGCAGCGCCAAATAGCAGGCATAAAAAAACCCCGCTTTTGAGGGCGGGGTCTTTTCGACTAAGTCAGTACAAGTTAGATAACTTGAACTTCTTCAGCTTGCATGCCTTTCTGACCGCGGGTAGCGATGAAAGAAACCTGTTGGCCTTCTTTCAGGCTTTTGAAGCCGTCGGATTGGATAGCTTTGAAGTGAACGAACAGGTCGTCACCGGATTGTGGAGTGATGAAGCCGAAGCCTTTTTCATCGTTGAACCACTTAACGGTACCAGTTTGGCGATTAGACATGGTGTATCTCCTTGGACAAAGTTAACTGCGACTCAGGAAAAGCCCTGGCCGAGACTGAGTGCAAAGAGCAGGAAAAATTCTTGGAGATGGTTGGATCGAAATTCAACATATCGTGTAGAGATTCTCAGTGACACAAGCAGCACAGTGGCGCCACCTTAACCCTTTTTCCGGAACGTGCCAATGGTATTTCCGAAGGTTTCTCCAAATTCGTGACTGGCGGTGGTATTTCCAGTCACCCTGAATGGCACTACGGGTCCCGGCCACGCTGGTTGAGGCTTTAAAGGCAGGCGCATTTGTCGCGACATTCTTCAACAAAAGCCCCGTGGCCTTTGAACCCCAACGCCGGCCCCGGTAAGATGCCCAACAGAATTTTTCCACCTCGCTATTCAGGACACCCGCCATGAGCATCAAATCGGACAAGTGGATTCGCCGCATGGCGCAAGAGCACGGCATGATCGAACCGTTCGTCGAGCGCCAGATCCGTGGTCAAGGCGATGCCCCTGTGATTTCCTACGGCGTTTCCAGCTACGGCTACGACGTACGTTGCGCCGATGAGTTCAAGGTGTTCACCAACATCAATTCGGCGATCGTCGATCCGAAGAACTTCGACGAAAAGAGCTTCGTCGACGTCAAGAGCGACGTGTGCATCATTCCGCCAAACTCCTTCGCCCTGGCGCGCACCGTGGAGTTCTTCCGTATTCCCCGCGATGTGCTGACCATCTGCCTGGGCAAGAGCACCTACGCGCGTTGCGGCATCATCGTCAACGTGACGCCGCTTGAGCCCGAGTGGGAAGGCCACGTGACCCTGGAGTTCTCCAACACCACCACCTTGCCGGCGAAAATCTACGCCAACGAGGGTGTGGCGCAGATGCTGTTCCTGCAGTCAGACGAGGACTGTGAAGTGTCCTACAAAGACCGCGCAGGCAAGTACCAAGGCCAGCGCGGCGTCACCCTCCCACGCGCTTGATCGAAAGGTCTTACGCGTAAAGGGAATTAGTCTGCGGAAAGTGACTCTATCTAGGTGTACTGCCTCGGCGCGTGTAAAACGCGCCGAGCCACGCTTGAGGAGTACCTTATGAAGATCGACCCGAGAATCAGCGCAGAACTTGCCCGGCTTGAACCCAACCAGATTGGCGTTCTGGCCTGGTCCCTGATGGCCGATCCTGCTTATGCGGGCGGCATTCCCGGCCAACCCGAGCCGGATTACCCACAACCCACCGAACCGGGTGAACCGACCTTGCCGGACGAGCCACCACCCGCGCCTGTCGCCTGATACCTGGAAGGCCGGTCATCGCACTGGCCATACCTCGTGGTCGCCGATCACGAAGATTCGGCGGTCATTCTCCTGTTCCACCGCAAAGCCACCGGTAAATGCCCCGAACGCCGGCAGCAAGCTGACCCGCGTCCCGATCTGAAAGCACGGTAACCGTAGGCTCTGCCGGCCTCTGCCACGCAAGCGATATACCGGATGTACATGCCCCGCCAGCACATGATGGCTGGGATGCGCATCCGGTTCGTGCTGCAGGGCGAAAGGGCCCATCAGCAGCGGCTCCGGGACGACCTCGATGTTCAAGTCGACAGGCGGGTCACCGGCGCGCTTGTCGTGATTGCCGCGAATCAGGGTCATCGCCAATTTGTCATGACGTGCGCGCCAGGCTCTCAGCGCGCTCAGGGTGCCGCTGGCATGTGAGCCGGGGCCGTGCAGGAAATCGCCGAGAAAGATCACCTGCGTGCACGGTAGCGCGGATAGCAGCCGATCCAGGCGCTGCAGGTTCTCGGTGGTGGTCCCCTGTGGCACCGGCTGGCCCAGGCTGCGATAGGCGGATGCCTTGCCGAAATGCGCGTCGGCTATCAGCAAGCACTGTTGAGCGGGCCAGTACACCGCCTTTTCGGCCAGCAGCCACAACGCTTCCCCCTCCAGCATCAATGAGCAATGCATCAGCGCTTCCCGTTATCCGCGACTTTTTCCAGGTCCTTGACCATCCGCGCAATGCGCTCCGAGAGTTTTTCCGAACTGAGGCTTTCGCGCATTCGCTCCACCAGCAATGGAAAGGCCAGGGGCGTAGGCCGTTCGATCAGGTGCAGGTCTCGTTTGAGCGCTGAAAGATGACGCAATGTCTCATCCAACCGATGAATATCCAACTCATCGCGCAGGACTTCTTCCCCGGCCTGGGTCAGCAGCAGGTTCTGCGGGTCATATTGCTTGAACACCTCAAAGAACAAGCCGCTGGAGGCCTGCACCTGCCGCGTACTTTTCGGCGCACCCGGATATCCGGCAAACACCAGCCCGGCAATACGTGCGATCTCGCGAAAGCGGCGCAGGGCCAGTTCACCGGCATTCAGGCTGGCCGCCACGTGCTCCAGCAAATGCTCAGGGCTCAGTAACGATTCATTCAGCAGCGCCGGCCAGTCCACTTCGGTGGCGCTCAACAACTCCAGCCCGTAATCATTGACGGCAATCGAAAAAGTCACCGCCTGCCGCTGGCTCACCCGCCACGCCAGCAGGCTCGCCAGGCCCAAGTGCACCTGGCGCCCGGCGAACGGATAGAGAAACAGGTGCCACCCCTCCCTGGACTTCAGCGCCTCGGCCAGCAAATGCTTGCGCGTCGGCAGGCCCGACCAGCGCAACTGCGTCTGCAACAGGGACTGCACTGCCTGCATCTCCGGGCCTTCATAGTGACCGTGCGCCGCCGCATCAAAGCGCTCCACCACGGCCTGGGCCAGCTCATTGGAAAGGGGCATGCGCCCGCCATTCCAGCGCGGCACGGCGGCTTTTTTCGCGGTGCTGCGGCGTACATAGGCGGTCATGTTTTCCACCCGTACCAGCTCCAGCAAGCGACCGGCAAATAGAAAGCCGTCGCCAGGCTTGAGCCGCGCAATAAAGCCTTCCTCGACACTCCCCAGATTCTTGCCGCCACCGCCCTTGCTCCAGAATTTCAGCTGGATACTGGCATCGCTGACGATCGTGCCCACGCTCATCCGATGACGACGCGCCAGCCGGGCATCGGGGACGCGCCATACCCCATGCTCGTCTGGTTCTACGCGGCGGTAATCCGGGTAGGCGGTCAGCGAGAGGCCGCCATGGCGCACAAAACCCAGCGCCCACGCCCAGTCTGCGTCCGTGAGGTCGCGATAAGCCCAGGCACCGCGCACCTCGGCCAGTAAGGCATCGGGTGTAAACCCGCCGCCCAGCGCCATGCTGACCAAATGTTGTACGAGCACATCCAATGGCTTGTGCGGTGATTCCCGCGCTTCAATGCGCCGCTGGGCAATCGCATCCTGGGCCGCCGCGGCTTCCACCAGCTCCAGGCTGTGGGTCGGCACCAACGTCACCCGCGATGGCCGCCCTGGCGCATGCCCCGAACGCCCGGCGCGCTGCATCAAGCGCGCCACACCTTTGGCCGAGCCGATCTGCAGTACGCGCTCCACGGGCAGGAAGTCCACCCCTAGGTCGAGGCTCGATGTGCACACCACCGCCTTGAGCTGGCCGTCTTTCAGCGCCCGTTCCACCCAATCGCGGGTTTCCCGGGACAACGAACCGTGGTGCAGGGCAATCACCCCGGCCCAGTCCGGCCGGGCGTCCAGTAAGGCCTGATACCAGATTTCCGATTGTGCCCGCGTATTGGTAAACACCAGGCAGCTACTGCTGGCGTCCACCTCGGCCACCACCTGGGGCAACATCTTCAAGCCGATGTGCCCGGCCCAGGGAAAGCGCTCGGCGACGGGTGGCAGCAAGGTGTCGACCTGCAGCTGTTTAGCCGTTTTGCCTTGCACGTTGATCCCGCCCCCTTGTGGGACCAGTACTTCCAAGGCGTGGGACTGGTTGCCCAAGGTCGCCGAGATACCCCACACCATCAGCTCCGGATGCCAACGCCGCAGCCGTGCCAGCGCCAGTTGCAACTGTACGCCGCGCTTGTTGCCAATCAATTCATGCCATTCATCCACGACCACCATGCGCAGGTGCGCCAGGCCCACTTCGCTGTCGGCGCGCGCCAGCATCAGGGTCAGGCTTTCCGGCGTCGTGATCAGTGCAGTGGGTTGGCGCCGTGTCTGCCGGGCGCGCTCACTGCTGCTGGTATCGCCGGTGCGCAGGCCGACACTCCAGGGAATCTCCAACGTTTCAAGCGGCGCTTCGAGGGCGCGCGCGGTGTCGGCCGCCAGGGCACGCATGGGCGTGATCCACAGCACCGTCAGGGGTTCAGCGGGAGGTTTGCGTTTACCCGTCACGGGCGGGCGAGTGATGGCGAAGCGATTGAGGGCGGCAAACCACAGCGCATAGGTCTTACCCGCGCCGGTGTTGGCATGCAGCAACCCCGACTGGCCCCCCTTGACCGCCGCCCATACGTCTTTCTGAAAGGCGAACGGCTTCCAGCCTTTGGCGGCAAACCATTGTTTGGCGAAGTCGATGGGTTTTGCCATGCGGTGGCTGAACTCTGGAAGGCCTATTCCACAGACCTTCACCGAGTATCAAAGGTTTAACGCAATCCTTGTAGGCGCCGGTTTGCTGGCGATGGCGGCCCGACAGCCAACCGCTATCTAACGGTTGCCCCGCGATCCAAAAATGTGGGAGCGGGCTTGCTCGCGAAGGCGCCCTGACAGCCGACCAGGAGATTGGATCAGACCGGGTACATATCCGTTATCTAGGTAACGGCTGCTAGGGGTTCCGCTCTTACAGCGGGTCACTTTGGAAAAGCCCCAAAGTAACCAAAAGGCTCTTGCCCCAACACTCGGCACCTCGCTCACGCTCGGTGTGCCCGTAATCCGACAGTGATTTGGGGGGCCGCCGCCACGCGCCCTCCATGGCGCGGGGCGGCTAAACCGGCATCCCTGCCGGTTTACCCCCCAAATCCCTGTCGAATTCCAGCCAGCGTGTTTGATGGGGCGCCTGAGATCAAAAGCGAGATCAAGATCAAGAGCGACTCGCTTCGCATCGTGGTTAGGGTAGGTTGCAGCAAAAACTGTGTAGATACCTGTGCTGATCGCCGGTAAGGCGGCTCCTTGGTTATTTCAGGTTGCCGCTCAGGAACTGCTGCAAACGCTCACTCTTCGGGTTACCCAGCACGTCCTCAGGTGCGCCTTGTTCTTCCACCAGGCCCTTGTGCAGGAACAGCACCTGGCTCGATACCTTGCGTGCAAAGCTCATCTCGTGGGTCACCATGATCATGGTGCGACCTTCCTCGGCGAGGCCCTGGATCACCTTCAACACTTCGCCTACCAGCTCCGGGTCGAGGGCCGAGGTGGGTTCGTCGAACAGCATCACCTCCGGTTCCATCGCCAGGGCGCGGGCGATGGCCACGCGTTGCTGCTGGCCGCCGGACAGGAACGCCGGGTACTGATCGGCTACGCGCGCCGGCAAACCCACCTTGTCCAGGTAACGACGGGCACGATCTTCGGCGTCCTTCTTGCTGCAACCCAGCACCCGGCGCGGTGCCATGGTGATGTTTTCCAGCACGCTCATGTGGCTCCACAGGTTGAAGTGCTGGAACACCATTGCCAGGCGCGTGCGCAGGCGCTGCAGTTCGGCATCATCGGCCACGCGCATGCCGTGGCGGTCGCTGACCATGCGGATCGGTTGGCCGTCGAGGGTCATGGCGCCGTCGTTGGGGGTTTCCAGGAAGTTGATGCAGCGCAAAAAGGTGCTCTTGCCCGAGCCGCTGGCGCCGATCAGGCTGATCACGTCACCGGTCCTGGCCTTGAGCGAAACACCTTTGAGCACCTCATTGTCGCCATAGCTTTTATGCAGGCCTTCAACGGTCAATTTGTACATGGGGCGTGCATCCTCAAGGCGAAAGTAGATAGCCGCTGCGGTAGGCCTCGGTGCCTGCGACATGGCCGATGACCATCCCGGCAGTGGCCATGCGGCGCAGCGAACGGGCGTAAAGCAGGCCGGCCTTCTGGCAGCGCACCGGCGTTACGCGGTCGGAAATGGGGTCGATGATTTCAGCGATCAACTGCCCGGCTTCCAGGTATTCACCCGGCAGTGTGCTGAACACCAGCAGGCCGCCGACTGGAGTTGCCACCGGTTCAACGCCGGCCAGCGGCGTGGCCGGGTAGGGCAGTTCGGGCAGTGGTGCTGCATCGCCTGCAATGGCGCCGAAGTGAATCAGGTAATTGATGATCGCCTGGCAGTCGAGGCTGGCCAGGCCATGGTTGACGTCGCCCTGGCCGCGCAGTTCTACGGTCACCGAGAAGCTGCCCATGGGGATCGCAAAGCGCTCGCCGAAGCGTTGCTGCAATCGCCACCACACCAGGGTGAAACACTCATCGAAGGACTGCCCGCCGGAATCGGTGGCCAGCAGGTTGGCCTCCGAACCGATATAGCGTGCCAATGGTTCCACCTGCGGCCAGGCTTCGGGGGTGGTGTACAGATGCGCCACGGCTTCGAAGTCGCAATGCAGGTCCAGCACCATATCGGCGTCGCAGGCCAGGCGTTGCAGCACCAGCCGCTGGGATTGCAGTTGGGTGTCGGCGCGTTGTGCAGCGAGGGCGGTGGACAACGCGGCGCGGACCAACTTGACGTTCTGCCGGGGATCGTCCCCAAGCACGTTCTCGATCTGGTCACCCACCGTTTCACTGAGGTCGACAAACAGGCGATTGAAGTTCTGCCCGCTCTCCAGCTCGTAGCGGCCCAGCGGGATATCCATCAACACCTGTTCCAGGCCCACCGGATTGGCAATGGGCACCAGCACGATCTCACTGCGCAGGCGACCGGCCGCGGCCAACTTCGCCAGCTGGACCTTGAGGTGCCAGGCAACGAGCATGCCCGGCAGCTCATCGGCATGCAGCGATGACTGAATGTAAATCTTGCCTTCGGCCTGTTCCGGGCCGAAGTGAAAGCTGTGAATCTGCCGCGCCGTGCCGGGCACCGGCGCAATCAGCTCGTGGACCTGATGACGCATGAAGGCTCCTTAGTGGCTCGGCCCGAGGAAGGCCAGCCAGCGGCGCTCCGCCAGACGAAACAGACCGACCAGGGCAAAGGTCACGGTCAGGTAGATCAGCGCAGCGATACCGAATGATTGGAAGGTCATAAAGGTAGCCGAGTTGGCATCCCGCGCCACCTTGAGGATGTCTGGAATCGTCGCGGTGAAGGCCACCGTGGTCGAGTGCAGCATCAGGATCACTTCATTGCTGTAGTAGGGCAGCGAACGGCGCAACGCCGACGGCATGATCACGTACGCGTAGAGTTTCCAGCCGCTCAAGCCGTAGGCCTTGGCCGCTTCGACTTCGCCATGGGCCATGCTGCGGATCGACCCGGCGAAAATCTCCGTGGTGTAGGCACATGTGTTCAGGGCAAACGCCAGGATGGTGCAGTTCATCGCGTCGCGAAAGAATGCGTCCAGCAGTGGCTGCTCGCGCACGGCGGCGATGCTGTAGATGCCGGTGTAGCAGATCAGCAACTGGATATAGAGCGGCGTGCCCCGGAACAGGTAGGTGTAGAACTGCACCGGCCAGCGCACCAGGCGCTTGCGCGACACACGGGCGATGGACAACGGGATCGACACCAGGAACCCGATGACCAGGGCGGCCGTCAGCAACCACATCGTCATGGCCAGGCCGGTGATGTGCTGGCCGTCGCTATAAAGGAAGGGGCGCCAGTATTCCTGCAAGAGTTCGATCATCGTACGGCCTCCCGGGCGCCTGCAGAGTAGCGACGTTCAAGGCGGCGCAAGACGAAGTTGGACGCGCTGGTGATCAACAAGTAGATCAACGCCGCGAGTACCAGGAAGTAAAACAGCTGATACGTGCTCTTGCCGGCGTCCTGGGCGGCCTTGACCAGGTCGGCCAGGCCGATGATCGACACCAGGGCCGTGGCCTTGAGCATCACCATCCAGTTATTGCCGATACCCGGCAGGGCAAAGCGCATCATTTGCGGGAAGGTCACGTAGCGAAACCGCTGGCCGCGCTTGAGGCCATAGGCCGTGGCGGCTTCCAGTTGGCCACGGGGCACCGCAAGGATCGCGCCGCGAAAAGTCTCGGTGAAGTAGGCACCGTAGATAAACCCCAGGGTAATCACCCCGGCGCTGAATGGGTCGATCTCGATGTATTCCCATTCCATGAAGTCGGTCAGGCCGGTGAGCCAGGTTTGCAGGCTGTAGAAAATCAGCAGCATCAGCACCAAGTCGGGCACCCCACGGATCAGCGTGGTGTAGAGCTGGGCGGGGATGCGCAGGAACGGCAGGCTGGACAATTTGGCGCTGGCGCCGATCAGCCCCAGCAATACGCTGACGGCCAGGGACAGCACCGACAACTTGATCGTCATCCAGGTGCCTTGCAGCAACAGCGGGCCGAAACCCTTCAAGCTGAGCGCGCTCAGGCCGAGGGTTTGCAACAGTTCTTCGAACATAAATCGGGACCTATGGCGATAAAAAAGCGCCCCTCCAGGGGAGGGGCGCTCCAGGCATTATTTGCCGCTGTACAGGTTCAGATCGCCAAAGTGTTTCTTCTGGATGGTGGCGTAGGTGCCATCATCGTGTAACGCTTTGATACCTTTATCCAAAAGCGCCTTCAGTTCAGTGTTACCTTTTTTGATACCGATGGCGGTTTTCGACGGCAGCAACGGGTCGTCGATCGCCGCGCTCACTTCGTAGCCAGCACCGGCTGGCGACTTCAGGAAGCCCAGTTCGGCCTGCAGCATGTCTTGCACGGAAGCGTCGAGACGCCCGGAAGTCAGGTCGGCATACACTTGGTCCTGGTTGGCGTAGGCCTTGGTGGTCACACCGGCTTTGTCCAGCACGGCCTTGGCATAGGCTTCCTGGATGGTGCCTTGTTCGTAGCCCACGGATTTGCCCTTGAGGGACTCAGGCGTCGAGTAGCCAGCACCTTTCTTGAACACCAGCGAGGTCGGGCCGGAGAACAGCTCATTAGAGAAGTCGATGGCCTTTTCACGCACCGGGGTGACGGTCATGGACGAAATCACGCCGTCGAATTTGTTGGCTTTCAGGCCTGGAATCATGCCGTCGAAATCACTTTCAACCCACTTGCACTTCACTTTCAGCTCGGCGCAGATCGCATTGCCCAGGTCGATATCGAAGCCTACCAGGCTGCCATCGGCGGCCTTGGATTCGAACGGCGCGTAGGACGGATCGACACCAAAACGCAGTTCCTTGTATTCCTTGGCCAGCGCGGTACCTGCGGCCATGCACAGAGCCAGTGCAGAAAGGGTCAGCAATGCTTTTTTCATTATGTAATCCCTGGAAACCAAGATAAGCGCTTGTGGCGCGTTTTTAGGACTGTTACTGAACGGTGTCAGACGGATCACAAGTAGCAATTTCTGCACCATAGTTCCGAATGAGCGTTTTAAAAGGTGGGGCGAGGGCGTTCTGAGTGTAGGAGATGCCCGAAATTGGGCGCACAAAAAACAGTGCACCAAGTTGGGTCCGTCATGGGTCAACATTATGGGAGCGGGCGTGCCTGCGATGGCGGCGTTTCGGTGACAGATGAACGAACCGGTCCACCGTTATCGCAGGCAAGCCCGCTCCCACAGGCGGTTCGTGACGGTTATTTGCCAACGAGTCAGGCCAGCAGGTCCTGCAGGGTGGCGAGGTTGTCGGCGTCCTCGACCTTCTTATCCTGGCGCCAGCGCAACATCCGCGGAAATCGCACCGCAATCCCGCTCTTGTGCCGTTTGGACAGGGCAATGCCCTCGAACCCCAGTTCAAACACCATGCTGGGCGTCACACTGCTCACCGGGCCGAATTTTTCCACCGTGGTCTTGCGCACGATCGCATCGACCTTGCGCATTTCTTCGTCGGTCAGCCCGGAGTAGGCCTTGGCGAAGGGCACCAGCGTGCGATCGCTGCCGGGCGGGCCGTCCCACACTGCGAAGGTATAGTCGCTGTAGAGGCTGGCACGACGGCCGTGGCCGCGCTGGGCATAGATCAACACCGCGTCGACGCTGAATGGGTCGACCTTCCATTTCCACCACACGCCCATGTCTTTGGTACGGCCTACGCCGTACAGGCCATCACGTGCCTTGAGCATCATGCCTTCCACGCCCAGGCGGCGGGACGCTTCGCGCTGTTCGGCCAGCGCTTGCCAACATGTTCCGGTCAGCAACGGGGAGGCGAGCAAAACCGGTTGGTTGCACTGGGCGACGACGCGCTCAAGTTGGGTGCGGCGCTCGGCTTGGGTGTGGTTGCGCCAGTCGTCGCCCTCGTGTTCCAACAGGTCGTACGCGAGCACCGCGACCGGGGCATCCTCCAGCACCTTTTTGCTCAGGGTCTTGCGGCCGATCCGCTGCTGCAGCAGGGCGAAGGGTTGCACCGCATCCTTCCACACCACGATTTCGCCGTCGATCACCGTGCCATCGGGCAGGCCGCTCACCAGGCTGTGAAGCTCGGGGAAACGCTCGGTGACCAATTCTTCGCCACGGGACCAGATCCACAGGCGGCCTTCACGCTTGACCAGTTGCGCACGGATGCCATCCCACTTCCATTCCACCTGCCAGTCGGAGGGGGCACCGAGCAACGCGTCGAATTGCTCCACCGGTTGTGCCAGGCCATGGGCGAGAAAAAACGGATAAGGCTGCCCGCCCCGTTGCGCATGCTCGTCGGACGATTCGGCGGCGATCAGCTTGAGGTAGCCCTCAGGCGTAGGGCGATTGGACAGGTCGGTGTAGCCCACCAATCGCTGCGCTACCCGCTTGCTGTCGAGGTCGGCCATCGCGGCGAGGGCGCGGGTGACCAGCAACTTGGACACCCCGACCCGAAAACTGCCGGTGATCAGCTTGATGCACACCATCAGGCTTGGTTGATCCAATTGCGCCCATAACGCCGGGAGCCGCTCGGCCAGTTCCAGCGGAGGCAAGCCACGCAAAGGCAGGAGTTTTTCCTCCAGCCACACCGCGAGACCGTCCTCCGAGGTGTAGGGGGATTCCGGTAGTAGCAGGGAGATGGTCTCTGCCAGGTCGCCTACCGACTGGTAGCTTTCTTCAAACAGCCACGGCTCGATGCCGGACGCTTCGGTGGCCATGTCCCTTAACAGGCGCGTGGGCACCAATTGCCGGGGGCGTCCTCCGGAGAGGAAATACACAGCCCAGGCGGCATCCTCGGGTGCTGCTTGACGGAAGTAGGCTTGCAACGCGGCAAGCTTGGCGTTGCTCGAGGTGGTGGCGTCGAGGTTAGCGTACAACTCGGCGAAGGCTTTCATGCGCCGGCCTCCTCTTCGTCGTCACCGTATTCAGTGGTGAAACCCTGGGCATCCAGGCCTTTTTCCCGCAGATGGCGCACCAGCACGCCGACAGAACCGTGGGTGACCATCACCCGTTCAGCGCCGGTTTGCTCGATGGCCCACAACAGGCCGGGCCAATCGGCGTGGTCCGACAGCACGAAGCCACGGTCGACGCCGCGTCGACGGCGGGTGCCGCGCAGGCGCATCCAGCCGCTGGCGAAGGCGTCGCTGTAGTCGCCGAAGCGCTTGATCCAAGTGCTGCCGCCGGCAGAAGGTGGGGCGATGATCAGTGCCTGGCGCAACAGCGGGTCGGTCTTCTTGAAGTCACCGGCGTAGAGCGTCTCAGGGATATAGATGCCGGCCTCGCGGTACACCCGGTTCAACGGCTCGACCGCGCCGTGGCTGAGGATCGGGCCGATGCTGGCGTCGATGCCATGCAAGATGCGCTGGGCCTTGCCGAATGAGTAACAGAACAACACGCTGGCCTTGCCGGCGGCGATATTCGCCTGCCACCAATCGTTGATCCCGGCGAAGATCTGCGCCTGGGGCTGCCAGCGGTAGATCGGCAGGCCGAAGGTGGATTCGGTGATAAAAGTGTGGCAACGCACCGGCTCGAAGGGGGCGCAGGTGCCGTCGGGCTCGACCTTGTAGTCACCGGACGCGACCCAGACTTCGCCCTGGTATTCCAGGCGCACTTGGGCCGAGCCGAGCACATGCCCGGCCGGGTGAAAACTCAAGGTGACGCCGTGGTGGACCAGTCGCTCGCCGTAGGCCAGGGTCTGCAGGTTGATGTCCTGGCCCAGGCGTGAACGCAGGATGCCTTCACCGGGGGCGGCCGCCAGGTAGTGCTGGTTGCCCGTGCGGGCGTGGTCGCCGTGGGCATGGGTGATGACCGAACGCGCCACCGGCCGCCAGGGGTCGATGTAGAAATCTCCGGCGGGGCAGTAGAGGCCTTCGGGGCGGGCGATGACAAGGTCCATGGGCGTGCCGGGGGCGATGGGCTTATCAGGTAGGAGGCGGGGTCGAGTGCAGAAGTTCTATCTGAATGCATGCAGAACAAATGTGGGAGCTGGCAAGCCAGCTCCCACAGTTTGATCCGGTTCCTTCAGGTGGAACCGGGTTATTTGCCGGGCGTCAGGGTCAGCCGGGCCTTCCCATACACCTTCTCGAAGTTCTGCGGCTGCATCGGGAAGCTCAGGTATTGCGCCTTGAGCGATGGGTCGATGCCATTCGCATAGTTCGGGCTGGCCGGGTTGCCGGACTGGCCGATGCCACCCTGGCCCATCATCGGTTCCACCTGGCCGAAGTCAACGATCATGCGCAGCGCCGGCACCTGGGTGGTGGTGAAGTCCTGGCCCCAGCGGTAGGGCGCCGGGTTCAAGGTGTTGTGGTCACCACCGGAAGCCAGTGGGCCGCGAATCACTTGGCCATTGGTGTTTTTCCAGGTGGTGGTGTGCAGTTTGCCCCACTGCCAAGCCTTGTGATCGGCACCCAACTGGCTGTCGCCCGCGCTGATCGCGGCGGCCAGGCTGCGGGCCAGGATCGCGGGTTTGTCTTCCTTCTGCGGGGTGCGCACGTCATCCCAGAACGGGCTGTCTTCACGGCCCAGCAAATGGTCGGCCTGGGCGGCGTAGGACAGGCCGGCGTTGCTCACAAACGCCTTCCAACTGGCGCTGTTTTCCGGGCCGAGCTCGTCGAGGAAGATCTGTTTGGTGCTTTCCTGCAGGAACAGTTCGTAGAGCGCGGCGTCGGCGGACGTGGACACCAGCCGACCATCGAAGGCCATCAGGCGACCCAGCGCTTCACGTGCCTTGGCCTGTTCGCCAGCAGGCAGTGCATCAATGGCCTGTTTCAGCGGCTGGGCCATGCCCGGTGCCTGGAACAGGGTCTTGAGCTTGGCGGCGAACAGGGTGGTCTGGTCGTACTGCATGGCGATCATGCTACGGCTGTCATGCTTGCCGGCATTGGCCAATTGCGCCAGGCGCTCGCTGCGCTCCGGGGCATCCCATGAGTTGGACAACTGCATGCCGTAACCACGGGGCGCGGTGCGCTGGTTGGCGGTGCCGATCCAACCTTGGGCCGGGTCCTGGTCGTAGGGGTGCAGCATGGCGTCGGCGTAACCATCCCAGTCGAAGCGCGTGTCCCAGCCGGGCGACGGCAGCAGGCCTTCGCCTTCGCGGCGGTTGGGGAAGCGGCCGGTGACCTGCCAGCCAATGTTGCTGGCGTCGGCGAAGACCATGTTCAGTGCGATGGCGCGGATTTCCCGCGTCGCGTCCGAGGCCTTGCCGGCGTTTTGCGCGCGGGACAGGTCGAAGAACGCATCAAGGCTCTTGTCGTCCTTGAAGTCGGCGGTTTGCAAGGCCAGGCCGAGGCCCGTGGTCAGCGCCTGGCTGCTGTTGAGCAGGGCGCCGTGGCGGGTCTCGTACACCACCTCGCGAATCGAGCGCTGGCCTTTGACGAAGAAGGTTTCATTGCGCACGCCCGCCGGTAGCCATTTGCCGTTGTTCTCGTAGTACAACGCGCTGCCCTGGCGTTTGACCTTTTCCAGGAACAGGTCCTGGGTGTCGCCCTTGACCGTGCTCATGCTCCACGCGACTTTGCCGTTGAAGCCGGACAACAGGGTCGGCAAACCGGCAATCGATGCGCCCACGGCCTGGTACTTCGGCGCGCGGATCTGCACGTAGCTCCAGGGGGATGGCGCTTGCGGCTGGGCGGCGAGGTCGCTTGCCAGCAAGCTTTTGCCGCTGCGGCTGCGTTGCGGACCGATCGCCCAGTTACTGGATGTCGTCACTGCCAGCGAGTTGAGGCTGCTCAGTTGCTGGCCGACCGCGTCCAACCCGGCGAGACCGGTCACCTGGCCCAGGTTCACGCCCTTGAGTTTCTCGGCCTCGGCCAGCGGGATCGCCTCATCCGGAGCGCTTGGGGTCAGCCAGGCGAGTTTGTCGACACCGATTTTCTGCGCCAGCACCAGCGACGAAATTTCTTCCTGCAGGTTTGCCGACTCGCTGAAGTTGAGCAGGCAGAACAGCAGCGCCGAATCCTCCGGCTTCCAGTATTCGGGCTTGTAGCCGGCCTGGGCCAGGTCTGGCGGCAGCTTGTCGCGGTAGCGGAACAGGTAGGCGTTGACGCCGCGGGCATACACTTCAAAGAAGCGCTTGAGGCGCGGTGACGACGCGTTGTAGAGCTCGCCGGCGCTTTTCTTCAGGTTGACCGCACGCATGAACCGGTCGACGTCCAGCACCTCGGGGCCGGACATCTCCGCCAGGCGACCCTGGGCCAGCAGGCGCAGGGTGACCATTTGGGTAATGCGGTCGCTGGCGTGCACGTAACCAAGGCTGAACAGCGCGTCATGGAAGGTGTTGCTTTCGATCAGCGGCATGCCCTGGGCATTGCGGCGTACCGATACGTTCTGCGCCAAGCCTTTGATCGGCTGTACGCCGGCGACAGGGGGCAGGGTGTCCTGGGTGCTCTGGAGCTGGCAACCGGCCAGGCTTAATGCACTGGCCACTGCCGCGGCAACGCCGAACCGGGGAATAAAATGTGAGAGGGCTGGCGAGGCCATGGCAAAGCTCCTGCGGGGGGTAGCGTCAGTAAAGGCGCTACGTTAGTGAGCGCGGCGAAACGACGCAAGCAGGAGTTTGGGTCAAGCGTCAGATCTTGAGTCTTGCGCAAATCAAAGTGGGGGCGAGCAAGCCCGCGCCCACATGTTGAGCGAGTACGACTGCAACTCAGGGCTTTGGCGGGTTCACTTTCTGCACCAGTTCATACGCCCGGACGGTTGCCGGCCGCTCCTTGATGCTGTTGAACCAACGATGCACATGTGGGAAGTCTTCCAGGCGCTGGCTCTGCCACTTGTGGGAAACAATCCATGGGTAGATCGCCATGTCGGCAATGCTGTAGTCCTCACCCGCCACGAACGCACGGTCCGCCAGGCGTCGGTCGAGCACCCCGTAAAGGCGAGCGGTTTCATCCACGTAGCGCTTGATCGCGTAAGGGATTTTCTCCGGCGCGAACTGGCTGAAGTGGTGATTCTGGCCGGCCATGGGGCCAAGGCCGCCCATTTGCCAGAACAGCCATTGCAGCGCTTCCTGGCGACCGCGCAGGTCTTTTGGAATGAACTGGCCAGTTTTTTCCGCGAGGTACAACAGGATGGCGCCGGATTCAAACAGCGAAATCGGCGCGCCGCCGTCGGCCGGGTGTTGATCGACGATGGCCGGAATGCGGTTGTTGGGAGCGATCTTCAGGAAGTCAGGCTTGAACTGTTCGCCCTGGCCGATATTGATCGGGTGCACCTTATAGGGCAGGCCGGCTTCTTCCAGGAACAGCGATACTTTGTGACCGTTGGGGGTCGTCCAGTAATACAGGTCAATCATCGAGTGCTCCAACGCTGTGGATTGGGAAGGTACACGCTACAAGTATCAAGCGGTAAGTTACAAGCGCTCTACCTTGCGGCTGGAAGCTTGCCACTGCGCTTGAACTGCGTTGTCCACCCACACCTGCACCAACCGCTGCGAGCATCGCTCGATGCACACCTGCACCTGGGCAAACCACCGGTAGGCGCCGGCAAGCCGGCGCCTAGGGGCTCAGGGCATCAAGCCCCGTGGCACTTCTTGAATTTCTTCTCGCTGCCGCATGGGCAAGGGTCGTTGCGGCCAACATCCTTCAAGGCGTTGCGCACCGGCTCCTGGTGGGCGTGGCCGCAGTTCGGGCCGTGGACATGGCCGTGGTCGTGATCGTGATGATCGTGATCGTGGTTGCAGTCAGGACCATGGACATGGGGTTGCTGAGTCATCGATGTCGCTCCGGAATAAAATCGCCGGGGATTATCTCGCCATTGTGATTCACCTGCACGTCATAACCGATGAATAATCCGGTTTTCAGCTCACCTTCCAGGCGATAAGGCACGGGCCGGTCGGGTTTTTTCAACATCTGCACCACATCACGGATCTGCGGCCAAAGGTTGGTGCGCACCGAGACCCGGAAAAACTTATGGCTGCGTGGCGGTACGGTCAGCCATTCGTCGGACTCGCCCTCGGTCAGCACGAAGGTGCCCAGGGTGACCTTGTAGATCAGGCCGCGCACGGTCAGGTCGGCGTCGTCGCGGTTGTCAACGCGAAAGTACAGCTTGAACTTCTGCTCCAGCAGCTTGGCGCGCACCACTTCGACTTTCACCAGTGAGACGTGAGGCGGCGGCGAATCGTCTTCGAACCACGACGCGCAACCGGTGAGGCCAAGGGTTAACGCCAGCATCAAGCTGTACATCCGGAGCATGGCGTGAGTCCTGTGGTGGTTAGAGGTAGCTGGAACAACACTTCTTGAATTTCTGCCCACTGCCGCACAGGCACGCATCATTGCGCCCGGCCTTCACTTCCACCGTCGGGTCGATGAAGTACCAGCGTCCGTCATTCTGTACGAAAGAGGACTGCTCACGGTGGCTATGTTCACCCGTGCTGTCATGCCAGCGCGCGGTGAAGGTCACGAACGCGTGTTCCGGCTGGCCGCCGAACACCTCGGAGGCTTCCACCTCAAGACCCAGCCAGGTGCTCTGCGCACTCCAGGCGGCAATGGCGTTACGGTCCAGGCCGGCCTGTTGGGCGGGCAGGGTGGTGGCGACCAGGTAGTCCACCAGCCCCAGTACGTAGGCGCTGTAGCGCGAGCGCATTAATGCGGTGGCGCAGGGAGCCGGATGCCCGGCGTGATAATGACCGCAGCAGGCATCCAGCAGGTTGCCACTGCCGCAGGGGCAAATGGATGTACTCATCGGGTTACCACCAATACTTTCCGAAGTTTTCCGGATTGGCCCAGAAGCGGGCGTTGAGCCAGTCCGGCACCTGTTTATAGTCAAGCAGATCGTAGGTAAACAGCGTCAGAACCTGCTCGTCACGCTGGAAACGCTCGCCGGCCTGCAGGGCCAGGGAGAAGAAATCGGTGTCCTTCCAGCCGCAGGCGCCCAGGTCCACCAGCACCGCGATACGGCTGGCGTTGAGGTTGCGGATGCCGCCAAGCAGGGTCAGTCCTTGCGGTTTTGACAGATGCTCCAGGCAGTCGACTGCCAGTGCCAGGTCGAAACGCTGCGCCGCCAACTCCGCCGGCAGCGGGCCAGGTGGCGCGAGGGCGACCTGGGTGTCGGGGTGCGCCGCTTGAAAAGCCTCCAGCGCCGGGAACTGGCTGGCGCCCAACAGCAACAGGCGTTTGGGCTGGTGCAAGTCGAGCAAGGCGGCCAGGGCTTGCTGGGGTGTACGGGCAGAAATACCGGCAGTCATCAGAGATCCTCACATCAGGACCGTAGAGACTAGCGCGGCTGAGCGTGCGGGCCTAGAGCGGGTGGCCGTGAAATGTCCGGTAAGCGCGGCGATCCTCAATGAATACAGGGGCGCGGCGAAGTGGCGCAGATGAAAAGAGCCGTCTTTACTCCACCCGTCGGCCCCCGCCGATCCCCTCAGGAGAAATCAGATGAGCATCATGCGGACAGCTCTACCCTTGGTTCTGCTAACCGGAGTATTGACAGGTTGCGCAGGCTTGCAAAAAACCGATTGGCCCACCTGCGCCGCGCTTGGCGGTGTGACGGGTGCGGCGATCGGTGCCACTGAAAGCTCGGCCTATGCAGGCTATGGCGCGTTGCTGGTCGGCGGCATGGCCGGTGCCTATTGCTGGGTGAACGGCGATGGCGACGAGGATGGCGATGGCGTGCCGGACAGCCGCGACAAGTGCCCTGGCACGCCCAAAGGTGTGCAGGTCGATGCCAATGGCTGCCCACCCGCACCGCCTGCGGCCGTGGTAGAGGAGGTCGTGGTGGTCAAGGAGGAGACCATCGTGATCCGCGATGTGCACTTCCAGTTCGATTCGGCCCAGTTGACGGCCGCAGATAAAACCAAGCTCGATACCATCGCCACTCGCTTGAAACAGGAAGCACCGACCGCCCAGCTGCGGGTCAGTGGCCACACCGACAGCGTTGGCAAAGACGCCTACAATCAGAGGCTCTCGGAAAAACGCGCCCATTCGGTCACCGATTACCTGATCGGCGCCGGCGTGCCGCGCAGCAGCTTTGTGTCTGTGACCGGTGCGGGCGAAAGCCATCCCGTGGCCGACAACAAAACCGCTGATGGCCGTGCCTTGAACCGCCGTACAGAAATCCAGATCAACCGCTGAGGGCCCTTGCCCCTGTGGGAGAACCACAGGGGCATTGCTGCCAATCCTCCCCCTTTATTAACTTTTTTGATCCTTCACTGGCAAAGCGCCTGTGGAAGTCGTTACTGTGCGTCCAAAGAAAAACTAGACCTACTTTTTGAAGGCATTCAGGGGAGCTCCATGATGCGTAAGGTTTTACTGTTGGCCCTGTTGGTCAGCCCCGTTGCCCTGGCCCAGAGCGTCAGTGTTGAAACCAATTCGCTGATGCGCCTGCCCAGCAGCACCAGCGTGTTGCAACTGGAGCGCCTGGACGTGGCGGACTACGGCACCTTGCTGATTCCGGCAACCATCAGCCAGGTCACCGTGGATGAGCTGCATCTGGGCCGTGACGCCCGTATCGCCATCGTGCCCGGCAGCACCGCGTTGCAATTGCAGGTGCGTCACGCGCAGTTGGACCACGGCAGTCAAATCACCTCGCGCGGCGCTCCCGGCACCCACGAAAAACCGGCCAAGGCCGGACGCGACCTGACCTTGCGCATCAACTCGCTGGCAGCGGAAGAACTGTCGGTGGACGCCCGTGGCGGCGCCGGCGCCCAAGGCTATGCCGGGCTGGATGGCGCCAACGGCGAGGATCCGGGTTGCACCTGGGGCGCGGCCGGTCGCGGCGCCAATGGCGATAACGGCGGCGATGGCTTGCCCGGCGCGTCAGGTGCACAGGTGCGGATCGAGTTGCCGCAGGACTTCCCGGCTCAGCAGATCAAAGTCTGGGTGGAGGGTGGTGCCGGCGGTTTGGCGGGCACGGCGGGCAAGCCTGGTAAAGGCGGACAATCGAAGGGTTGCCTGGTGTACCGCGCCGACGGTGGCGAAAAAGGCCGCCCAGGGTTGGAAGGGCAGCCGGGGCCGGCTGGTCCTGCGGGTACCGTAACTATCCAGCGGCTCTAAAAAGCCGCGGTTTCGAGCCGCGAGCTTCACGCTGCAAGTCAAAGGCTTGTAGCTTGAAGCTCGAAACGTGCGACTGTAATCAAAACATCGGCCGCGCCGAAGCAATCGACACCACCACCAGCCCCACGATCAGATTGATCCCCACCAACCTGCGAATCTGCCCCAGAACCGCAGCCCCTGCTGGCCAATCCTGCGCCGCCACCGCCTTGCGCAGCTCCGGGAACTTCAACGCCTGGATGCGGATAAACAGCGCCGTCATCACCAGATACAAACCCATCATCACCTGCACATAACGCGGCGCCGTCTCAAACCCGTTGAAGCGCAATTGCAGCAGGCCAATGCCGCTTATCGGCAAAACGGCCACCGCCACCCACACCCATACGAAAAAACGTTGAAACACATTCGTCCATAGCGTGAGCCGGGCGGGGCCTTCAAGTGCCGCCACAGCGGCGGGGCGCAGGATCATCCAGGCGAAAAACATACCGCCGACCCAAATCAGGGCGGCCACTACATGCAGGGTGTAAGCGAGGCTAAACGCGGTCATTGTGGTACTCCGTTCTGCGCGGGATTAATTAGCGGGGTATGATAGCGGCCGATCCGAACCACTGAAAATTTATCCAGCGTTTTTTGCGCCCGACTATCCATGATCAGCACTGAACTCAAAACCACGATCCAGGGCGCCTATTCGCGTTTTCTCGAAGCCAAGAGCTTGAAACCGCGCTACGGCCAACGCCTGATGATCGCCGAAGTGGCCAAGGTCCTCGGGGATATCGACACCGACGACGAAGGCCGCCGCGAGGGTGAGCCCGCGGTCGTGGCCGTCGAGGCCGGCACCGGTACCGGCAAGACCGTGGCCTACAGCCTGGCCGCGATCCCCACCGCCAAGGCCGCCGGCAAGCGCCTGGTGATCGCCACCGCCACGGTCGCCCTGCAGGAGCAGATTGTCTACAAAGACTTGCCTGACCTGATGCGCAACAGCGGCCTGAACTTCACCTTCGCCCTGGCCAAGGGCCGTGGGCGCTACATGTGCCTGTCCAAGCTCGATGTACTGCTTCAGGAAGGTCACGCGCAAACCGCGACTGCCCAACTGTTCGAAGAAGAAGGCTTCAAGATCGAGGTCGATGAGGCCAGCCAGAAGCTGTTCACCAGCATGATCGAGAAGCTGGCCGGCAATAAATGGGACGGTGACCGCGACAGCTGGCCTACCGCCCTGGAAGACGCCGACTGGGCGCGCTTGACCACCGATCACAGCCAGTGCACCAACCGCCATTGCCCCAACTTCGGCCAGTGCGCCTTCTACAAGGCCCGCGAAGGCATGGGCAAGGTCGATGTGATCGTCACCAACCACGACATGGTCCTGGCCGACCTGGCCCTGGGCGGCGGTGCGGTATTGCCTGACCCCCGCGACACCCTCTACGTGTTCGACGAAGGTCATCACCTGCCGGACAAGGCCATCGGCCACTTTGCCCACTACACGCGCCTGCGCTCCACCGCCGACTGGCTGGAAACCACCGCGAAGAACCTCACCAAGTTGTTGGCCCAGCATCCGCTGCCCGGTGACCTGGGCAAGCTGATCGAACAAGTGCCGGAGCTGGCACGGGAGATCAAGACCCAGCAGCAATTCATGTTCAGCGCCTGCGAGCAGGTGGCCGACTTCAAGCCCGGCGAAGATGTCGAGGGCCGCGAGCGGCCACGTCACCGTTTCGTCGGCGGGTTGATCCCAGAACATATGCGTGAAATGGGCATCGAACTGAAGAAAGGCTTTTCGCGCCTGACCGACCTGTTCACCCGCCTCACCGATCTGCTCAAGGAGGGCATGGATGGCGAGGTCAACATTGGTATCGCCAGCAACCAGGCCGAGGAATGGTACCCGCTGTTTGGCAGCCTGTTGTCGCGTTCCCAGGGCAACTGGGAGTTGTGGACCGCCTTCACCGTCGAAGACCCGGAAGACAACCCGCCGATGGCACGCTGGCTGACCCTGTCGGAAAGCGGTGCGCTGTTCGATATCGAGGTCAACGCCAGCCCGATCCTTGCCGCAGAAATGCTGCGCCGCAACCTGTGGAACGTCGCCTACGGCTGCCTGGTGACCTCGGCGACATTGACCGCCCTGGGCACCTTCGATCGGTTCCGCATGCGCGCCGGCCTGCCGAAAAAGGCCGTCACGGCAGTGGTGCCGAGCCCGTTCCATCACGCCGACGCGGGTGTGCTGCGGGTGCCTGACCTCAAGGCTGACCCTCGGGATGCAGCCGCCCACACGGCCGCGATCATCCGTGACCTGCCGGACCTGGTAGAAGGCTCGCGCGGCACGTTGGTGCTGTTCTCGTCACGCAAGCAGATGCAGGACGTGTTCGACGGCCTCGACCGTGACTGGCGCAAGCAGGTGTTTATCCAGGGCAACCTGTCCAAGCAGGAAACCTTGAACAAACACAAGGCGCGCGTGGATGGCGGCGATTCCAGCGTACTGTTCGGCCTGGCGAGCTTTGCCGAAGGTGTGGACTTGCCCGGCGCCTATTGCGAGCACGTGGTGATCGCCAAGATTCCGTTCTCGGTGCCGGACGATCCGGTCGAGGCGGCCTTGGCCGAGTGGATCGAGGCGCGCGGCGGTAACCCGTTCATGGAGATCTCGGTGCCGGATGCTTCCCTGAAGCTGGTCCAGGCCTGCGGTCGCTTGCTGCGTACCGAAGAGGACCGGGGCACCATCACCTTGCTCGACCGCCGTTTGGTCACCCAGCGCTACGGCAAGGCTATCCTCAATGCCTTACCGCCGTTCAGGCGCGAAATTTCTTAAGCCACCGTGGGCGAATGCGCCCACTTCGTGGTCTATCTCAATTATGTCATCAGGCCATTCATCGGCCGTCTGGGAGAACCTTGTTCGTATGATTCGCACGCTGCCCGCCCTTTTTGCCTTGCTGTTCGCCGCGCCGTTGATGGCCGCGCCCGCCGGGCAACAGACCTTGTTCAACTTCGTTCGGCCTGCCGATGTGGTCAAGGTGGCGACCCAGGACGCCAGCCTGCCGCAATACAACGCCGAACAAACGCCCGAAGGCGAGGTGTTGCGCCGCATTACCTTCAACCCGGCTGCCGAACCGAGCCTGGTACTCAGCCCGCAAACCGGTGCCTGGGACTGGTCTCAATCGGGGGCCATGAGCTTGCGCATCCAGAGTGCAATGGACTGGGCGCTCACGCTTTACGTCAAGGTGCAGAGCAGTGATGGGCGTACCTTGGTCAGCCGCGTCGATCTACCCGCCGGTCCGGCCCAGACCCTGCTGGTGCCGCTGCAGGCCAACTCGCCGCTGAGCCAGGGCATGAAGGCCGGCCCGCCGATGCCGATCACCGTGGACGGCCAGCGCGTATTGCTCGCCAGCAGCGCGGGTGAGGTCGACCGCAGCCAGGTGGTCTCGGTGACCCTGTCGATGATCAAGCCCAACGCTGCGCAAAGCATCCTGCTGGAGCGCTTTGGCGTGCAGGACAGCGAACCGGTGCTGAAGGCCGCCTACAGCGAACTGGTGGATGCCTACGGTCAATCCACCCGAGCGCGCTGGCCGGAAAAAGTCAGCAGCGACGAGCAGCTCAAGGCCGCCGCTGCCAAGGAACAACAGCAACTCCAGGGCTGGCTGGCCACGCGGGATAAATCCGCGCTGGACCAGTACGGTGGCTGGAACAAAGGCCCTGCCTTCCACGCCAGCGGGTTTTTCCGCACCGAGAAGCGCGACGGGCGCTGGTACCTGGTGACGCCGGAGGGGCACCCGTTCTACTCCCTGGGCGTCAATACCGTGGCCCCGGACAACACCCAGACTTATGTGGCCGGCCGCGAGTGGATGTTCGCAGCGCTGCCCAAGGGCGGCGAACCCTTCGACAAGTACTACGGCAGCAGCGACAACCGCACCGGCAACGGTGCCGGCGAAGGGCGCAGCTTTGCTGCCGGACGCTGGTATGACTTTTACGGCGCCAACCTGCAACGCACGTACGGTGGTGAGGGCTTCGACCAGAAACGCTGGGTCACCCACACTCTGGACCGCCTGCAAGCCTGGGGTTTCAATACCGTCGGCAACTGGAGTGACGAAGCCCTGGCCAACGCCGACCGAGTGCCATACACCCTGCCATTGTCGATTGTCGGCGACTACGCCAGCATCAGCACCGGCACCGACTGGTGGGGCGGCATGCCCGACCCGTTTGACCCGCGCTTCGCCATGGCCACCGAGCGTGCCGTGGCCATTGCTGCCCGCGATCATCGGGATGACCCGTGGTTGATCGGCTTCTTTGCCGACAACGAACTGGCTTGGGCCGGCCCCGGCGATGAGCCTAAATCCCGCTACGCGTTGGCATACGGCACGTTGAGGATGACCACCGATGTGCCGGCCAAGCGCGCCTTCCTCAAGCAGCTGCGCGACAAGTACCGCAACGAGGAAGGCCTGTCGAAAGCTTGGGGCATCGAATTGAAGGGCTGGGAGCTGATGGAAGACCCGGGTTTCGAACCGCCGATGCCGAGCCCCGAGCACCCTGAAATCGAAGCTGATTTCAAATACTTCCAGAAGACCTTCGCGGATGCCTATTTCAAGACCCTCTCCGACTCGCTTAAATGGCACGCGCCCAACCAACTGCTGCTGGGCGGGCGCTATGCGGTCAGCACGCCGGAAGCCGTGGCCTCCTGCGCCCAGTACTGCGATGTGTTGAGCTTTAACATGTACACCCTCAAACCCCAGGACGGTTACGACTTCGCCGCTTTGCGTGCGCTGGACAAACCGGTGCTGATCACCGAATTCAACTTCGGCTCGGCTGACCGCGGGCCGTTCTGGGGGGGCGTGACGCAGTTGGCCAAGGAAGAAGACCGCGGCGCGGCCTACGGTAATTTCCTCAAGCAGGCCATGACCGAGCCGTCGATTGTCGGCGTGCACTGGTTCCAGTACCTGGACCAGCCGGTGACCGGGCGTTTGCTGGACGGTGAGAATGGTCACTTTGGGCTGGTGGGCGTCACCGACGTACCGTTCCAGGGGTTTGTCGAAAGCGTGCGCAAAAGCAACCTGGCGGCGGTCGAGCAACTGGGCAAGGAAGCTGAAAAGGCCAAGGCGGCAGGCAGCGTGCGTGAAAGCGAAGGGGGCAGGGACGGGCATGAGGGTAAAGGCCCGGGGCAGGGCGCCGGGCATGCGGGTGGCCACTCTGGGAATGGTCATTGATTGAGTGCTGACGGGTTCACAAAACCCATCAGGGCTGGAACAATGTCGGCCACTTTTTTGATGTTTTCGAGGGCGCTCAGGTGCAGATTCAGGGTCATTACGAACTCCAGTTCGAAGCGGTACGTGAAGCCTTCGCCGCATTGTTCGATGACCCTCAGGAGCGTGGTGCCGGGCTCTGCATCCAGATCGGCGGTGAAACCGTCGTCGACGTGTGGGCCGGTACCGCCGACAAGGACGGTGCCGAGGCTTGGCACAGCGACACCATCGTCAATCTGTTCTCCTGCACCAAGACCTTCACCGCCGTCGCGGCCCTGCAACTGGTGGCCGAAGGCAAATTAGAACTCGATGCACCGGTCGCCCGCTACTGGCCGGAATTTGCCGCAGCCGGGAAAGAAACCATCACGCTGCGCCAGTTGCTCTGCCACCAGGCCGGGTTGCCGGCGATCCGCGAGATGCTGCCCACCGAGGCCCTCTACGACTGGCAACTGATGGTCGATACCCTGGCGGCCGAAGCCCCGTGGTGGACGCCGGGCCAAGGCCATGGCTACGAGGCGATCACTTATGGTTGGCTGGTCGGTGAATTGCTGCGTCGCGCCGATGGGCGCGGGCCGGGAGAGTCCATCGTGGCGCGGGTCGCACGGCCATTGGGGCTGGACTTTCATGTCGGCCTGGCGGATGAAGAGTTTTATCGCGTCGCGCATATAGCGCGCAGCAAAGGCACTATGGGCGACGAAGCCGCACAACGTTTACTGCAAGTAATGATGCGTGAACCGGCGGCCATGACGACGCGTGCATTTGCCAACCCACCGTCAATTCTGACCAGCACTAATAAACCTGAATGGCGCCGTATGCAGCAGCCAGCGGCAAATGGTCACGGTAATGCGCGCAGCCTGGCGGGTTTTTATAGCGGGTTGTTGGACGGTAGTTTGCTCGAAGCCGACATGCTTGAACAATTGACCCGCGAACACAGTATCGGGCCGGATAAAACATTATTGACGCAAACCCGTTTTGGCCTGGGCTGCATGTTGGACCAGCCGCAGGTGCCCAACGCTACCTTTGGCCTTGGCCCGCGTGCTTTCGGGCATCCCGGTGCCGGCGGCTCGGTGGGGTTTGCCGACCCTGAGCATGATGTAGCATTTGGTTTCGTGACTAATACATTGGGGCCTTATGTACTTATGGACCCACGGGCACAGAAGTTGGTCGGAATATTGGCCGGTTGTCTGTAAACCCCTTGCTGTTTCACGTTTTTTTGTTACAAAGGCAACTATAAGAAGGCGCTGAACGAAATGATGTAACTTTAATGTTCTGTAAGCGTCTGTTTAACGGGTCACCCAGACCCCCGTTTCTTTTCTCATTTTGTGGATATCTCATGTTATCGAACAAGTCCTTGGCACTGGCGCTATGCCTCACTATTACTGGCTGCGCACAAACTCCACAAAATGATGCCGAGGGCGGGCATTGGTGGTCATTTGGATCTGATAAGGCCGCGACCAAGGACGCAGTGACCCAAACCGATGCCAAGCCGGATGCCAAACCGGCTGCCAAACCGGCTGCCGGCGCCAAGCCTGCCGCGCCGGTAGCTGCAGCTGCTGCTCCGGCTCCAGCCGCCAAGGCTGACACCGGCTCCAGCTGGTGGCCATTCTCCTCCAAGACCGCCGACGAGAAGGCTGCCGATGCCAAGGCCGACCTGAAAGCCGACCTCAAGGCTGCGGAGCCAGCGCCAGCGCCAGCGGTTGCGAAAAGCGACACCGAAACCCACTGGTGGTGGCCGTTCGAAAGCAAACCCAAGCCATTGGCCAAGGTCGACGTGACCAACGTGCCGATGCCTGATCCGAAAATCACCCAGGCTTGGCTCGACGACTACGAGCCACGCCTGCGCGCCGCCATCAAGGACAGCAACCTGCAACTTGAGCGTCGTGACAACGTGCTTGTTGTGATTGCTCCGGTCGACGGCTCCTACAACCCGAAACGCCCGGCGATGTTGCTGCCGGTCACCCTCGGTCCATTCACCCGTGTGGCCAAGGCCGTTGAAGCCGACCCTAAGACCGCCGTACTGGTACTGGGCCACGTCGATGCCACTGGCACCGCCCCAGCCAGCCAGGCGTTGACCAAGGAGCGCGCGCAATCCATCGCCTCGATCTTCAGTCTCAGCGGTTTGAAGCAGGACCGCCTGATGCTGCGCGGCATGGGCGACCTGATGCCTCGTGCGGCCAACGACAGCAACCAGGGCCGTGCCCTGAACCGTCGTATGGAAATCATGTTCACCCAGCGCACCACCATGTTGGCACTGCTGAGCAAGTATCAATCGGGCAAGACCCCGCCCGCCGCTGAAATGGTAGCGGTGCAGAACGTTCCGGCCCCGGCCCCGGCCGCCAAGGCGCCGGCTAAAAAGGCGCCAGCCGCGAAAAAAGCTGCTGCCAAGCCAGCGGCTAAAAAAGCCCCGGCCAAGCCCGCTGCGAAAAAGCCGGCGCCAGCCAAAGCCAAGGCTGCTGCACCAGCCAACGACCAGGCAAAAAACTGATCCGCTGAACCAGAAGGATAAAGCCGCATGACCCAGGCACTGGCCGATATGCGCCGTGACTACACACGGGATGGTTTGAGCGAGGCCCAGGCCCCGGGCGAACCGTTTGCCTTGTTCCACCAGTGGTTTGCTGACGCGGTGAAAACCGAGCAGCCACCGGTGGAGGCCAATGCCATGACTTTGGCCACGGTCGACCAGGAGGGGCGGCCACATTGCCGCATCCTGTTGCTCAAGGGCCTGGACGCGCAGGGCTTTACCTTCTTCACCAATTATCAGAGTGCCAAGGGCCAACAGCTTGCGGCGCGACCCTTCGCGGCCATGACGTTCTTCTGGCCGACCCTGGAGCGCCAGGTGCGCATCGAGGGACGGGTGGTCAAGGTCACGCCTGAGGAATCGGACGCTTACTTCCAGGTCCGCCCGCTCGGCAGCCGCCTCGGTGCCTGGGCCTCTGCGCAAAGCCAAGTCATTCGTGACCGCGAAGAGTTGCAGGAACTGCTCAAGGCCACCGAGCAACGCTTCAGCGATACCCAACCCGACTGCCCGGAGCATTGGGGGGGCTACCGCCTGCTGCCCGAGCGTATCGAGTTCTGGCAAGGCCGCGCCAGCCGCCTGCATGACCGCCTGAACTATCGCCTGCAAGACGCCCAGTGGACGCGCGAGCGTCTGGCACCTTGAGCTGCACCTTTCGTCACTTCGCCTGAATGTTGTCCGTCACCCCGAAGTCTCTATTGAAGAGACTTCGGGCGTGTACTGCTGCGCCGCACGCGTCAACCAATGCGGCAAATCGGATCGTTTGATTTTCAACGTGCCAGCCCGCTCCAACGCGTTGAGCATGAAGGCGCGCTTGTGTTGATCATCGCCTGCCAGGGACAACGCCAAGTCACGATCCATCCAGCGCCTGATGCGCACGTATAACCAGGCGTGGAAATACAGGCCGGCAAGGGTTGTGACTACAATGATGAAGTAATCCATGAAGGTCCTGGCTACAAGAGAAGTGCTACCGTTCGTCGAGTTTTCTGGTGCGGGCAGTCTGTACTAAGGCTGAATGAAAGCAATTTTCTGCCGGGCTTGCCGTGACAGGCGTCAAGCCGCAGCGTTTAATGAACACCTGTCCTTTGGAGTTGATGCTATGCGTAAGTCCGTTTTACTGGTTGCCTGCTTTACCACCCTGTCGTTGCTGTTGGGTGGCTGCGCCTCGAGTCTGACCGGCGACTCGTACTCCCGTGACGAAGCGCGTCGTGTGCAGACCGTGCGCATGGGTACCATCGAATCCCTGCGTCCGGTGAAAATCGAAGGTACCAAGACCCCTATTGGCGGCGCTGCTGGTGCAGTCATCGGTGGCGTTGGTGGCAGCGCCATTGGCGGCGGCCGTGGCAGCATCGTGACCGCTGTGATCGGCGCCGTCGCTGGCGGCCTGCTGGGTTCGGCCACCGAAGAAGGCCTGACCCGTACACAGGGTGTTGAAATCACCGTGCGCGAAGACGACGGCAGCATGCGTGCCTACGTGCAGGCCGTGCAGGAGAATGAGATCTTCCGCATCGGCGACCGCGTACGCATCATGACCGTGGATGGTACCAGCCGCGTTACTCGCTAAACGCCAGCGTTGTAAACACAAAACCCCAACCGGGTGACCGGTTGGGGTTTTTGGTTTCAGGGGCGGGCGTCTAGCCGGTTGCGGGCGGTTACATACAAAAACGCAGGCCATAAAAAACGCCTTAGTCGGGCGGTTTTTATTGCGGACCTGATTTTACGCTCGGCTCGCATACTCATAGGACGCGGTGACAGAATCCGAAGGGGTTGAGCTTCAGGGCGTTCGATCAATTGGAGACAGGTATGTTCTGCCCACTCGCCATTCGTGTCATCAAGCCCAATTGAGATCAAGCCTCCGCTGACATCTGATGTTGCTAGATAGCGTACTGCTTCATCGTGTTCCAGTGATTCACAGGCGCCAGACGTCGGTATCCACCGGTGCCATTCCCTTAACATCGCCAAACTGGGTATACGTCCTTTTTATTTGCCATTGTGCCCTCCTGGCATGTTGCATAACGGCGTCCGGTATAAAAGCCGGAAGACGACGTTAGGCCAAGCCAGGAAGGGGGATGTAGGGGGCGTCTGAGAAGGGGAGATATGCTGGGTGAACGGGGAAATCAGACGCCGGCTTGAAATGGCCGGCGCCTGCAAATAAGGTCAGATTTTCTTACGACTCGCCATCGCCGTCACCGCATAACCGATGCACGCCGCGAGTATCGACCCCGTCAGGATTCCCATCCGGTCCTCACCCGCAAACTCACTGGCACCCGGTACGAACGCCAGGGAACCGACAAACAGGCTCATGGTGAAGCCGATGCCGCACAGGATCGCCACGCCAAACACCTGGCCCCAGTTCGCGCCACCAGGCAGGGCCGCAAGGCCGGTCTTGATGGCCAGCCAGGTAAGGCCGAACACGCCGACGGTCTTGCCTATCAACAAGCCGGCGGCGATGCCCATAGGCACGTGGTGAGTGAAGCTTTCCAGGCTGACGCCGGTCAGGGACACACCGGCGTTGGCGAAGGCGAACAGCGGCAGGATGCCGTAGGCCACCCATGGGTGCAGGGCATGTTCCAGCGTAAGCAACGGTGATGGCTCGGCGTTCTTGGTGCGCAGCGGGATGCAGAATGCCAATGTCACACCGGCGAGGGTGGCATGGACGCCGCTCTTGAGTACGCACACCCACAGGATCAGCCCGACGATCAGGTAGGGCCCGAGCTTGATCACGCCCAGGCGGTTCATCGCGATCAAGGCAACCAGGCAGGCACCCGCGCCTGCGAGGGCAGCACCGGACAGGTCGGAGGAATAGAACACGGCGATCACGATGATCGCCCCCAGGTCGTCAATGATTGCCAGGGTCATCAGGAACAGTTTCAGCGACACCGGCACGCGCTTGCCCAGCAAGGCCAGCACGCCCAGGGCGAAGGCAATGTCGGTGGCCATCGGGATCGCCCAGCCAGAAAGCGCGGCGGGGTAGTCCTTGTTGATCGCCCAGTAGATCAGCGCCGGCACCACCATGCCGCCAATGGCTGCCGCACCCGGCAGTACCACTTGCGAGGGCTTGGACAGATGACCGTCGAGCAACTCGCGCTTGACCTCAAGGCCGATCAGCAGGAAGAACAGGGCCATCAGGCCATCATTGATCCACAGCAGGGCAGGCTTGGCGATTTTCAACGCGCCTATCTGCGCCACGACCGGTACATCGAGAAACGCGCTGTACAGGTGCGACAGCGGTGAATTGTTGATGATCAACGCCAGTGCGGCAGCCGCGATCAACAACAGACCGCTGGCGGCTTCCAGCTGGAAGAAACGGGTGAAAGTGCTACGCAGAGGCAAGGGATGCTCTCCAATCCAGGTTCAATAGGTGCGTACCCTAACCCGTACCGTTAGTTGTTAAAACAAAAGTTATATTCTTATTTGTTATAAGCAACCGTTAGGTATCGCGTTGCACCCAAGCCTAGCAATTGTGTGTCCGATTGAGTCGGTACTGTATCTGTGTAGCGTGTAGGAAACCCCCTAAAATCAGGGCTTAGACCTTGCAGAGAAACCCTCCATGAGCGACCACCGTCCCTGGGCCCGCGAAGCCATTCGTATCATTGAAGCAGACTTCCAGCGCAGCGCCGACACGCATCTGATCCCCTTGCCGCTGCCGGGTTTGCCGGGTATCGAGTTGTACTTCAAGGATGAGTCCAGCCACCCCACCGGCAGCCTCAAGCACCGGCTCGCCCGTTCGCTGTTCCTGTACGCACTGTGCAACGGCTGGCTTAAGCCGGGCGCGCCGGTGATCGAAGCGTCCAGCGGTTCGACGGCGATTTCCGAAGCCTACTTTGCACGTCTGCTTGGCCTGCCATTTGTTGCGGTGATGCCGGCCACCACTTCGCAGGAAAAAATCGCGCAGATCGCCTTCTACGGGGGCAAGAGCCACCTGGTACAGGACCCGACGCAGATCTACGCCGAATCCGAACGCCTGGCGCGAGAAAGCGGCGGTCACTTCATGGACCAGTTCACTTACGCCGAGCGCGCCACCGATTGGCGGGCGAACAACAACATTGCCGAATCGATCTTCCAGCAGATGCGCTTCGAGCAGCATCCCGAACCGAGCTGGTTGATCTCCAGCCCCGGCACTGGCGGCACCACCGCGACCCTTGGTCGTTACGTGCGTTACCGTCAGCATTGCACCCGCGTGTTGTGTGCCGATGCCGAGCGTTCGGTGTTCTTTGACTTCTATCAGAGTGGCGATGCGAGCTTGCGCCTGGACTGCGGTTCGCGCATCGAAGGCATTGGCCGGCCACGGGTCGAGGCGTCGTTTTTGCCGAGGGTGATTGATGCGATGGTCAAGGTGCCGGATGCGCTCTCGCTGGCGGCCATGCATTATCTGGCCCAGCGGCTGGGGCGACGGGTCGGTGGCTCCAGCGGGACCAACCTGATTGGCGCCCTGGTGGCGGCGCAGCAGATGAAAGCGGCGGGGGAGTCGGGCTCGATCGTGGCGATCTTGTGTGATGGAGGCGAGCGCTACGTCACAACCTATTACGATCAGGCGTGGCTCAAGGCCCAGGGCTATGAATTGGACGGGCTGATCGCGGCCGTTGCCGCCAGTGTCGAAGGGGGTGAGCCGTTGCCGGACACCGTCTTGCGCGCAAACATCTGACTACAACACGTAGTACCCAATGTGGGAGCGGGCTTGCTCGCGAACGCTGAGTGTCAGTCAACAGATTCATCGACTGAGCCAGCGCTTTCGCGAGCAAGCCCGCTCCCCCATTCCAGACTGCGCTGTGTCAGGTTGGCAGGCCCAACATATCCCGCGCCAACGCCTCGGCAATCCGAATCCCATCCACACCCGCGGACAGAATCCCGCCCGCGTAACCTGCGCCTTCACCGGCGGGGAACAAGCCTTTCACATTCAAGCTCTGCATCGACTCGTTGCGGGTAATCCGCAGCGGCGATGAGGTGCGTGTCTCGATACCGGTCAGTACCGCGTCGTGCAGCGAATAGCCCTTGATCTGCTTCTCGAAGGCCGGCAGTGCTTCACGGATCGCTTCAATGGCGAAGTCCGGCAAGGCCAGGGCCAAGTCACCCAGGGATACGCCGGGCTTGTAGGACGGTTCTACACTGCCGATCGCCGTGGACGGCTTGCCAGCGATGAAATCACCCACCAACTGCGCAGGCGCCTCGTAATTGCTGCCGCCTAGGATGTAGGCGTGGGACTCCAGGCGTTCCTGCAACTCGATACCCGCCAGCGGGCCGCCTGGGTAGTCCACCTCAGGCGTGATGCCGACCACGATGCCGGAGTTGGCGTTGCGCTCGTTGCGTGAGTATTGGCTCATGCCGTTGGTGACCACGCGGTTTGGCTCGGACGTCGCCGCGACCACGGTGCCGCCTGGGCACATGCAGAAGCTGTAGACCGAGCGGCCGTTCTTGGCGTGGTGCACCAGCTTGTAGTCGGCGGCGCCGAGTTTCGGGTGCCCTGCGTATTTGCCCAGGCGCGCGGCGTCGATCAGCGATTGCGGGTGCTCGATACGGAAACCCACGGAGAATGGCTTGGCCTCCATGTATACGCCGCGCCCGTGGAGCATGCGGAAGGTGTCGCGGGCGCTGTGGCCCAGGGCCAGGATCACGTGTTTAGAGAGGATCTGCTCGCCATCGTTGACGACCACACCGTTCAACTGGCCGTCTTCGATCAGCACGTCGGTTACCCGTTGCTCGAAGCGCACTTCACCGCCCAGGGCGATGATCTGTTCGCGCATGTTTTCCACCACGCCGGTCAGGCGGAAGGTGCCGATGTGCGGTTTGCTGACGTAGAGGATTTCTTCCGGCGCGCCGGCCTTGACGAACTCGTGCAGGACTTTGCGGCCGTGGAATTTCGGATCCTTGATCTGGCTGTACAGCTTGCCGTCGGAAAAGGTCCCGGCACCGCCTTCACCGAACTGCACGTTGGACTCGGGGTTGAGCACGTTTTTTCGCCACAGGCCCCACGTGTCCTTGGTGCGCTGGCGCACTTCCTTGCCGCGCTCGAGGATGATCGGCTTGAAGCCCATTTGCGCGAGCAGCAGCCCTGCGAAGATCCCGCACGGGCCAAAGCCGACCACGATCGGGCGTTCTGTCAGGTCTTGCGGCGCCTGGCCTACGACTTTATAGCTGACATCCGGCGCCGGGTTGACGTTGCGGTCATCGGCGAACTTGAGCAGCAGGGCGGCTTCACCCTTGACGTTCAAGTCGATGGTGTAGATGAAGCACAGCTCCGAGGATTTCTTGCGCGCATCGTAGCTGCGTTTGAACAGGGTGAAATCGAGCAGGTCATCACTGGCGATGCCCAGGCGCTGCACGATGGCAGGCCGCAGGTCTTCTTCGGGATGGTCGATGGGCAGCTTGAGTTCGGTGATTCGTAACATGACGGGATCCGGTAGGCGGCGGGCAGAGAGGCCGGCTGTTTTGCAAACCGGCGATTATAAGCCCCAATGGCCGTTTCCCGTCATGTTAAAACAACGCAGGATGGCGTCAGTCGTCGCGCGAACCGCCAAATGCTGCGCAACCCCGTTGCACCTGGCCATTGACGCGCAACTCGGCGGTCATGTGCTGCAGGCTGCCGCTGACCGGGTCGACGCAACGCTGCGGGGCGACCCACAGTTCGACGTGCTGGTTGTTGGCTTCGGTCATCAGGTTGAAGCGCCCGTCACCGATTTGCTCTTCCACATACGGCACCGCCAGGGGGGGCTGGCCTTCGCGTTCCAGCACCATGCCCTTGGCCGTGACGTTCATCGCCCAGGCCGGCTTGTGGCCGTTGGCGCGCAGGATCATGCGCTTGAAGTCCGGGTCGTTGCAGGCCGAGGTCGAGCGCTCGACGCGATAGAGTTGTTGCAGGTCCACGCTGCCCTGGGTGCCTTTAGCCACGCCGGAGAACTGGCCGCGCAGGTCGGCAAACAGTGCACCCTGCTGGCCGGCCAGGGAGGCCGCCTCCTGCAGGATGCTGGTGCCACCGGTGTCGTTGACCACGTAGTTGCGCTTGTCGTTGCACGGCTGGAACAGCAGTTTGCCGCCGACCGCCGTGAGTTCGCCCTGCATGCGGGTCAGCCCGGCGAGAGAGGGCTTGGCCGGCTCGCGGTCGAACATCTGGCAGGCGGCGAACAGGGGGAACAAGGCAAACAGAGCAAGGGTATGGGCGGCGCGCATTATCGGTCTCCAGACAAGTGCCGCCACGTTACGCAGGCCTGCGCTGCATCACAACCCCGCTCGCCAGCTTCAGGCAATTCTGACAGCCGAACCTGTTCAGCCAACGATAAAGGTCTGACCGGTTTGCAAGCCTTCCACGCTCTTCGCGTAGGCCAGCGCTACGTCGGCGCCTGGAGCCGGTTTGTAGCCACGGAAGTAAGGCGCATAGCTGTCCATGGCTTCCACCAGGACGGTCGGGCTGACAGCGTTGACGCGCAAACCGCGCGGCAATTCGATTGCCGCCGCTTTGACAAAGGCGTCAATGGCGCCGTTGACCAGCGCAGCCGAGGCGCCGGTGCGGATCGGGTCGCGGTTAAGAATGCCGCTGGTGAAGGTGAACGAAGCGCCATCGTTGGCGTAGTCGCGGCCGATCAGCAGCAGGTTGACCTGGCCCATCAGCTTGTTACGCAGGCCGAGTTCGAAGTCGGCTTCGCTCATTTCCGGCAGGGCCACGAAGTTGACGCTGCCCGCTGCGCAGATCAGCGCGTCGAAGTTGCCGGTTTGTTCGAACAGCGTGCGGATCGAAGCGCTGTCGCTGATATCCACCTGGAAGTCGCCGCCGCTGCGGCCGATGCTGATCACTTCGTGACGCTGAGCGAGTTGCGCCTTGACTGCCGAGCCGATGGTACCGCTGGCGCCAATCAATAGGATTTTCATGGTGCTGTTCCTCCAGGGGGTAAGTGAGGGTTCAGTCTAGAGTGGCTTTTTGGGTGGATAAACGCGCTAATAGGCAACCTTTGGTTTTCAAATGGAAACAATCCATGAGTGAGATGGATGATCTGGCAGCCTTCGCCGTGCTCATTGAGGCCGGCAGCTTTACCCTGGCGGCCGAGCAGTTGGGCTGCAGCAAAGGGCAGTTGTCCAAGCGCATCAGCCAGTTGGAAGCGCAGTTTTCAGTGGTATTGCTGCACCGCACTACCCGCAAGCTCAGCCTCACCGCCGCCGGCGCGGCGCTATTGCCCCAGGCCCAGGCCTTGGTACTGCAAGTGGACCGTGCCCGCCAGGCACTGGCCCGGCTCAAGGATGATCTGGCGGGGCCGGTACGCATGACGGTTCCGGTGTCGTTGGGCGAAACCTTCTTCGACGGCTTGCTGCTGGAGTTCTCCAAGCAATACCCGCAGGTGCAGATCGAACTCGAGCTCAACAACAACTACCGCGACCTGGCGCGGGATGGCTTTGACCTGGGAGTACGCTCGGGCGCGACCGAAAACGAGCGCCTGGTCGCCAAGCCCCTGCTGGCCTGGCATGAGATGACCTGCGCGAGCCCGGCCTACCTTGAGCAACATGGCGAACCACAGACACCTGCGGAGTTGGCCGGCCATACCTGTTTGCTCAACAGCCACTACAGTGGCCGTGAGGAATGGCTGTACCACCAGCAGCACGAACTCCTGCGGGTGCGGGTCAGCGGCACCTTTGCCTCCAACCACTACAACCTGTTGAAAAAGGCCGCGTTGGTCGGCGCCGGTATCGCGCGCCTGCCGTCCTACGTATTGCCGACGGAATTGGCTGACGGTCGATTGCGCTGGCTCCTTCGCGATTATCAGACGCGGAGCATGCCGATGTACTTGGTGCACCCGTATCAGGGCGGTTTGCCGCGTCGCACCCAGGTATTGGCCGATTACCTGGTGGATTGGTTCAAGCTCAGCGGCGAGGCGCTGGACCGGCTTTAGGCGTAGCGGCGGGCGATCAGGTGATCGATCGACAGGCGTCCCGGCCCTTTGGCCACCAGCAACAACAGCAGCGCGATCCAGGTGCCATGGGTCGGGTAGGCATCCGGGTAGACGAACAACTGGATCACCAGCGTCATCCCGATCAGGGCCAAGGCCGAAAAACGCGTAGCGAAGCCTACAAGGATCAGCACCGGGAAAAAGTGTTCGGCAAACGCGGCCATCGGCGCTGCCACTTCCGGCGATAACAACGGCACGTGGTATTCGCTGCGAAACAGCGGCAATGTCGAGGCGGCCAGCTTCGGTTCACCGAGTTGGAAGGTGCCGTTGATGAAGTCGATGGCAAAGCCTTCGACTTTGGTTTGCCCGGACTTCCAGAACACCGCGGCAATGGAGAAGCGCGCGAGACAGGCAATCAGGCTGTAGGGGATTTGCTCGAAAAGTGCGATGAGCCGCTTGATCAGGCACGAGGGGCGGGTGTTCATGGCGATACCTTTTGTTCTAGGTGCAAATGAGTGAGGGCGTTGTGGGCGATCAGCAGCGTCAGGCATTGGTGCAGGTCAAACTCGGCTGACGCGTCCAGCGCATGCTCCACGGCTTTTTCCAATGCATTGCCGCGGCCCAGGCTGTTGATGAAGGCCACTGAGCCGGGGTCGATGGCAAACACCTTGACCTCAAGCCCTTGGCGCACCACCAGCGCGCCCTGGGCATGCCAGGGATTCAGCGTGGCAAGGCCGCCCTCGGTCTGGTGCGCTGCCCATACCGCCACCACCGCATAAGGCGAATTCAGCGTGGCCAGCGACGGGTGCAGTTGCAGGCGCAGGGTTCCCAGGTTTGCCTGACCCTGTAGCGTCTGGAGCACGGTCTGCTGATCCAATGCCTGGCAGTCGGCCGCGTGATAGGCGCGGACTCGCAAGCGCTCCAACCGGGCAACATCGGCCAGGTACGGCACGCTTTGCGCGGGTTCGAAGCCGTGGATGAACTCGGCGAGCGTGTCGCCGTACTCACTCATCAACGGGCTGGTGGGCGGGTGCGCCTGGACATAGAGGCTGGCCATGGCGCGAAAAAACGCTTCGCCCACCAATTGCAGCGTAACCGGATAAGCCGTTGCCAACGCGTTGATCAATGAGCTGTGCACCGTGTTGCGATGCACCGAGAAACGGCTGGCCGGGTCGGCGCCATTGCTACTGAACAGGCCATCGGGGCAGGGCTGGTGCGGTGCCAGCAAGGCCGCGGAAAAATCATCATGAAGGCTCATGGACTCACCTGCGCCAGATGCCATTGGGCCTGTTGAGCCTCGGCCAGCAGCACGCTGAAGGCCGGCACCTGGTTGTCCCGCTCGATCAGCGTTGGCATCGGGCCGACTTGAGCCAGTACTTTTTCGTACAACTGCCACACGGCGTTATCGATCGGCGCGCCGTGGTCGTCGATCAGCAAGCGATCGCCGAGGCTGTCAGTGTCTTCAGCAAAACCGGCCAGGTGAATCTCACCGACGGCGTGCAACGGCAAGGCCTCAAGGTAAGAAAGCGGATTGCGCTGGTGATTGATGCAGGAAACGTAGACGTTGTTGACGTCCAGCAGCAAGCCACAGCCGGTACGTCGGATGACTTCACTGATGAAGTCCGTTTCGTCCAGGGTCGAGCGTTGGAATTGCAGGTAGGTTGACGGGTTCTCCAGCAGCATCGTCCGCTTGAGGCTGCTCTGTACCTGGTCAACGTGTTCGCACACCCGTTGCAGGGTGGCGTTGTCGTAGGCCAGCGGCAGCAGGTCATTGAGGAACACCGGGCCGTGGCTCGACCAGGCGAGGTGTTCGGAAAAAGAGTGGGGTTGATAACGTTCGATCAGCGTGGCCAGCCGCGCCAGGTGCTCCGGGTTCAGCGGGCCTTCGCCGCCGATGGACAGGCCCACACCGTGCAATGACAGCGGGTACTGCGCGCGGATCAACCCCAGGTAATGATGAAACGGGCCGCCGGCCACCATGTAGTTTTCGGCGTGCACTTCGAAAAAACCGATATCGGGTGAGGTCTCGAGCACTTCAACGAAGTGCTCATGCTTGAGCCCCAGCCCGGCCCGGCGTGGGAGGCCGGGCACCTGAGCCTGGGAGACGGCGTGCAGGGATGAAGGAGTCATCATCAGTACTCAGGTTTTGCGAGGGATCAGGATTTGGCGGTGAAGGCAGCTTCCTGGCCGAAACCGGTCGGCGAGGTGGAGCTTGGGGTCTTGAGGCAAGTGCCGGCAGGGACCAGTTTCCAGGCGTTGGCCTGGTCCTTGGTTTTCGAGGTGCCGGCGCAGGACGTGCCGGCGCCTGCGGCACAATCGTTCTTGCCGGCTTCGGCGACGCCAAAGCATTTCTGCATATCGTCGGCAGCGTGGGCGGTGGTGGTCAGGGCGGACAGGCTCAAGGCGGAACCGAGGGCCAGGACGAGGCTAGCGGCGGACAGTTTGGTGGTCATGGTGTATCTCCAGCAGTGGGTTGAGTTGGCGGGCTTGAGTGCCTGCTTGTACCACTAGAGACAGCACGACGGAATCCGTTACAAGCCCGTCGAAAATAATTTCAGGTTTTTTACGATTCAAGCGTCACACAAAGCAAACGTGGGAGCGGGCTGGTGTGGGAGCGTGGCTTGCCCGCGATAGCGGCACCTCGGTTTTTCAGTTGCACCGAGGTGATGCTATCGCGGGCAAGCCAGCTTCCACACAAGCCGCTCCCACCTGTTTGATCCGGTTCCTACAGCAACCTTCTCTTAACCGCCCAGGTACGCCTCGCGCACCTTAGGATCGGTCAGCAACTGCTCGCCAGTCCCTTGCATCACCACCCGGCCGTTTTCCAGCACATAGGCGCGGTCAGCGATCTTCAAGGCCTGGTTGGCATTCTGTTCCACCAGGAACACCGTCACACCGTCCTTGCGCAGTTGTTCGATGATGTCGAAGATCTGCTGGATGATGATCGGCGCCAGGCCCAGTGAAGGTTCGTCCAGCAGCAACAGCTTGGGCTTGCTCATCAGCGCACGGCCGATGGCGAGCATTTGCTGCTCACCGCCGGACATGGTGCCGCCGCGTTGGCTGAAGCGTTCCTTGAGCCTCGGGAACAGGTGCAGCACCTTGTCCATCTGCTCTTGGTAGTCGCCCTTGTCGGTGAAGAAACCGCCCATGGCCAGGTTCTCTTCCACGGTCAGGCGCGAGAACACGCGACGACCTTCCGGCACCACTGCAATGCTCTTGCGCATGATCTGCGACGACTGCTGGCCCACCAGTTCTTCACCCATGTAGCGGATGCTGCCGCTGTGGGCTTGCGGCGACCCGCACAGGGTCATCAGCAAGGTCGACTTGCCGGCACCGTTGGCGCCGATCAGCGTGACGATCTCGCCTTGGCGCACTTCCACGTTGACGCTGTGCAGGGCCTGGATCTTGCCGTAGAAAGTGGAAACGTTTTCGAATTGCAGCATTTTACGCTTCCCCCAAATAGGCTTTGATCACTTCAGGATTATCGCGGATCTGCTCCGGTGTCCCGTCGGCCAAGGGCGTGCCCTGGTTGATCACCACGATGTGGTCGGAAATGCTCATGACCAGTTTCATGTCGTGTTCGATCAACAGCACCGTGGCGTTGTTTTCCTCACGCAACACGCTGATCAGCGCCTTGAGGTCTTCGGTTTCCTTGGGGTTCAGGCCAGCGGCCGGTTCGTCGAGCATGAGGATGCGCGGGCGAGTCATCATGCAGCGGGCGATTTCCAGGCGACGTTGCTGACCATAGGCCAGGGTGCCGGCAGGGCGGTTGGCAAACTCGGTGAGGTTGACCTTGTCCAGCCAGTACTCCGCATATTCCATCGCCTCGCGCTCGCTCTTGCGGAACGCGGGGGTCTTGAACAGGCCGGCGAAGAAGTTGGTGTTCAAGTGACGGTGCTGGGCGATCAACAGGTTCTCGACCGCCGTCATGTCCTTGAACAACCGCACGTTCTGGAAGGTCCGTACTACGCCCTTGCGGGCGATTTCGTGACCGGCCAGGCCCTGGATCGGCTGGCCGTCCAGCAGGATGCTGCCACCGCTCGGCTTGTAGAAACCGGTGAGGCAGTTGAACACCGTGGTTTTGCCGGCGCCGTTGGGGCCGATCAGTGCCACGACTTGTTTCTCTTTCACGGTCAGGGCCACGCCATTGACCGCCAGCAGGCCGCCGAAGCGCATGCTCAGGTTTTCGACTTTCAGGATCTCGCGGCTCATTTGCGCAGCTCCATGTGTGGACGTTGCATGGGCAGCAGGCCTTGCGGGCGCCAGATCATCATCAGCACCATCATGGCGCCGAACATCAACATGCGGTATTCGCTGAACTCACGCATCATTTCCGGCAGCAGGATCATCACGATCGCGGCCAGGATTACGCCCAGTTGCGAGCCCATGCCACCCAGTACCACGATGGCGAGGATGATTGCCGACTCGATGAAGGTGAACGACTCGGGGGTCACCAGGCCTTGGCGGGCAGCGAAGAAGCTGCCGGCGAAACCGGCGAACGCAGCACCCAGGGTAAAGGCGGAGAGCTTGATGATGGTCGGGTTCAGGCCCAGCGCGCGGCAGGCGATTTCATCTTCGCGCAGCGCTTCCCACGCGCGACCGATCGGCATGCGTAGCAGACGATTGATCACGAACAGTGCCGCCAGTGCCAGCAACAGCGCCACCAGGTACAGGAACACCACTTTGCTCACCGGGTTGTAGTCGATCCCGAAGTACTCGTGGAAAGTCTGCATGCCTTCAGCGGCGGTGCGGTCGAACGACAGTCCGAAGAACGTTGGCTTGGGGATGCTACTGATACCGTTGGGGCCACCGGTGATGTCGGTGAGGTTACGCAGGAACAACCGGATGATTTCACCGAAGCCCAGGGTCACGATCGCCAGGTAGTCACCGCGCAAGCGCAGCACCGGGAAGCCCAGCAGGAAGCCGAACGTGGCCGCCGCCATACCCGCCAGCGGCAGGCAGATCCAGAAGCTCCAGCCCAGGTAATGCGAGAGCAGCGCGTAGGTGTAGGCACCCACGGCGTAGAAGCCCACATAACCCAGGTCGAGCAGGCCGGCCAGGCCCACCACGATGTTCAGGCCCAGGCCCAGCAACACGTAGATCAGGATCAGGGTGGCGATGTCGACCGCGCCGCGCGAGCCGAAGAACGGCCAGATCAGTGCGGCGATGATCAGGGCAATGATGATGTAGCGCTGTGTACGTGGCAGGGTCAGGAATTGGCTGACCTTGGGCGACACCAACGGGCCACGGTTGCTCTTGAACAGGGCACCGACCTGCTGGGTGAACAGCACGCGCAGGAACATCAGCACCGAGCACAGCGCGATGATGGTCAGGGTCACGGGACCGGTGCCATGCACTTCAAGGTTAATGCCGACAATGCTCAGCTTGAGGCCGAGTACCGGAAAGGCCACGGCCCAGACCAGCAGGGCGCTGAAAAACGCCGATTTAAGATATCTGCTCATACTTTCTCAACCTCCGGACGGCCCAGGATGCCGGTCGGACGGAACAACAGCACCAGAACCAACAGGCCGAACGCCACGACGTCCTTGTATTGGTCACCGAAGATATCGGCACCAAAGGCCTCGGCCACACCCAGCACCAGGCCGCCGAGCATGGCGCCCGGGATACTGCCGATGCCGCCCAATACCGCCGCGGTAAAGGCCTTGAGGCCTACCAGGAAACCGGCGTTGGGGTTGATCACGCCGTACTGCATGCTCAGCAGCACCGCGGCGACGGCCGCCAGTGCGGCGCCGATCACGAAGGTCAGGGCGATGATGTTGTTGGTGTTGATGCCCAACAGGTTGGCCATCTTGATGTCTTCGGCGCAGGCGCGGCAGGCGCGCCCCAGGCGGGATCGGGAGATGAACAGGGTCAGGCCGAGCATCGCCACCAGGGTGACGACGAAAACCAGAATCTGCATGTAGGAAATCAGGACTTCTTCCGCGCCACCCGGGCCGAAGGAGAAGCTCCCCGGGATCAGGTTAGGGATGGATTTATCCTTGGAATCCTGGGACAGCAATACGGTGTTCTGCAGGAAAATCGACATGCCGATAGCGGAAATCAGCGGGATCAGACGGTTGCTGCCACGCAAGGGACGGTAGGCAACCCGCTCGATACTGTAGCCATAGGCACTGGTCACGACGATCGATGCGAGGAACGCAGCGGTCATCAACAGCGGCAGAGAGTGGATACCCATCATGGCCAGCCCGGCAAGGGCGATAAAGGCCACGTAGGAACCAATCATGTACACCTCGCCATGGGCGAAGTTGATCATTCCAATGATGCCGTAAACCATTGTGTAGCCAATGGCTATCAAGGCATAGGTGCTGCCAATGGTCAGGCCATTAACCAGCTGTTGGAAAAAATGATAGATCTCAGGCATTACAGCGCTCCTAAAAACCCGATACGCATTTCACTGGTGGAGTCATGTTCCGGCCCCGTGCTGTGTTCTGTGAGCACATTTGCACAAAGCGTTTGCCAGCGAACCGCTGGTGACGGTTTTAAGATTTTCAGGTGAGCCAGCGCCCGGATCGCGGGTGTCAGGCCCATAAACCTCGTAAAACAAAGCCCACTGCTCTCACAGTGGGCTTGTTGACCAGTAACGCCTGGCTTACTGAGGGGAAACTTCGGTTTTTGGTTTACCGAAGTGCCATTCGTAGACCACGAATTTGAAGTCCTTCAGGTCGCCCTTGGCGTCGAAGCTCAGTTCGCCGGTAGGGGTCTTGAAGGTACCCGCGTGGATGGCGGCTGCCACTTTCGCGGTGTCTTCGGTCTTCGCAGCGGTAATACCGCCAGCGATCACTTCGATGGCCGAGTAGGCTGGGAACACGAACGGACCGGTTGGGTCCTGCTTGTTCTTGGCGAACTCTTCAACGATGGCTTTGTTGGCCGGGTCAGTGTCGAAGGATTTAGGCAGGGTCACCAGCAGGCCTTCGGAAGCGCCCTGGGCGATTTGCGAGATGGAGTCGTTGCCGACGCCCTCTGGACCCATGAACTTGGCGTTCAGGCCTTTTTCCTTGGCTTGGCGCAGGATCAGGCCCAGCTCAGGGTGGTAGCCGCCGTAGTAGACGAAGTCGACGTTGGCTTGCTTGAGTTTCTGGATGATCGAGGAGAAGTCTTTGTCGCCGGCGTTCAGGCCTTCGAATACGGCAACCTTGGTGCCTTTTTTCTCGAGGGTCTGTTTGACGGCGGTGGCGATGCCTTCACCGTATTGCTGTTTGTCGTGCAGGACGGCAACGATTTTAGGCTTCACGTGGTCGGCGATGTAGTTGCCGGCTGCTGGGCCTTGGGCGCTGTCCAGGCCGATGGTACGGAAGATCAGCTTGTAGCCACGTGCGGTGATTTCCGGGCTGGTGGCAGCCGGGGTAATCATGATCACGCCTTCGTCTTCATAAATGTCGGAGGCTGGCTGAGTGGAGCTGGAGCACAGGTGGCCGACCACGAACTTGACGCCGTCGTTGACCACTTTGTTGGCGACGGCAACGGCTTGTTTAGGATCGCAAGCGTCGTCGTATTCCTTGGCTTCAAGCAGCAATTTCTTGCCATCAACATCAACACCGCCCTTGGCGTTGATATCGGCGATGGCTTGCTTGGCACCCATGAATTGCATGTCACCGTATTGCGTCACTGGACCGGTCTTGGGCCCGGCGATGCCGATCTTGATGGTGTCGGCTGCGAACGAATGGCCGGCAACCCCAGCCAGGACCATAGCGGCAAACAGTTTGGAAATCTGCTTAGTAGCCTTATTCATAGTGCTCCACTCTTACTGTTGTATTTTTTATAGTTCTAGCGGCCTTGTGAGCTGCAGAACCGGATCAGATATCTCGGATATCCCCCCGGCAGTGCCCTGGCAACTGTACCGGTACAGTGTAGAGCGCCGGTTGATCGCTTGAAAAGCTGGCTGCTGGGGGCAAAACCCGGGTATGTCGCTTAAATGAAAGAAAAAGACAGAATTGCGGCGGGGTGATGCCAGAGTTTCGGGCAATCCTTGGCTTTCCTGACACTTTCTATCGGTAACTCATTTGCAACTGGGTTTTTCTGCTTGAGGCGTGACGCTATGATTGCGCCGATTTTTTCCCAAGGTGAACTCCCATGACGCAAGAACCTAGCACCCTCTATGCCAAGCTGCTCGGTGAAACCGCCGAAATTTCCTGGAAGGAGCTTGAGCCGTTCTTTGCCAAGGGTGCCCTATTGTGGGTCGACGCCGGTCTGGATTTGATCGAGGCCGCCGAGGGAATGGCCGAGGACAACCGCGACAAAGTCGCTGCCTGGCTGGCCGCGGGGACCCTGGGCGAGGTGTCTGCGACGCGGGCATTGGACCTGGTGGCGCGTGATCCGAGCCTGTGGGCGGTGGTGGTATCGCCGTGGATTCTGATCCAGGAAAGGGCGGCGTAGGAAAGCGCTGCACGAAAAAGGTGCGCATTTTTTGCCGTCGCAAGTGTGTAGCGGGGTAACTGCGGAAGCGGTGATGGCATCTTGCCGTAGAGAAAGGTCACAGACGAGGGTGACGCGCACGTCATGGGAACAGTTTGGCGGGCGGTCAAATGCTTGTGGGATTGTTTCGGGATGTGGCAAGGCTATCCGTTTTCGGGGCAATCCAGGCCGTCATCGCAGGCAAGCCCGTGCCCACAGTTGAAATGCATTCCACCTGTGGGCGCTCGCGTGCCTGCGAAGGGCGCAACTCGGTCAGGCTGTCTTGCCAGTATGGTTATTCAACGAGATGACCTTGGTCTTGCCGATCCGGTGACGGTAAATCTCGCGCAGGTACTTGATCGCCTTCTTCACGCAGTCCCGTGACAGGCGAATGTCATTGATCGACACGAACTTCTCTTTGTCGTTGATCAATTCGCGGTACTTCTTTTCATACATCGGCTTGATCGCGTACCAGTTGGTATCGAGGATCTTTGCCGGGTTCTCGAACTCGTTGAGCAGTTCGTCGATACGGTCTTCGTCGAAGTCCTCGTGGATGATGAAGTCCAGGATCGAGTTGTCCAGGGTGTCGTCAAAGCGGTAAGGGTTGCGTGCAAAGCAACGTTTGATAAACGCCACGATCAATGTGAGGAAGTCATCCGACAGGCACGGGCTCTTCGCGATCAGGGTGGTCAACGACAGGTTGGCCGAGGCGCCGATCACCAGCGCGTAGCGCTTGAGGGTGGTGTTGGGAAACAGGCTGTTGAGGTGGGTCTTGAGTCGGTTCAGGTCCATGTAGGACAGTTTGTAGTCCTTGGGCAACGACACGATGGACACCACCGACGAGCAGTTCTTGAAGAAGTGCAGGTCATGCAGTGCGGCCGCGTCGTAGCCGGAGTTCTTGTACTGCTCCAGGGAGGCCTTGTAGCGCTTGGATTCGATCGGCAACAGGCTGATGCCTTCGATGGCCTGGGTGACCTTGTTGAAGTGCGGCAGGTCGATGGAGCGGAAGAACAGGTCATCGATGTTCAGGCGCTGTGGTTCTTTCTCGAACACCTTGAATTTGTCGTTCGACGGTGCCGGCGTTTCCGGGACCACCGATTCTGCGTAGGCAATCGCCACCGGGCCGGCCAGGCTCATGAACAGGTCGTTGGCGTCCAGGCGGATGGTTTCGCCGATGTCGATACCGGCGCGACGGAAGTAGTTCTGGTCGTAGTCGGTGGTCACGGCCTGGGCGGTGAGGATGTTGAAGATCTGCTGCGAGATGTACTGGTTGGCGTGTTTTTCCATGGCATTGACGTCAATGTTCTGGATGTTGCCGTCATCGCTTTCTTCGGCATAACGCATGATGTCGTTGGAGATCAGCATCATCGCGTTCCACGGCCGGATGCGGCCCTTCACACTGGCTTCGCTGCTGTCTTCATTGGCGAAGTTGTACGAGAAATCCCATTCTTCCGAGAGGTATTTGCACAGCAGTCGTCCGGCATTGATGTGCAGTGCCTCGGACATTTCGCTGCGGTGGTCGGAGATATTCGGCAACACGCAAATGCCGCTGGTGAAGATCGGCTCGAACACAAAGGCGTGTCCGCTCTTGCTGTCGTGCTCGTCGGCTGGCTTGGTATCGAACGTCTTGTTCATGTACGAATGCTGCTGGGCCAGGCCGAATTCCGAGGCCATGCCCGAACCGGTGCCGCCGCCAGCGCTGAAGATCGAGAAGTAGAGGCGCGACTGGTTGGCCTTGATGCCACACGAGTCGATCAGGTACGAATGGATCATCTTCCAGTCGGGGCTGGAAAAGCGCTGGGTGTCTTTGTTGAGGATGATCTTGGCCAGGTACTGGCCGAGGATTGGCGCGTTACCGGCGCCACCGGCATGGACTTCCGACAGGTCCATGATTTTCATCTTGCTGTAGTCGCGCAGGAAGCCACTTTTCTCGCCTTTGCGCGAGAAACGGATGCGCCCGGCAATGTCCTTGTCCAAGTCACCGAGCATTACCAGCGGCTCTACCAGGAACACCGGTTTGCTGGCCTTGCCGCTGCCCAGGCGCAGGTTGTTACGGAGCCACTGGGCGGGGCTGTAGCCTTTGTCCTGAGACTTGTCTTCGTTGCTGAATTCGTTCAAGTAGAACTTGCGGGCGTTGTACACCAACTCTGCTACGTCCAGCGCGATGTTCGAACCGCAGCGGCCCAGGCCGATCAAGCACACCGAGGGAAATTCCTGCTCGTTGCGCGGATCGCTGTCACCTTCCAGGTGAGGCGGGCGCGGGAACACCATGTCGCGCAGGCCGTCGAGGTTGTCGAGGATGCGGTCGGTATTGGTTTCGGTGAAGTAAAGGTATTGCTGGGTGGCCAGCGGGCGAGGCGTGCTCAATGACTTTGAACCTGAGGGCTTGTCCGCAGGAGTTGGGAGCAACACGTCGGATACCACGGTGGCAGAATTATTTTTAGAAGTCATTGTGCGCCATGTGCCTGGGCGGATGGCTGAAGGGTATCAAGTGGCCATCACGGAATGGGAGTTCGCGACTTTACAGTGCGTCCTTGTCCTGGACGAGTGGGTTGAACCCCAGTGTTTTCGGGGCAAAACCTGGCCGGACTCTGATGAATCGGCCGTTCGTCGGCGTTCTTTAGGCAAATGATGGCGAAATGCCAAAGATTCGGCGTCAGCGAATTGGCCTGACGATCGACGTGGAGCCCCCTAGGCTTGGGGACGGCTTTTTCGGCGAGCTGCTGTCCTTGTTGCCCGTCGGGCTATGCGAGTCGAGTGGGTTGCGCATGCCGATACCCTGGATCACACCGATGATGTCGCTGAACGGCACCGCCGGGCTCAACAGGTAACCCTGGACGAAATCACAGCCATGCTTGAGCAGCAGCTCGAACTGGGCCTGGGTTTCCACGCCTTCGGTGACGACTTCGAGGTGCAGGGTATGGGCCATGCCGATAACCGCCTGGACAATCTCGATATCGGCGGTGGACTTGGGGATGTCCTGGATAAACGAGCGGTCGATCTTCAAGGTATTCAGGGGCAGGCGTTTCAGGTAGGCCAGGGACGAATAGCCGGTGCCAAAGTCGTCGATGGCCAGTGATACACCCAGCGCGCGGATTTGGCGCAACAGGGCCAGGGTGCTGCTGATATTGCCCATCAGCGCATTTTCGGTGACTTCCAGTTCCAGGCGGTTGGCGCCGATTCCGCTGAAGCGCAGGGCGTCTTCAATTTCATCCGCCAACTCGTCACGGGCCAGGTTCAGGGCCGAGCAGTTCACCGACATGGTCAGCCCGGTGTAGCCACGGTCAGACAGCAGGCTCAGGTCATGGCAGGCTTGGCGTAGCACCCAGTGGTCCAGTTCGGCAATCAGCCCGTTGCTCTCGGCGATGCCGATAAACCGGTCGGGTGCCAGCAACCCATGCTGAGGGTGTTGCCAGCGCACCAGAGCCTCCAGCCGTGTGACCTTGCCCTGTTTCATGTCAAAGATCGGTTGGTAGAACAGCACCAGTTGGTTGCGCGCGCGCAGGGCGCCGCGCAGTTCTTCTTCCAGTTGCAGTTCGAGGAAGGCGCGGGTTTTCAGGTTGGAGCTGAAGAAATTCAGGCTGTTACGCCCCGTGTCCTTGGACTGGTACAGCGCCAGGTCGGCGGTTTTCAGCAGCTCTTCGCAGGTCACGCCGTCATCGGGAAACAGGCTGATACCGATACTGGTGGTCATCACCATGCGCCGGCCGGCCAGTTCGATCGGTTCTTTCATTTGCTGCATGATGCGTTGGGCCAAGTGACGGGCTTCGTCGCGGTGATGGATGCTGATCAGGATGCAGAACTCGTCGCCGCCAAACCGTGCAACCACATCCGCATGGCTGCGTACCGAACCTTTTATATGCCCGGCCAAGGCGGTGAGCAACTGGTCGCCAGCGTCATGCCCGAGGCTGTCGTTGATACGTTTGAAATGGTCGATATCGAGGAAGATAACCGCCATCATCCTATTAGAGGCGGTTTTTTCGGCGAGTTTTTCAGCGAATATCTGGTTGAAGCCACGGCGATTAAGCAGGCTGGTGAGGGCGTCGTAATGGGCCACCTGTTGCAGGGAAGCACGCGCCTGGTCGAGTTCGCTGAGCAAGGCGTTGACACGGCGCAGGTCGCGTTCCTTGTGCTGGAGTTTCTTGTCGGCCAGGGCGGCGCTGATGCTGCTGCCGATGACCAGGAGCGTGATCGCCGCCACTGACAAGCCGAGTTGAATGGGGTTGTTATTCAACGGTAACGAGAGGTCAGCGCCGGTGGGGACAATTAATTGCATGGCGGCCATGCCGGTAAAGTGCATGGTCAGGATCCCCGCGCCCAGGACCAGGCTGGCGGCGTATTTGAGCAACTGGTGGAACACGCCGGTGCCGGCGCGCAAATAACTCGACAGCAGTAACGCGGCCAGGCTGGCACCCATGGCGATGCCCACCGACGCCAGGAACAATCCTGATTCGAAATACATCTGCGCCTGGGAACGCATGGCCGACATGCCCACGTAGTGCATCAGGGCGATGCCGATCCCCATCCAAATGGACGCAAGCAAATATTGGTGAAACCGCAGGTTCGAATGACTCAAGGTTTGCATTGCGAACAGCGAAGCGACCAAGGCAATGAGCAGTGATGCGAACGTCATCAACAGGTCGTAGTGAATCGCAATAGGCGCCTGGAACGCCAGCATGCTGATGAAGTGAGTGGACCAGATCCCGCCCGCCAGGCACCCGGCGCCGAGCCAGCGCCAGTGGCGACGCGCGGTAGGGTCCTCGACATGGCCGACACGTTCGGCCATGTCCAGCGTGCCGAAACCTGCCGCGCACGCGACCAGGTAGGCCAGCAGCACCAGAAAGGGGTTATGACTGCAGTTGAGTAATAAGTGCCCGCTCTCTGGAAGCTCGGTAAAAAAGTGCAGACCTAGCCATTCCATAGCATGTCCCGTCATAGCGTCACGTCACAGCCCTAGGCGATGACCTATGATGTCCAGTATAGAAGCGCGGGAGAATTCGCAAGCGGTAATGGCACTTTGCTTCTCTATGATTTTGGCATGCCGCCCATAGCGTTTGATGCTAAGCGCTGATGGGCAGGTCCAGCTCGAACGGTGGTTCCAGCGGCGCCAGGCCAAATGCTGCACGTGCTGCATCGCAATCGACATTCTGTACGCCCTGGTACCACGAAGACTCGAATTCACGGCACACGCTCGAGCGCTGCTCGTAGATTGTGCAGCGCGTGCCTTTGCCCACCTCACCCTCAAGGCTGCAGCAGCGCGCGGGTTTCTGGTCGGTGCCGATCATTGCCACGCGGGTAGGGTTGATCTGCACCACCAGGTCATCGGGCACCGTGCCCCCCGACGAGGCGCACTCACCCCAGAAGAAAGACACACGAAAGTGTGAACAGCAGGCACCGCAATTCAGACACGGACTGGCTTCGGACATGGGCGTCATCGATAAGAAAAAGTAAGGGGGGATGCTACGGAAGGCTCGCCATTCTATCCGTGCCATGGCCGTTGGGAAGGGGGGCGCGCACTTATATTTTTGTCGGCAAAGTCCCGTGCTGCCGGGTGAAATCATGCCCTATCAGCTTTACGAATCATTACAGACAAGCGTCGCCTGCCTGACTATGTTGCAGGTACCGGGCAGGATGCATCGGGCATCGCAGCTCTCATAACAATAAAAGAGACGGACCCATGCAGAACTCGACCCAAGCGGCGAATGCCTGGCGCATTCTGTTCCTGCTGTTCCTCGCCAATCTGTTCAACTTCTTCGATCGCACCATCCCGGCGATTATCATCGAGCCAATCCGCATGGAATGGCACCTGAGCGACTTTCAGCTCGGCATCATCGGCACTGCCTTTACCATCGTCTACGCCATTGCCGGCCTGCCCCTGGGGCGCCTGGCCGATACCGGCTCGCGCAGCAAACTGATGGGCTGGGGCTTGTTCGCCTGGAGCGGTCTGACGGCGGTAAACGGCATGGTCGGCAGTTTCTGGACGTTTTTGCTGGTGCGCATGGGCATCGGCATTGGCGAAGCCAGCTATGCGCCGGCCGCCAACTCGCTGATTGGCGACCTGTTCCCGGCGCACCGTCGCGCGCGCGCCATGGGGATTTTCATGCTGGGCCTGCCGTTGGGGTTGTTGCTGGCGTTCTTCACCATCGGCTGGATGGTCAAGGCGTTCGACAGTTGGCGCGCACCGTTCTTTATCGCGGCGGTGCCGGGGCTGATCCTGGCGGTGTTCATGTTCGCTATCAAGGAACCCAAGCGCGGCGCAGCGGAATCCGTGCAAGTCTCCCAGGAGCGCGTCGACCGCCCGATCCGGCGCGTGCTGGCAGTGCCGACTTTCTTGTGGCTGGTGCTGGCCGGGCTGTGTTTCAACTTCGCCACCTATGCCTGTAACTCGTTCCTGGTGCCGATGTTGCAGCGTTACTTCCTGATGCCGCTGCAAGAGGCGGCCGTCGCCACCGGTGTCATCGTCGGCATCACTGGCCTGGTCGGCCTGACCCTCGGTGGCTGGATCGCCGACAAGATCCATCAACGCGTCGCCAATGGCCGGCTGTTGTTCGCGGCGTTCAGCCTGATCATTTCCACCGTGACCACTGCCTGGGCATTGCACGCCGGGCGCATCGAGATCGGTGTGTTCGTGGCGCTGTTCAGTGTGGGCTGGTTGTTCGCCTATAACTTCTACACCTGCGTGTACACGGCGATCCAGGATGTGGTCGAGCCACGTCTGCGGGCCACGGCCATGGCACTGTTCTTCGCCGGCTTGTACTTGCTGGGCGGTGGCATGGGGCCGATCGTGGTGGGCGGCTTGTCCGATCATTTCGCCCACTCGGCGATGTATGCGGCGGGGGCCGAGCAGATGACCGAGGCCTACAAGGCGGTTGGGTTGCATGACGCCATGTACCTGATTCCGGTGGCGTTGTTCCTGACCATGCTGTTCCTGTTCCAGGCGTCGCGCAGTTTTGTGCGCGATGCCAAGCGGATGAAGGATGGGTTGGGGGTGGTTGAGGTGCCGGCTGCTGCGGCTACGGCTTGAAACCGAGGCGAACCTATTGCAGGCAAGCCAGCTCCCACAGGGGCATGCATTTCAACTGTGGGCGCCGGGCTTGCCCGCGATGAGGCCCTCAAGGCAAATAAAAAAGGCCCGCATTGCGCGGGCCTTTTTTAACCGGGCAGGGAGGTGATCAACCCGCGACCAACACCCGAATCGCTTCCAGTCGCAGCGCCGCCTTATCCAGCATGGCCAGGCCCTGCTCGCGTTGGGTGCGCAGGGCAACCAGCTCGCTGTCACGCACGGTCGGGTTGACCGCTTGCAATGCAGTCAGGCGCGCCAGCTCTTCGTCGGTGTCCGCTGCCAGGCGGCGCTTGGCCTCGGCCACGCGTTCGGCGTGGCGCGGGGTGATCTTCTCTTCCCCCGCGTTGATCCGCGGCGTCAGCTGGTCGCGCTGGGCCTGGATGAACTTGTTGGCGCTGGCGCGTGGCACGCTTTCCAGCTGGTCGTTGAGGGTTTCGAACGACACGCGGCTGGACAGGTCGTTGCCATTGGCATCCAGCAGGCAGCGCAGTGCGGCCGGCGGCAGGTAACGGCCCAGCTGCAGCGAGCGCGGCGCAACCACTTCACTGACGTAGAGCAGTTCCAGCAACACGGTGCCCGGCTTGAGTGCCTTGTTCTTGATCAGCGCCACGGCGGTGTTGCCCATCGAACCCGACAACACCAGGTCCATGCCGCCTTGCACCATCGGGTGTTCCCAGGTGATGAACTGCATGTCTTCACGCGACAGCGCCTGGTTACGGTCGTAGGTGATGGTCACACCTTCGTCGTCACCCAGGGGGAAGCTGGCGTCGAGCATTTTTTCGCTGGGCTTGAGGATCAGCGCGTTTTCCGAATGGTCTTCGCTGTCGATGCCGAACGCGTCGAACAGGGTTTCCATATAGATCGGCAGGGCGAACTGGTCGTCTTGCTCAAGGATGTCTTCCACCAGCGCATCGCCTTCACCCGCGCCGCCGGAGTTGAGTTCGAGCAAGCGGTCGCGCCCGGTATGCAGCTCTTCTTCCAGGCGCTCGCGCTCGGCACGGGCCTCGTCGATCAGGGCTTGCCATTCGCCGTCGTCGGCGTTTTCCAGCAGCGGCAGCAGGCGTGGGCCGAACTGGTGCTGCAAGGCGTTGCCGGTTGGGCAGGTATTGAGGAAGGCGTTCAGCGCTTCGTGGTACCACTGGAAGAGGCGCTCTTGCGGGCTGGTTTCCAGGTACGGCACGTGCAGTTCGATCACGTGCTTCTGGCCGATCCGGTCCAGACGGCCGATCCGCTGTTCCAGCAAGTCCGGGTGGGACGGCAGGTCGAACAGCACCAGGTGGTGGGAGAACTGGAAGTTGCGGCCTTCACTGCCGATTTCCGAGCAGATCAGCACCTGGGCGCCAAACTCTTCATCGGCGAAGTAGGCGGCGGCACGGTCACGCTCGAGGATGTTCATGCCCTCGTGGAACACCGTGGCCGGGATGCCGGAGCGCACGCGCAGGGCGTCTTCCAGGTCCATGGCGGTTTCGGCGTGGGCGCAGATCACCAGGACCTTGGTGCGCTTGAGCATTTTGAGTTGGTCGATCAGCCACTCGACCCGTGGGTCGAAGCGCCACCAGCGGTTGTCGTCCTCGACGTCCGGCTGCGACTGGAAACTGACTTCCGGGTACAGCTCGGCGTGTTCGCCCAGCGGCAACTCCAGGTATTCGTCCGGGTTCGGCAGGGGGTAGGCGTGCAGCTTGCGCTCGGGGAAGCCTTGCACGGCGGCGCGGGTGTTGCGAAACAGCACGCGGCCGGTGCCGTGGCGGTCGAGCAACTCGCGCACCAGGCGTGCGCTGGCTTCGGTGTCGCCATCGTTGACGGCGGTGAGCAACGCTTCACCTTCGTTACCGAGGAAACCCTGGATGGTCTTGTGCGCCGCAGGTGACAGGCGACCCTTGTCCAGCAGCTCCTGCACCGCTTCGGCGACCGGGCGGTAGTTTTCGCTTTCGGCGCGGAAGGCCTTCAGGTCGTGGAAACGGTTCGGGTCGAGCAGGCGCAGGCGCGCGAAGTGGCTGTCCTGGCCCAGCTGTTCCGGGGTGGCGGTGAGCAGCAGCACGCCAGGAATGACCTCGGCGAGCTGTTCGACCAGCGCGTACTCCGGGCTGACTTTGTCTTCGTGCCACACCAGGTGGTGGGCTTCGTCGACCACCAACAGGTCCCAGCCGGCAGCGAACAGCGCGTCCTGGGCCTTCTCGTCGTCCACCAGCCACTCCAGGGCCACCAGGGCCAATTGGGTGTCTTCGAACGGGTTGGTGGCATCGCTTTCGATAAAGCGTTCTTCGTCGAACAGCGCAACCTGGAGGTTGAAACGGCGGCGCATCTCCACCAGCCATTGGTGCTGCAGGTTTTCCGGGACCAGGATCAACACACGGTTGGCGCGGCCCGACAGCAGTTGGCGATGGATCACCAAGCCCGCTTCGATGGTCTTGCCCAGGCCCACTTCGTCGGCCAGCAGTACCCGTGGCGCAATACGGTCAGCGACTTCACGGGCGATGTGCAATTGGTGCGCGATCGGTTGCGCACGCACGCCACCCAGGCCCCACAGCGCCGACTGCAACTGGCGGCTGGTGTGTTCCAGGGTGTGGTAGCGCAACGAGAACCAGGCCAGCGGGTCGATCTGCCCGGCAAACAGGCGGTCGCTGGCCAGGCGGAACTGGATGAAATTGGACAGTTGGGTTTCCGGCAGGGTGACCTGCTCGTTTTGCCCATTGAGGCCGTGGTACACCAGCAGGCCGTCGACGTCGTCGACTTCCTGCACGGTCATTTTCCAGCCTTCGAAATGGGTGATGGAGTCGCCCGGCGAAAACCTCACGCGAGTGAGGGGCGCATTCCGTAGCGCATACTGGCGGGTGTCGCCAGTGGCCGGATAGAGCACGGTCAACAAGCGGCCGTCCTGTGCCAGAACGGTGCCTAACCCCAGCTCTGCTTCGCTGTCACTAATCCAGCGTTGCCCCGGTTGATACTGCTGCGCCATGCTGCCTGACTCCCGCCGTGAAAAAGCCGACTATCTTAACGGAACAAGCCCCCACGCCCAAGGACTCTGAGAAAAACTACGCCCTTGGCAGGCGCATCGGACGTTGAATCGACGGGTGGCGGGCACTTGCGAGTGTCGACTGGGTCACAGCTTGGCGAGCCTGTGCTCAAGTCGCCCTGCAACCCGCCGAAAGCCTGTTGATCAGGAGAGTAATCATTATGCTGCCACCCATGCTGCCCGTCAGCGTTGTGCCGGTCACGTCACAACTCGATCCGGTGCGCCAGAAGCCGGATATCCCGCCCGTGGTACCCGTTCAGCCGGGGTCCAACGAAAGCACCATCGACTTGAAAAAGGGCGATGCCGAGCAGTCGACCTTTTTGTTGCGCGAAGAACAGCGCCGGCAGCAGGAGCAACAGAAACGTCGGCGTGAAGCCGATGAAGACCCGGAGCAGCACCTGGCCATTCCGGGGGACCTGCTCAACGCCGACAACACCGTGCCAGTCGTGCCACTGATTGAAGACGCGCCGCGCCAGGGCCTGTGGGTGGACGTCGAAGTCTAGTCGCGCAGTTCCCGCAGGGCCGCTAGCAGCAACTCGATATCATGGTCGTTATTGAGTGGGCTGACAGAGACCCGCGCCACGCTTTCAAGGCCCCGCGCCTGCATGTCCAGCGGTGTGTAGGCGACGCCATTGGCACCGATGTTGATGCGCTTCAACCCCAGTCGTCGCTTGAGTTCGAATGCATCCCAGCCGGCCAGGTTGAAGGCGATCAAGCCGGATTGGCGAGTGCCGAGGTCATGCAGGGTAACGCCCGCCATCCCCCGCAATGCCTCGCGGATTCGCTCACTGGTGCGCGAAACCCTCTCCCAGACGCGCTCGATGCCCAGCCGATTCATTTCCTGCAACGCATTGCCCAGCCCCGCCAGCAAGGCAAAGGATGTCTCGCTGGTTTCAAAACGCCGTGCGTCGTTGCGCAGGTCGAAACCCTGGTCGGTCCAGGGCGCTGAAAACACATCACGCTGAGCGGGGCTCAACCGCTCGAGGAAATCCCCCCGCACATACAATAGTGCTGTGCCACGTGGCCCGCGCAGGTGCTTGCGTCCGGCCGACTTGAGCACATCGCAGTGCAGTGCTTGCACATCCACCGGCACCTGGCCGACGGCTTGGCCGGCGTCGATGAAGTAGGGGATGGCATGACGCCTGGCGACTTCACCGATAGCCTGGGCGGGGTTGATCAGGCCGCCGTTGGCCGGCAGCCAGGTCAGGTCGATCAACTTCACCCTGGCATCGATCATCGCCTGCAGCGCGAGCGGGCAGGCTGCACCGCTGTCGTCGCAAGGGATGACTTCCACCCGCGCCCCCGCTTGCACCGCCAGTTCCATGCTGGCCAGGTTGCCGCCCCATTCATGGCGGCCGACCAGAATGCGATCGCCCGGCTGCCAAGGCCCCAAGGCCTGGAATGCCATGCTCCAGGCGGTCGAGCCACTGCTGGCAAATGCGATTGATGAGGCGGGGGCGTTGAGCAGTTGCGCGGCAGCACGGCGGGCTTTTTCCGCCAGCACCGCGCCATGCTCGCCGGCTTCCATCGGGCCGTCACGGGCTTCCCGTTGCAGTTGCTCGATGATCGCGTCGAGGGTCGCCTGGCTGGGCAGGGAGGCGCCGGCATGGTTGAAGTGCACGATGCCGGACTGACAACCAGGCGTTTCATCCCGCAGGTGCTGCACGTCGAGCGGGCTCACGGGCGCAGCTCGAAAATCGCGTCCACCTCCACTGCCACGCCGGCGGGCAGGCTGGAAACGCCTATGGCAGTCCGCACGTGCCGGCCTTTTTCGCCGAGGGCGTTGACCAGCAGGTTGGAGGCGCCGTTGGCAACCACGCTCTGTTGTTTGAAATCACCGCTGCTGGCGATAAAAACCCCCAGGCGCACGGTGCGCTCCAGGCGCGACAGGTCGTCACCCAAGGCATCGCTCAACTGCCCCAGCAGGCCGAGGGCCGCGAGCTCTGCCGCGTGTGCGCCTTCGTCATCGCTGACGGACTCACCCAACCGACCTACGTAGGCCGGTTTGCCGTCCAACAGGGGAATCTGCCCGGAAACGAACAGGTGGTGCTGGCTCGCGACGTGGTTGATGTAGTTGGCGATCGGCTGGCTGGGCGTGGGCAGTGTGAGGCCCAGGGCTTGCACGCGTTGGCGGATGGAGTCGCTCATGATCAATCCTCTGTGTTCGGGAGGCTTGAGCATGTGGGTTGCGTCGATGAGCGACAAACGGATAGATCTCACGCAACGTATCGAAAAAACTCACGCGTCGGCGCAGGCTTCCTTCAACCACTGGCTGAAACACGCGGCGGCGTCGCTGGTTGCGCCTTGGGGGGCGATGAGCCAGTAGCCGATGTCACTGCGATAGGGTGGACAGTCGAAGGCTTCCACCAGGCTGCCGTCCTGAAGCCGGCGCTCGATCAGGCGATGACGGCCCATGGCGATGCCTTGGCCGGCCACGGCCGCTTCGACCACGATGTTGTAGTCGTGCAGCAGCACGCGGGGATGATGGGCGAGGTCGACCTGGAAGTGCTCGGACCAATCGGTCCACTCAAAGGGGCGGTGCGAAGTGGCCATCAGCAGGGGGCTGTCATGCATTGCCTTGAATGTTGGGCTGCACACCGGCGAGATGACTTCCGGCATCAATCGTGTGGCCTGCACATCGGGCCAGTCGCCCTTGCCATAGCGAATGGCCAGGTCTACCTCCGCGCCAGCGACGTTGGCTAATTGAATCGACGGCAGCAACTCCACTTGAATATGCGGATAGCGGTTGAGAAACCCGGCCAGACGCGGTGCCAGCCACAGCGTGGCGAAGGATGCCAGCAGGCCGACGCGTAGCACGGTGGTGCTGGGCGATGTTTTCTGGGCGCGGGTGGCGGCGGCGATGGCGTCGAGAGCCGGGCGGATCTCGTCGTAGTACTGCTGGCCGTCGGTGGTCAGATCGATGGCGCGGGTGCGTCGGATAAACAGCGGTTTCCCCAGATGCTGCTCAAGTTTCTGCACCTGATGGCTGAGGGCACTCTGGGTTACCGACAACTCGGTCGCCGCCTTGATAAAACTCAAGTGCCGCGCCACGGCTTCGAAGGCGCGCAGGGCCAGCAACGGCGGAAGGTCCTTGTGCAGTGCCACCTGGGTGCATCTCCGGTTCGATAAAGTACCGATTTTGTGCGATGACCTGCCTTTTGTCGCCGGCTGATTTGCCGTTGGGCGGGGGAGGCCGCATTATTGAGCCATTCCCTCCACGACGTAAGCCAAGCCATGAGTGAAGACGACAAGCTGATTGACCTGAATGCCGAACGTGCCAAGCGCGTGCATGACCTCAATGACAAGCGCCTGAATGAAGTGCGCCAGGCCTTTGAACAGGCAATGCCATTGGGTAAAGTTAAGAAAAAACCGAAGAACAAACCGAAAAAGCGTTGAAACAGCCTGCATCCATTGATGCAGGTCAGTTATTGCCTTTCTTTACGCCCCGTTGCGGGCGACATTGATCCCCGTCAATTTTCCATTCCGCCTTCTCCATTAACTTAGCCCTATCGCAACAGGGCAAGTGCAGGAGGCCGGTCATGTTCATCGATAATGTGGTGTTTGCCGGAGTGCTGACTGTAAGCCTCATGGTGATGTTTTTTGTAGGGTTTGGAATTTTTATCTGGAAAGACGCGAACAAGCGAAAAAAACCATAGGGTTTTCCAGGTACATGAGCACGCAAGGCATTTTGGGCGACTTCGGTCGCCCTTTTTTTTGCCTGTAATTTGGTCAATGAGGGGCCGCTGTGGGCACGATGGGTTTGGCATCTGGCAATAAAAAAAGGTGCGACCCTTGCGGATCGCACCTTTTTTATTGCAGCTGGGTTATCAGCTGCCCAGCGCCTTGGAGGCCAACCAGAACAAACCGGCCGACAGGGCGACGGTGGCTGGCAGGGTCAGTACCCAGGCCATCAGGATGGTTTTCACGGTGCCACCTTGCAGGCCGCTTTTGTTCGCGACCATGGTGCCGGCCACGCCCGACGACAGTACGTGGGTGGTGGACACCGGCAGCGCGAAGATATTGGCAAAACCAATCATGGTCGCGGTGGTGATCTGCGCCGACATGCCCTGGGCATAGGTCATGCCCTGCTTGCCGATCTTCTCGCCGATGGTCAGTACCACGCGCTTCCAGCCCACCATGGTGCCCAGGCCCAAGGCCAGAGCAACGGCGAGGATGACCCAGAACGGTGCGTATTCAGTGGTGGCGGTCAGGTCTTTGCGCAGCTTGTCGAGGTCGGACTTCTCACGGGCATCCAGGCCGGGCAGCTTGCCGACTTTCTTCGCGGTGTCATCCAGGCAGAGCAAATAGCGACGCACTTCAATGCGCTGGTCAGCGCTCAGCGAGTGATAGTCGGACACGCCCTTCAAGGTGTCGACCAGCGCGTTGATGGTCGGCTCGGTCTGCTGTGGGTTGCACTGGAACTTGCCCGGCAGGTCGTTCTTCACGCTTTTGCCCAAGGCCAGGAACTCGCCGAGCGTGGCGTTATTACGCTGGTAGAACTGGCTCAAGTGCACGGTAGCGTCGCGGGTACGTTCGATCTGGTAAGTGGTGCTGCCCAGGTCGAGTACGAACTGCGCCGGCACGATACCGATCAACACCAGCATAATCAGGCCAATGCCTTTCTGGCCGTCATTGGAACCGTGCACGAAACTCACGGCCATGGCGGAGATCACCAGGACCAGGCGGTTCCAGAACGGCGGGTGCTTCTTGTCATCGAGCTTGCGGCGCTGGTCCGGGGTCTTGTGCATCTTGGACAGCGGTCGCCACCATTTCAGGCCGATCAGCACCAGGGCTGCGACCAGGAAACCGGCCATCGGCGAAAACACCAGGGAGGCACCGATATCCACCGCTTTCTGCCAGTTCACACCGTCAGCCAGGGGGATGTCATTGATCAGGGCATTGGCCAGGCCGACACCGAGGATCGAACCGATCAGGGTGTGGGAGCTGGACGCGGGGATACCGAAGTACCAGGTGCCCAGGTTCCAGGTGATTGCCGCCGCCAATAACGAGAAAACCATCGCCAAGCCATGGCCGGTATTCACATTGATCAGCAACTCCACCGGCAGCAAGTGCACGATGGCGTAGGCGACACCGACACCACCGAGCAACACGCCGAGGAAGTTGAACACCCCGGAGAAGAACACGGCCAGGTGCGGCGGCATGGCTTTGGTATAGATGACTGTGGCCACCGCGTTAGCGGTGTCATGAAAGCCATTGATGAACTCGAAGGCGAGGACAAAGGCCAGGGCGAGCAATAGGCTCACGAGAACCCAAGCATCCAGTCCGCTGAATAAATCGATCATGAAGGTTTTCTGACCCGGTCGTAAGGGGGCGCGATTATGCCAGAAAACCTCGGTAATCGATGCACTAGCTGCTCATCGGTAACAATCTTCCCTGAAAAAAACAGGGCAAAAGGCGTGCATCCCAGGGTTTTCGGGGCTTTGGCAAGTCTTTGATTTATATGGCGCAGGGGGGCCATGAGGGAGGATTGTCACAAAAACGTCATCCCTGAAACATTTGTATGAAATTTTACGTAACGTGGTGGGATGCAGGCTAGTCGGCTGCTAGCTATGTGCCAGCAGCCGAGGCCAACCTTGAGGTTCAAACCGAATCGCTTATGGCTCTTCGGTTTTGAGTTCCTGCTCAATCTTTTGGATTTCCTGGGCAAACGCCTGGTCGAGCAGGCTGGCTCTTTTGCGCCATGGTTTGCGTTCAGGTTCGGGCTGGGCGGCGTAGGTGGTGACTTCCCCGCCGTAAACGTCCTTGTAACGTTGCTCCTGGCGCTCAAGTTCCGCGCGCAGTTCATCTTTCGTCACATCGTTACCTAATTGAGTTGAGAGTCAATACGTTGCAGCGTGATGCCGGAATGCGCCCTCGCGGGATTCCAAGTTGATGCGTGTAAACGTTCAACTTCAGAATAGGGAAGGGGCGTCACTTAGTGAGTGCAGTCATTCGAGGCCGGTAGTTGCAATCAACCATGCACCGCGTGTGCAGCAGCTGGCGAGCTCCGCTCCCGATAATGAAACCGGGCAGACCTGTGCACAGCGTGCATTATAGCGGCGCATTTGAATAACACTATCAGCATAAAGTTAAAAACCGTCAACTTGTGTGAGCGTTTTGTTACACGTGCGTATCGGTAAATGCGCAAATGACTGGCGCCCTACATTTAATCCAACTTCAAACGTTATTAACCGCCCTTCATTTTCCTACCGCCGGCGGGCCGCTCATGGCAGGGTGACGGGAAATTGCGATAATCGAATGATCGTCCGATAATCGCACAATGTTGTTGGCCCTGCCTTGTGCATCTCGGCTGACGCAGCTTGTAATAGCAGCCAAAACCTCCCTTGCGGTCGACAATAAGAGAAAGGATCACGACATGAACGATCAATTGCGCAACTCTTTCGCGTCAGTGGCGCCGCCGATCGTTGCCTCTCCGGCCAAGCGTATCCAGGCGTTTACCGGTGATCCAGACTTCATGACCTCCCTGGCCCGTGGCCTGGCCGTGGTGCAGGCGTTCCAGGAACGCAAGCGCCACCTCACCATCGCCCAGATCAGCCACCGTACGGAAATCCCCCGTGCCGCCGTGCGCCGTTGCTTGCACACCCTGATCAAGCTCGGCTATGCCACCACCGACGGGCGAACCTATTCGCTATTGCCCAAAGTCCTGACCCTGGGCCACGCCTATCTGTCGTCCACGCCGCTGGCGGTGTCGGCCCAGCCTTATCTGGATCGCATGAGCGAGCAGCTCCACGAAGCCTGCAACATGGCCACCCTTGAAGGCGACGACATTCTCTACATCGCCCGTTCGGCCACCACGCAGCGCCTGATCTCCGTGGACCTGTCGGTGGGCGGCAGACTGCCGGCTTATTGCACCTCCATGGGCCGCATTTTGCTCGCAGCGCTGGATGACGCCTCGTTGCAGGATTATCTCGACCACGCCGAGCTGCAAACCAAGACCAGCCGCACCCTCACGACGCCCGAAGCGCTGTTCGAATGCCTGCAACAGGTGCGTCAGCAGGGCTGGTGCATCGTCGACCAGGAGCTGGAGCAGGGGCTGCGCTCCATTGCCGTGCCGGTCTATGACGCCTCGGGCCAGGTATTGGCCGCCCTGAACGTCAGCACCCACGCGGGCCGGGTCAGTCGCAGCGAGCTGGAGCAACGTTTCCTGCCAAGCATGCTCAGTGCCAGCCGCGAGTTGAGTGCACAGCTGTTTGCCTAAGCTGTTCGGTGACCGCACAGATCCCGGCTTGATCAATTGACGGTGTTTCCCCTGGCTTATTAATGTGCGGCAGCGCTGTTAGCGCCGCCCAATAATAACGACGACCCCAGGTCGTCAGCCCGCCATCGGTGTGGAAATAAAAACAATGAATCAGCCCTCTGTCGGTACTGCGTTGGACGTCCAGTCCTTCATCAACACCCAGCCACTGTCACGTTATCAGTGGCGCGTGGTGATCCTGTGTTTCCTGATTGTTTTCCTTGATGGGCTCGACACTGCGGCCATGGGCTTCATCGCGCCTGCGCTGTCCCAGGATTGGGGCATCGACCGCGCCAGCCTCGGCCCGGTGATGAGCGCCGCGTTGATCGGCATGGTGTTTGGCGCACTGGGCTCCGGCCCGCTGGCGGATCGTTTCGGTCGCAAAGTGGTGCTGGTGGGGGCGGTGCTGGTGTTTGGCGCATTCAGCCTGGCTTCGGCCTACAGCAGCAATGTCGATCAGTTGCTGGTGCTGCGCTTTCTCACCGGGCTGGGGCTGGGTGCCGGCATGCCCAATGCCACTACGCTGCTGTCCGAGTACACCCCGGAACGCCACAAGTCGCTGCTAGTGACCAGCATGTTCTGCGGCTTCAACCTGGGCATGGCCGGTGGCGGGTTTATCTCGGCCAAACTCATCCCGGCGTTCGGGTGGCATAGCCTGCTGCTGATCGGCGGCATCCTGCCGTTGATCCTGGCGGTGGTATTGCTGGTCTGGCTGCCGGAGTCGGCGCGCTACCTGGTGGTGCGCAACCGGGGGACCGACAAGGTGCGCAAGACCCTGTCACCCATCGAGCCCTCTATCGTTGCACAGGCCAGCAGTTTCAGCGTGCCCGAGCAAAAAACCGTCAAGGCTCGCAACGTGTTTGCGGTGATCTTCTCCGGCACCTACAGCGCCGGCACCTTGCTGCTCTGGCTCACCTACTTCATGGGCCTGGTGATCGTGTACCTGCTTACCAGTTGGTTGCCAACCCTGATGCGCGACAGCGGCGCCAGCATGGAACAGGCTGCGTTTATCGGCGCGCTGTTCCAGTTTGGTGGCGTGTTGAGCGCGGTGGGCGTGGGTTGGGCAATGGATCGCTTCAATCCCCATAAGGTCATCGGCACGTTCTACCTGCTCGCCGGGGTGTTTGCCTACGCGGTGGGGCAGAGCCTGGGCAACATCACCCTGCTGGCGACCTTGGTGCTGATCGCCGGGATGTGCGTCAACGGTGCGCAATCGGCGATGCCCTCCCTGGCTGCACGCTTCTACCCGACCCAGGGTCGCGCCACCGGCGTGTCGTGGATGCTGGGTATTGGTCGTTTCGGCGCGATCCTCGGTGCGTGGATGGGCGCGACCTTGCTGGGGTTGGGGTGGAACTTCGAGCAGGTGCTCACCGCCTTGGTGATCCCAGCGGCGTTGGCAACGGCTGCGGTTGTCATCAAAGGCATGGTCAGCCACGCCGACGCCACCTGAGGATGGCCACTTCTCCTGTGGGAGCAGGCCAGCCTGCGAGGCAGGCGAATCGGTCTGCCGATGAGCCTGTGCGATGCCGTCGCAGGCACGCCAGCGCCCACATTGAACCCCGTTTGTCCAAACGATTAGCTAGGCAACAATTCGTTCGATAATCGAACACTGAGTCGATTATCGGATTGTTTGGCCCCTTTCCCCGGCTTAATCTTCAAGCACTTCGGCGCCACCTCAGCGCCTTTTTCGATCCACTCCGGGAGCCCGAACCCCATGGCTGAAATCCTCGCGCTGCGTGACGCGGTGAAGCAATTTGTGAACGACGGTGACACCGTCGCTCTGGAAGGCTTCACCCATCTGATCCCTACGGCAGCAGGTCATGAAATCATTCGTCAGGGCAAGAAAGACCTGACGCTGGTGCGTATGACGCCTGACCTGATCTACGACCAGTTGATCGGTGCCGGCTGCGCCCGCAAGCTGATTTTCTCCTGGGGCGGCAACCCGGGTGTGGGCTCCCTGCATCGCCTGCGCGACGCGGTCGAGAAGCAATGGCCGCAACCGCTCGACATTGAAGAGCACAGCCACGCTGACCTGGCTAATGCCTACGTTGCCGGTGCATCCGGATTGCCGTTCGCGGTGCTGCGTGCCTACGCCGGTTCCGACTTGCCCAAGGTCAACCCGCTGATCAAGACCGTGACTTGCCCGTTCACTGGTGAGGTGCTGGCGGCGGTGCCGTCGGTGCGACCGGATGTCACCGTGATCCATGCGCAAAAGGCTGACCGCAAAGGCAACGTGTTGCTCTGGGGCATCCTCGGCGTGCAGAAGGAAGCGGCCCTGGCGGCCAAGCGCTGCATCGTCACGGTCGAAGAGATCGTCGACGACCTCAATGCGCCCATGAACAGCTGCGTGCTGCCGACCTGGGCGCTGACTGCGGTGTGCCATGTGCCCGGTGGTGCGCACCCGTCCTACGCCCACGGCTATAACGAACGCGACAACCGCTTCTACCAGGCGTGGGACCCGATCGCCCGTGACCGTGCGACCTTTACCGCCTGGATCAACGAATACATCCACGGCACTGCCGATTTCACTGAATTCCAGGCCAAGCTGGCCACCGCGCAGGAGGCCAAGTAATGGCTTACTCGACCAATGAAATGATGACCGTCGCCGCTGCGCGCCGCCTCAAGAACGGCTCCGTCTGCTTCGTCGGCATCGGCCTGCCGTCCAAGGCGGCCAACCTGGCGCGCCTGACCTCTTCGCCGGACGTGGTGTTGATCTACGAGTCTGGCCCGATTGGCGCCAAGCCTTCCGTATTGCCGTTGTCCATCGGTGACGGTGAGCTGGCGGAAACCGCTGACACCGTGGTGCCAACCGGTGAGATCTTTCGCTATTGGCTGCAGGGCGGACGCATTGACGTCGGCTTTCTCGGCGCCGCCCAGGTCGACCGATTCGGCAACATCAACACCACGGTAGTGGGTGACTATCACCAGCCCAAAGTGCGCCTGCCGGGTGCCGGCGGCGCGCCGGAGATCGCCGGTTCAGCCAAGAGCGTGCTGATCATCCTCAAGCAATCGGCGCGTTCGTTTGTCGACAAACTGGACTTCATCACCTCGGTCGGCCACGGCGAAGGCGGCGACTCGCGTAAACGCCTGGGCCTGCCGGGCGCGGGGCCTGTAGGGATTATTACCGACCTGTGCATCATGGAGCCGGAAGAGGGCACCCATGAGTTCGTGGTCACCGCGCTGCACCCTGGCGTCACTCGTGAGCAAGTGGTGGCAGCCACCGGTTGGGCGATTCGTTTTGCCGACCAGGTCGACACCACCGCCGAGCCGACTGAGCTCGAGCTGACCGCCCTGCGCGACCTTGAAGCGCGCACCGCGGCCGCCCATGGCCAAGCGCCGGGAGAAGCCTGATGCGCGAAGTATTTATCTGCGATGCCATTCGTACCCCCATCGGCCGTTTCGGTGGTGGCCTGTCTACCGTGCGCGCCGATGATCTGGCAGCGCTGCCGATCAAGGCGCTGATCGAACGCAACCCGTCGGTGGACTGGAGTGCAATCGATGAAGTGTTCCTCGGCTGCGCCAACCAGGCCGGCGAAGACAACCGCAACGTCGCGCGCATGGCGTTGTTGCTGGCGGGCCTGCCGGACAGCATTCCGGGGGTGACCCTCAACCGCTTGTGCGCCTCGGGCATGGACGCGGTCGGCACCGCTTTTCGCGCCATTGCCAGCGGCGAAATGGAGCTGGCGATTGCCGGTGGTGTCGAGTCAATGTCCCGTGCGCCGTTCGTGATGGGCAAGGCCGATGCGGCCTTCTCACGCAACCTGAAGCTGGAAGACACCACCATCGGCTGGCGTTTTATCAACCCGTTGATGCAGGCGCAGTACGGCGTGGATGCCATGCCGCAGACCGCTGACAACGTCGCCGACGACTACAAGGTGTCCCGCGCCGATCAGGACGCCTTTGCCCTGCGCAGCCAGCAACGCGCCGCCGCTGCCCAGGCCGCCGGTTTTTTCGCGGAAGAAATCGTGCCGGTACGGGTCGCGCATAAAAAAGGCGAGACCGTCGTCGAACACGATGAACACCCACGGGCCGACACCACCCTGGAAGCCCTGGCCAAGCTCAAGCCAGTCAACGGTGCCGACAAGACCGTCACCGCCGGCAACGCTTCGGGTGTGAATGACGGTGCGGCGGCGCTGATCCTGGCTTGCGCCGATGCCGTCAAGAAACACGGCCTCACCGCCCGCGCCCGCGTATTGGGTATGGCCAGCGCCGGTGTCGCACCGCGTGTGATGGGCATCGGCCCGGTGCCGGCAGTGCGCAAACTGGTGGAACGTCTTGGCTTGGCGGTCACTGACTTTGACGTCATCGAGCTTAACGAAGCCTTCGCCAGCCAAGGCCTGGCCGTACTGCGTGAACTCGGCATCGCCGACGACGCGCCCCAGGTCAACCCGAACGGAGGCGCCATCGCCCTTGGCCATCCACTGGGGATGAGCGGTGCGCGGCTGGTATTGACGGCCCTGCACCAGTTAGAGAAAACCGGTGGCAGCAAAGGCCTGGCGACCATGTGCGTGGGCGTCGGCCAAGGCTTGGCCCTGGCGATTGAACGTGTCTAATAAGAGAGGATTGCTCCATGAGTGACAAGCCCGGATACCGGCGCCCGCAAGCGGGCACTCAACCTGATTACCTGCACCCGGCCTACCAGTCGACGAACCTGCGTTCGCCGTCGCAGCCCTTGGTGTTCCTGCCCCATTCCTTGTCGGAAATCACCGGCCCGACCATCGGCGCCGAGCGGGTCAATGAGAAGGACAACGACCTCACCGCCCAGCATGAAGGCGAGCCTCAGGGCGAGCGCATCATTATTCATGGGCGTGTGCTGGACGAAAACGGCTTGCCGGTGCCGGGCATTCTTGTGGAAATCTGGCAGGCCAACGCCGCTGGCCGCTACAACCACAAGCGCGACCTGCACGACGCACCACTGGACCCGAACTTCACCGGCACCGGGCGCACCGTCACCGACGCCGATGGCTGGTACCAATTCCAGACCATCAAGCCCGGTGCCTACCCGTGGGGCAACCACCACAACGCGTGGCGCCCGGCGCATATCCATTTTTCGCTGTTCGGCCCGAGCGTGCTGACGCGCCTTGTTACGCAAATGTATTTCCCAGGCGACCCGCTGCTGGAATACGACCCGATCTACAACTGCGTACCGGATACCCACGCCAAGGAACGCCTGATCGCCAGCTTCGACCTGGAAAAGACCATTCCTTCCTATGCCCTCGGCTACCGCTGGGACATCGTCCTGCGCGGCCGCGACGCCACGCCGATGGAGAAATGAGATGACACTCAACGCGACCACGTCCCACACCGTCGGGCCGTATTACCACATCGGCCTGACCTGGCTGAACCGCGAAGACCTGACCGTGGCCGCCACTCTTGGCGAGCGCGTGGCGATCAGTGGGCAAGTGGTGGATGGCAACGGCGATGTCGTCAACGACGCCATGCTTGAAGTCTGGCAAGCCAACGCGGCCGGCAAGTACGACCATCCGGAAGATGAACAGGACAAAGCGCTAGACCCGAACTTCGAAGGTTTCGGCCGGGTGCCGGTGGATGCCGAAGGGCGTTTTCGCTTTACCACCATCAAGCCGGGCGCCGTTCCGGGCCTGAAGGGCACGACCCAGGCGCCGCACCTGGTGGTGCTGGTCTTTGCCCGTGGGTTGGTGAAGCACTTGCTGACGCGGATTTATTTCGACGGCGAGGTACTGAATGGGGATGACCCGTTGCTGGCATGTGTGCCCACGGAGCGTCGTCGCACCCTGATTGCGAAGCAGGATGCGGCGGGGGTGTATCAGTGGAATGTGATTTTGCAGGGCACGGATGAGGAGACGGTGTTCTTCGACTACTGAGATGGCTGTAGGGCCCATCGCAGGCCAGCCGGCGCTCACATTTGAAGGTGTGTACCCGCAAAATGTGGGCGCCGGCTGGCCTGCGATAGGGCCCTCTAAAGCAACACACATCCAAAAGTCTGCTTGCGGAACATGGTTGTTGCAAAGTATGTCTAGGCTATAACCGTTCCCACTGAGTGCAAAAACATGACAACAACTACGACAAGTCACTACACCGGAGAAGAACGCAGCAAACGGATTTTTGCGATCGTCGGGGCATCCTCCGGCAACCTGGTCGAATGGTTCGACTTCTATGTCTATGCCTTCTGCGCCATCTACTTTGCACCCGCGTTTTTTCCGTCGGATGACCCCACGGTCCAACTGCTCAACACCGCCGGCGTGTTCGCTGCCGGTTTCCTGATGCGTCCCATCGGCGGCTGGCTGTTTGGCCGGGTGGCCGATAAGCACGGGCGCAAGAATTCGATGATGATCTCGGTGCTGATGATGTGCGCCGGCTCCCTGGTCATTGCCTTCCTTCCGACCTACAAGGACATCGGCGCCTGGGCCCCGGCGTTGCTGCTGGTCGCGCGGTTGTTCCAGGGCTTGTCGGTGGGTGGCGAATACGGCACCACCGCGACCTACATGAGTGAAGTCGCACTCAAGGGGCAGCGCGGCTTCTTCGCGTCGTTCCAGTACGTGACCCTGATCGGCGGGCAACTGCTGGCGGTACTGGTGGTGGTGATCCTGCAACAGCTGCTCACCGAAGAGGAACTGCGTGCCTGGGGCTGGCGGATTCCGTTCGTGATCGGCGCCGTCGCGGCGGTGATCTCCCTGCTGCTGCGTCGCACCCTGAAAGAAACCACCAGCAAGGAAACCCGCCAGGACAAGGACGCCGGCAGCATCGCCGCGCTGTTCCGTGACCACAAGGCCGCGTTTATCACCGTGCTCGGCTACACCGCCGGCGGCTCGTTGATCTTCTACACCTTTACCACCTACATGCAGAAGTACCTGGTGAACACTGCCGGTATGCACGCCAAGACCGCCAGCTACATCATGACCGGCGCGCTGTTCCTCTACATGTGCATGCAGCCGCTGTTCGGCATGCTGGCCGACAAGATCGGCCGCCGTAACTCGATGCTGTGGTTCGGCGCATTGGGCACTCTGTGCACGGTGCCGATCCTGCTGAGCCTGAAAACCGTCAGCAGCCCGTTCGTGGCCTTCGTGTTGATCACCCTGGCGCTGGCCATCGTCAGTTTCTACACCTCGATCAGCGGCCTGGTGAAGGCCGAAATGTTCCCGCCACAAGTGCGCGCCCTGGGCGTGGGCCTGGCCTATGCGGTGGCCAACGCGATCTTCGGTGGTTCGGCGGAATACGTGGCCCTGGGCCTGAAGTCCATGGGCATGGAAAACACCTTCTATTGGTATGTCACCGCCATGATGGCGGTGGCCTTCCTGTTCAGCTTGCGCCTGCCGAAACAGGCGGCGTACTTGCACCACGATTTGTAAGGGACGCGTTATGACACTGCGCACGAGCAATCAATTGTTCGACGCTTACTTCACGGCGGACAGCATGGCCGAAGTGTTTTGCGACAAGGGGCGCTTGCAGGGCATGCTGGATTTTGAAGCGGGCTTGGCCCGGGCCCAGGCTCAAGTGGGGCTGATTCCCCAGGCGGCGGTCGCACCGATCGCCCAGGCGTGCCTGGCGTCGCTGTACGACGTGGATGCCCTGGGCGTGGCGATCGCCACGGCGGGGAATTCGGCGATTCCGTTGGTGAAAGCGCTGGGCAAGTTGATTGCCAGTGAGGACGCCGGGGCCGAACGCTATGTACACCTGGGGGCGACCAGCCAGGATGTAATGGACACCGGCCTGGTGCTGCAACTGCGGCGCGCAGTGGGGTTGATCGAAGCGGACCTGGCGCGCCTGGGCGACATTCTGGCCGCCCAGGCTCAACGCTACGCCGGTGTGCCCCTGGCCGGGCGGACCTGGTTGCAGCACGCAACGCCAGTCACCCTGGGGATGAAAATTGCCGGTTGGCTGGGGGCGGTAACCCGCAGTCGCCAGCGTCTGGTCGAACTGAAACCGCGCCTGCTGGTGCTGCAATTTGGCGGCGCCTCCGGCACCCTGGCAGCGCTTGGCGAGCAGGCCATGCCCGTGGCCGAGGCGTTGGCAGCGCAGTTGCAACTGAACCTGCCTGAGCAACCCTGGCACACCCAACGTGATCGTTTGGTGGAGTTTGCCAGCGTGCTCGGATTGATCGCCGGCAGCCTGGGCAAGCTGGGTCGCGATATCAGCCTGTTGATGCAGACCGAAGCGGCGGAAGTCTTCGAGCCTTCGGCACCCGGCAAGGGCGGTTCTTCCACCATGCCGCACAAACGCAACCCGGTGGGCGCGGCGGTGCTGATCAGCACGGCCACCCGTGTGCCGGGCCTGGTGGCGACAATGTTCAGCGCCATGCCCCAGGAGCACGAGCGCAGCCTGGGCCTGTGGCATGCCGAATGGGAAACCCTGCCTGAGATTTGCCGCTTGGTGTCCGGCGCGTTGCAGCAGGCCTTGCTGGTGAGTGAAGGCCTGGAAGTCGACCCGCTGCGGATGACGCAAAACCTCGACCTGACCCAAGGCCTGGTGCTGGCCGAAGCCGTGAGCATTGTGCTTGCCCAACGGCTGGGGCGCGAAACTGCGCACCACCTGCTGGAGCAATGCTGCAAACGCGCTGTCGCCGAGGGGAGGCATTTACGTGCGGTACTGGCAGATGAACCGCACATCACCGCTGAGCTGTCAGCGGCCGAATTGGACCGCCTGCTCGACCCGGCCCATTACCTGGGCCAGGCGCACACCTGGGTGACCCGCGCTGTCGCCGAACACTTTGCTTGAGGAGACCACCGTGGCATTTGTACAACTCGCCGAGGGCGAACTGCATTACCAATTGGACGGACCTGTGGATGCGCCAGTGCTGGTGCTGTCCAATTCCCTGGGCACCGACCTGCATATGTGGGACATCCAGATCCCGGCCTTCACCAAGCATTTTCGCGTGCTGCGCTTTGACACCCGTGGCCATGGCAAGTCCCTGGTTACCGCAGGGCCCTACAGCATTGAGCAACTGGGTCGCGATGTGATCGCGTTGCTGGATGCGCTGGATATTCAACGCGCGCATTTTTGCGGCTTGTCCATGGGCGGCCTGATCGGCCAATGGCTGGGCATCAACGCCGGCGAGCGTCTGCAGCGCCTGGTGGTGTGCAACACCGCCGCCAAAATCGGCACGCCCGAGGTGTGGAACCCGCGCATCGAGATGGTGCTGCGCGACGGGGCCGATGCGATGGTCGCCCTGCGCGATGCATCGATTGCGCGCTGGTTCACCGCCGATTTCGCCGCTGCCAACCCGCACCAGGCCAAGCAGATTACCGACATGCTCGCGGCGACTTCGCCCGAGGGCTACGCCGCCAACTGCGCGGCGGTGCGTGACGCGGATTTCCGGGACCAGTTGGCCTCGATCAAATTACCGACCCTGGTGATTGCCGGCACCGAAGATGCGGTCACCCCGCCCGCCGGCAGCCACTTTATCCAGAACCACGTGCAGGGCGCCGAATACGCCGAGTTCTATGCGGCCCACCTGTCCAATGTGCAGGCTGGCGCGGCGTTCAGTGAGCGTGTACTGGCATTTCTGCTGGCCAGGTAAATCAAGGAGTTTTTTGTGGATGAGAAACAACGTTACGCCGAAGGCCTGCAAGTGCGTCGCGAAGTGCTGGGCGACGCCCATGTCGACCGCAGCCTCAATGCCCTGACCGAGTTCAACAGCGAGTTCCAGGAGATGATCACCCGCCACGCCTGGGGTGACATCTGGACCCGCCCAGGCCTGCCTCGGCACACGCGCAGCCTGATCACCATCGCCATGTTGATCGGCATGAACCGCAGCGAAGAACTCAAGCTGCATCTGCGCGCTGCTGCCAGCAATGGCGTGACCCGCGCGGAGATCAAGGAGGTGCTGATGCAGAGCGCGATTTACTGTGGGATTCCAGCCGCGAATGCGACGTTTCACCTGGCCGAATCGGTGTGGGATGAACTGGGCGTCGAGTCGCGCCAGCACGACTGAATTGAAGTGCAGCTAAAAATGTGGGGCGGGCAAGCCCGCTCCCACAATAGATCTTCACAGGTGCACAGGCGTCAGTGGGAGTCGGCGTCCCACACCCAGTTCCACACGCCCGGCAGGTGCACCGGCTCACTCACATCCTTGACCGTACGTGCCAGCGCCGCGCGCTGAAGCTGGGCCGTGTCGGTGTAGAACGGTTCGGCGGCAGTCTTCACGCCGTTGATCCGGGCGCTGTCCAACAGGATCTGCAAATACTCTTGCATATGCCGCGCGGTGTAGCGGTTGATGTCGTGGAAAGTCACCACCACGGGTATGACGCCGTCCACCGTCGGCAACTCCCCCAAAGCGATGTGCTCGCGCACCACCGACAGCTGTCGATACAGATTGGCGCGCCGGCGTGGGCTGCCGTTGAAGCCCCAGATCTTGCCGTCATTGGCACTCAGATCCGTCAGCAACACGTGCATGCCGTGGCGCTGGTAAGCGGCGAAGGTACGGCGATCGTAGTTCCAGAACGGCGGGCGAACCAGCACGGGCGGGCTACCGGTGATCGCGGCCAGGTCGGCGGCGCCCAAGGTGAGGGTACGTTCCAGTTCGGCGTCATTGAGCCAGCGGTGGTTGGTATGAAAGCCGGTGGCGGTGTGGAAGGCCAGGATATGACCGGCCGCGTACTCGCGCTGCATGGTCTTGCGACCCCGTGAACTGCCGCCGGAACGCGCGGCTTCGGTTTGCAGGAAGAACACCGCCTTGATCCCCGGCAGCACGGGGTTGCTCGCCAGGTCAGCCATCACTGAACGGCTTGGGTTGTTGTAGCCCGACGCACTGGGGCCATCGTCGAAGGTCAGCAGGAAGCGAATGGGTGCCTGGGTTTGCAGGCGTTGTTCGGTCTGCGGGGTCAGGGCGATGGGGGCACCGATGCAGCCGCCGAGGCTCAAGGCCAGGGCAAGCACGGCGGATGCGATGGCGAAGGATTTCATGGTGTGCGCGAGCTCGAATAGGAGGCCGCTGCTGGGTGGATCAGCAGCGGCAGGCGCGCACCATACAGCAAGTCTGCCGTTGGTTTACAGCAGGCTTATCGGGTAACTGACGATCAACCGGTTCTCGTCGAACTCGTTGTTGCTGTAGTCGCGGCGCATGCTGGAATTACGCAGCCTTACCGTGAGGTTTTTCAGGCTGCCGCTCTGCACGGTATAGCCCAGTTCGCTTTCGCGGCCCCATTCCTTGCCGTCGGTAATGGTGCCGGTATGCACGTTGCTGCCGCTGATATAGCGGTTCATCAGGGTCAGGCCGGGCACGCCGAGGGCGGCGAAGTTATAGTCGTGGCGCACTTGCCAGGACTTTTCCTCGGCGTTGTCGTAGCTGCTGTTGTAGCTGTCGTTGGCCAGGGTACCGCCGCTGGTACCGTTGACGCGCATCCAGGCGCTGTTGCCGGTGAGCTTTTGCAGCCCCACGTAGAAAGTGTTGCCGCCATAGCGGGCGGAGAAGAGGCCGGACCAGGTCTTGTTGTCCAGGTCACCGGCGCGGGCGCTGCCGTCGTCCTTGCCGTAGAAGAAGCCGAGGTTGGCGCCCAGGGTCCAATCGCCGATGGGCTGGCTGTGGATCAGGTTGACGAACTGCTGGCTGTAGATGTCCTTGAGCTGGGCGTTCCACAGGCCGATCTGGGTGCGTTTGTCGTTGAACGCGTACTCGCCGCCCTGAAAGTTAAAGCGGTCGGAGGTGAACGCGGTTTTACCGAACATCGACATGTCAGTCATGCTGCTGTCGTCACGCGGGCTGTTGGCGCGAAATTGTCCGGCATAGAGGGTCAGCCCGTCGATTTCCTTCGAGGTGACCTGCCCGCCGCGCAGGGTTTGTGGCAGGGAGCGGCCATCGTCCGAGCGCAGGATCGGCAGCACGGGCATCCATTCGCCGACCTTCACTTCGGTCTTGGACATGCGCGCCTTGAACGCCACTCCCAAACGTCCGAACTCATCCGCAGGGCGGCCATCACGGTCCAACGGCAACAGTTGGGTGCCGCCGGTGCCGCGCCCGCCATCCAGCTTCAACGCGTACATCCCCAGCACATCCATGCCGAACCCCACGGTTCCCTGGGTGAAGCCGGACTTGGCATCGAGGATGAAACTCTGCGTCCACTCCTGCGCACCACCCTGGGTCTTGGTAGGGTTGGTGTAATTGCGGTTGAAGAAGAAATTGCGCAGGTTGAGGTTGGCGCTGGCGTCTTCCAGAAAGCCGTGTTCTTCGGCGACGGCGGGCAAGGCAAGACTGGCGACAGCGGTTGCCAGCAGCAGCCGGCGCGGGTGAAAAATGCTCATGGTGTTAGACCTGTTGTTATTGGGTTTATGCAGGTGGCGGCCATGTTGCGGGGCGGTAAGGGGGC